>NZ_JAZIBG010000020.1:0-373410 GCF_036621135.1 Aquincola agrisoli
GGGCCTGGACAACGAGCTCTTCTACATGGACAAGACCATGATGGTCTTCGGCGATGCGAAGAAGGTCGTCGAGGAGATGGTGAAGGCCGTGGAGTAGCGGCGCATTGCAAAGGAGACAGACATCATGCAGGTGACGGACATCCTCTCGTCCAAGCAGGGCGCGCTGCGCACGGTCCACCCGGAGACGCCGCTGTCGGCGTGCGTGATCCAGATGGCGGACGAGGACCTCGGCTCGCTGCTGGTGGTCGACGACCATGCGCGGCTGGTGGGGCTGCTGACCTTCCGCGAGGTCATCCGCACGCTGGCGCAGCGCCAGAAGGAGCTGCGCCGCGGCCCGACGCCGCCGGTGGCCGAGCTGCGGGTGAGCGAGGTGATGGAGCGCGCGCCCATCTCGGCCACGCCCGACATGGAACTGCAGCCGCTGCGCGCGATGATGATCCGCCACCACCAGCGCTACCTGCCGGTGCTCGATGGCGGGCGGCTGGTGGGCGTGGTGTCGTTCCACGACATCGCCAAGTCGGTGTACGAGGAGCAGCAGTTCGAGAACCGCATGCTCAAGGCCTACATCCAGGACTGGCCGGCGGAAACCTAGCACGCCAGGCCGTGCGCCTGCGCCGCGGCGCAGGCCGCCGCCTCATGCGGCGAGCCGCGCGATCCGGTCGCCGGCCTGCGCGATGCGCGTGGCCAGGGCTGCCACGCAGGGCTGGAACCCTTCGCTCAGGTCGCTGCATCGCTGCAGGCGGGCCAGGAAGTCGCGCGCCATGGCCAGGGCTCGATGCCAGGCCGGCGCAGGCACGTCGCTCGAGACGGCGAGGGGCCACTCGCGAAGGGGGAGGTCCCCCCCCGCCGTCGGCGCGAAGGCCATGCAGGTCATGTCGTACGCGGGTGCGAGCTGGTAGGGCCGCCCGTGCTCCGACATGAACGAGAGGTTGCCGCCGTGCATGTCGGTGTTGGCGATGAGCACACCGAAGGCCCACAACACGTCGGTGCCGGCCACGGCATCGTGCGTGACGACGCCCGCGCTGGCCAGCGCCCGCACCACCTGCGGCCAGTGGTTTGCGCTGCCGACGAACTCGGCGTCCAGGGCGGCGATCGAGAACAGCGCGCGGCGGCCCGACGGGCCCTCCCTGTCGAACCGGCGCACTTCCAGGAAGCGTTGGCTTCCATGGATGTACACGGTGGACCGGGCCGCAGCGACACCCTGGCCGTGCAGCACCTCGAGAGCCAGGTGCTCGGCCTGGAGCAGGTCACGCCAGCGCTCGCTGACCGGTGTGTCGGTCAGCGCCGTGAACTTCACGATGACGTGGGCCGGCCCGTCCCCCCCCTCGGCGAATGCCGTGAACTTGGGCTGCTCGCCGCCGGCGGAGGATCCGTGGTGCTCGCCCCGCGCCGCCGCTGCCGCGAGTCCGGCGTACACCCGGGCCCTGCCCTCCAGGGGCACCGGCTGCGGCGGGGCCGTGTTCACGAACAGGTCGCGTGCAGCCTGCCCGATGAGCAGGTTCCCCGGCAGGTCGCTGCCCTGCAGCAGCAGGGCCTGCAGCACATGGCTGTCGTTCCAGTCCTCCAGGCGGGCCGGCAGGCCGAGCTGCCGTCCGTGCTGCTGGTTGTAGGCGCGGCCGAGGTAGCCCTGCGGCCGCATGTCGTACAGCCACCAGGGCAGGCCATCGGTGTGGACGCAGGCGCCGTCGCACTGCGCCATGACGAAGCCCCCCGGGCATACCGGGATGAGCGTGCCGAGTTCGCTCAGCCGGCCGTCTGCCGAGACACGGTAGACCGGTGCCTGGAGGGAGATCCGGGAGGCGTCGCGAAGCGCATATTGAATGGATCGGGCGGCGCCAAAAGGCACCAGCTCGTCACCGAGCGTTTTTAATGCGCGCGAGAGCGTGGGCTGGCTGACACCCAGCGAGGCCATCAAGGCGCGCGGGGGGGCGGGCTGCGCCTCGGCATCGCACGCGCGTGCTCCCCCAGTTGGCCTGCAGCCGAGTTCGCGACAATGGATGGTTTTCTGAATAGATACTTGAATCATACGGACGCGTCGAGCAGCGGGCTGCGCACCGCGGTGCAGCCGCTCGCCTGCTCGTAGGCGTGGCCGAGTTGCAGCACGGCCAGGTCTGCCCGGGGGCGGCCCATCAGCTGCAGGCCGATCGGCAGCCCCGTGGGGCCGAAACCCGCCGGCACGGCCAGCACCGGCAGGCCGGCCATCGTGCCGCCGATCACCACCTCCATCCAGCGGTGGTAGGTGTCCATCGCGCGGCCGGCGATGGCCTGGGGCCAGTCGAGCGCGGCGTCGAACGGGAAGAGCTGCGCCGAAGGCAGCACGAGGTGGTCGTACCGCGCGAAGAGCCGGTTCAGCGCCTGGTACCACGCGCTGCGCACGACCGAGGCCGCATGCACGTCGGCCGCGGTGTAGCGCAGGCCCTGCTCGACCTCCCACACCGCCTCGGGCTTGAGCTGTTCGCGCAGCTTCGGGTCGGCGTGCACCGCGCCCAGCCTGCCGGCCACCGACAGCCCGCGCATCACGAGCCAGGCGTGCCACAGCCGCTCCATCGCGAAGGGCGGGTCCACCGGCTCTACCGCGCAGCCGAGGGCCTCGAAGTGCTTCAGCGCCCGGGTGCAGGTGTCGAGCAGGCCGGGCTCGGTGGGCAGGTGGCCGCCGAAGTCGCCCAGCCAGCCGATGCGCGTGCCGCGCAGGTCGCGGTCCAGCGGCTGCGTGAACTGGGCCGGGTCGCCGTCGAGCGACAGCGGCGCCCGCGCGTCGAAGCCGGCCTGCACCGACAGCAGCAGCGCCACGTCGGCCACGCTGCGGCCCATCGGCCCCTCGGTCGAGAACTGCTGGAAGAACACATCGGCGGCCGGCCCCTGCGGCACGCGGCCGAAGGAGGGGCGGAAGCCGAACACGTTGTTCCAGCCGGCCGGGTTGCGCAGCGAGCCCATCATGTCGCTGCCATCGGCCACCGGCAGCAGGTGCAGCGCCAGCGCGACCGCCGCGCCGCCGCTGCTGCCGCCGGCGCTCTTCGATGGATCGAACGCGTTGCGGGTGGTGCCGAACACGGCGTTGTAGGTGTGCGAGCCCAGGCCGAACTGCGGCGTGTTGGTCTTGCCGACGAAGAGGGCGCCCGCGCGGCGCATGCGCTCGACGACGATGGCATCGCTGCGCGGCACGTGCCGCGCCAGGGTCGGCGAGCCTTGCGTGGTCGTGATGCCGGCGGTGTCGGCCAGGTCCTTGGGGGCCTGGGGGAAGCCGTGCAGCGGGCCCATCGATTCGCCGCGCCGCAGCTGCGCGTCGCGCTCGTCGGCCTGCTGCAGCAGGCGCTCGGGATCCTGCAGCGAGACGATGGCGTTGGCCGCCGGATTGAGGCGGGCGATCTGCGCAAGGCAGGCGTCCATCACCTCGCGGCACGAGACCTCGCGCGCGTGCAGGGCCCGCGACAGCCGCGTCGCCGGCCAGCCGGTGAAGGCGTCGCTCACCGCCGCTCCTGCATGGAGGCGACCTGGTCGCGGATCAGGTGCCCCGCGATGCTGAAGCGCGGCGGGATGCCGGGCAGCTCGCCGATGCGGTACCACGCGGCGTGCTCGATCTCGTCGGCCTGGGGCACGATCTCGCCGCCCGCCCATTCGGCGGTGAACGCGACCATCAGGCTGTGCGGGAACGGCCAGCTCTGGCTGCCGAAGTAGCGCAGGTTCTTCACCTGCACGCCGACCTCCTCCTCGACCTCGCGCGCGACGCAGTCCTCCAGCGATTCGCCTGGCTCGACGAAGCCAGCCAGCGCGCTGTACATGCCGGGCGCGAAGTGCGGGGCGCGGGCCAGCAGCAGCTCGCCCTCGCGCCACACCAGGGCCATCATCGCCGGGCTGATGCGCGGGTACGCGGTGTGGCCGCAGGCCGGGCACACGCGGGAACGCTCCCGCTCGTGCGCTTGGGTGGGGGTGCCGCACACGCCGCAGAAGCGGTGGGCGCGGTCCCACTCCAGGACCTGGGCCGCGCGCCCGGCCAGCGCCATCAGCGGCGCCGGAAACTGCATCATCGCCGCACGCAGGGGCACGCGCCGCCAGCCGGGCGGGGCCTCCGCGAGCGCAAGCGTCCAGCAGTCGTGGCCGTCGAGCCGGCCGAGGTAGTGGCGGGGTGCGTCGATCGCGCCGAACAGCGTGGGCGCCTGCGGCGCGAGCGTGTCGGTGTCGGCCTCGGGCAGCAGCAGCTGGTGGTCGACGAACACGAAGTGCCAGCCGAGCGCGGTGGTCTGCGTCGGCGGCTGGTGGGCGGGGATGAAGGGCATGGTGCGTGGCGTAGGGCAGGCGACGCAGCGTAGCGCAGGCGCGCCAGCCGTGCTGGCCGCCCCCCGCCGGGCGGGTTCAGGGGCGACGTGCCGTCAGGCCCTGGTGGCCGTCGCCGCGCAGCACCAGCGCGCCGTCGGGGGTGCGCTCGATGCGCAGCGGCGTGTCGAGCAGGTCGAGGAAGCGGCGCTCCTGCGCCATCAGCGCCGGCGGGCAGGCCCGCAGGGTCGCCACGACGTGCGAGACCACCAGCCGGCCCTGCTCGACACGGTAGCTGCCCCCGTACTGGTTGCAGGAGGCCAGCCCCGCGACCCGCCCGTCAATGCCGAAGTGCAGCGTGATGCGCGAGCGGTCGACGATGCCGGCCTTGTCCAGGTCCTCGACCACCCATTCCGGACCGAGGAGCGCGGCGCCGGGCGGCGCGGCCGGCGGCGTGGCGCAGCCGGTGCCGAAGACGGCGCCGCCGGCGGCCAGCGCCAGCGTGGCCAGCATGCGGGAAAGCGGTGACATCGACATCTGCGGCCTCGCCGGGCTCCGTGGAAAGCCCCGAGTCTGCCCTGCGGACGGCGTCCCCCGTGTGTCAGACCGTTGCGCGCTCAGAGGTACAGCGCCACCACTTCGGACACCTCGTCCTCCCACTGCACCGGCACCACGATCAGCGCGGTGGCGCCGATGCCGGCCGCCGCGGCCGCCGGCGCGCCGGGCTCGCTGCGCGGGTGGGCGTTGATGGCGGGCATGCCGCTGGCGAAGGCCTGCGCGATCGAGCCCGCGCCGTCCAGCGGCAGGCTGGCGTCGGCCTGCGAGCGGCCGCCGTGCAGCTCGCTGAACGCCTCGACGCGGTGCAGCCGCGCACGGTTCTCGCCCGGTGCCCAGCGCTCGACCCGCTGCGCGAGCGGCAGCGAGGCGCCGGCCAGGAAGGTCAGCACGTGGCTCTCCGCGCTGCGGGCGCCCGCCGGCAGGGCCAAGCCGCGCTGCAGGCCCGCGGACGACGCGTATGCCGCGCGCAGGAAGCGGCCCGTGCCGTCGGTGATGTCCTCCATGAACACGCCCTCGCCGCGCTGCCACGCAAGGCCCGGCAGGCCCACGCCGCGCGGCAGCGTGGTGTCGTGCGAAATCGATTCGAAGGTCTGCGCACCGGGCCCGTAGGCGCCGTCGACCAGCGTCATGTCGGTGGTGACGCGCGGGTCCTGGTGCCAGAGCTCCAGCGCGCTCGCCGCCCCGGCGCCGTGGGCGCAGTAGACGACCAGCACCGCCTTCAGCACATCGCCGGTGAAGAACGGCAGCGCGGCCGCGCAGGTGAAGCCGGCCGCCTGCGCGGCGGCTGCGCGGCGGAAGTGGGCCGCATCGAACTGCCTGAGCAGCTGTGGCCGGCCTTCGTCCCACGCGCGGCCGGGCAGGCCTTCGCCGCGGCCGAAGCACATCGACTGGCTGATTGCCTCGAAGCGGCGCGCGGTGCCGAAGGCGCCGGCGCGGTATTCGAGGAGCTGGCCGTCGTCGCTGGGGGCCCAGACTTCGGCGGCCCGGATGAAGGTGGTGGTCATGGGGCGCTCTCGCGAAGGTGGGGGGGTCGCCCCGGGGCAGCAAGTTGCGCGCCCGCTTGCGCCGGGCCACGGCGCCCTCAGCCGGCCCACCACCTCGGCAGCAGGCGCTGCACCGCGGGCCGGCCGAAGCGGTCGTCGATCAGGTGGATCACGCCCTCGTCGCTGGTCGTGCGGATCACGCGGCCCGCGGCCTGCACCACTTTCTGCAGGCCGGGGTAGAGGTAGGTGTAGTCGTGGCCCTGCGCAGGGCCGAAGCGGGCGGCCATGCGCTCGCGCATGCGCTCGTTCACCTCGTTGAGCGGCGGCAGCCCGAGCGTCGCGATGAAGGCGCCGATCAGCCGCCGTCCCGGCAGGTCGATGCCCTCGCCGAACTGCCCGCCGAGCACGGCGAAGCCGACGCCCCGGCCGTCCGCCGCGAAGCGGGCGAGGAAGGCCTCGCGCTCGGCGGTGTCCATGCCGCGCGCCTGCTGCCACTGCGGCACCTGCGGATGGCGCTCGGCCAGCAGCGCGGCGGCCTTGTGCAGGTAGTCGAAGCTGCTGAAGAACGCGAGGTAGTTGCCGGGCCGCTCGGCGTACTGCCGCGCGATCAGGTCGGCGATCGGGGCGAGCGAGGCCTCGCGGTGCTGCCAGCGGGTGGAGATGCCGCGGGCCACGTGCACCGCGAGCTGCCGCGCCTCGAAGGGCGACTCGACGTCGACGGCCACGGCGTCCTCCGGCAGGCCCAGCAGGTCCCGATAGAAGGCCGTGGGTGCCAGCGTCGCGGAGAAGAGCGTGGCCGTGTGCGCGGCGCCCCAGCGCGGTGCCAGGAAGGGCGCGGGCAGCAGGTTGCGCACGCACAGCACGCTGGTGTCCTGGGTCCGCGGGCCCCCGCCGCGGCGGGTGAGGTCGAACAATGAGTGCTCGCCGAAGCTCTCCAGCAGCCGGGCGAAATGGTTGGCATCGAAGAAGAAGCGCAGCAGTTCGCTGTCGACGCCGGCCGGTTGCTCCGCCAGGTGGTCGGCGATCGTCGCGATCGCCTGCTGCAGCGTGGCGGCGACGTTGTCGGGCGTCTCCGCGAGCGCCTGGTAGTCGGCAGGGTGCGCCTCGTTGACCGCGGCCCAGGCCTTGTGCAGGCGGTTGAGCGCGCGCTTGACGGGGGCCGGCGCCTGCCGCCGCACCGCCTGCAGCGCAGCCTGGTCGAGCTCGGCCGTGTACATCGCACGGGCACGCTCCACCAGGTTGTGCGCCTCGTCCACCAGCACCGCCACGCGCCAGTTCTCGGCCCGCGTGAGCCCGTGCAGCAGTGCGCTGGTGTCGAAGAAGTGGTTGTAGTCGCCGACCACCACGTCGGCCCAGCGCACGAGCTCCTGAGCGAGGTAATAGGGGCAGACGGCGTGCCGGCGCGCCACCTCGCGCAGCGCCTCGCGCGGCAGCGGGCCGGCCTGCACCGCCTCGGCGCGCGCGGCGGGCAGACGGTCGTAGAAGCCCTTCGCCAGCGGGCAGCTCTCGCCGTGGCAGGCCTTGTCGGGGTGCTCGCAGGCCTTGTCGCGCGCGGTGAGCTCCAGCACGCGCAGCGGCACGGCCTGCGGCGCCGGGCCGGCGATCAGCGCCAGCGCGTCCAGCGCCAGCTGGCGCCCCGAGCCCTTGGCCGTGAGGAAGAAGACCTTGTCGAGCCGCTCGCCCGGCGCGGCCTTCAGCAGCGGGAACAGCGTGCCGACCGTCTTGCCGATGCCGGTGGGCGCCTCGGCCAGCAGGCAGCGCCCGCGCACCGCGGCGCGGTAGACGTTCTCGGCCAGCATGCGCTGGCCGCGCCGAAACTCGCCGTGCGGAAAGCGCAGCGCCTGCCAGGCGGCGTCGCGCGCGGCCCGGTGGGCCATCTCCTGCGCCGCCCAGCCGGCGAAGCGGCCGGCCTGCAGCGCAAGGAACGCTTCCAGCGCCTCGGCTTGGTGCGTCTCGACGAGCGGCGTCTCCTGCAGCGTGTCGACGTGGAAGTACACCAGCGCGAGCTCGATCTGCGTGAGGCCGCGCGCGCGGCACAGCAGCGCGCCGTAGACCTTCAGCTGGGCCCAGTGCAGCGCACGGTGGTTGGCGGGGATCGCGTCGAACTCGCCGCGGTAGGTCTTGACCTCCTCCAGCCGCCGCCGGACGGGGTCGTAGCCGTCGGCACGGCCGCGCAGACGCAGCTGCCCGTGCTCGCCCGACAAGGCCAGCTCGGCCTCGTAGCCGGCGCCGCGCCGTGCGGCCACCGTGGCATGGCCCTCGATGCCCTCCTGCGCGGAGGGCGACGGCGTGAAGCGCAGGTCCAGGTCGCCCTGCTTGGCGGTGAACTCGCACAGCGCGCGCACCGCCACCGCATAGCCGGGCGCCGCTGCGGGCGCGGGCTCGCCTGCGGCCGCGCCGTCAGCCGACCTGGCTCTGGAGGTAGTTGTGTTCACCCAGCGCCTGCAGCAGCCTGAGTTGCTGTTCGAGCCAATGCGCGTGGTCTTCCTCCGTGTCCTTGAGCATCGGCAGCAGGACGTCGCGGGTGACGAAATCGGACTCGTGTTCGGTCAGCGCGATCACCTCGCGCAGGTGCGTGACCACCGACAGTTCCACCGCCAGGTCGTTGGCGAAGACGCTGCGCACGTCGGTGCCGACGTTCAGCGCGGCCGGCGTCATCCGCGGCGTGCCGTCGAGCATCAGGATGCGATGGATCAGCGCCGACGCGTGGGCCGTCTCGTCCTCCATCTCGTGGGCGATGCGCGCGGCGGTCTTCGTGAAGCCCCAGTGCTCCAGCATGCGGGAGTGGATGAAGTACTGGTCGCGTGCGGAGAGTTCATTGGCGAGCAGCGCGTTGAGCGCGTCGATGACGGCGGGGTGGCCTTGCATGGGCGGTCCTGGGAGGTTGGAAATGGGGTTCGCCATCATGGCTTGCCCGGTGGTGTCGGGTGGGGCAGGCCGGCAAGCTCTGCGATGCAGTCCGGGCGGGCATCCCATTTGCCCTTATGCATTCCCCTGATTTTCAAGGAGCCACCATGGAAAAGAGGATTCATCTGCTCGAGACGCAGCGCATGTCGGGCGACGACGGCAAGTCTTACGTGATCCACGGCTACGAGCACCTGGCGCGCCTGGACGGCACGCCGGACTTCGAGGACCGCTGGGAACCGACGGGCCAGGTGGAGTACCGGCTCGACTCGGGCGAACGGATCGAGGTCGACCGCTCGGGTGCCATGCGCGTCGCCAACACGGGCGTCAAGCTGAGCAGCTGACGGCCCGCCCCAGCATCAATGACTTGGGGTCATTTCTCTTCCGCGTGGCAGTGCGAAACGGCGCAGCCAACCTGTTGACTTTGGTGCGTCGACGGTCAGTCACGCGAAAGCGATTCTAGGGTCTTGCAATGGAGGCCCGCAGCAACATAAGGGCTCGGCCGCGCTATACAGGTGTGGGGGTACTCTTCATTGGTCCTCTCTCTTGACCAGCGTCGCGTCCGGGCTCTTTTGAGTCGCCTCGATGTCGCCACAGCGATGCGGCCTCCGAACTGCCAGGGTCGCCGGCGGCAACGGGCGGTAACGGGCGCGCGCAGCAGTCCGGTACGGACTGCGGGGAGCCGTCCTGGTGGGCCGTAACTGCGAGCCCGGGGCGCCGGCGGAATGGCCGTTGCGAAACCGGCGGGGGGCCAAGCCGCGCCTCCCGAACCCGAGAGGGGGCGGGTTGCACGCCCGCGCAGCGGTCCTCGAAGAGGAGGCTGGGGGCTGCGGGAGGCGCCCCGAGGGCTGGACACGAAGTGCCTCTGCCCGCTGGAGCAATTGCCGCTGCGCAGCAGCAATTTCGCGAAGGCAGGCACGCAAGGAGCGCGGCGACCCCCGCGCGCAGGCCGACGCCCTCGGGGGAGGGGGCCGTAGCCTTGCTGATAGGTGCGGGCACCGGTAAGCACCCGAGTGAGCAAGCGGTTAGCTAGCCATCGTCGTCATGCTTCGGGTCAGCAGTGCGACCAATTGCGCCTGCCGATGCGTGCCCGTTTTGGCCAGGATGCGCTTGAGGTGAGTACGCGCTGTTCCGATGCCGATGCCCATATCCGTTGCGATATTCTCTGGTGACTGTCCCCGCCCCAGGGCGACCGCGACGGCGGCTTCCGTGCGTGTCAACCCGAACAAGTCGCGCAGCCGCGCCACATCAAGTGGCGCTTCAGGATCACGGAGGAAGACCAACACGGCGGGCCTCTCTTCGCCGAAGGCGCCCGAGGCCGGCCGCAGGGGGGCGACCTCCAACACCAACGGCATCCGCCGAGACCTGGGGACCAAGAGTGCCGAGCCAGGTTTGCCCACTCGGCCGTGTGCGGTCTCCCATGCAGCATGTACCAAGGTGGACAGCTTGTCTGTCAGCATGGGGTGATGAAGTGAAAGGTGCCCACGGACAACGACCAATTCCGGGCACGCACGCATCAGCGTCTCAGCCATTGCGCTTACATGGAGGATGCGACAAGCGCCATCCAAGATCAGGGCGCCCGTATCGAACCTGTCCAGCGCCTGCATGGCTACCGAATGCTGTTGAGCGAGGGTGGCACAGTGTTGCCCGAGCCGAAGCGCACGTTGCAGGTGCGGCAAGACCACCGCCGCCTGCCGGCGCTCCTGGTCGGTATAGGCCCCGGCGTCACGCGGGCGGTGGATTCCCAACACCCCCACTGCGCCCTGTGCGGTGAGGAATACCGCACCAACCAGATGGTGGATGCCCAGATACGGCAGCCACTCCCGGTAGAAGCCGCTGCGCACTTGCTCCTCCGGCGTCACCAGGTCCTCGTCCGTAATGATGCGCGACATGCCATAGGCCAGCGACCGCTCCACCCACAGGTCACGGCGGTGCCATTCGTCGGCCCAGGCCTGGTCGCGCTCGGGCACCACCAAATTGCTGGTGCATTCCAGCAAGCTCACTTGGCCGCTGTCCCCGTGCAGCTTGACCACGGTGCTGGTTGAACCCAGAGCTTGCGCAATCCGCGAGGCGGTGCCAGGCCACAAGGCAGCGTCCAGCGCCGCGTCGTAGAGATGCGAGATGAGGGCCGACAGGCCGGCTGCTTCTTGGGCGGGCAAGGACTGCATGACCGATTTCTACCCTATTTGGGAGACGATTTCCGATTGGTAGTGTGATAGCTTAATTAGCCAAGGTCTTTCCGATTGAGCATGCAACGATGAGAGTCTCTCATTCAGACCAAATTACTTCCATCTGGCTCATGCGCCTCGCAGCGGCGATATTCGGAGGTGTGATTTTCTCGGTCGCGTTTGCGGCCGACTTGGAACTTCCGCCTGACGTATACGGCAACTATTCGCCTGGCGGCGACTGCGCGAAGCAGCCGCGCATCATCGTGAACAAGGCCGGAGTTCATCTTGACACGGCGGTGGGCAAGCGCGGCCCGCTGCCGGTCATGGTCAGCTACACCTTCGTGGGTGGTGCACGCTACAGCGGCATCCAGATTTGGGCGTTGGTCAAGCATGGCGGCAGGAACCGATGGGGCGACGACAACACCCCTGTCATTCTGACGTTCAACGCGGACGAAAAGCGCGGCGCGTTGACGGCTGAACTGGAGAACCCGGGGAAAGAGCGTCCGGTAACGCTCGACGGTCCCCTCGCGAGCGTCGCTCAGGCAGGCCGCTTCCGTCTATGCAGTACGCAGGCCAAGTAACGAACGATGTCAGTGGACGACTTGGCCATGGCGCTCTCCTGCACAGCGGCGAGTCCATGCACTGATCTCCGGCTTGCGTTCCCGTCAAGTACGGGCGGCGCTCGCTGCGGCGGAATCGGTCTTTCGCCGCGGTAGGCGCAAGGCGCCTCGCTGCCCCCTCTCATCGTTAGATTGAATCTGGAGTGAGAAGATGAAAAATGCCGTTCGCACATCGACCCTACGCGCTTGCACCTGTCGCAACTGGTTTTTGACAGCTATCGCCGTGGCTGGTGCCAGTATTTTTCCAGCCACGGCCCAAGCGTTCGATGTCGTTGGCGTGCGCCCTGGCATGACAGAAGCTGAGGCGATGTCGGCACTCACCGCACACCGGCTCGGCATGCGAGTGCAAAAGCGCAGCATGAACTACAACTTCAGAGACGGCGTACAACAACTTAACACGGAGTCATTTCTACACGAGGTTTTGGTTACCTATGACGACGCACAGGGCCGCGAGGATTTCAGGTTGTATTTCTCTCCCCTGCCAAGCGCGTCGCGAATAGTGAGTGTTTCTAGAAACGTGAGCTTGAAAGCGCCGCCAACTCAGGCTCAACTTGGTGCGCAATTGATCCAAAAGTACGGTGCGCCCACAGTGACCGGAAAGAGTTACGCTGACCTCAATTTGACCTGGGGAGAATCAGGCAAACCCATGTGCTGGCGCTCAAATCCCAAAGCGACGGTCATTGGCGACGGTCAAGGAGATATTACGGACTACTTGAGAAAAGAGCAGGCCAAAGGGAAGGTGCCGAATGACTTTTCGCAATGTGGACTGGCCGTGGCCGCAAATCTGGTCGGGGAGCCTGTTCGACAGCTCGTCGTGCGCATCACCGACTACGGTGCATGGGCGACAAGCCAGCAAAAAGCAAAGGAATGGGTGGAGCAGCAGCGACAAGAAGCCGTCAAGGCTCGCCTTTCCAAGGGTGACGGGCCAAAGTTGTAAGAACGGCGCCGGTGCACATGCCCGCCTTTGTCGCGATGGAGAGACCATGAAAGCACTCGGAGTATTGGTGTTCACCGCACTGATGGGAAGCGTAGCTGCCGCAAGCGCACAGACGATTTCAGCTGAAAAGTGGGACATTGTGGGCGTCAAAATCGGCATGACCGAAGCCGAAGTGGCCGCTGCCGTCAAGGCGTTCGATGCGAGTGCCAAGCAGGTGAGCAGGCGCATGGCGCACTTTCCGTACTCCGATGGCGTGAACGGTTTTCAAACGCCCGCGTTTCTCGACGAAGTGGAGTATCGCGCCGGCGATTCCAGGCTCCGGGTGTGGTTTGCGGCACCGCCAGCGGAGCCTCGGTCCTACGCCGTTCATCGCTACTCGACGGGCAACAAGACGCCGCCAACGCGCGAACAGTTTTCGGCGGCACTCACCTCCAAATACGGGCCTGGCCAAAGTCACTATCTGGCGAATACAGGCAGCAACGTCATGCAGTGGAGTGAACAAGGCAAGCCCGAGTGCGCGGTCAGCACCAATGCACGGGTTGTCGTGGATAGCAGCCCTGATACCTTGTTGCCACCGAGAGCGGTAGAGGTACTCGAGGGCCTGGGTCGCGCCCAGCATCCGAACCTCCGCAAAACGATGGGGGCCTCTGTCGATGTGGCTCGCTGCGGGGTTGTGCTGCGCTATGTGTGGGGCGGCCCGGCAAACGACCCGACGTTCCCAATTCCGGAGTTCTACGTTTGGTTGGTCGACCAGGGGGGCATGGTGGTGAAGAACCGCCAGTCCATGCAGTGGGTCAAGCAGCTTGAAGCTGACGTTGCTCGCAAGCGGCAAGGGCAAGGTGCCACGCCTAAGTTGTGAGCGAGTCGACAGGCAGGTAGCAACGCGGCTTCGAACCCTCCATCAGTTCGCCTGGCTGCGAGCGTTCGAACTTGGCAAGCTGATGGGGGCGGGCATGGCGTCCCGGCGCCAGTGGCCGACCGGTGATCGCGCGCGACCCGCCCGGCGGCGCCGCACGCGCTGGTCCTGGCGACCCTTGGGTGCGAGTGCTGACAGAGCAAGGCGTCATGGCCGCCAGCGAACGGGACATCGGCAAGCTGAACGAGGGCGGATGGATGCCTCCCCTGACCTGGCGACATCACCTGCTGGCCGCAGGCGCCTTGTGCGAGTTGCCCCGGCCCGTGGGCGAGGTCGTGGAGCCGACCAAGTAGGCCACATGGCACTCGACGAAACGGCCCCACGCGCGGGGCCGTTTCTTCGTTTGGCGGAAACGGTGAGATTCGAACTCACGGAGGGGATCAACCCTCGGTGCTTTTCAAGAGCACTGCCTTAAACCGCTCGGCCACGTTTCCCTCTTCGGGACGGAATTTTATGGGTTGCAGGACTGATTCCCGCAACTTACGGAAGCGGCTGAAAAAACTCCTTGTAAATCAACGCGCTTTGGAGTGGTGCAACGGCTTTCAAGACCGGTGCAATCGACCACTCTGCCAAGCTTCCGGGGATCGCAGCCCCGGATTCTCGCTCAGCTGGCGCGGCTTCAGCCGGGCACGGCCGCCTGCGTGCAGGCCACGCGGTGCAGCTCGCGGCGCCCGCCGTCCACGCGCATCGCGGTCAGCGTGCCGCCCCACACGCAGCCGGTGTCCAGGCAGAGCAGGTCGGCGCGTTCCACGAAGCCCAGCGTCGACCAGTGGCCGAACGCGATGGGCACGCCGGCGGTCGCCCGGCCGGGCACGTCGAACCACGGCACATGGCCGGGCGGCGCGGCGTCCGCGCCGTCCTTCGTCTTCAGGTCGAGCGCGCCGTCTGCGGTGCAGAAGCGCACCCGGGTCAGCACGTTGACGATGAAGCGCAGCCGGTCGGCGCCCGCGAGGTCGTCGTGCCAGCGGCGCGGCTCGTTGCCGTACATCGTCCGCAGGAAGCCCGCCGGGTCGCTGCCCTGCAGCATCTGCTCGACCTCGCCGGCCAGCGCCAGGGCCTGGGCCGCGTCCCAGGTGGGGGCGACGCCGGCATGCACGCACAGCCAGCCGGCCTGCATCAGCGCGAGCGGCCGCTGGCGCATCCAGTCGATCCACCGGTCGCGCTGCGGGTCGTCGAGGATGTCGCCCAGCGTGTCGCCTGCATG
This sequence comes from Aquincola agrisoli, assembly GCF_036621135.1. Lineage (NCBI taxonomy): Bacteria > Pseudomonadati > Pseudomonadota > Betaproteobacteria > Burkholderiales > Sphaerotilaceae > Aquincola > Aquincola agrisoli. The sequence continues at coordinate 14,542 of NZ_JAZIBG010000020.1, forward strand.
CTGCGGCCGGATGCCGTAGGCCACGGCGAGCAGGTGCAGGTCGTGGTTGCCCAGCAGGGCTTCGGCCGAGCTGCCGAGCGCCTGCAACCGCTTCACCGTGGCCAGCGACGACGGGCCACGGTTGACGATGTCACCCAGTACCGTGAGGTGGTCGCGGGAAGGGGAGAACGCGATCTCGGCGAGCAGCCGCTCGAGCGCATCGCAGCAGCCTTGCAGGTCGCCGATGAGGTAGTGCATGGACCGGATTCTGCTACGCTGGCCGACCCTCACCACCGACGTGCCGCTGCTGCATGGCAACGCACGCCCTGAATGGACACAGCGTTACTCGTCTTCCTGATCCTGTTGAACGGCCTCTTCGCCATGTCGGAGATGGCCCTTGCATCGAGCCGCAAGGCGCGCCTGCAGGTGATGGTGGAAGGCGGTGAACCCGGTGCGCAGGTCGCGATGGACCTGCACGACAACCCGACGCGGTTCCTCTCGACGGTGCAGATCGGCATCACGTCGATCGGCGTGCTCAACGGCATCGTCGGCGAGGCGGCCTTCGCCGGGCCGCTGTCCGAGTGGATGCTCTCGCACTTCGACATGCCCGAGCGCGTCGCTTCGATCACCAGCACCGGCCTGGTGGTGGTGGTGATCACCTTCAGCACCATCATCTTCGGCGAACTGGTGCCCAAGCGCCTGGGCCAGATGTTCCCCGAGATGATCGCGCGGCTGGTGGCGCGGCCGATGCTGTGGCTGTCGATCGCGACCCGGCCTTTCGTTGCGCTGCTGTCGATCTGCACCGAAGGCATGCTGCGCCTGCTGGGCATCAAGGCCGGGCCCAGCCGCAGCGTGACCGAGGAGGAGATCGCCGCCAGCCTCGAGGAGGGCCTGGACGCCGGCATCATCGAGCACCAGGAGCACCAGATGGTGCGCAACGTGTTCCGCCTCGACGACCGCGAGGTGGGCTCGATGATGATCCCGCGCAACGAGATCGCCTGGCTCGACGTGTCTGCCCCGCTGGCCGATACGCTCGCGCTGATGGCCGAGCACGGCCACACCCGCTACCCGGTGTGCCGCGGCGGCATGCAGGACGTGATCGGCGTGGTGTCCGCGCAGAGCCTGCTGCCCGCGCTGGCGCGCGGCGAGGCGCCGTCGCTCACCGAGCACCTGAGCCCGCCGGTCTTCGTGCCCGAGACGCTGTCGGGCATGGAGCTGCTGGAGCACTTCCGCGCGTCCAGCGCGGAGCTGGTCTTCGTGGTCGACGAATACGGCGAGGTGCAGGGCGTGATCACCGTGCGCGACGTGCTGGAGGCGATCACCGGCGAGTTCGGCATGCCCACCGACGACGACGCCTGGGCCGTGCCGCGCGAGGACGGCAGCTGGCTGTTCGACGGGCTGATCCCGATGCCCGAGCTGAAGGACCGCCTGCACCTGAAGGAACTGCCCGAGGAAGACCGCGGGCGCTACAACACCCTGGCCGGCATGATCATGCTGCTGCTGGGCCGGCTGCCGCGCACCTCCGACAAGGTGGAGTGGGGCGGCTGGCAGTTCGAGGTGGTCGACCTCGACGGCAAGCGCGTGGACAAGGTGCTGGTCAGCCGCCTGGCCTCTCCCATCGAAGTGAGCGAAGAATGATCAACCCCGCCCTGCACAAGAACCCCGTCCCGCTCGACCGGGACCAGCACCGCCAGCTGCGCGTGCGCCAGGACCACACCGACATGTCGCACACCGCGGGGCTGAACTCGATGTTCATCACCGCGGTGGAGTTCGCCGACGCCTGCAAGGAGTACCCCGTCGTGTTCGTGCGCGCCGGCACCGATCCGCAGACCGGCCGTGCCGACATCGCGCCGGTGGCGGTGTTCGGGCTCACGCAGTCGGAGAACCTGTTCCTCGACGGCGGCCGCTGGCGCGCCGACTACGTGCCGGCGGTGCTGCGCGCCTACCCGTTCGCGATGGCGCAGGTCGGCGAGCAGAACTACGCGGTGTGCATCGATCCGGACTGGGCCGGGTTCTCGCAGGCCGAGGGCATCGCGCTGTTCGACGAGGCCGGCTCGCCGTCGAGCTACCTGAAGGAGATGCAGCAGTTCCTTGAGAAGCTGGAGCTGGAGGTGCAGCGCACCCGGCTCGTGGGCCAGAAGCTGGTCGAGCTGGAGCTGCTGCGCGACATGCGCTTCGACGCCACGCTGCCCGACGGCAACAAGCTGACGGTCGACGGTTTCCTGGCGGTCGACGAGCAGAAGTTCGCCGCGCTGCCCGACGACAAGGTGCTCGAGCTGCACCGCAGCGGGGTGCTCGGCCTGGTCAACGCCCACCAGGTGTCGCTCGGCAACATGGCCCGCCTGCTGCAGCGGCGCAGCCAGCGCGTCGCCGCCGCCTGACGGCGCCCGCCGCCGCCGCAGCGGGCGCGGCCCGCGCCGGCCGGTGCGTGCGCAACTCGCACAACCCCGGCCCGCCGGCGGCTAGCATCGTCGACCGGGCCCGCAGGGGTGGGCCGCAGGAGCCATGCATGTCGGCCTCGGCCTTCGAAGGATTTTTGTCCACGCCGCAGATGCTCGCCGTGTTCGGCGAGGAGGCCATCGTCCAGGGGATGATGGATTTCGAGGCGGCGCTCGCGCGCGCCGAGGCGGCCGTCGGCCTGATCACGCCGCAGGCGGCCACGGCCATCGCCGGCGTCTGCCGCGCCGAGCTGTACGACGTGCCGGCGCTGGTGGCGGCCAGCGGCCGCGCCGGCAGCCTGGCCATCCCGCTCGTCAAGCGCCTGACCGAGACGGTGGCGCTGTTCGATGCGCAGGCGTCGCAGGTCGTGCACTGGGGCGGCACCAGCCAGGACGTGATCGACACCGGCATGGTGCTGGCCACCCGGCGCGCGCTGGCGCTGATCGACGACGACCTCTCGGCACTGATCGCGGCGCTGCTGTCGCTGGCGGCGCAGCACGCGGCCACGCCGGTGCTGGGCCGCACGCTGATGCAGCCGGCGTCGGTGGTGAGCTTCGGATTCAAGGCCGCCTGCTGGGCCGCGCCGCTGGTGCGCAGCCAGCAGCGCCTGCATGCCGCGGCGCAGCGGGCGCTGCAGCTGCAGTTCGGCGGCGCGGTGGGCACGCTGGCCACGCTGGGCGAGCACGGCCCCGCGGTGGCGCAGCACATGGCGCAGCAGCTGCGGCTGCCGCCCTGGCAGGGCGTGTGGCACACGCAGCGCGACGACTGGGTGGCCCTGGGCTGCGAGGTCGGCGTGCTGGTGGGGGCGCTGGCCAAGTTCGCGCGCGACCTGTCGCTGATGAGCCAGGGCGAGATCGGCGAGCTGGCCGAGCCCAGCGGCGCCGGCCGCGGCGGCTCGACGGCGCTGCCGCACAAGCGCAACCCGGTCTCCAGCATGGTGGCGCTGGCCGCCGCGCAGCGCGTGCCGCACCGCGTCGCGGCGCTGCTGGGCGCGATGGCGCAGGAACACGAGCGCGGGCTGGGCAACTGGCAGGCGGAGCTGGCGGAGTGGGCGGGCCTCTTCATCAGCGCGCACGGCGCCGTGCACGCGCTGGCCGAGGCGGCCGCGGGCCTGCAGGTCCATCCGCAGCGCATGCGCGCCCACATCGAGGCGCTGCAGGGCCTGGTGACGGCTGAGGCGTGCAGCACGCGGCTGGCCGCCGTCATCGGCAAGCCGGAGGCGCAGCGTTTGCTGGAGGGCTTGTCGCGCCGGGTGATGGACGAGGGCCGCCACCTGCGCGAGCTGGTGCTCGAGGCCGTCGCCGCCGATCCGCGCCTGGAGGCCGGCATCGAGGCCGGCGAGATCGAGCGCCTCTTCGACCCCGACCACGCCACCGGCGCCGCCGCGGCACGCACGCGCGAGCAGCTCGCGCGGCTGCAGCCGCTGGCCGCGGCGCTGGCGGCGGCCAGGCCGTTCGCGGAACCGGCCTCCACGATCGACGATGTACAGGAGATGTCTGCATGAGCAGCCGAAACGATGACTTCGACCGCGGCCTGAAGAACCGCCGCGCCGTGCTGGGCGACGCGTGGGTGGACAAGTCCACCGCCGGCGCCACGGCCTTCAACGCCGAGTTCCAGGAACTGATCACCCGCTACGCCTGGCACGACATCTGGGGCCGCCCGGGCCTCGACCACACCACGCGCCGCCTGCTCGTGCTGGGCATGACGATGGGCCTGGCGCGCTGGGAGGAGTTCGAGCTGCACTGCGGCGCCGCGATCCGCGGCGGCGTGCCGCTGGAGGCGATCAAGGAAACGCTGATGCAGGGCGCCATCTACTGCGGCGTGCCGGCGGCCAACACCGCCTTCAAGCTGACGATGGACATCCTGCGCAAGGAGGGCCTGCTGCCCGGCCCGGCGCCGCTGACCGACGGCCCGCGCGTGCAGGTGCACCACACCTTCAGCCAGCCGCAGCTCAAGGTGGCGGTGCAGGGCACCGAGAGCGGCCTGCCCATCGTGCTCAGCCATGCCCTGGGGCTCGACCTGTCGATGTGGGACGGCCTGGCCGCCGAACTGGGCAAGTCGCACCCCGTGCTGCGCTACGACCACCGCGGCCACGGCGGCTCGGCGGTGCCCGAGGGCACCTACACGCTCGACCAGATGGTCGACGATGCCGCGCGCCTGATCCGCGAATGGGGCCGCGGGCCGGTGCTGTTCGTCGGCCTGTCGATGGGCGGCATGGTGGGGCAGGGGCTGGCCATCAGGCACCCCGAACTGGTCAAGGGCCTGGTGGTGGCCAACAGCACCGCGCAGTACCCCGACGCCGCCAAGACCGCCTGGATGCAGCGCATCGAGGCCGTCAACCAGGGCGGCATGGGCGCGGTGGCCGACATGGTGGTGCTGCGCTACCTGCACGACGACCACCGCGCCGCGCACCCGGCCGAGGCCGCGGCGCTGCGCGCGAAGCTGATGCGCTGCTCGCCGCAGGGCTACGCCGCCGCCTGCCACGCGGTGATGGCGGTGGACTGGCTCGGGCAGCTCGACCGCATCGCCGCGCCGGCGCTGGTGATCGCCGGCGCGCGTGATGCCGGCGCCACGCCCGCGATGTCGCAGGCCATCGCCGAGCGCATCCCCGGCGCGGTGCTCGAGGTGATCGCCGACGCCAGCCACCTGAGCGTGGCCGAGGCGCCCGCCGAGTTCAACCGGCTTCTGCAGGCCTTCATCGGCCGGCTGCGGCAGGCGGCGTGACGGACGCGGCCACCTCGATCCACACGCTCGCCAACGGCGTGCGCGTGGTGGCGCTGCGGCTGCCGCACCTGGCGAGCGCCAGCGTCAGCGTGTTCGTGCGCACCGGCAGCCTGCACGAGACGCGGCGCAACAACGGCATCAGCCACGTCGTCGAGCACATGGCGTTCAAGGGCACGCACGGCCGCGACTGCCAGCAGATCAACCTCGATGCCGAGCGCCTGGGCGCCGAGGTCAACGCGCACACCGACAAGGACCACACCGCGTACCACATGCGCGGCCTGGCGAAGGACGCGGGCCGCTTCGTGCACATGCTGGCCGATATCGTGCGCAACGGCACCTACCCGGACGCCGAGCTGGAGCGCGAGCGCCAGGTCATCCTGCAGGAACTGGCCGAGGACGAGGACGACCCCGTCTCCACCGCCTACAAGCTGTTCGACCACCACTGCTTCGGCAGCCACGCGATGGCGCTGCCCGTCATCGGCGCGCGGCGTGTGATCGAGACGCTGAAGCGCGACGAACTGCTGGCCTACGTGGGGCGGCAGTACACCGGCGCCAACGTCGTCGTGGGCGCTGCGGGCAGCATGGACGTGGACGAACTCGTGGCCACGGCCGAACAGGCCTTCGGCAGCATGCCGGCCGGCCACCCGAACGCGGTGCCGCCCGCGCCGCACATCGGCGGCGCTTCAGCGCGCCGGCAGACGGGCGCCAGCCAGACGCACGTGGTGCTGGGCTTCCCCATCCCCGCGCTGGCCGAGCCGCACCATGCGAGCCTGATGGCCGCCGCGGTGTTCGGCGAGGGCATGAGCTCGCCGCTGATGGACGAGATCCGCGAGCGGCGCGGGCTGGCGTACTACGCCTCGTGCTCGGCCGACGTGTACGAGCCCTGCGGCCAGTTCATCGTCGAGGCCTCGATGGCGCCGGAGCACGTCGACGAGTTCTTCGGCGCGGTGTCGCAGCTGCTGGCCGCGCAGGCCGAACGCATCGACCCGGTGGCGCTGCAGCGTGCGCGCAGCCAGCTCATCGTGCGCGAGGTGCTCGACCAGGAGCGCCCGCAGCGCCAGCTCGAACGCGCCGTGCTCGACCTGATGGCGCTGGGCCGCGTGCGCACGCCGGCCGAGCGCGCGGCGGCGCTCGATGCCGTCGGCGCCGACGAGGTGCGCCAGGCCTTCGCGCAGCTGCTCGCGCGGCCCCCCGCGCTGGCGCTCGCCGGCCGCGTGCGCCCCGGCGCGCTGGACCGCGCGCGCGAGGCGCTGGCGGCGCAGCGCATCGGCGGCTGAGCCGGGCTCAGCGGCAGGCGTAGCTCGCCGCGGCGTTGACGTCGCCGCCGAGGTAGGCCGCCTGCTTCGGGTACATGCACAGCGGGCGGCTGCGTGCCGGCGTGACGTTCGCCGCCGTCGTCGCGGGCACGGCTTCGGCCGGCGCGGTGCCTTTCTCCACCCAGTCGACCATCATCGAGAAGAACTCCATCTGCGGGCTGGCGACGTTGCCGTTCGGCGCGCGCGGCGTGGCGCCCGGCGTGCCGGCGCCGCTGCAGTGGCCCAGGCCCGGCATCATGTAGAGCCGCGCGAAGGCCTGGGCGCCGGCATAGCCGCCCTGTTCGCCCGCCAGCCGCTCGTAGTAGTTGAGCGTGCCCTGCGGGAAGATCAGCGGATCCGACAGGCCGTGGAACATCACCAGCTTGCCGCCGCGCGCCTTGAAGGCGGAGAGGTCCGGGCTGTCGGTGCCCAGCACCTCGTGCGTCAGGGCGACCGACTTGCTGTACATCGCGTAGAAGGAGTTCACCCCGCCGTAGGTCACGTTGCGCACGCGGTTCTGGCCGTTGCCGGTGGCATTGGTGAACGAGGTGCTGCCGTAGCTCGGGTCCTGCATCACGATGGCGATGTGGTCGGCGCCGGTGCCGAACGGGTTCGTGCCTGCCAGCGACGCCAGGTTGGTGCCGCGGGTCAGCCCGTACCAGAGCTGGTTGGGCTGCAGCACGAGGTTGAAGCCGTTGTCGCGTGCCGGTGCCGGCACCTCGCCGCTCTGTGTCGGGCCGTGCCAGATCTTGTTGAGGGCGCTGGCCTCGGCGAGCGTGAGGCACGAGGCGGTGTTGTTGCTGCCGCCGGCGCTGGTGCACAGCAGCGCCGCGTCCTGCGCGGGGTCGTAGGTGCACTGCCCGGGCTGCTCGATGAAGCCGTCGGCCTGGCCGGTGAGCGTGCTGCCGCAGGCGGCCACCGCGGCGGCCGTGGCCGCGGTGAGCTTGGCGCCGGCGATGGGGCCGCCGAGGTCCTGCTGCATCACGATCTGCGGCCACATCTGGGCGGGGTGGAAGCGGTCCCAGTTGAAGGCCGGCGCGCCCGCGACGATGCCGTCGAACACCTCCGGATGGCGCTGCGCCATCATCATCCCCTGCCGCCCGCCGGTGGAGCAGCCCAGCCAGTAGTTGCGCGTGGGGCCGCTGCCGAAGTAGGCCGCGGCCATCGCCTTCGACTTGGCGGCCATCTCGACGAGCGAGCGCTCGGCGTTGTCCTTCAGCAGCACGTGGTTGATGCTGCCGTCGGGCAGCATGCCGAACGAGCCGCTGCTTCCGCCCTTGTCGTGCCCGGTGTCGGTGAACGAGCTGACGTAGCCCTGGCCGGCCATCTGGGCCGCGAGTGCGCTGGCGAGCGCGGCGGGATCCTTGGTCGCGGTGCCGCCCTGCCAGCCGCCGCCGCCGACCGCGACGTACTTCTGGTTCCAGGCTGCCTTCGCGGGCAGCCACAGCTCGACGCCGATGCCGCTCGACGTGGAGGGCGCGTCGGCCGGTCCGGGATTGCCCGGGCCCACGACGAGCTTCACGCGGCACAGGTCCGCGGCGGCGGTGGGCGCATTGGCGGCGCCGGTCAGCGGGGCGTCCTTGGCGAAGGCCTTCACGTCGAGGATGGTGGTGTCGCTGGCGAGGGCATGGCTTTTCAGCGTGTCGTCGCAGTTCAGCGCCACGGGCGGCGCGGGCGTGTCGTCGTCGTCATCGCCGCCGTTGCCGCCGCAGGCGGCGAGCAGCGTGGCCGCGACGGCCATCGAGACGGCATGCAGGGGCAGGCGGGGCCGGCAGTGCCGGGGCGGAAGGGCGTGGCTCATGCGGTGGTCTCCTGTGCTGTGGCCCCGGGCGCAGGCGCTGCATCGGCGCCCGCATTCCCGGAGGCTGGCGCATCGTCCGGGCCAGGCCGCGGGCCGGGCGTCGGGGATATCCCTGCGCTCTTACGCTATGCGCACAGTCGTCGTCCGGGCGGGCCGCTGATCCGCTGCCGCGGGCAGGTGCGAACCGATCACTGCGGGCGCGCCGGCTGCCATCCCAGCCGGCGCGACAACTGGTCCGCCGTGCGCTGCAGCGCCTGCGCGAGCGGGCCGTCCCAGCTCGCATCGAAGGTGGCGCTGGGCCCGATCGCGGTGATGCTGAGCACCATCGCCCCCGTGCCGTCGAACACCGGCGCGGCCAGTGCGCTGATGCCCGGCAGCGTCAGCTCGATCGCCCGGGCCATCCGGTGGCGCCGCACTTCGCCGAGCTGGGCCTCGAAGGCCGCGTCGCGCTCACCGTCCATCAGCGGCATCACGGCACCGGCATCGTGGTACGCCGCGAACAGCCAGCCCGAGGCGGTGCCGCGCACGCTCATCACCGTGCCGTGCCGCATCGTCACGTGCACCGGGATCGGCGCCTCGGCCACGCGCACGATCGTCGGGCCGCGGTTGCCCCACACGGCGATCGAGACCGTGTGCCCCGTCTGCAGCGCCAGCTCTTCGATCAGCGGCGTCGCCAGGCGCACCGGGTCGTACTGCTGCAGGCTGATGAGGCCGAGCTGCAGCGCCAGCGGCCCGAGGCCGTAGCGGCCGCTGCCGGGCTCCTGCTCGATCAGCCCCAGCTTGCCGAAGCTGACCAGGTACGGGTGCGCCTTGGCCGGCGGCATGCCGGCCTCGCGTGCCAGGTCCTTCAGCGCCATCGGCCGGCCGTGGTGCGCCAGCGCGCGCAGCAACTGGCCGCCCACCTCGATGCTCTGGATGCCGCGCGGGCCGCGGATTTCGTCGCCCTCTTCCATGGCTGGGGTTTCTACTTAGATTAATGAGTTAGACATTAACGAACTCGTTGACTAAGATCAAGTTCGTTAGACATAGACGAATCCGTTAACCGAAAGCGAATGTCCATGAGCAAAGCCTTTGCCTCCCACGCCGACATGCAGGACAAGCAGGTCAGCTTCACCAAGCTTTCCGACAACGCCTATGCGTACACGGCCGAGGGCGACCCGAACACGGGCGTGATCATCGGCGACGACGCGGTGATGGTGATCGACACGCAGGCCACGCCGGTGATGGCGCAGGACGTGATCCGCCGCATCCGCGAGGTGACGGACAAGCCGATCAAGTACGTGGTGCTGAGCCACTACCACGCGGTGCGCGTGCTGGGCGCTTCCGCCTACTTCGCCGAGGGCTGCCAGCAGATCATCGCCAGCCGCGACACCTACGACCTGATCGTCGAGCGCGGCGAGCAGGACAAGGCCAGCGAGATCGGCCGCTTCCCGCGCCTGTTCCGCAACGTCGAGTCGGTGCCCGCGGGCCTGACTTGGCCGACCATGACCTTCGAGGGCGAGATGAGCATCTGGCTCGGCAAGCTCGAGGTGAAGCTCAAGCAGATCGGCCGCGGACACACCAAGGGCGACACCATCGCCTACCTCGAGGATCAAAAGATCTGCTTCGCCGGCGACCTGGTGGAGTACCAGAGCACCGCCTACGCGGGCGACTGCTACTTCCGCGACTGGCCGACCACGCTGGACCGCCTCGACGGCTTCGGCTTCGAGAAGCTGGTGCCGGGCCGCGGCGCCGCGCTGGAAACCGCGGCGCAGACGCGCAAGGCCATCGCCTCGACCCGCGGCTTCATCAGCGACGTGTATTCGCTGGTGCTGGCCGGCGTGGCCGAAGGCAAGACGCTGAACGCGATCTACAAGGACGCCATGGCCGCGCTGCGCCCGAAGTACGGCCACTGGGTCATCTTCGACCACTGCATGCCCTTCGACGTGACCCGCGCCTACGACGAGGCCACCGGCCACGTGCACCCGCGCATCTGGACGGCCGAGCGCGACATCGAGATGTGGAAGGCCCTGGAAGGCTGATCGGCAACGCGGAGGAGACATCGCGATGAAGACCAGCGAACTGGCCCGCCCGAAGAGCGAGCCGATCGACTACCAGGCGCTGCGCTTCGACTACGAGCGCAGCCCCGACCAGGACGCACCGGCGCCGGTGCGCCGGCCGGTGGTGGTGGTGGGCGCAGGCCCGGTGGGGCTGAGCCTGGCGATCGACCTGGCGCAGCAGGGCGTGCCGGTGGTGCTGCTGGACGACAGCAACGCGCTGTCCACCGGCTCGCGCGCCATCTGCTTCGCCAAGCGCACGCTGGAGATCTTCGACCGCCTGGGTTGCGGGCGGCGCATGCTCGACAAGGGCGTGTCGTGGAAGGTGGGCCGCGTCTTCCTGAAGGACGAACCGGTCTACGCGTTCGACCTCCTGCCCGAAGGCGGCCAGCAATACCCGGCGTTCATCAACCTGCAGCAGTACTACGTCGAGGGCTACCTCGTCGAGCGCGTGGCCGAGCTGCCGCTGATCGACCTGCGCTGGAAGCACAAGCTCGTCGGCATCGAACAGCACGCCGGCCACGCCACGCTGACGATCGAGACGCCCGAGGGCTACTACACGCTGGAAGCCGGCTACGTGGCCGCGTGCGACGGCTCGCGCTCCGCGGTGCGCCGGCTCATCGGGCAGGAGAGCAAGGGGCGCGTGTTCCGCGACCGATTCCTGATCGCCGACGTGCGCATGAAGCACGACGCTCCCGCCGAACGGTGGTTCTGGTTCGACCCGCCGTTCCACCCCGGCCAGAGCGTGCTGCTGCACATGCAACCCGATGGCGTGTGGCGCATCGACTTCCAGCTCGGCTGGGAGGCCGACCCCGAGGAAGAAAAGAAGCCCGAGAACATCCTCCCCCGCGTGAGGGCGCTGCTGGCGCATTCGTCGGTGAAGGATGCCGAGTTCACGCTCGAATGGGCCAGCGTCTACACCTTCGCCTGCCTGCGGATGGAGCGCTTCCGCCATGGGCGCGTGATCTTCGCGGGCGACGCGGCCCACGGCGTGTCGCCCTTCGGCGCGCGGGGCGCCAACTCCGGCGTGCAGGACGCCGAGAACCTGGCTTGGAAGCTGGCAGCGGTGCTCCAGGGCCGCGTCCAAGGCGCGGCGGCCGAGGCGCTGCTCGACAGCTATGCCGTCGAGCGCGAGTACGCGGCCGACGAGAACCTGCTGAATTCCACCCGCGCCACCGACTTCATCACGCCCAAGAGCGAGGTGAGCCGCCTGTTCCGCGATGCCGTGCTGGAGCTGGCCAAGACCCAGCCCTTCGCGCGCCGCATGGTCAACAGCGGGCGGCTCTCGGTGCCCGCCACGCTCTCCACCTCGCCGCTGAACACCGCGGATGCCGACGGCTTCGCCGGCGCGATGGTGCCCGGCGCCGTGGCAGCCGATGCACCGCTGGGCGCCACGCCGGACGACGGCTGGCTGCTGCCTCGGCTGGGCGGCGACTTCGCGCTGCTGGTGTTCGGCGATGCACCCGCGTGGGCCGCCGACATCGCTCGGGGGCTGCGGGTGGTGGCCGTGCCCGAGGCCGCCGCCTGCGCCTGGCAGCGCTACGACGCGCAGCCCGGCACCGCGTACCTGATCCGGCCCGACCAGCACGTGGCCGCCCGCTGGCGCCGCCCGGCCGCCGACGCCGTGCGCGCCGCGCTCTCGCATGCCTGCGCCGAGGCCTGACCATGACCGCCACCCACACGACCCTGATCACCGAACCGCACCTCGAGGCGCCCGACGACTTCTACGAAGCCTTGATCGACGCGCACCGCGATCTGCCCGCGGCCGAAAGCCATGCGCTGAACGCGCGGCTGGTGCTGCTGCTGGCCAACCACATCGGCACGCTGGGCGTGCTGCGGCAGGCGCTGGACGCGGCCCGCGCCGGCGTGCGCACGGGCGCCTGACGCGACGCGGCCTGAACGACAACGACGGAGACGCCATGCATTTCTTTTCTTCCCTGCGCCGCAGCCTGCGCGCGGCGGCCCTGCCCCTGATCGCGGCGCTGCCGCTCGCCGCTTCGGCGCAGGACGGCAAGCCGATCGAATGGGTGCTGGGCTACGCCGCCGGCGGCGGCAGCGACGTGGTGGCGCGCACGCTGGCCGAGGCCATGGGCAAGTCGCTCGGCCGCACCATCATCGTCAACAACAAGCCGGGCGCGGCCACCAACATCGCGGCCGACTACGTGGCCAAGTCGAAGGACGTCGGCAACGTGATGCTCACCGCCGACTTCGCCACGCTGGCGGCCAACCCGGCGCTGTTCGCGAGGCTGCCCTACGACGCGGAGAGGGACTTCGCGCCCGTCGGCCTGCTGGTGCGCTTCCCGATGCTGCTGGTGGTGTCGCCGCAGGTGCCGGCGCGGAACTACAAGGAGTTCGTCGCCTGGGCGCAGGCCAACGCCGGCGGCACCAACTACGCCTCGGCCGGCATCGGCAGCCCGCACCACCTGGCCGCCGAGCTGCTGCGCGAGCGCAGCGGCCTGAAGCTCATCCACACGCCGTACCGCGGCGCCGGCCCGGCCGTGCAGGACCTGATGGGCGGCCAGGTGCCGTTCATGATCGTCGACAGCGCCAGCATCATCAGCTACCTGAACGCCGGCAAGCTGCGCGCGCTGGCGGTGGCGAGCCCCGCGCGGCTGAAGACACTGCCTGACGTGCCCACGTTCGACGAGCAGGGCGTCAAGGGCTTCGAGGCCTATGCCTGGCAGGGGCTGGCGGTGCCGGCGGCCACGCCGCGCGACACGGTCGACCGCTTCAACCGCGCGCTGGTCTCGGCACTCGATTCGACACAGGTCAAGGCCCGGCTCTTTGCGCTGGCGCTGGAGCCCACGCCCGGCACGCCGGCGCAGATGGCCTCCTACGCCAAGGCCGAGCGCGAGCGTTGGGGCCGGCTGATCAAGGACAACGGCATCAAACTGGATTGAACACGATGGACATGCTTCGGTACCTGCAGGGCTTCGGCAACCAGTTCACCACCGAGGCCGTGCCCGGCGCGCTGCCCCAGGGCCGCAACAGCCCGCAGCAGGTGGCGCACGGGCTGTATGCCGAACTGATCTCCGGCAGCGCGTTCACGGCACCGCGGGCAGAGAACCGCCGCACCTGGGTTTACCGCCGGCAGCCGTCGGTGGTGACGGGCGGCTACGAAGCGCTGCCCCATGCCTTCTGGAAGACCGGCGCGAAGGACGGCGTGAGTGCGCCCCCGAACCCGATGCGCTGGCACCCCACGCCCGTGCCTTCGGCCGAGGCCACGCCGCTGGACTTCATCGACGGCCTGCGCACCGTGGCGCTCAACGGCGATGCCGATGCGCAGACCGGCATGGCCGCGCACCTGGTGCTGGCCAACCGCTCGATGGCGCGGCGCGCGCTGGTCAACGCCGACGGCGAGATGCTGCTGGTGCCGCAGCAGGGCGCCATCCGCGTGACGACCGAGCTGGGCGTGCTCGACGCCAGGCCCGGCGAGGTGGTGCTGCTGCCGCGCGGCGTCGCCTTCAAGGTGGCGGTGGACGGGCCTTCGCGCCTGTACGTCTGCGAGAACTACGGCGCCCCGTTCCGCCTGCCCGAGCTGGGCCCGATCGGCAGCAACGGCCTGGCCAACCCGCGCGACTTCAAGGCGCCCGTGGCGGCCTTCGAGGCCGCCACTCCCGGGTCCTCTGCTGTCGAAGACAGCACGGGCCCCTACGAGATCGTGCGCAAGTACGGCGGCCAGCTCTGGCGCACCCGCCAGCCGGGCACGCCGTTCAACGTGGTCGCCTGGCACGGCAACCTGGCGCCGCTGAAGTACGACACAGCCGACTTCATGGTCATCGGCTCCATCAGCTTCGACCACCCGGACCCGTCGATCTTCACGGTGCTGACCAGCCCGAGCGACACGCCCGGGACCGCGAACTGCGACTTCGTGATCTTCCCGCCGCGCTGGATGGTGGCCGAGGACACCTTCCGCCCGCCCTGGTACCACCGCAACCTGATGAGCGAGTTCATGGGCCTGGTGTATGGCCAGTACGACGCCAAGCCCGAAGGCTTCAAGCCCGGCGGCATGAGCCTGCACAACTGCATGGTGCCGCACGGCCCCGATGCCGAGGCCTTCGACAAGGCCAGCCACGCGCCGCTGCAGCCTCACAAGCTCGACCACACGCTGGCCTTCATGTTCGAGAGCCGCTGGCGCTTCGTGCCCACCGAGTTCGCGATGACCGGCGGCGCGCTCGATGCCGCGTATCCCCAATGCTGGTCGGCCCTCGACGACCGTTTCAAGGCCTGACCTCTTCTTTGCAGGACGACGCATGACCAAGACCCTGGACGCCACCCACGACGCCGCGCTGCAGAGCTGGGTGGCCTCGGCCAACCGCGCCGACGCCGACTTCCCGATCCAGAACCTGCCCTACGGCCGCTTCCGCCGTGCGGGCAGCCAGGAGCCCTGGCGCATCGGCGTTGCCATCGGCGACCAGATCCTCGACCTGAAGGCCGCGGCCGGGCAGGGCACGTGGCCGGCCGACGTGGCCGCGCTGCTGGCGCCGCTGGCCGAGGGCGACCTGAACGCGCTGATGGCGCAGGGCAGTGCGGCCCGGCGCACGCTGCGCGCGGCGCTGTCGCAGGCGCTGCGTGAAGGCAGCCCGCAGCAGTCGGCGCTGGCGGGCGCGCTGGTGCCGCAGGCCGCGGCCGAGATGGCGGTGCCGTGCCGCATCGGCGACTACACCGACTTCTACACCGGCATCCACCACGCGACGACGGTCGGCAAGCTCTTCCGCCCCGACAACCCGCTGCTGCCCAACTACAAGTGGGTGCCCATCGGCTACCACGGCCGGGTGTCGTCGATCGGCGTCAGCGGCCAGCGCTTCAAGCGGCCCCTGGGGCAGACCGCGGGCAGCCCGGAGACGCAGGGCGTGCCGAAGTTCGGCCCCTGCGCGCGGCTCGACTACGAGCTGGAGATGGGCGTGTTCGTCGGCACCGGCAACGCGCAGGGTGAGCCGATGACGATGGCGCAGGCCGACGACGACTGGTTCGGCATGGTGTTGCTGAACGACTGGTCGGCGCGCGACGTGCAGGCGTGGGAGTACCAGCCGCTGGGCCCGTTCCTGTCGAAGAGCTTCGCCAGCACCCTCTCGCCGTGGGTCGTCACGCAGGAGGCGCTGGCGCCGTTCCGCCAGCCGTTCACCCGGCCCGAGGGCGATCCGCAGCCGCTGCCGCACCTGGACTCGGCGGCCAACCGCGAGCGCGGCGCGCTGGGCATCACGATCGAGGTGTGGCTGCAGACGCCTTCGATGGCGGCGCCCGAGCGGCTGTCGAGCGGCAATACCAGCGACGCCTACTGGACCGTGGCGCAGATGCTGGCCCACCACAGCAGCAACGGCTGCAACCTGCAGCCGGGCGACCTGCTGGGCACCGGCACGCTGTCGGGCCCGACGCCGGCGCAGGCCGGTTCGCTGCTGGAACTGACGATGGGCGGCAAGCAGCCGATCACGCTGGCCAACGGGGAGACCCGCACCTTCCTGCAGGACGGCGACACGGTGATCCTGCGGGCCTTTGCCGAGGCGCCCGGCGCACGCCGCGTCGGCTTCGGCGATTGCGCGGGCACGGTGCTGGGCCAGTCCGCGGGTTGAGCGCGGCGGCACTCGCGGCCGGCCAGTGAAAAGGGGCCTTGGCGATCGCCAAGGCCCCTTCCCGTTATTGCAGTGCTGCTGCCTGTGGGTGGCACAGGGCGCCTGCCTTTCCTCCCGGTGATCCGGCCTGCCGGGCTGGGGGGTGCCGCGGACAGGACGCCGGATGGTGCGTTGCAACACCTCTTCTGTCGCCCCCGTGAGCGCGGGATGGCCTACAACCCCCTACCATGCGCGCCGGCACATCGCTCAACAGGAGACACCATGTCCGACGCTGCCTCGCTGGGGCCGCACACCGCCGTCGCCGTCGTCGGCACCGGCAGCATGGGTGCCGGCATCGCGCAGGTGGCGGCGCTGGCAGGCCATGCGGTGCGGCTGTTCGATGCCCATCCCGGCGCCGCCGACGCGGCCCTGCAGCGCATCGGCAATGACCTGAGCCATGCCGTGCAGCGCGGGCGCCTGCAGCCGGCCGACCGCGCCGCGGTGCTGGAGCGGCTGTCGGTCGCATCGTCGATCGCCGGGCTCGACGGCTGCGGCCTCGTCGTCGAGGCGGTGGCGGAGAAGCTCGACACCAAGCAGGCCCTGTTCCGCCAGTTGGAACAGCTGCTGCCGGCCGACGTGGTGCTGGCGACCAACACGTCGTCGATCTCGATCACCGCAGTCGCGCAGGGGATGGTGCACCCGGGCCGCGTGGTCGGCTGGCACTTCTTCAATCCCGCGACCCGCATGCGGCTGGTGGAGGTGGTGCGCGGATTGGAAACCGACCACGCGGTCGCCGACGCGCTGCATGCACTGAGCCGCGCCTGGGGCAAGACGCCGGTGGACGCGCCCAACACGCCGGGCTTCATCGTCAACCGCATCTCGCGCCCGCTGTACGGCGAGAGCCTGCGTCTGCTGGCCGAGGGCCTGGCCCCGGCGCCGGTGATCGACCGGCTGCTGCGCGAGGCGGGCGGTTTCCCGATGGGGCCGTTTGAGCTGATCGACCTGATCGGCGTCGACGTGAACCTCGCGGTGACCGAATCGGTGTTCGCCGCGACCCACGCCGACGCCCGCTACGCGCCCCATCTGATCCAGCAGGAGCTCGTGCGCGCGGGCCGGCTCGGCCGCAAGAGCGGCCGCGGCTTCTACGACTACCAGCTCGACGCCGCGATGCCCACCGCCGCCGCCGTGGAGCCGGCGCCGCTGTTGCCGGCGATGCGGGTCTCGCCGCAGCCGGGCCTGCTCGGTCCGCTGATCGAGCGCCTGCGGGCCGGCGGCCTGGTGGTGGTGGCCGACGGTTCGTTGCCGACCGAGAGCTTCGCCATCGACGAGGTGGCGGTCGCGCTATCCGACGGGCGCACCGCCACCGAGCGCGGCGCCGGCGGGCCGCTGTTGCTGCTCGACCTGGCGCGCGATTTCGCCACCACCCGCGTGCTGGGCGCGACGGCCAGCGTGGGCCACCACGAGCGGCTGCCCACGCTGGCGGCGGCGCTGCAGCCGGCCGGCGTCCAGCTGCTGGCGCTCGACGACGTGGCGGGCCTGGGCGTGCTGCGCGTGGCGTGCTGCTTCGTCAACGAGGCGGCCGACCTCTGCCTCTGGACCGGGACGCTGGCGGCCGACATCGACATCGCCGTGGTGCTGGGCGCAGGCCATCCGCAAGGGCCGCTCGCCTGGGGCGACACGCTCGGCGTCGACCGGGTGGTCGAGGTGCTGCGGCACCTGCAGGCGCACTACGGCGACACCCGCTACCGCTGCTCCCCGCGGCTGCTGCGCGCCCATCACGCGGGCCTGCCCCTGCACGGCTGAAGCGTGCCGGAGGCCACGGCACCTCCGGGTTTGTCCGCAGGCTTTTGCACTTCCCGCGGGCAAGAGGTCTCCCTAAAATTCACCGACCGGTCGGTATATCAATTTTCTCAGAGCCTCCATGTCCCTCCAACGCAGCCCCCAGGAACTCGCCGAGCACGTGCGCGAAGGCATGCTCGCCAACGATCGTGCGACCCGCGCGCTGGGTATGGAGGTCACGCAGGTCGGCCCCGGCACGGCCACCGTCACGATGACGGTGCGCGACGACATGCTCAACGGCCACGACACCTGCCACGGCGGCCTCATCGCCACGCTGGCCGACTCGTCGTTCGCGTTTGCCTGCAACTCATACAACGAGCTGACCGTGGCCTCCGGCTTCTCGGTCGACATCGTGGCCCCCGGGCGGCTGGGCGACGTGCTCACCGCCCGCTGCACCGAGCAGTCCAAGGCCGGCCGCACCGGCGTCTACGACGTCGAGGTGCGCAACCAGCGCGGCGAACGCATCGCGATGTTCCGCGGTCGCTCCTACACCGTCCGCAACAAGCCGGCCGTTGCGGGCTGAACTCCCCCCTGAACCCCACCTCCGGAACCACCGGCCGCGCCGCCCCTGCCGCGGAACGAGGAGACCTGCCATGCCCGTGAAGACCCCCGCCCCCGGCGACCTGGAGCCGATCGAGACCGCCAGCCGCGACGAACTGCAGGCGCTGCAACTGCAGCGCCTGAAGGCCACGCTGCAGCACGCCTACGACAACGTGCCGCACTACCGCCAGGCCTTCGACGCCAAGGGCGTGCACCCGTCGGACTGCCAGTCGCTTGCCGACCTGGCCAAGTTCCCATTCACCACCAAGGCCGACCTGCGCGACAACTACCCGTTCGGCCTGTTCGCGGTGCCGCGCTCTGAGGTGGTGCGCGTGCACGCCTCGTCGGGCACCACCGGCAAGCCGACGGTGGTGGGCTACACGAAGAAGGACATCGACACCTGGGCCGACCTGGTGGCGCGCTCCATCCGCGCGGCCGGCGGCCGCAAGGGCGACATGGTCCACATCGCCTACGGCTATGGCCTCTTCACCGGCGGCCTGGGCGCGCACTACGGCGCCGAGCGCCTGGGCTGCACCGTGGTGCCGATGAGCGGCGGCCAGACCGAGAAGCAGGTCCAGCTGATCAACGACTTCAAGCCCGACATCATCATGGTGACGCCGAGCTACATGCAGGTGATCGTCGAGGAGATGAAGCGCCAGGGCCTCGATCCCGCGGCCAGCTCGCTGAAGGTCGGCATCTTCGGCGCCGAGCCGTGGACGGAAGCCATGCGCAAGGAGATCGAGGCCAGCGCCGGCATCTCGGCGGTCGACATCTACGGCCTGTCCGAGGTGATGGGCCCGGGGGTGGCCAGCGAGTGCATCGAGACGCAGGACGGCCCGGTGATCTGGGAAGACCACTTCTACCCGGAGATCATCGATCCGCAGACCGGCGAAGTGCTGCCCGACGGCAGCGAGGGCGAGCTGGTCTTCACCACGCTGAGCAAGGAGGCGCTGCCCGTCATCCGCTACCGCACGCGCGACCTGACGCGCCTCTTGCCGCCCACCGCGCGCAGCATGCGCCGCATGGGCAAGATCGTCGGCCGCAGCGACGACATGCTGATCATCCGCGGCGTCAACCTCTTCCCCACGCAGGTGGAGGAGGTGGTGCTGGCGCACGGGCAGCTCGGCGGGCAGTACCAGCTCATCGTCACCCGCGAGGGCACGCTCGACGCGGTGGAGGTGCGGTGCGAACTGCTGCCGGAGGCGGACGCCTCGGAAGCCAACATCGCGGCGGTGTCGCGCCACGTGCAGCAGCGCATCAAGACGCTGATCGGCGTCAGCACCCGTGTGGTGGTCGGCCTGCCCGGCTCGATCGAGCGCACGCTCGTCGGCAAGGCGCGCCGCGTCGTCGACCGCCGCACGCGTTGAAGCCGCACGGCAGGCAGTACCCCCGATGGCCCGCACCCGTGCCGCTACCTACGACGACCAGCGCGAGCACATCCTCGCGCAGGCGGCCGCGCTGTTCGCGCACCAGGGCTACCCTGGCACCAGCATGAACCAGGTCGCGGCGGCCTGCGGGGTGTCGAAGGCGACGCTCTACCACTACATGCGCGACAAGGCCGAGCTGCTGGCGCAGATCGCACAGAGCCACGTCGGCCGCCTGGAGGCGCTGGTCGCCGAGGTCGCGGCCCAGCCGCTGCCCGCGGAGGAGCGCCTGCGCATGCTGATCACCCGCTTCGTGCGCGAGTACGCCGATGCGCAGCACCACCACCGCGTGCTCACCGAGGACGTCAAGTTCCTCGAGCCCGCCGCGCAGCGGCAGGTGCTGGACGGCCAGCGCCGCGTCGTCACCGCGTTCGCGCGCACGCTGGCCGAGGTGCGGCCCGCGCTGGCCGAGCAGCAGCTCGCCAAGCCGCTGACGATGCTGCTGTTCGGCATGATCAATTGGATGTTCACCTGGCTGAAGCCCGGCGGCGCGTTGAACCACGACATGATGGCGCCGCTGGTGAGCGACCTGTTCCTGGGGGGCCTGCATGCCGTGCAGGCCCCCGCGGCGGCGACCGCCGCCCCGTTTTCCCCACCCATCCATCCCACGGAGACAGCACGATGAAGTTTCTCAAGCACACGCTGATCGCCTGCGCGCTGGGCGCCGCCGGCCTGGCCGCGCACGCCGACATCACTGTCGGCGTGACCGTCTCGGCCACCGGCCCGGCGGCCTCTCTCGGCATCCCCGAGAAGAACACCATCGACCTGATGCCCAAGCAGATCGGCAACCAGAAGGTCAACTACATCGTGCTCGACGACGCGTCGGACACCACCACCGCCGTCACCAACACGCGCAAGCTCATCACCGAGCACAAGGTCGACGTGGTGCTGGGCTCCACCGTCACGCCCAACTCGCTGGCGATGATCGACGTGGTGGCCGAGAGCAACACGCCGATGATCTCGATGGCCGCCTCGTCGCGCATCGTCGAGCCGCTGCCGGACGCCAAGCGCAAGTGGGTCTTCAAGACGCCGCAGAACGACATCATGATGGCCGTGGCCATCGCGCAGCACATGGCCGCCAACGGCGTGAAAACGGTGGGCTTCATCGGCTTCGCCGATGCCTACGGCGAAGGCTGGCTGCAGGAGTTCCAGAAGGCGGTCGGCATCAAGCAGCTGAAGATCGTCGCGACCGAGCGCTACAACCGCACCGATACCTCGGTCACCGGCCAGGTGCTGAAGCTGGTCTCGGCACGCCCCGACGCGGTGCTGATCGCCGGCTCCGGCACGCCGGCCGCGCTGCCGCAGAAGGCGCTGAAGGAGCGCGGCTTCACCGGCAAGATCTACCAGACCCACGGGGTGGCCAACAACGACTTCCTGCGCGTCGGCGGCAAGGACGTCGAAGGCACGCTGCTGCCCTCGGGCCCGATGCTCGTGGCGGCGCAGCTGCCCGCCAACCACCCGACGAAGAAGAGCGCGACCGATTACGTCACCAAGTACGAGGCGGCGTTCGGCAAGGGCTCGGTGTCCACGTTCGGCGGCCACGCCTGGGACGCGGGCCTGCTGATGCAGGCGGCGGCCACGGAGGCGCTGAAGAAGGCGCAGCCGGGCACGCCGGCCTTCCGCGCCGCCCTGCGCGATGCGCTCGAGCAGGTGAAGGACCTGCCCGGTGCGCACGGCGTGTTCAACATGTCGCCGACCGACCACGCGGGCCTCGACCAGCGCGGCCGCGTGATGGTGACCATCAGCAACGGCGCCTGGAAGTACATCGGCGAATAACGGCCCACTGCCGGAGCGCCTTCGGCGACCCCCACGAGGGGGCACCACCAGCGGACCGGCGAAGCCGGATCCGCGGTGGTCGCCGGGTCAATGGCCTGATGTGCCGGTTGCCGCGTTCGCGGCGGAGCGAATGAGATGGAACTGCAAATCGCCCTGATGCTGGGCCAGGACGGCATCGTCAACGGCGCGGTCTACGCGCTGCTGGCGCTGACGCTGGTGCTGGTGTTCTCGGTCACGCGAGTGATCTTCATCCCGCAGGGCGAACTCGTCGCCTTTGGCGCGCTGTCGATGGCGGCGCTGCAACTCGGCAACACGCCGCCGACGCTGTGGCTCGGGCTCGGGCTCGGCGCGCTGGTGCTGGCCATCGAGGCCACGCGCGCCGCGCGCGGCAGGCCGGTCGAGTGGGGCAGCACGCTGCTGTGGGCGGTGGTGCTGCCGCTGGCGGCCGCGGCCTGGGCGCTGCTGGCACGGCCGCAAGGCCTGGCCGCACAGACGGCGCTCACGCTGCTGATCGTCACCCCGCTCGGTCCGCTGCTGTACCGCGTGGCCTACCGGCCGCTGGCCAACGCGACGGTGCTGATGCTGCTGATCGTCTCGGTGGCGCTGCACGGCGTGATGGTCGGCCTGGGCCTGCTGTTCTTCGGCGCCGAGGGCTCGCGCACGCCGGCGTTCTCCGACCTGCGGCTGGACTTGAGCGGCATTCCCGTGACCGGCCAGTCGATCGTCGTGGTCGGCGTGGCGGCGCTGCTGATGCTGGCGATGTACCTGTTCTTCGAGCGCAGCATCGTCGGCAAGGCGCTGCGCGCCACGGCCATCAACCGCACGGGCGCCCGGCTGATGGGCATCCCGACCGAGCTGGCCGGCGACCTGAGCTTCGCGCTGGCCGCGCTGATCGGTGCCATCTCCGGCCTGCTGATCGCGCCGCTCACCACCGTCTACTACGACACCGGCTTCCTGATCGGCCTGAAGGGTTTCGTCGCCGCCATCATCGGCGCGCTGGCCAGCTACCCGCTGGCGGTGGCCGGCGCGCTGGTGGTCGGCCTCCTGGAGGCGTTCTCGTCATTCTGGGCGAGCGCGTTTAAGGAAGTCATTGTCTTCACCATGATCATCCCGGTGCTGTGGTGGCGCTCGCTGCACACCCGCCATGTCGAGGAGGACGAATGATGCGCCGCGTCCTGCCCCTGGTTTTTGTCGCCCTGCTGGCGCTGGGCTTCGTGCTGCTGCCGGAGTTCCAGATCACGCTGGTCAACAACATCGGCCTGTACGCGCTGGTCGCCATCGGGCTGGTGATGCTCACCGGCGTCGCCGGCATGACCTCGTTCGGCCAGGCGGCCTTCGTCGGCCTGGCCGCCTACGCCACCGGCTGGCTCGGCACCGCGGGCGCGCAGCTGCTGGGCCTGGCCGGCTCGCCGCTGCTGCCGTGGCTGGGGCTGGCGCTCGGCCTGCTGGTCGCGGGCACCGTGGCCTGGCTGCTGGGCACCGTCACGCTGCGGCTGTCGGGCCACTACCTGCCGCTGGGCACCATCGCCTGGGGGCTGAGCCTGTACTTCCTCTTCGGCAACCTCGACTTCCTGGGCGGCCACACCGGCCTGGGCGGCATCCCGCCGATCGAGCTGGGCAGCCTGTCGCTGGTGTCGCCGCGGGCGCTGGGCGTGCTGATCTGGGCGGTGGTGCTGGGCGCCATGTGGGCGCTGGCGAACCTGCTCGATTCGCGCGAGGGCCGCGCGATCCGCGCGCTGAAGAGCGGCCGCGTGATGGCTGAATCGATGGGCGTCGACACCGGCCGCTACCGCCTGCGCGTGTTCGTGCTGGCAGCGCTGCTGGCGGCGCTGTCGGGCTGGCTGTATGCGCACCAGCAGCGCTTCGTGAACCCCACGCCGTTCAACCTGCATATCGGCATCGAGTACCTCTTCATGGCCGTGGTCGGCGGCGCCGGCCACCTCTGGGGCGCCGTGCTGGGTGCGGCGCTGATCACCATGATGAAGGAGCAGCTGCAGGACTGGCTGCCGCGCCTGCTGGGGGCGAGCGGGCAGTTCGAGGTCATCGTCTTCGGTCTGCTGATGCTGCTGGTGCTGCAGCGCTACGCCGACGGCCTGTGGCCCACGCTCTCGGCGCTGGCCCGGCGCGTGCTGCCCGGCCTGGCGCCGCGCCCCGCCGCGTCCGGCGCAGGCCTGCCAGCGCAGGCGCTGCCGCAGGCCGCGCTGCCGCCCAAGGGCAGCACGCTGCTGGACGCGCGCGAGGTGACCAAGCGCTTCGGCGGCCTCGTCGCCAACCGCAAGGTCGCGCTCGACGTGAAGGCCGGCGAGGTGCATGCGCTGATCGGACCCAACGGCGCCGGCAAGAGCACGTTCTTCAACATGATCTCCGGCGTGGACGATCCCACCGAGGGAGAGGTGCGCCTGCTCGACGCGCCGATGGTGGGGCAGCCCTCCCGTGCCTTCGCCGCGCGCGGCATGGGCCGCACCTTCCAGCACGTGCGGCTGCTGAAGGAGCGCAGCGTGCTCGACAACGTGGCGCTCGGCGCGCACCGGCGCGGCCACCGCGGCTGGTTCGCGGCGATGCTGCGCCTGGACCGCGCGGAGGAAGCCGCGCTGCTGGCTGAAGCCCGACGCCAGATCGAGCGCTGCGGCCTCGGCGCCTACGTGAACGACGCCGCCGGCTCACTGCCGCTGGGCGCGCAGCGCATCGTCGAGATCGCCCGTGCGCTGGCCGGCGCGCCCTGCGTGCTGCTGCTCGACGAGCCGGCCGCCGGCCTGCGCCACAAGGAGAAGCAGCAGCTCGCCGAGCTGCTGGCGCAGCTGCGTGAGGAAGGGCTGGGCATCCTGATCGTCGAACATGACATGGAGTTCGTGATGAACCTGGCCGACCGCATCACCGTGCTCGATTTCGGGCAGGTGATCTCGCACGGCACGCCCGCCGAAGTGCAGCGCGACCCGAAGGTGCTGGAGGCCTACCTCGGCGGTGCCGACGACCTGGCCGGCGCCGCGCTGGCGCTGAAGACCGAGGAGGCCGCGGCATGAGTGCGCCCCTGCTCGAACTGCGCGATTTCTGCGTCTCCTACGGGCCGGTCGAGGCGCTGCACAAGGTGAACCTCACCGTGCGCGAAGGCGAGATCGTCACCGTCATCGGCCCGAACGGCGCCGGCAAGACCACGCTGCTGAGCGCGGCGATGGGCCTGCTGCCGTCCACCGGCGCGCTGAGCCTGGCCGGCGAGGCCATCCCGCGGCCCACGGTCGAGGCGATGGTGGCGCGCGGCATCGGGCTGGTGCCCGAGAAGCGCGAGCTGTTCGGCGAGATGAGCGTGGAGGACAACCTGCTGCTCGGCGGCTTCGCGCAGTGGCGCCGCGGCAGGCGCGACCAGGCCGCGCGCATGGAAGAGGTGTTCGCCATCTTCCCGCGGCTGAAGGAGCGGCGCGCGCAGCTGGCGGCCACGCTGTCGGGCGGCGAGCGGCAGATGCTGGCCATCGGCCGCGCACTGATGGCACGGCCCCGGCTGCTGATGCTGGACGAGCCGTCGCTCGGCCTCGCGCCGCTGATCGTGCGCGAGGTGCTGCTGGTCGTCGCGCGGCTGCGCGGGCTGGGCGTGTCGGTGCTGCTCGTCGAGCAGAACGCGCGTGCCGCGCTGCAGGTGGCCGACCGGGCCTACGTGCTGGAGATGGGTGCCGTCGCGATCGAGGGCGAGGCCCGTGCGCTGGCCAGCGACCCGCGGATCGTCGAGGCCTACCTGGGCCTGGGCGGCGCTGCCCGCGCGGCCTGACCGCGCGCTGCCGCGATCGCCGATGATCGCCCGATGGATGTGATCGAACGTGTAGACGCCGTCGTCATCGGGGCCGGCGTGGTTGGCCTGGCCACCGCGCGGGCGCTGGCCCGTGCGGGCAGGGAAGTGGTGGTGCTGGAGGCGCTCGACGCGATCGGCACCGTCACCAGCGCCCGCAACAGCGAGGTCATCCACGCCGGCCTCTACTACCCGCCGGGCTCGCTGAAGGCGCGGCTGTGCGTCGAAGGGCGCGACCGGCTCTACGCGTACTGCGCCGAGCGCGGCATCGCGCACCGGCGCTGCGGCAAGCTGGTGGTGGCCACGCAGCCCGGCCAGCAGGCCTACCTGGAGAAGCTGCTCGTGCAGGCCCGGGCCAACGGCGTCGACGACGCGGTGCTGCTCGGCGGGGAAGCGGCCCGTGCGATGGAGCCGGCACTGCAGGCGGTGGCGGCGCTGCACTCGCCGTCCACCGGCATCGTCGACAGCCACGGCTTCATGCTCGCGCTGCAGGGCGAGAGCGAGGACCACGGTGCGATGCTGGCCTTCCAAAGCCCCGTGCTGGCCGGCGCCATGGTGCCCGGCGGCATCGAGCTGCAGGTGGGCGGTGCGCAGCCGATGCGCCTGCGTGCCGGTTCGGTCGTCAACAGCGCGGGCCTGGGAGCGCCGGGCGTGGCGGCGCGCATCGAGGGGCTGGCGGCAAGCCACGTGCCGCCCGCGCACGGCTGCAAGGGCAGCTACTTCTCGCTGGCGGGCCGTGCGCCGTTCACGCGGCTGATCTACCCGGTGCCCGAGGCCGCCGGCCTCGGCGTGCACCTCACGCTCGACCTCGGCGGCCAGGCGCGCTTCGGCCCCGATACCGAATGGCTGCCCGACGATGCGCCGATCGACTACCGGGTCGATCCGCGCCGTGCCGACGGCTTCTACGCCGAGATCCGCCGCTACTGGCCGGCGCTGCCCGACGGCGCGCTGCAGCCGGCCTACAGCGGCGTGCGGCCCAAGATCCAGGCCGAGGGCGAGCCGCCCCGCGACTTCGTGCTGCAGGGACCGGCCGACCACGGCGTGCCGGGCCTGGTGAACCTGTTCGGCATCGAGTCGCCGGGGCTCACCGCGGCGCTGGCGATCGGCGACGCCGTCGAGCGGATGCTGCGCGGCTGAGCGGCGCCGCCGCATGCGCCAGGGTTTCCGATGAGTGGCGCCGTGCCGGGCGCAGCTAAGGTGCGGGCGGTTGCAACGACACGAGGAGACCGCTCCATGGCCACCAAGCTGCCCATCGATCACGAGGCCCTGATCCAAACCTTTGCCGAGGCCGGCGCCAAGCAGGGCGAGCAGGCGCGCAAGGCCGTCTTCGATGCGACGCTCAAGGCCTTGCAGGGCCGCGAGCTGACGCTGCAGAACATCCGCAGCAGCCTGAAGGGCATCGCACAGGCGGTCAGCACCGGGGCGGCGAAGAACGCGGTGCCCGACGTCGATGTCGAGAGCCTGCTCAACGATGCGGTGCACGGCATGGACGATGCGCTGCTGAAGGCGGTAGAGGCCAACCGCGTCGCGCTGCAGCAGTTCGTCGACCAGGGCGTGAGCCTGCAGGACGCCAACATGAAGAAGGCGGTCGACACGCTGGAGAAGATGGAAGACACGCTGTTCAAGGTCGTGAGCCAGTCGGTCGGCGGCGCAGGCGAGCAACTGGCCGCGCCGTGGGCGCAGGTGCTGGGCAAGCTGCAGGCGGGCGGCACGAACACCGGTTCGCAGGCGGCACAGACGGTCGAGCAACTGGCAGCGCAGATGCAGAGCGCACTGCGCGACAGCCGCGCGGCCGGCGTCAAGGCGGCCCAGGCCTTCGCGCAGAGCTACGCGGCGCTGGCCAGCGGCGTGCTGATCGGCATGTCCGATGCGTTGAAGCAGGGCGCGGCATCGGCGCCGGCGAAGAAGGCGCGGCCACGCTGAAGGCCGGGTGGGCGCCGTGCCTGCGCGCCTGCCCGCCCCGGAAACGACAACGCCGCCTGGGACGGCAGGCGGCGTTGGTGTCGGGCCGGACGAGGCCGGCCCCAAAAGGGCCGTCAGCCTTCGTTGTTGCCGTTTGTTTCCGGCGTGGCAGCGGCGGCGGGTGCCGCGGCGGTTGCATTCGGTGCCACGCCCGCTTCCGCTTCCTTGCAGGAAGGTGCGCAGACGAACTGCGTCTTGCCGAGGAAGCGACGCGACTTCAGCGACGAACGCGTGCGGTGCTTGCCGCACAGGAAGCAGGACATCGTGGCGGCGCTGAACACGCCGGTGGAGGCGAAGGGCGAACCCGATGCCTTGCTGCGGTAACGCAGTCCGTTGGCGTCGATGGTGGTCTTAACTGCGTCTTTGGCCATGTGCTTGAAAGGGGCGATAGGAACGAGGGGACCGGATCAGAGCCAGATGGAGCCGAAGCGGGCGAATTCCAGGGCGAGGCGGTAGGCAACGCGTAGCAACTTGTGAGGTTGCTCGTGGAATGCCGGGCAGTCCTGTGGGGGTTGCAATTATGCCACGCTCTACTCGGGCTTGTCTCGGCCCCCGGGCGGCCCCCGGGGCGCTACGCTGGGGCTTCCTACAACCCCTTGCGGAGACTGTCATGAGCGAACACGTTTACAAGCTGATCGAGCTCACGGGCTCGTCGACCGTCGGCATCGAAGACGCCTGCCAGAAGGCGATCGCGAAGGCCGCCGACTCCGTGCGCAACATCCGCTGGTTCCAGGTCACCGACACGCGCGGGCACGTGGAGGACGGCCGCATCGCGCACTGGCAGGTCACGATGAAGGTGGGCTTCACCCTCGATTGACGGCGGCCGGGGCGGGCCTCAAGCCAGGCACCAGGCCACGGCCTGGGTGATCAGCCCGCCGGCCAGCACCCACGCCGAGCTGGCCGCCACCGCCAGCCCGGCCGCGCGGACCGGCCAGTGCGGCGTGCCGGCGGCACCCGCCGCGCCGCCCTGGCCGGCCAGCCTCATCCACAAGGCCGGCGCGAGCCACAGCACCGGCCCCGCGCCCAGCCAGAACGCAGCCATCACCGACGCCCCCGCGGCCGGCCCGTTGCCCAGTGCCGCGAGCAGCAACGCCGACTGCAGCATGCCGCAGGGCAGGGCCACCCATGCCAGGCCGATGCCAGCCGAGCGCACGGGGCCGCTCATGCGCTGCCAGCCCCCTGGCGTTCTGCCCGACAGGCGCGCCCAGAACGCCGGCAGCCGGCCGGTGAAAAGCAGCCACAAGCCCCACACCAGCAGCGCCGCATGCAGCGCGGACCACAGCGGCCGCAGCATCGGCGCGGCCTGCGCCCAGTGGCCGAGCGCGCTCATGCTGGCGGCCGCCACCGCGCCTGCGGCGGCGTAGCCGGCGAGCCGGCCGGCGTGCAGCGCGACGGCGTTGTGCCGGCCGCCGCGCCCGATGGCCGCGCAGGCGCCGCCGCACATCAGCCCGCAGTGCGGCGAACTGGCGAACCCGAGCGCGAGCGCGCCCGCGACCAGCGCGGCATCGGCCATGTCAGATCACGCGGGAGAAGCGCTCGCGCAGCCGGTCCGACTGCAGGTGCCGGTCGAAGACCATCGCGATCGCGCGCACCACGTACCAGCCCGCGGGCGTGACCTGGATCGCGTCGCCCCCCAGGTCCACCAGGCCGGCTTCTGCCAGGGGCACGAGCCGGTCGAGTTCCTCGGCGAAGTACCGCCGCATGTCGACCAGGTGCGCCAGCTCGACCGATTCGAACTCGACGCGGCCCTGGCACATCAGGGCCATGATGACCGCGCGTCGCAGCAGGTCGTCGCGCGTGAGTGCGAGCCCGCGCTCGACCGGGAACTGGCCCTGCGTCACCGCGTCGTGCCAGCCTTGCAGGTCCTTCGCGTTCTGGCTGTAGGTGGCGCCGATGCGGCTGATCGCCGAGGGCCCGAGGCCGATGAGGTCGCAGTCGGGCTGGGTGCTGTAGCCCTGGAAGTTGCGGTGCAGCCGGCCCTGGCGCTTGGCGATGGCCAGCGCGTCGCCGGGGCGGGCGAAGTGGTCCATGCCGATGTAGACGTAGCCGGCGTCGAGGAACTGCGCCACCGAGCCCTCGAGCATCGCCACGCGGTCGGCCGGCGGGGGCAGGTCGGCGGCATGGATGCGGCGCTGCGGCTTGAAGCGCTGCGGCAGGTGCGCGTAGGCATAGAGCGCGATCCGGTCGGGCTGCAGCTCGATGACCTGCGCGATCGTCGTCGCGACGCTGAGCTGCGTCTGGCGGGGCAGGCCGTAGATCAGGTCGACGTTGATCGAATCGAACTCCAGCGCACGGGCGCTGCGCATCAGCGCCGCGACCGATTCGAGCGGCTGCACGCGGTGCACCGCCTGCTGCACGCGGGCGTCGAAGTCCTGCACCCCGAAGCTCAGCCGGTTGAAGCCCAGCTGCCGCAGGGCCTGCAGCCGCTGCGCATCGACCGTGCGGGGATCGACCTCGATCGACAGCTCGGCGCCCGGCACGATGCGGAAATGCTTGTGCACCGCCTGCATCAGGCGCTGCAGTTCTCCGTCGTCCAGGAACGTGGGCGAGCCGCCGCCCAGGTGCACCTGCGACACCGGCTGCGGGCTGCCCAGCAGCGACGCGTTGAGCGCCATCTCGGCCTCCAGGGTCTGGAGGAACGGCGCGGCGCGCTCGTGGCGGCGCGTGATGACCTTGTTGCAGGCGCAGTAGTAGCAGACCGATTCGCAGAACGGCACGTGCACGTACAGCGAGAACGGCCCCCCGCCGGCGACCTTGGCGCCTGCACGCAGCTGCAGCGCCGACGCATGTTCGGCGGCTCCGAAGGCCTCCACGAAGCGATCGGCCGTAGGATAGGAGGTGTAACGTGGTCCGGGCACATCAAAACGGCGCAGCAACGCCGTGTCCATGGCCTTGGGCGCCGCGCGGAGGGTCGTACTGGACGCATTCATCGTGCCCACTGTGCCGGAGGTCCGGCCCGCGGGACTTGATGTGGCGCAAGGCCCGTCGCGCGCGGGGAGTCAACAATCCTTGATCGAACGCAAACAGGACGGCGAAGCAGTGACCAGCCCCACCACCTCCATCCGCATCGAGCCGCTCAAGGTGGCTTGCTCCAGCTGCAACCTGCGCGAGTTGTGCCTGCCGCTGGGGCTGTCGCAACCCGATCTGGAGCGGCTGGACAGGCTGGTCGACGCGCGGCGCCACGTGGCGCGGGGCGCGGCGCTGTTCCGCGCGGGCGACGGCTTTCACTCGCTCTATGCGGTGCGCACGGGCTTCTTCAAGACCTGCGTGTCCGCCGAGGACGGCCGGGACCAGGTCACCGGCTTCCAGATGGCCGGCGAGCTGCTCGGCATGGACGGCATCAGCACCGACCGCCACAGCTGCGACGCCGTCGCCCTGGAGGATTCCCAGGTCTGCGTGATCCCCTTCGCCGAACTTGAGGACCTCTCGCGCGAGTTCACCGACCTGCAACGGCAGTTCCACAAGATCATGAGCCGCGAGATCGTGCGCGACCACGGCGTGATGCTGCTGCTGGGCAGCATGCGCGCCGAGGAGCGGCTCGCCGCCTTCCTGCTCAACCTCACGCAGCGCCTGCAGTCGCGGGGCTTCTCCCCGTCGGCGCTGGTGCTGCGCATGACGCGCGAGGAGATCGGCAGCTACCTCGGCCTCAAGCTCGAGACCGTGAGCCGCACCTTCTCCAAGTTCCAGGACGACGGCCTGCTCGAAGTGAAGCAGCGGCATATCCGCATCACCGACCAGGACGGCCTGCGCAGGCTGGTCAACGGCCCGAACTGCTGACCGGCGCGGCCAGCAGCTGGGTGACCGCGCCCGAGGTGGCGATCACCGCCCAGAAGATCAGGAAGGTCACCGTGTAGACCGCGTTGTTCGGCCAGCCGATCGGCTCCTGGCCGAACCAGCTCAGCGTGGCCGGGTCGACCACCGCGAACACCAGCATCTCCAGCACGCCCGCCATCACGAAGGCGGGCCATGCGATCAGCAGGGCACGCAGCGTGAAGCTCACGGCCTGGCTCCCGCCTCGGCCGGCGCCTCGGCCGCCGTGCCGGGCACCTCGACCTTCCACTGCGTGACCGCCCGCGGCACCGATGGCGCGATCACGACGTCGGCGCCGCGCAGGGCGATCACGGCCGTCGCGATGCCGGCGACGACGACGACGGCGGGGCCGCCGATTACCAGCCACACCATCGGTACGCGCCACCAGGGCAGGACGGGTCGGACATCGGGCTTGTTCATGGCGGTCCTCAGCGGGGGACGATGAAAGTGGACTTCTCGGTCACGTCGGCCGGGCGGTCGCCGGACTCGGCCACCACGCGGAACTGGATGGGATGGGCGCCGCTGCCCAGGGTTTGCGCCGCCTCGGGTGGCAGCTGCACCTGCAGCACGAACCAGTGCGCTTCGGCGGGCTGCAGCGCCAGCGGGGCGTGCTCGCCGAGCTGCAGGCCGGGCAGGCCGCCGACCTCCACGCGGTAGCGCTGCGGCTCGCCGCTGGCGTTCATCAGCTGCAGCCGGTAGACGTTCTCGATGCGGCCGTCGTCGACGATGCGCGCGAGCGAGGCGCGGTCGCGCACCACGTCGACCTTGAGCGGCGAGCGGACCATCAGGCTCGCGACGAAGGCGGCGGAGATGGCCACCAGCACGGCGCCGTAGACCAGCACCCGCGGGCGCAGCAGCCGCTTGAAGAGCCGGCCCGGCGCCTCGCCCAGGGCCAGCGCGTTCTGCGTCGCGTAGCGGATGAGCCCGCGCGGGTACTGCATCTTGTCCATCACGCCGTTGCAGGCGTCGATGCAGGCCGTGCAGGCGATGCACTCGTACTGCAGGCCGTCGCGGATGTCGATCCCGGTGGGGCAGACCTGCACGCACAGCCCGCAGTCGATGCAGTCGCCCTTGCCGGCCTTGTCGTCCTTGCGGCCGCGCTTGCCGCGGGGCTCGCCGCGCTGCTCGTCGTAGCTGACGATCAGCGTGTCGTGGTCGAACATCGCGCTCTGGAAGCGGGCGTACGGGCACATGTACTTGCAGACCTGCTCGCGCATGAAGCCGGCGTTGCCGTAGGTCGCGAAGCCGTAGAACAGCACCCAGAACCACTCCCACGGGCCGAACGACAGCGTGAAGGCCTCGGCCCAAAGCGTGCGGATCGGCGTGAAATAGCCGACGAAGGTGAAGCCCGTCCACAGCGCGATGGCGAGCCAGGCCGCATGCTTGCCGCCCTTGCGCCAGAGCTTCTCGACGGTCCAGGGGCCGGCGTCGAGCTTCATGCGGACGCCGCGCTCGCCCTCGAACTTGTGCTCCACCCACAGGAAGATCTCGGTGTACACCGTCTGCGGGCAGGCGTAGCCGCACCACAGGCGCCCGCCCACGGCGGTGAAGAAGAACAGGCCGTAGGCGCTGAGGATCAGGAGCCCGGTGAGGTAGATGAAGTCCTGCGGATACAGGATCAGCTCGAAGATGTAGAAGCGGCGCGCCCCCAGGTCGAACAGCACCGCCGGCCGCCCGTCCCACTGCAGCCACGGCAGCCCGTAGTAGAGGATCTGCGTGGCCCACACCAGCACCCACCGCCAGCTGGCGAACCAGCCCTTGACGGAACGGGGGTAGACCTTCTTGTGGCTCTCGTAGAGCCACACCACCTTGGCGGCCTTTGCGCCGGCGGTGTCGGAGGCGGGCCGTACGGCTGACGAGGGGACGGGGGACATGCGGCGTGGGCGTCTACGGCGCCTTGGCGATGTTCGACGGCTGCGAGAGGTTCCAGACGTAGGCGGCGAGCACGTTGACCTGCTCGGGGCTCAGGCGCTGGCCGTGGGCCGGCATCACGTTGGTCTTGCCGTTGTTCACCATGGCGGTGATCGCCGCCTCGCCCCAGCCATGCAGCCAGACCTTGTCGGTCAGGTTGGGCGCGCCGAGGGCGGTGTTGCCCTGGCCGCGCGGGCCGTGGCAGGCGGCGCAGGCGCTGAACTTCTCCTTGCCGGCGTGCGCGGCGATCGCGTCGTGCGGCGCGTTCGACAGGCTCAGCACGTAGTGCGCGACGTTGCGCACGTCCTGCGAGCTGCCCACCGCCGCCGCCATCGGCGGCATCACGCCCTGCCGGCCCAGCGTGATCGTCTCGGCGATGCGCTCGGGCGTGCCGCCCCAGAGCCAGTCGCGGTCGGTCAGGTTCGGGAAGCCCTTGCTGCCGCGCGCATCGGCACCGTGGCAGGTGGCGCAGTTGTTGGCGAAGAGCCGTTCGCCGATGCCCATGGCCTGCGGGTCCTTGGCCAGTTCCTCGGCCGGCTTGCCGGCGAAGGCCGCGTAGACCGGTGCCGCGGCCGCGTGGGCCCGGGCCTTCTCGGCTGCCAGCTGGCCCGTGCTCGTCCAGCCCAGCGTGCCGGGGTGGCTGCCCAGGCCGGGGTAGGTGGTGAGGTAGATGGCCGAGAACACCACGGTGATCACGAACAGCCACATCCACCAGCGCGGCAGCGGGTTGTTCAGCTCGACGAGGTCCTCGTCCCACACGTGGCCCGTGGTGTTGTCGTCCGACATCACCTTGCGGCGCGCGGCGACCAGCAGCAGAAAGAGGCAGAACAGCAGGCTCACCACGGTGAGCACCGCGATGAAGACCGACCAGCCGCTGTTGATGAAGTCGCTCATGAGCTCCTTCCTTCCTTGTGTTCTTCGTTGAACGGCAGTTGCGCGGCTTCGTCCAGCGCGGTGCGGCGGCTGGGCAGCCACACCCACACGGCGAGCGCCACGAACAGCACCAGGCCGCACAGCGTCACGGCGCTGCGGAGATCGTTGATGTCCACGATGGCTTCCTTCCGCCTTACTTCACGTGGGTGCCGAGCACCTGCAGGTAGGCGACCAGCGCTTCCAGCTCGGTCCGGCCCTTGACGGCGTCCGATGCACCGGCGATGTCCTCGTCGGTGTACGGCACGCCCAGCGTGCGCAGCGCCTTCAGGTGCGAGGGCATCGCGGCCGCGTCGACCTGCGTGCGGTCCAGCCACGGGTAGGCCGGCATGTTGGACTCGGGCACCAGGTCGCGCGGGTTGATCAGGTGCACGCGGTGCCATTCGTCGCTGTACTTGGCGCCCACGCGGTGCAGGTCGGGGCCGGTGCGCTTGCTGCCCCACTGGAAGGGGCGGTCGTACACGAACTCGCCCGCCTGCGAGGGCTGGCCGTAGCGCAGCGTCTCGGCCAGCAGCGGGCGGATCATCTGCGAGTGGCAGTTGTAGCAACCCTCGCGGGTGTACACGTCGCGGCCCGCGAGCTGCAAGGCGGTGTAGGGCTGCAGCCCCTCGACCGGCTGCGTGGTCGAGCGCTGGAAGAAGAGGGGCACGATCTCCACCAGCCCCCCGACCGCGACCGTGATCAGGATGAGCACGATCATCAGGAAGTTGCTGGTCTCGATGCGTTGGTGGCCCTTGGCCGGAGCGTCTTGGCTCATGTTCCTATTCCTCCTCAGGCGCGGACGAGCTGCGGCACGTAGGCCACGCTGCGGCTCTGGCCGCGCACCGTCATCACCACGTTCCAGGCCATCACGCCCATGCCGGCGAGGTACAGCAGGCCGCCGGCGAGGCGGATCACGTAGAACGGGAAGGTCGCCTTCACGCTCTCGACGAAGGTGTAGACCAGCGTGCCGTCGGGGTTGACCGCGCGCCACATCAGGCCCTGCATCACGCCGGCGATCCACATCGCCGCGATGTAGAGCACGATGCCCAGCGTCGCGATCCAGAAGTGCACCTCGATCGCCTTGGTGCTGTACATCGACGTGCGGCCGTACATGCGCGGGATCAGGTGATAGAGCGAGCCCATGGAAATCAGGCCCACCCACCCGAGCGCGCCGGAGTGCACGTGGCCGACGGTCCAGTCGGTGTAGTGGCTGAGGGCGTTGACGGTCTTGATCGACATCATCGGGCCCTCGAACGTGCTCATGCCGTAGAACGACAGGGCGACGATCAGGAACTTGAGGATGGGGTCGTCGCGCAGCTTGTGCCAGGCGCCGCTGAGCGTCATCACGCCGTTGATCATGCCGCCCCAGCTCGGCGCCAGCAGCACCAGCGAGAACAGCATGCCCACGCTCTGCGCCCAGTCGGGCAGGGCGGTGTAGTGCAGGTGGTGCGGGCCCGCCCACATGTACGTGAAGATCAGCGCCCAGAAGTGGACGATCGACAGCCGGTAGCTGTAGACCGGGCGCTCGGCCTGCTTGGGGATGTAGTAGTACATCATCCCGAGGAAGCCGGCGGTCAGGAAGAAGCCGACCGCGTTATGGCCGTACCACCACTGGACCATCGCATCCTGCACGCCCGCGTAGGCCGAGTAGCTCTTCATCGCACCCGCGGGCAGCGCCGCGCTGTTGACGATGTGCAGCAGCGCCACGGCGATGATGAACGCCCCGAAGAACCAGTTCGCCACATAGATGTGGCGCACCTTGCGGATGCCGATGGTGCCGAAGAACACGATGGCGTAGGAGACCCACACCACTGCGATCAGGATGTCGATCGGCCATTCGAGCTCGGCGTATTCCTTGCCCTGGGTGTAGCCCATCGGCAGCGAGATGGCCGCGGCCACGATCACCAGCTGCCAGCCCCAGAACGTGAACTTTGCCAGCCAGGGCAGGAACAGCGGCGTCTGGCAGGTGCGCTGCACCACGTGGTAGCTGGTCGCGAACAGTGCGCAGCCGCCGAACGCGAAGATCACCGCGTTGGTGTGCAGCGGACGCAGCCGCCCGTAGCTGAGCCACGAGATGCCGAAGTTGAGCTCCGGCCAGGTAAGCTGCGCGGCGATGACGACGCCGACGAGCATGCCCACCACGCCCCACAGGACCGCGGCGAGCGCAAAGCCCCGTACCGCGTCGTCGGTGTAGGCCACCGGGCTTGAAGACACTGGATTGGCAGCCATCGGCCGCCTCCTTTCCGAGCTTGAATGAGGACAGCCCGGATTGTTTCGAGAACGTTGCTCAGGGGGTTTGACGCGGATCAAGCGCAGCCGCGGCCGGCGGAACTGGCGTGGTTTCCCGGTCTTCTCCGAGGATGGCCTCGCCCTCCTGCTGCAGGTCGTCGAACTGCCCGCCGTACAGCGCCCACGCAAACGCGGCCATGATCGCCAGCACCAGCAGGGCCGATATCGGGATGAGCAGGTAGAGGATGTCCATCGTGCCTAGCGGGCCAGCCGCAGCGAGTTGCCGATGACGAGCAGCGAGCTCAGTGCCATGCCCAGGCCGGAGGCCCAGGGCGGCAGCCAGCCTGCCAGCGCCAGCGGCACGCACGCGGCGTTGTAGCAGGCGGACCAGACCATGTTCTGCCGCACCGTCGTCATCGTGCGGCGCGCCAGGCGGCGTGCGTCGGCCACATCGGCCAGGCGGTTGGACACCACCACCGCATCGGCATGCGAGCGGGTCACCAGCGCGCCTTCGCCCATCGCGAAGGAGACGTCGGCCTGCGCCATCACCGGGGCGTCGTTGATGCCGTCGCCCAGCATCGCCACGCATTCGCCCCGGGCCTGCGCGCGGCGCAGCAGCAGCAGCTTCTCCTCGGGCGCCAGGCCGCCTTCGGCGGCGTCGAGCCCGAGCGATGCGGCCAGGGCGCGCGCGCGCTCGGGGGTGTCGCCGGACAGCAGCGTGAGCCGCACGCCGTCGGCATGGAGCTGCGTCACCGCACGGCCGACGTCCGGGCGCATGCGTTCGGCAAAGGTGAAGCGCGCGAGCGGCGTCCCGGCGCAGGCCAGCCACACCTGCGGCCCTGCGTCGGCCTGCGGCGCGCCGCAGGCCTGCACGCCGGCAAAGGCGGCGGAGCCCAGCCGCCAACGGCGGCCCGCCTCGTCCAGTGCTTCCAGACCCTGGCCCGCATGCTCGGCCACGTCGCGCCATTCGAAGCGGGGCGCGCAGGCCCCGGTGCCTTGCGCCAGCGCCGCCGACAGCGGGTGGCTCGACCAGCCCGCGAGCGATGCGGCGCGCGCCTGCAGCGCCTCGGGCGTGCCGAAGGCCGCGGCGCCGGCCGCCCACTGCACGCCGTCGCAGCGCAGGCCGCCTTCGGTGAGCGTGCCGGTCTTGTCGACGAACAGGTGGTGTACCTGCGACAACGGTTCGAGCGCATCGAGCCGGCGCACCAGCACGCCGCGGCGCGCCAGCGCGCCGGCCGCGGCCAGCAGGGCGGAGGGGGCTGCCAGCGACAGCGCACAGGGGCAGGTGACGATCAGCACCGACACCGCCACCCACACCGCGCGGGAGGGGTCGATGAACCACCACGCCGCCGCGCCGCCCGCCGCCAGCAGCAGCACGGCCGCGAGGAACGGCGCGGCCCAGCGGTCGGCCGCGCGTGCCAGCGCAGGCCGCTGCGAGAGCGCTTGCCGCATCAGGCCGACGATGGCCTCGTGCCGCGTGTCGGCGCCCACGCGCTCCACGCGCATCTCGACCGGCGACTGCAGGTTCAGGCTGCCGGCCACGACGCCGTCGCCTGGCTGCTTGGGCACGGGGCGCGATTCGCCGCTCAGCAGGGCCTCGTCGGCCTGCGTGCGGCCGCGGGTGACGATGCCGTCGGCGGCGAAGCATTCGCCCACCGGTACCCGCAGCACGTCGCCCGGCTCGGCGCGCTGCGCGCTGATGTGCTCGGTGCTGCCGTCGGCGCGCACGCGCAGCACGGTGGCGGGCAACTGGCCGAGGGAGGCCTCCAGCGATGCCGCCGCGCGGTGCCGCGCCGCCATCTCCAGCCACCGGCCGGCGAGCAGGAAGCTGATGAACATCGCGATCGAATCGAAGTACACCTCGTGTCCGAACAGGCCGCCCGGCTGGAAGGCCGCGCCGCTGCTCGCGACGAAGGCCACCGCGATGCCCAGCGCCACCGGCGCGTCCATGCCGATGGTGCCGCGCCGCAGCGCACGCCAGGCGCCGCTGAAGAACGGCATGGCCGAGAACCACAGCACCGGCAGCGTCAGCAGCCAGCTGCCCCAGTCGAGCAGCTGCTTCAGGTCGGGGGCCAGTTCGCCCTCCGCGGCCACGTAGGCGGGCGTGGCCATCATCATGATCTGCATGCCGCAGAAGGCCGCCACGAAGAGGCGCCAGGTGGCGCTGCGGCGCTCGGCCAGGCGTTGCGCCCGGGCGGCGGCCGCCGTGTCGGGGGCGGCGTCGTAGCCAGCGCGGCGCACCGCGGCCACCAGCGCCGACGCCGAGGTGGCCGTGGCGTCCCAGCGCACCGTCGCACGCTGCGCGCTGCCGCTGACCGAGACGCCGATGACGCCCGGCACCTCCCGCAGCGCCTGCTCGATGAGGCCGGCGCAGCTGCCGCAGTGCAGCCCCGACAGGCACAGCGACGACTCGGCCACGCGCCGGCCCTGCGCGTCGGCAGAGAAGGAGGTGAAGGCCCGCAGTTCCAGCGGGTCGTCGAGGGCGGCGAGGGCGGGCGCCGCTGCCGCAGCGGCGGAGGTCATGGCCGCGAATCTAGACGGTCGCGGGCCGGCGCGGCATGACCTGGATCAAACCGCGCGCAGGCGGCGCAAAGCAAAAGGCCACCGGCGGGTGCTGCGCCCCGCCGGTGGCCTGCCGTGGCCGCGCCTTACTGCGCGTCGGGCGCCGTCAGCAGCGGAATGCTGCCTTCCGAATCGGCGCCGAGCAGGCCGGTCTGGGTGTAGATGCCCAGCTTGTGGCGCGTGTCCTGGATGTCGAGGTTGCGCATCGTCAGCTGGCCGATGCGGTCGGCCGGCGTGAATGCGCCTTCCACCTTCTCCATGCTGAGGCGCTCGGGCTGGTAGGTGAGGTTGGGGCTCTCGGTGTTCATGATCGAGTAGTCGTTGCCGCGGCGCAGCTCCAGCGTGACTTCGCCGGTGACGGCGCGTGCCACCCAGCGCTGGGCCGATTCGCGCAGCATCAGGCATTGCGGGTCGAACCAGCGGCCCTGGTAGAGCAGGCGGCCGAGCTTGCGGCCGTTCAGGCGGTACTGCTCGATCGTGTCCTCGTTGTGGATGCCGGTGACGAGCCGCTCGTAGGCGATGTGCAGCAGCGCCATGCCCGGGGCCTCGTAGATGCCGCGGCTCTTGGCCTCGATAATGCGGTTCTCGATCTGGTCGCACATGCCCAGGCCGTGGCGGCCGCCGATGCGGTTGGCCTCCTCGAACAGCGCCACCGCGTTCGGGAAGGTCATGCCGTTCAGCGCCACGGGCACGCCTTCCTCGAAGCGCACCGACACGGTCTCGGCCTTCACCGCCACGTCGTCGCGCCAGAAGGCCACGCCCATGATCGGCTTGACGATGTGCATGCCGGCGTTCAGGAACTCCAGGTCCTTCGCCTCGTGCGTGGCGCCCAGCATGTTGCTGTCGGTGGAGTAGGCCTTCTCGACGCTCATCTTGTAGTCGAAGCCGTTGGCGATGAGGTACTCGCTCATCTCCTTGCGGCCGCCGAGCTCGTCGATGAAGGTCTGGTCGAGCCAGGGCTTGTAGATGCGCAGCGCCGGGTTGGCCAGCAGGCCGTAGCGGTAGAAGCGCTCGATGTCGTTGCCCTTGTAGGTGCTGCCGTCGCCCCAGATGTTGACGCCGTCTTCCTTCATCGCCACCACCAGCGCGGTGCCGGTCACGGCACGGCCCAGCGGCGTGGTGTTGAAGTACGTGGCGCCGCCGGTCGAGATGTGGAAGGCGCCGCACTGGATGGCGGCGATGCCTTCGGCCACGAGCTGCGGCCGGCAGTCGATCAGACGGGCGATGTCGGCGCCGTAGGCCTTGGCCTTGCGCGGGATCTCCTCGTAGTCGCTCTCGTCGGGCTGGCCGAGGTTGGCGGTGTAGGCGCAGGGAACGGCGCCCTTGGCGCGCATCCAGTGCACGGCGGCGCTGGTGTCCAGGCCACCGGAGAAGGCGATGCCGACGCGCTCGCCGGCGGGAAGGTTTTGCAGGATGGTCGCGGCCACGGTGGTGCTTTCAGGTGGGCGGGTTTGGCGGAACCCGTAAGTCTAGGCGGGAAGCGCGGCCGGACCGCTCCGCCGCAGGCCTGCAGTGCATGCGCCACCTGAAAGTTCGCCGGCCTTGGAAGATGACGCTATACTCGCAGGCTTTCCTGAAGCGCCCAGGTGGCGGAATTGGTAGACGCACTAGTTTCAGGTACTAGCGGGTAACTCCGTGGAGGTTCGAGTCCTCTCCTGGGCACCAGAGTTCGCAGCAACTCACTTCGGAAACGACCGGCACACGGCCTGCGCAAGCAGGCCGTTTTGCTTTAGGGCGCCGGCTCAGGGCACCTGCGGGGCGGTGAAGCCGCGGCACACGGCGGCGAGCTTGTTGCCGTCGGGGTCGCGCACGTAGGCGGCGTAGAAGTCGGGGTTGTACTGCAGGCGCAGGCCCGGTGCGCCCTCCGACGTGCCCCCATGGGCCAGCGCCTGCGCGTGGAAGGCGTCCACCTGCTGCCACGAGGTGGCGCGCAGGGCCACCATCGTGCCGTTGCCCGGCGTGGCAGGCCGGCCGTCGAACGGCGTGCACACCCACAGCGCGACCTGCACGGCACCGCGCTCGGCGTAGGTGCCCCAGCCGATCCAGCCGTCGTCGCCTTCTTCCGAGGTGTCGCAGCGCTGCAGGCCGAGCGCGCCGAGAGCCGCGTCGTAGAAGGCGGTGGCCCGGTCGATGTCGCGGGTGCCGAGGCAGACGTAGGTGAACATGGCAGCAGGCCTCCGGGGTCGCGGATGCGCGGACTGTAGGCCGCACCGGGCTGCAAGGGACGCAGAAGGGACGCCCGCTTCCTAAGCTGGTCTCGCATCTTCCAAAGGAGACCCCCGATGCACACCGACACCCTGACCCTGGACGCCGGCCATGTGGGCGCTGCACGGCAGCAGCCGCGGCGCACCGCCCGCTTCGATGCGCGCGGCTGCCCCGTCTCGGCGCGCTCGCAGGCCGCGATCGACCATGCCGAGCAGGCGCAATGGCACATGCTCTCGTACTGCGGCGACGCGCTGCAGCCGCTCGACGCGGCCATCGAGGCGGATCCGCTCTGGGCCCTGCCGCACGTGATGAAGGCCAACCTGATGGCCTGCTCGTCCGAGTACGGCCTGGGCCAGCTCGGCCTGGCCAGCCTGGCCGCCGCCGAAGCGCTGGCCGGCGGCGCCAACGAGCGCGAGCGCGCCCACATCGCGGCGACCCGGCTGTGCCTGCAGGGCCACTGGGCACAGGCCTGCGAGGCCTGGGAGCGCATCCTGCTCCAGCATCCGCAGGACATCGCCGCGCTCTCCGCCGCCCACATCTTCGACTTCTGCCGCGGCGACGCGCGCAACCTGCAGCGGCGCGTGACGCGGGTGCTGCCGCAGTGGTCGCACGACATGCCGCTGTACGGCTTCGTGCTGGGCCTGCACGCCTTCGGCCTCGAGGAGAACAACCACCATGCGCAGGCGCAGGAGGCCGCGCTGGCCGCACTGGCGATCGAGCGACGCGACTGCTGGGCGGTGCATGCCATCGCGCATGTGCACGAGATGCGCGGCGAATATGCCCAGGGCGCCGCGTTCCTGCGCGCACGCACGCCGGACTGGGCGCCCGACAACGGCTTCGCCTTCCACAACTGGTGGCACCTCGCGCTGTTCCACCTCGAGCAGATGGACACCGCCGCGGTGCTTGAGCTGTTCGACCGCCACATCGGGCCCGGCACGCAGCAGGACCTGCAGCGCATCGATGCCACCGCCATGCTGTGGCGGCTGAAGCTGCTCGGCGTCGACGTCGGCCGGCGCTTCGAGGCCGCCGCGCAGGCCTGGCCGCAGCAGCCGCCGGCGATCGGGCACTACGCCTTCACCGACATGCACGTGCTGCTGGCGCTGCTCGGCGCCGGCCGCATCGACGAGGCCGGGCAGGTGCTGGAGGCGGTGCGGCGCAAGGCCGGCGAGCGCAGCACCATGGGCACGATGGCCGCCGAGGTGGGCGTGCCGCTGCTGCAGGCGCTGATGGACCACGGCCGCGGGCGCCACGCCCAGGCGGCGCAGGCGCTGTGGGCGCTGCGCGATGGCCTGCACCGCTTCGGCGGCAGCCATGCGCAGCGCGACCTCCTCGACCTGACGCTGATGGACGCCGCGCTGCGCGGCGGGGAGCGCCGGCTGGCGCGCCACCTGATGAACGAGCGGCTGCCGGCCAAGGCGCAGTCACCGCTGACTCAGCACTGGGCGGGCCGCATCGGCTGATCACCATCGGCCGCGGCGGCGGCGGCAGGCGTGCGCTGCCGGTCGATGAAGGCCTCGATCGCCGCCATCACCGCATCGCTGTTGCTGCCGTGCCAGAACAGGTGGTCGGCGCCGTCGAGCATCACGAGCTCGGCACCGGGCAGCTGCTCGGCCAGGTAGCGGCCGGCGCCGGCGCGCACGATGCTGTCGTGCTCGCGCTGCACCACCAGCGCGGGCACGCGCAGCGCCGGCAGCCGGTGGCGCACGTCGACCGCATGCACCGTGCGCAGCAGGCCGGGCAGGCCGTTCGGCGAGGTCGAGTGCTGCAGCGTGCGGGTCCACCAGGCACGCACGACCGGATCACCGGCCACGCTGGGCGCGAACAGCTCCAGGCTGGTCGGGCCGCCCCAGCCGGCCTGCAGCTGCCGGATCCAGGTCTCCATCGCGGCCTCGTCGACGGCCCAGGGGTAGTCGGGCGCCCAGGCGCCGCGCACGTTGACGCCGCACAGGATCAATCCCAGCACCCGCTCGGGGTGCCGCGCGGCGATCTCGATGCCTGCCGAGCCGCAGGTCGACGAGCACAGCAGCCACGCGCGCTGCAGCCCGGCGGCCTGCATCACGGCCAGCACATCCTCAACCGCGGCTTCGGGCGTATGGGGTACGCCGACACGCTCCGACAGCCCGGTGCCGCGCCGGTCCAGCAGCACCAGGCGGCACCGGCGCGCCAGGCGGTCGATGGTGGCGCGCATGCGTGGCTCCTCCAGCGCCGTCTCGATGTGCGACCAGGCCTCGGGCACCCAGACCATCGCCTCGGGCCCGCTGCCCAGCGTGGCGTAGGCGATGGCGGCGCCGCCCACCTGGGCGTACCGCACCGCGGGCGCCGCCGGCGCGGCCGGCGGGGGCGGGGTGCCCTGCAGCGCCTTGACGGCGAGGGCATAGGCGGCCTCGACGGCGGCGGAAGGCCGCATCCCGAACTCCTCGCGCATCAGGCTGGCGCACTGTGCATAGGCCGCCTCGAGCGAAGCCCCCTGGCCGAGCCGGCCCAGCGATTCGAGCAGCAGGGCGTGGCCGGTGTCCGCGAAGCCGTCGATCTCCAGCAGGCGGCGCGACGCGGCCAGCGCGGTGTCGGCGTCGCCGAGCGCGAGCTGGCGCTGCGCGAGCCGCTGCAGCGCCCGCAGCATCAGCTGCCCATGCTCCTGGCGGCGGGCCGCCAGCCATGCCTCGAAGGTGTCGGCCTCGAGCTGGAAGCCGGCCAGCAGCGTGTGGGTCGACGGCCCCAGCAGGGGCGTGCCGTCGACCCGTGCACCGTCGTCGGGAGCGAGCACGCCGAACGCGATGCGACGGGTCTGCGCCAGGTCGACCACCGGCGGCGCCGGCTCGGTGGCCAGGCCGAGGGTGTCGGCATCGCCCGAGACCAGCTCCAGCCCGGCGATGCCGTTGACCTGGTGCACCAGCCGGCGCAGCCGCGT
Source organism: Aquincola agrisoli (assembly GCF_036621135.1). NCBI lineage: Bacteria > Pseudomonadati > Pseudomonadota > Betaproteobacteria > Burkholderiales > Sphaerotilaceae > Aquincola > Aquincola agrisoli. The sequence goes on from NZ_JAZIBG010000020.1 coordinate 58,218, forward strand.
TCGGCCGACGCCGCCCTCCGCTTCGGGCCACAGCAGGTGGGCGGCGTGGGTGCGCGACACCCTGCGGCCGGCATCCCCCAGGCACGCCAGCAGCGCCCACGCGCGCTTCAACTGCAGCGGGACCGGTCGGCCGTCGACCAGCAACTGCGGATAGGCGTGGAGCCGGAGTTGGATGGCCGGCGGGCGGGGCATCGGGGGCATGGTGTGGCGGGTCGGGCGGATGCCTGTTGCGCTGGGGGATCCGGGCGCCGTGGGTCCGAGGCCAAACAACAATAGTGCACCGGCGGCCGCAGGCCCAATGAAGCCGCGCAGGTCTCGGTGGCGCAGCGCGGCGCGGCAAGCGGGCGCCGGATTTCAGCGCCGAAGGATTTTGTCCATCGCCTTGCCCTTCGCCAGTTCGTCGATGAGTTTGTCGAGCTGGCGAATCCGCTGCATCAGCGGATCTTGCACGTCCTCCACGCGAACACCGCAGACGACCCCTTTGATCATCGCGCTGTGGGGGTGGATGGCCGGGGCTTGGGCGAAGAAGGTTGCGAAATCGGTCTGGCGTTCGAGCTGCAGGGCCAGGCCGGCGGGGTCGTAGCCGGTCAGCCAGCGGATGATCTCGTCGACCTCTTCGCGGGTGCGGCCCTTGCGTTCGGCCTTCTGGACGTACAGCGGATAGACCGCGGCGAAGGGGGTCGTGAAGATGCGGTGGGGCGGCATGGGGCACCTCGTTCCAGGGCGCGGCCAGTGTCACCAACTCCGCCCTCGTTGTCGCCCGCCCGGTGGTGTCCAGCCGGTGGAAGACCGATTCGGCCTTCGTCGTTGGCAGCGGGAAGCGTGGAGGGCGGTGGGGATCGCCGTGCTGTCAGCCCGCGGCCGCCTCGGCAGCCTGCTTCGGCAACCGCGCCTCCATCACCAGGTGCATCACGATCGCCAGCGCCAGCGGCGCGAGGTAGTACATCGCCCGGTAGGTCAGCAGCGCGCCCAGCAGCTCGCCCTGCGGCACGCGGCCCGCGAGCAGGGCGGCGAACACCGCCTCCAGCACGCCCAGCCCCGCCGGCACGTGGGTGATGACGCCGGCGATGGCGGCCACCAGCAGCACGCCCAGCACGGTGGGGTAGTCGACGCGCTGCTGCAGCAGCACGAAGACCATGCCGCCCATCAGCATCCAGTTGGTGCACGACATCGCCACCTGCAGCAGGGCCATGCGCCCGCCCGGCAGCGGCAGCTCGTGGCCGCGCAGCGACAGCGTGCGCCGCTTCGAGGTGAAGCACATCGCCAGGTACGCCAGCGCCGCGAGGATGAGCACCCCGCCCAGCACCTGCAGCGAATGGCCGGCCAGCCGCCAGTCGTCGGGCAGGTCGAGCGGGCGCAGCAGGAAGATGCCGCCGGCCAGCAGCAGGTAGCCGAGCCAGTTGGTCAGCATGCTGATGCCCACGATCTGGGCGATGCAGGGGGCGTCCAGCCCCAGCCGCGAATAGAGCCGGAAGCGGAACGCCAGCCCGCCGACGAGCGAGCCGAAGTTCAAGTTGAACACGTAGCTCACGAAGGTGGTCGCCATCACGCGGGGCGCGCCGAGCGTGTGGCCGGTGTAGCGCCGCCCGAGCAGGTCGAAGGTGGCGTACAGCAGGTGGCTGAGCGCGCCCAGCAGCCCTGCGATGGCCAGCGTGTGCGCCGGCTGGTTGCGGGCTGCTTCCCAGACCTCGCCCCACTCGACCGTGCGCGCCTGCTTGACGATCAGCCAGGCGACGAGCAGGAAGAAGGTGGTGGTCGCGAGGCGCTTGGCCCAGGGCCACCAGGGGCGTGTCGTGATGCCCTTGCGCGGGGCCTGCGCGGAAGCGAGGGTGCTGGCCACGGCCGCCCTTACAGCCGCTGCGCGGCCACGGCCGGGCGGGTGAGCTGCGGCAGCATCGGCGCCCACCGCGGAAAGTGCCGCAGGAAGTGGAAGACGAAGTAGCTGCGCGCCATCGACCACAGGCCGGGCGGGTCGATCTGCGTCGCGTCGATCTCCTTGCAGGCGTTGTCCATCAGGTACTGCAGCCGCTCGCGCAGCACGGCGTTGAAGCTGCCGTCGCGGATGACGACGTTGGCCTCCAGGTTCAGCGACAGGCTCAGCGGATCGAGGTTGCTCGACCCGACGGTGGACCATTCGTCGTCCACCAGCGCCACCTTGCCGTGCAGCGGCCGTTCGCAGTACTCGAAGATGCGCACGCCCGCCTTCAGCAGGTGGGCGTAGAGCGTGGAGGCCGCCGCCTTCGCGATCGGCATATCGGGCTCGCCCTGCAGGATCAGCACCACCTCCACGCCGCGGCGCGCCGCACGCCGCAGTTCGCGGATGAAGCGGTAGCCGGGGAAGAAATAGGCGTTGGCGATCACCACGCGTTCGCGTGCCGAGCGGATCGCCGCCCGGTAGTGGCGCTCGATGTCGGTGCGGTGGTCGCGGTTGTCGCGGGTGATGAAGATGGCCTGGGCATCACCGGCGGCGGGCAGGTCCTTGGCGGCGGCGGGCAGCCGGCGCCGCAGCCAGCGTCGGCTGGGCTGCACCACGCGCGCGGCGGCCTTGGTGAAGGCATGGATGTGGCCGACGATCGGGCCCTCGATCTCCACCGCGTAGTCCTGCTTGGCCTCGGGGCCGAAGTCCTTCAGGTGGTCGGCCGAGTAGTTGATGCCGCCGACGAATGCGAGCGTGCCGTCGATCACCACGATCTTGCGGTGCATGCGGCGCAGCATGTTGGGCCGCCAGCCGAGGATCGACGGCGCCGGGTCGAACACCTGCAGGCGCACGCCGGCATCGGCGAGCGGCTGGGTGAACGAAGGGGGCAGGTCCGGCGAGCCGAAGCCGTCGACCAGCAGGTTGACCGTCGCGCCGCGCCGGGCCGCCGCCAGCATCGCCGCATGCAGCTGCTGGCCGACCTTGTCGTCGAACAGGATGAAGGTCTCGATGTAGACCTCCTCGCGCGCCGCGGCGATGGCTTCGAACACCCGCGGGTAGTAGGCCTCGCCGTTCTCCAGCAGCGAGAAGCGGTTGCCGCCGACCCAGCGCCCGCTCACAGCGAGATCTCCGCGGCGAGGGGGGCGTGGTCCGACAGGTGCGCCCACGGCTTGCGCGGCAGCGCGATCGGCGCATGCACCGTCGCATTGCGCACGTAGATGCGGTCGAGCTGCAGCAGCGGGAACGGAGCCGGGAAGCTCCGGGCCGAGCTGCCGTGGGCGTGCTGGAACACCTCGCGCAGGCCCTCCCGCGCCAGGATGGTGTGGGCGCGCACGCGCCAGTCGTTGAAGTCGCCGGCCACCACCACCGGCGCGTCGGCCGGGATCTCGCGCTGCATCAGCTGGCACAGCAGCTGCAACTGCTTGCGCCGGTGCCGCTCCTGCAGGCCCAGGTGCACGCAGATGGCATGCAGCTTGCCGTTGCCGTTGGGCAGGCGCAGCACGCAGTGCAGCAGGCCGCGCTTCTCGGGGCCGGCGATCGACACGTCCAGGTTCTCGTAATGCTCGATCGGGTACTTGGAGAGCACCGCATTGCCATGGTGGCCGTGCGGATAGACCGCGTTGCGGCCGTAGGCGAACTCGGGCCAGATCTCGTCGGCCAGGAACTCGTAGTGCGGCGCCTCGGGCCAGCCGGGCCAGCGCGCCGAATGGTGCGCGTGCGTGCCCAGCACCTCCTGCAGGAAGACCACGTCCGCGCCCACCGAGCGCACCGCCTCCCGCAGCTCGTGCAGGATGAAGCGGCGGTTGAAGAACGTGAAACCCTTGTGTGTGTTGACCGTCAGCACACGCACCTTGGGCGTGGCAGCGGGTTCAGCGGGCGCCGCGGGGGCGGAGGCGGGGCGCGTCGGTGCTTCGGCGATGACCATGCCGCCGATTTGATCCAAGCACGCCGCCCGGCGCTGTAGGAAAGCGCCCCGCCCGGTCGTGGCGAAGCGCCGATGTCGCCTCGGGGCCGGAGGCCCGCCGCTTATTCCGCCGTGGCCGCGGCCGCGGCCACGAGCGGCGCGGGCGGCAGCACCGTGTCCAGCGGCCGGCTCTCCGGCAGCACGTACACCACGCTGCGGCTGCGGCCGAGGTGCGGGGCGATCACGGCTTCGTAGAAGGGCTCGGGCACGACCACGCAGCCCAGCGAGATGCGGCGGTCCTTCAGCCGGGGCGAGGCCAGGCGCTGGGCGCGGCGCTCCCGCGAGGGGCCGGGGCGCAGCCGGTGGATCGCCAGCGCCGCGCCGTAGTCGAGCCAGACGATGGGCTCGCCGCTGAGGTTGCGGCCGGGCTCGGCCTCGAAGCGGCCGGCCGGGGTGGTGCGTTCGGCGGGCTGCACGGCGCCGATTTGGGCCCGCCGGCCGACGCCGGGCGTGCTGTCGTCGCCGGGCGCGAGGCCGAGCAGCACCGGCGTGCGGCCCACTTCGTGGCCCTGGGCGTCGAAGACGGTGATGACGGCCTCGCGCTTGTCGACGATCGCGAAAGGCAGGCCGCGGTGGTCGGCCGTCGCGACGATCTGGCGCCAGGCCTGGTCGATGTCCGCCGACGCGCGGGCCGCCGGGGGCGCCAGGGCTGCGGCGGCGAGGAGGCCGGCCAGCAGCAGACGGAAGGGGAGAAGGAGTTTGCGGAGGGAGGGGCGACGGAGCACGGACATCGGGCCTTCCAGGCGGGGTACTGCGAACGGCAGTGCGCGAGGACAGGCTGCCGGTGCAGATGGTAGCCAGCGAAAGGGCCGAAATTGCGGCAAAAAGGGGCTGAGACGCCGTCCTGTTGGTAACAGTGACGGGCGGGGCGCGGGTGGAGGGCGGCTCTGTTACCGGTGCGGTGCTGCGTCGGCGCCGGACGCGCCGAGATCGGCCAGGCGGGTGGCCGCCAGGGCGGCGTGGCGTTCGGCCACGTCGTAGGAAGGGAAGACCGCCTGCGCGGGCCGCGTTTCCGGCAGCACGTAGACGATGCCGCGTGTGCGCTGGAAGATGGGGGCGATCGTCGACTCGAAGAACGCCACGGGCACGTTGATGCAACCGTAGGAGATGCGGTTGTCGTCGGCGGTCGGGGTGGCCAGGCGTTCGAGGCGGCGCTCCGCGGGGTTGGTCGCCCGCACGCGGTGCATGGAGACGGCGGCCTCGTAGTCGACCCAGACCACGTCTTCGCCCAGCGTGTTGCGACCCCGCTCGCCGACGAACCGGCCCGCGGGGGTGGTGCGCTCTTCCGGCCGCACCTGCTCGATCGGGCGGCTGCCGATGCCGGCGACGGAATCGTCGCCCGCCGCGTAGCCGAGCAGCACGGGGGTGGCGCCGTCGAGCTGGCCATCGGGGCGGAAGACGTAGACCCGCGCATCGCGCTTGTCGACGATGAGGAAGGGCTGGCCCCGGTGGTCGTCGGCGTCGACGACCCAATCCGCCACATGCCGGGCGTCCGGGGACGGCAGGTGCTCGCCGAAGTCGGCGAAGCGCGGGCCGCGCAGCGGCTCGGCCGCCGGTACGGCGACCACCGCAGCCCCGCCCGAATCGTGCGGCGCCGGCGCGCGTGTCGCCTGGCCCATCGGGGGCAGCACGAGGGTGCAGACCGCCAGCGCGCCGAGCAGGCCGCGCTTCAAGCCGTCGGCGATGTCGTCTGAAGGGTGGCTCATCGCGATGCCCTGCAGGAAGCGGGAGACGCCGGCACCGGCCGGCGTGTCCTCGTCACGGTGCCTGGATCAGTTGCGGTCGGCCTGCGCCGGACGCTCCGTCATCGGGGCGTTGTCGGCCGGCATCGCGGGCGACGTGGGCGTGCCCGGCGACATCGTCGAATTCGGCGTCGTCGTGGTGCCCGGCGTCGTGGTGGTCGAGCCCGGGGTCATGGTGCTGTTGTCCATCTGCGTACCGGGCGCCTGCTGCTGCTGTTGCTGCTGCGAGGGCGTGGTCGTCGACGGCTGCGTCGTGGTCTGGGCGTAGGCGATGCCGATGGCGCCGGCGAAGGCGGCTGCAGCGACGGCGGCGGTAAGCGACTTGGTGGCGTTCATTGCATGTGCTCCTAGAGGTGGGTGGTCGGGCCGATGTCTCGTTCGGCCTGGATTCACTCTAGGGGGCACGCCGCGGGAGCGGCGTCGGCGTGGGGCGGCGCTGCATGTAGGACACGAGCCCCGATGCGGCGCCCCGAAGCGGAAGCATCGTTACCGTTCGCTACGCGGTGTCACGCGCCGGGGGTCTGGCGGCGGGTGAAGCGGGCCAGCTCACGCACCGCGAGCGTCTCCGCGGCCACCGCGGCATCCAGCGGCGAGCGGCAGAGCCCGGAGTGCTCGTAGTGGAGGTTCTCGTACAGCTCGGCGCTTGCGGGGTGGGCGCTGAGCACGGCGTCGAGCGCATCCGAAGGCAGGTCGCTGTCCGACAGCAGGGCCGTGAGCCGCGACACCAGTTGCTGGTACTGAGAGGGCGACGCGGCGCCGGGGCTGCGCTCGACATGTTCCAGCAGGCGGGCCAGCGCGATGATGGTTTCGAGCCGGGCGCGCAGGGTGGCGGCGCTGAGGGGCTGGGCGGAGGGCGTGGAGTGGGCGGCCATGGCGGTTCCTTGAAGGGTGCGGCGCGTGATGCCGCCATGGCATGCAACTGCGGGCGGCCCCGCGGACTTCAAGTCGCGTCGTGTTCGGCCGCGATCTGCCGCAGCGCGCGCAGGTACACCTCGGGCGGCTGGCCGCCCTGCAGCAGGTGCCGCTGGTTGACGATCACCGACGGCACCGCGCGGATGCCCTGCGACTGGTAGAACTGTTCGGCCTCGCGCACTTCCTGCGCATAGGCGTTCGAGGCCAGCACCTCGCGCGCGCCCTCGGGGTCGAGCCCGGCCTCGGACGCCGCATGCACCAGCACCTCGGGATCGCTCGGGTCCAGCCCGTCGGTGAAGTAGGCGGTGAACAGCGCGCGCTTCAGTTCGTGCTGCAGCGCGGCGTCGGGCTGCAGGCCGGCCCAGTGCAGCAGGCGGTGCGCGTCGAAGGTGTTGTAGATGCGGCTGCGCTTGTCCATGCGGAACTCGAAGCCCAGCGCCTCGCCGCGGGCGCGGATGGCCTCGCGGTTCTGCGCGTTCTGCTCGGCCGTGGTGCCGTACTTGGCGCTCAGGTGCTCGTCGATGGATTCGCCCTCGGGGACCATCTCAGGATTCAGCTCGAAGGGCTGGAAGTGCAGCTCGACGCCGATCTCGCCGTCGAGCTCTGCCAGCGCGGTCTGCAGCGATTGCAGCCCGATCGCGCACCAGGGGCAGGAAACGTCGGAGACGAAGTCGATCTTCATGGAGAGGGCCAGCGTGTGGGGGTATCGGGGAGCCGTTTGTAGCACCGCGGCGGCGTCCCTGCACGGCGGGTGGCCTCCCTGGCGGCTTCAGGACAAGGAGAACCCGTCCGGCAACATCATGCTGGCGACTGCTTTGCAGAACTGCTCGGGCGCCTCCAGCATCATCATGTGCCCCACGCCGGGCAGCACCACCGTGCTCGCGGCGGCGGTCCGCACCCAGGGCGGCAGGTCCCAACCCGTGCAGGAGCGTTCTCCCGCCAGCAGATGAAGCTGCGTGCCGTGATGGATCACATCCCGGACTGCGGCCAGGTAGCCGGGCACGGCGGTTTCGCGCACTACGGCCTTCGCCATGGCGTGCACGGTCGCTGCGGCTTGGTTGTGAAGAATCGTCTGCGCCCACTCGAGCCGCCGTGCCGTCGGCTCGATGCCGCTCTTGGCCAGCCAGGCCTGCTGCTCCGACTGCATGCGTGCATGTTCCGCCGCCCACTCGTCCTCGCGCATCGGCGCGATCCGTTGGCACCAGAACGCGTCGCCGAGCGTGAAGTTGCCTTCGACGCTGATGATCGCCGTCACCAGGTCCGGCGCCATGCGCGCTGCCAGCATGGCCACCGCGCCTCCCACGCTGTGGCCGAGCAGCCATGCCGGCCTGCCGATGTGCGAGCGCAGATAGGCCACGATCCAGGCGGCTTGCTGCTCCAGGGTGAGTTCAACGCCGCCGGGCGGTAGCGGCTGCGAGCCATAGCCGGGGAGGTTGGGTGTGTGGACCTCGATGCCCTTCATCAGCGCCTGCGGCCCGAAGAAGTCGATGGGGCCGAGCAGGCCATGGATCATCACCAAAGGGGGCGGGGGCGCTTTCACATCGTTCACCTTGCAGGGGGGCGTTGTGCTGTGCGCGGGAGGCTGTTCGGGCCCCCATCGCAATCCAGGCCATGGCCAGCGCGTATAACAGCGCGAACACGACGGCCGTTGTCGTCAGGCCGGCGACTTCGGCGATGAAGCTGCCGGCGAAACCGGTCACCAGCATGCCGGCATAGACGCTAGCGAACTGGAACGTGGCAACGAGCGGCATATGCTCCTGCGGCGTGACGGTGACCAGGTCGGCCTGGTACTTGAAGAAGAGGATTTCCCACAGGAACATGTAGAGCGCGAAAAGCGAGAAGCTGACCGGCATCTTCGCGGCGACCGTGCAACCCACCATCGCGAGCAGGCAGATGGTCGTCAGTGCCAGCGTCCCGATGAAACCGATGCCTGCGCGCAATCTGCCGAGCAGCGCGAACGCTAGCGCCGCCGCCAGCGCTGCTGTGGCGCCGATGATCTGCAGGTAGCCCACGTGGCTTTGCGGCAGTTGCAGGACATGCAGCGGCAGCGTCACGCGCGACACGTTGAAGAAGCCCTGGAGGACGCTCACTACGATCACGAACGCTAGGAAATGACTGCGCAGTGCGTCGTCTGCGCGCAGCAGGTTTTGAAGCGTCGCCAGTGCGCCTGCAGCCTGCAGGGCCGGCGTGGACGCGGCGGACACCGGCTTCAACCTGGGAAGCAGGGCCGCTGCACAGGCCGCGATGGCAAAGCCGCCGGCCGTGATCACGCCGGCAACTTGCGGCGTGATGTCGCCTTTGTAGAACGACAGGACCATGCCCGCTATTGCGCCCGCGATGAACTGCGCCGTCAGCGTGATTGGCATCGCGTATCGGATGTCGGCGGCGCTGAAATAGCGCTTCACTGCCACGGTACGGGCGACACGCTGGATCGCGTCCACGAGGCCGATCGCCAGCGTGCCGGCCAGTGCGATGCCGACGTGCTGATCGACGCTCAGGAAGGTGCCCAATGCCAGCGCCAGCCCTGCTGCATTGGCTGCCATCAGCGCGCCGCGCGGGGTGCTGGCGTTGGCCACGCGGTTGATCACCAGGCACATCAGCACGGGCATGACCATCGGCGCGATGAGCACCGCCTCCGACAGCAGCAGCGACCCGGTCAAGGTGTACGTGTAGTACGACAGGTAGACATAGCTGAACACGCTGGCGGCGATCGACGTCAGGTTCACCGTCCAGAGGATCACGCTTGCGCGTGCAGGGGTGGGTTGCATCCGAATCACCCCGGCGGCGGCAACTGTCGCTCCAGCCCGTCGAGCAGCCGGTACGCAGCGGACTTCAGCGCACGAGGCTTGGCCTTCTTGCGCGGCGCGCATCAACTCAGCACAGCCGCTCGGCAACGTCTGCGGGAGTTCCGCGTAGCTTTCGGCAATGAACGACATCGCCCACTGCTTTGCGATGCCGGAATCCTGTGTCAGCAAAGCGCTGCAGAGCGCTTTAGCGCTGACCGTGGCAACGGTGGGTGGGGCGGCAGAGCAACCCGGTCGGGTCGAAGTCGTTGTCATACCTTCTGGTCAGAACGGGGATGTTGTCGTAGTGCCTCGTTAATGAAGAAAAATAATACAGACTGCATGTCAAATATGCAATTTAAAGCATCTTGCGCGCAGTGAAATATTCTAAATAGCGGGTGCGGTGCGGGAGCGATCGATGTGGCCGCTCGGCGGCACGCCGGCCTGGGGCCTCATGCCGGCGTTAGGACGGTGCTCGCCGGCGGGCGCCAGGAGCCGGGCCGTGCGTCAACCTCGGTGGCAGGCCTGCCGGGGAGGGGCGGCATCGTCGGCCTGGATGGCCGACGGGAAGGGTTCGAGGCTGCGCGCGGCCTGCCGGCACAGATGGTCAGTGAGCCACTGAACGAGTGCAGAGCCAATTCGGCCGGTGTGCCAGTAGAGAGGTACGGCGATGGAGTGGCCCGGCGCGAGGTCTACTAGCGTGAGGTGGCCAGGTGCCGCATCGCGGTTCGCCACGCGACCTGCAGGCAGGGTAGCACGCTGTAGCCTGCGCTGTGCTGGACGGCGGCGAACACGGCCTTTGTATCCGGCAGATAGTGGCACGGATACCGTGGCATGCGCACGCCGACGCATTGCTCCATGAACTTGCTGTGCAGCGTGTCCTTGCGATCGAACAGCACCGCGGGGGCCTTGCGTGCTGCGTGGGCAGGCAGGCCGTCTGGAAACCATCGCCGCGCGAAACCTGGCGCGGCATAGCACCGGTAGACCATGACACCCAGCGGGTGGCTGTTAAAGCCCCGGAGGCTCGTGCGCTGGCTCGATACGCAGCCCATCACGTCGCCTTGCAGAAGCCGCTCCAGCGTGTGCTCCTGATCGTCGCGCACCACTTCGAGCGTGATGTCCCTGGTGTTGATCAGATGCCAGAACACGTCGGGCAACCAGGTGGCCAAGGAGTCCGCGTTGACCGCGATGGCCAGGGGCACAGGCTCGTCAGCATCCACCTGCGGCCGGATCTCGCGCAGCGCCTCGTCTTCCAGCAGATTCAGCGTGTTGACGTGGCGCAGCAGCACTTCACCGGCTGCTGTCGCGCGCACCGGCTTCACGCACCAGCAGCACGGCCGAGGCGGCCTCCTCGAGCGCCTTGATGCGCTGCGATACCGCGCCCCTGCTGATGTGCAGGCGCTGCGCCGCGCGCTCGAAGCTGCCTTCTTGCACGATCGTGGCCAAGGTCTTCAATTGTTGTCGGTCGAACATGGAGCGATCAGGTCGGAGCGATCGATTCTCGGCCTGATTGCCGACACGCCCGCCCGCCGTCCCATCAGGTACGGCCGAGCGACATGCCTTGGCGGCAGCCGACACCACGCGTGGCGGGTGGCCTATCCTCGGCGGATGCGAATCCTGTTGGTGGAAGACGACCGCATGATCGGCAGCACGCTGCGCCAGGCGTTGCGGCTCGAAGGCAATGCGGTCGATTGGGTGTACGACGCCAAGGCCGCGCTCGGCACGCTGGCCAGCGAGCGCTTCGCGCTGGTGCTGCTCGACCTGGGGCTGCCCGAGCCCGAGCGGCTGGGCAGCGGCCTCGACGTGCTGCGCCAGCTGCGCGCCCGTGCCGACGCCACGCCGGTGATCGTGCTGACCGCGCGCGACGCGCTGGAAGACCGCGTCGCCGGCCTCGACGCCGGCGCCGACGACTACCTCGTCAAGCCCTTCGAGCTGGACGAACTGGCCGCGCGCATGCGCGCCGTGCTGCGCCGCCATGCCGGCCGCGCGGCCCCGCTGCTGGCGCACGAGGGCATCACGCTCGACCCCGCCACGCGCCAGGTGCAGCGCGACGGCCAGCCGGTGCTGCTGTCGGCGCGCGAGTTCGCGCTGCTGGAGGCGCTGATGGCCCGGCCCGGCGCGATCCTGTCGCGCGCGCAGCTGGAGGACAAGCTCTACGGCTGGGGCGAGGAGGTGGAGAGCAACACCGTCTCGGTCTACATCCACCAGCTGCGCCGCAAGCTCGGCGCCGACGTGATCCGCACGATGCGCGGGCTCGGCTACTACCTCGGCAAGCGGGGCGAAGCGGCCGATGCCGCGGCGGAGGACGCGGGCACCTGATGACCTCCATACGACTGAAGCTGATCGCCTCGCTGCTGGCGGTGCTGCTGCTCGCGGCGCTGGCGCTGGGTGGCGCCACCTACCGCAACGCGCTGCTGGAGACGCAGGCGCTCTTCGACTACCAGCTCAAGCAGATGGCCCTGTCGCTGCGCGACCAGGGCGAGATCCCGCCGGGCAGCGCCAATGCCGAGCACGACTTCGTCGTGCAGATCTGGTCCGCCGACGGCCGGGCCCTCTACGCCTCGCGTGCCCATGCGGCGGTGCCCACGCGTGCCGTGCTCGGCTTCGCCGACGTCGAGGCGGGCGGGCAGACCTGGCGCACCTACAGCGTGGCCACCTTCGGCCGCGTGATCCAGGTGGCGCAGCCGCGGCAGATCCGCGAGCGCCTGGCGGCCGACGCGGCCTGGCGCGCGGTGCTGCCGCTGCTGCTGCTGGCGCCGCTGCTGGGCCTGGCGGTCTGGTGGCTGGTGGCGCATGCGCTGGCGCCGCTGGCCCGCGTGTCGCGCGAGGTGCGCTCGCGCGATGCCGAATCGCTCGCGCCGCTGTCGGCCGAGGGCCTGCCGGAGGAGGTGGCGCCGCTGGTCGGTTCGCTCAATGCGTTGCTGCAGCGGCTGGGCGCGGCCTTCGACACGCAGCGCGCCTTCGTCGCCGATGCGGCGCACGAGCTGCGCTCGCCGCTCACCGCGCTGAAGCTGCAGGTGCAGATGCTGCGCCGCGCGCCCGACGAGGCCGCGCGGGCCGAAGCGGTGGCCGCGCTGGCCGCGGGCGTCGACCGCGCGACGCGGCTCGTCGAGCAGCTGCTCACCCTGGCCCGCAACGAGCCCGGCAGCCGCGAGCCCGCGCGCCAGCCGCTGGACCTGGGCGCGCTGGTCCGCCAGGCGCTGGCCGACAGCGGCACGCTGGCCGTGGCGCGCGGCAGCACGCTGGAGCTCGATGCGCAGCCGGGCGTGCGGGTGCGCGGCGACAGCGCCGGGCTCGCCGCGCTGGCGCGCAACCTGGCCGACAACGCCTTGCGCCACGGCCCGCCGGGTACGGTGGTCAAGGTGATCGTCGCGCGTGAGGGCGACGAGGCGGTGCTGAGCGTGGACGACGACGGCCCCGGCATCCCCGAGGCCGAGCGCGCCCAGGCCTTCGACCGCTTCTGGCGCCGCGAGGCCGCGCACGGCGGCAGCGAGGCCGCGGGCGGCAGCGGCCTGGGCCTGGCCATCGTGCGCGGCGTGGTGCAGCGCCACGGCGGCACGGTGCAGCTCGCGACCTCGCCGCTCGGCGGCCTGCGGGTGGTGTGCCGCCTGCCGGCCCTGCCGCCTTCCATCGACGAACCCTGAAAGCCCGTCCACCCGATGCTGAACGACCTGCCCGCCCTGCCCGAAGCCCAGTGGCCCTATGCCGACATCCTCGTGCGCCTGGCCCTCAGCCTCTCGCTCGGCCTGCTGATGGGGCTGGAGCGCGAGCGCCGCGGCAAGGAGGCGGGGCTGCGCACCTTCGGCTTCATCGCCCTCCTGGGCGGCCTGGGCGGCGCGCTGGGCCATGCCTTCGCGCTGCTGATCCTGCTGCTGGTGGGGGTGCTGGCCGTCGTGCTCAACCTGCAGACGCTGCGCGCCAACGAGGGCGCCGAGCTCACCACCTCGGCGGCGATGCTCGTCACCTGCGTGGCGGGGGTGCTGTGCGGGCAGGGCCACACCATCACGCCGGCCGCGGTGATGGTGATCGCCACCGCGCTGCTGACGTGGAAGGAGCGGCTGTCGGGCTTCTCGATGGGCCTGACGGAAGGCGAGGTGCGCTCGGCGCTGCTGCTGGCCATCCTCGCGATCGTGATCTACCCGGCCCTGCCGCACGGCGCGATCGGCCCCTGGGGGCTCGTCGAGCCGCGCGCGGCCTGGGTCACGGTGATCCTGATCGCCGGCATCGGCTTCGTGAACTACATCCTCTGGAAGCTCTACGGCGACCGCGGCACCGAGATCTCCGGCTTCCTCGGCGGGCTGGTCAACAGCAACTTCACGGTGATCGAGCTGTCGTCGCGCGTGCGCGCTGGCGTGGCCAACCTGGGCACCGCGTACCGCGGCATCCTGTTGGCCACCACCGCGATGCTGGTGCGCAACGCCGGGCTGCTGCTGATCCTCGCGCCGGCGGCGCTGCTGGGCTCGCTGGCGGCCTTTGCGTTGATGCTGGCCGTCAGCGCGGCGATGGTGCTGCTGAGCTACGGCCGGCGCCAGGGCCTCGGCGCGCAGGCGGAGAAGCCGGCCGACATCGCGCTGGAGCTGCCGTTCTCGCTCAGCGTCGCGCTGAAGTACGGGCTGCTCTTCCTGCTGCTGCACGTGCTGGGCAGCGTGATGCAGCGTGAGTTCGGCGATGCCGGCTTCTACGTCGTCACCGTCATCGGCGGGCTGCTGTCGAGCGCCAGCGCGGTGGCGGCCGCCGCCACGCTGGCCTCGCAGGGTGCCTTGCCGGGCAGCGTGGCGGGCACCGGTGCGGTGATCGCGTCGCTGACCAGCCTGGCCTTCAGCCTGTCGTTCGTGCTGCGCACGCGGCACCGCGGGCTGATCGGGCTGCTGGCGGCTTCGATGGCCGCGGTCGCGGTGGCCGGCCTCGTCGGCGTGTTCACCTGGCGCTGGGTGGAGCCGTGGATCACGCCGTGGCTGCCGACGCTGCTGGTCGCGCCGCCTACGCCGGCCCTTCGCTAGCACCCGCGGCCGGCCGCACCCACCGCGCGACGGTGTCGAACATCGCACCGATGTCGATCGGCTTGGCGATGTGGTCGTTCATGCCGGCCGCCAGGGCCAGCTCGCGGTCGCCCGCCATCGCGTTGGCCGTCATCGCGATGATGGGCACGTCGCGCCAGCGCGGCTGGCTGCGCAGGTAGCGCGTGGTCTCGTAGCCGTCCATCACGGGCATCTGGCAGTCCATCAGCACGCCGTCGAACTCGTGCTGCTCCAGCAGCGCGATGGCCTGCCGGCCGTCGGCCGCCACCGTGGCCTGCACGCCCACCCGGCCCAGCAGGTCGAGGGCCAGCTCCTGGTTGATCGCGTTGTCCTCCACCAGCAGGATGCGCGCGCCGCGCAGCCGCGTCTGGTGGCCGGCCAGCGATTCCTCCCGCAGCGCCTGGCGGCTTTCGGTGTGCACCGCGTGGCCCAGCGCCTGCATGCAGGCCTCGAACAGCGTCGACGGCGTGGCCGGCTTGACGAGCACGCCCGCGGCCTCCACGCCCTGCGCCTGCAGCTGGCGCAGCAGCGCCTCGCGCCCGAAGGCCGTGGTCATCACGACGGCGGCCGGCGTGGCGCCGGGCAGCGCGGCCAGCTTGGCGGCGCACTCGACGCCGTCCATGCCGGGCATGTGCCAGTCGACCAGCACCAGCGGGTAGGGCCGGCCGGCCTGGGCCGCCAGCGTCATCTCGCGCAATGCGTCCCACCCGTCGGCCGCGGTGCCGGCCTCCAAGCCCAGCGCGCCGGCCATCTCCGCCAGCACCTCCCGGGCGCGGGCGTTGTCGTCGACGACGAGCAGCCGCGTGCCCTGCGGCTGCGGCACCTCGGGCGCCGGGGCGCTGGCCGCCGGCGGCTGCAGGCCGAACTGCGCGCTGAAGCGGAAGGTGCTGCCCCGGCCCGGGACGCTGTCGACCGCGATGGCCCCGCCCATCATCTCGACCAGCCGGCGGCTGATGGCCAGGCCCAGGCCCGTGCCGCCGTAGCGGCGGGAGGTGGAGCTGTCGGCCTGCTCGAAGGCCTGGAAGACACGCTGCTGCTGCTGCGCATCCATGCCCACGCCGCTGTCCTGCACGCTGAAGCCGAGCGTCACCTGCGCCTCCTCGCGCGCCACTTCCTCGATGCGGACGACGACCTCGCCGTGCTCGGTGAACTTCACCGCGTTGTTGCCCAGGTTGAGCAGCACCTGCCCGAGGCGCAGCGGATCGCCCACCAGCGCCTTGGGCAGGCCGGGCGGCATCGTGAACAGCAGCTCCAGGCCTTTTTCCTCCGCCTGCAGGCCGACGAGGTTGGCCAGCCCGTCCATCACGTCGCCGAGGTGGAAGGGCACCTGCTCCATGTCGAGCTTGCCGGCCTCGATCTTCGAGAAGTCGAGGATGTCGTTGATGATGCCCAGCAGCGATTGCGCCGAGCGCTCGACCTTCAGCACGTAGTTGTGCTGCTGCGGGTTGAGGCCGGCCTGCAGCGCCAGCCGCGACATGCCGAGGATGGCGTTCATCGGCGTGCGCACCTCGTGGCTCATGTTGGCCACGAAGGCGCTCTTGGCCCGGTTGGCGGCCTCGGCCGTCTGCTCGGCGCGCCGGCGCTCCTCGACTTCCGCGCGCAGCTCCCGCGTGCGTGCCGCTACCTGCCGCTCCAGGTCGCGGTTCATCTGCGCGTTCTGGTAGGCCACCGCGAACTGCAGGCCCAGCAGGCGCAGCGTCTCGACCTGGGCGGGCTCGAGCCGCGTGGGGGCCTGGCGGTTCTCCAGGTAGAGCAGGCCGACGGTGTCGCCGCGGTGTTGGATCGGCAGCCCGAAGATCGAGCGGATGCCGTGGCGCTGGACCAGCGTGTCGCGGCCGAAGCGGATGTGGCGGTCGACGTGGGGCAGCAGCAGAGGCTCCAGGCTGTGCACCAGGAAGTGGAAGACCGATTCGGGCACCTCGCGTGCGGCGGCGGTGGCGCCGCCGCCGGCCTCGGTCTCGATCCAGTGCGTGGTGCCTTCGAAGCCCGCGCATGCCGGCCACTGTTCGCCCTCGCGCCAGAAGAGCACGCCGCGCTCGGCGGCGGCGTACTGGCGCAGCTGGTCGAACAGCACGCGCAGCAGGGAATCCGGCTCCCGCTCCTGCGCCAGCAGGTTGCTCACCTGCACGACGCTGGCGAGGTCGAGCTCGGCGCGCCCGGTGGCGGCGAGCGCGAGCGTTCCGGCCGGCCCCTCCTGTGCCCGGCCGCGTGCAAAGTGCGGATGCCGCTGCCGCAGGTGGGCGGCCTTGCCGCGGGCGCCCCAGTCCTCGTAGGCCTGCAGCGCGGCGGCGCGGTAGGCATCGGCGCCGCGCTGCAGGCCCTGCTCGGCGCAGAAGTCGCCGGCCAGTTCGCAGGCGAAGGCGTGGTGCAGCACATGGCCGTGGCGCAGCGCGGTGTCGATGGCCGCCTCGAACCGTGTCGCGGCGGTGCCGGTGTCTCCCTCGGCCCAGGCCTGCAATGCCTTGACGGCCTGGTCCATGTGCAGGAAGTTCTCCGGCACGTCGGCGCCGCGCCCTTCGATCCACGCCGCGAGGGGTGCCAGTTCGGCGCGCAGGGCCGGGCGTTCGGCGGGCGCCGCGCCGCGCAGCGCCTGGGCCAGCGCCATCGCGTAGGCCCAGCGCAGCAGCGCATCGGCGTAGAGGCTGGTCACGCCTTCGCGCAGCGGATAGCCGCGGCATTCGTCGAGTGCGCGGCCCCAGTCGCCGAACAGGGCCGCGCACAGGCAGCGGTAGGCGAGGAAGATGGCCTGCGCCAGCGTGTCGGTGGGCGGCTGCACGCCATGGTCGCCGTCGAAATCGTCGGTGGCGAGGCTGCCGACGGCGTGGGTCTCGCCGCGCAGGCAGCGCACCACCTGGCGCATCGCCAGCGGCACCCCGATCGTCATGCGGCTCTGCGTGCGGCGGCACACCTCCAGCCCCTGGTCGACCTCGACCGCCATCTGGTCGAGGTGGCGCACGGTGTCGAGCATGGGCGGCAGGCTCGCGCCGAAGGTGCCGCCGGCGGCCACGAGGTCGCCGATCGCCACCGCCTGCTCGTACGCGAAGCGGGCGCGGTCCAGCGTGCGCTCGAGCGGCTCCATCCACACGCTGCTGATCAGCGCGATGCGGTAGCTCAGGCGCTGGCGCGTCTCGGGCGTCGACATGCGCCCGGCCAGGCGCTGCGCGCTGCGGGTGATGGCGCGCAGCGCCTCGTAGTCGTCGCCGCGCGCGATGAAGGGGTTGATGGCGTCCACCATCAGGATGGGCAGTGCCGGGAAGGCGCCGAACTCGCAGCCGATGCGCATCGACCGCAGCACGCTCCACTCGCGCGCAGCCGGCGTGGCGTAGAGCTTGGGCGGGAACGCGTTCAGCAGCAGCGCGGCGGCCACCATCTGCGCATGCGAGGCCGGCGCCAGGCGGTCGAAGAACGGCTCGCCTTCGCGGGCGAGCAGCGCGGCGATCCAGGCGCGCTCCTCGTCGGCGGCCTCCTGCCAGCGGTCGGCCGGCGGGTGCTCGATGCCGAGCGCGCGCGCGCCTGCCAGCGCCAGCGCAACGGCCCGCGTGTACTCGCAGCGCACGGTCAGTGCGCGCACCTGCCGCCACATGGCCGTGCCGACCGGCAGCGGCGCCTCGGCGGCGTGCGGCATCATCGCCTCGAAGACCTGGTCCGCCTCCCGCTGGCGGCCCTGGCTCAGCAGCGCGGTGTGCTGCAGCACCTGCCGCGCAAGCCGGTCGCTCCCCGGCCGCGAGGCCTGCGGGTCGAGCGCCTCGCAGGCCCCGAGGAAGCGCAGCGCGTCTTCCGTCGCGCCGCCCCCCAGCGCGTCGCGGGCCGCATCCAGCAGGACGGCGCCGGCCTCCTCGCGCTCGGCCGGCGTGTCGAGCGTCGCCAGGGCCTCGGCGAGGTGGCTGGCCACGAGGTAGCGGCTGGCTTCCCGCGCGCGCAGCACGCGGGCGATGCGGCCGTGCCAGCTGGCGCGGCCGCGGTCGTCGAGCAGGGCATGCGCGGCTTCGCGCATGCGGTCGTGCGCGAAGCGCCAGTGGCGTGCGGTCTCGGCGTCGCGCCGCACGAGCAGCCGGCGCTGGCTCAGCGGCAGCAGCCGGTGGTCGACTTCCTCGGCCGGCTCGCCGAGCACGGCGGCCAGCAGCTCGACATCCACCTCGTGGCCGAGGCAGGCGCACACGCCGGCCAGCTGGCGCAGGTCGGCCGGCAGGCGCTGCAGGCCCTCGAGCAGGCCGGCCAGCATGTCGGCCGAGCCGGGCAGCGCCTGCACCGCGGCGTCGTCCCACTGCCAGAGGCCGCGCACCCGGCGCAGGTGGCCGGCGGCGTGCAGCTGGCGCACGTACTCGAGCACGAAGAACGGGTTGCCGCCGGTCTTGTCGGCCAGCACGCGGGCCGGCGCCGCCACCTCCTCGGGCGCGGCGTCGAGCATGTCGGCCACCAGCGCCTGCACGGTGGGCGGCGGCAGGCCGCGCATGTCGATGTCGATCACCTCGGTGCCGACGGCGCGGATGCGCGCCAGCGCCGCCGCGAGCGGATGGGCGTCGTCGACCTCGTCCTTGCGGTAGGCGCAGACCAGCAGCAGCCCGCCCCAGCTCTCGTCGGTGGCCAGCCGCTCGATCAGCTCCAGCGAGCTGCCGTCGACCCACTGCAGGTCGTCGAGGAAGAGCACGGCGCGGGTGCCGCGCGCGCGCAGCACCTGCAGCACGCAGGCGACGCAGTGCTTCATGCGCTGCAGCACGTTGGCGTCGGGGGCGGGCGAGCCCGCACCGGCCGCCGCGCCGGCCTCGCCGAGCAGCGCGCCGAAGGCCGGGGCGACGCGCACCAGGAAGGCGGTGTTGTCGCCCAGCACCGCCTGCAGCTGCGCACGCATCTCGGCCAGGCGTTCGGGCGGCTCGGACAGGTCGTAGGCGGCCAGCTCCGACAGCGCCTGGCCGAGGCCGCTGAATGGTGCGGCGCTCTGGTACGGGTCGTACTTGCCGGTCGCGAGGCGGCCCTGGCGCGCGGTGCCGGCCGGGAACGCCGCGCGCACCAGCGCCGACTTGCCGGCCCCCGCACGGCCGCGGATGGTCACGATGCGGCGCCGGTGGTCGGTGGCGTGGATGGCTTCGTGCAGGCGATCGGCGTCGCGCTCGCGGCCGAACAGCCGCGACGGCTGGGCCGGCACGATGCGCCGGTCGGCCTGGCCGATCGCCAGGCCCTCGTCCCTCGCTGCAGCGGGGTCGCGCAGGCGCGCGAGCACCTGCGCGAGGTCCTGGTGCAGGCCGTGGGCGGACTGGTAGCGCTGCGCCGGGTTCTTGGCCAGCAGCTTCATCACGATGCGGTCGAGCGCCGGCGGCACCTGCGGGTTGAGCGTGGCCATCGCCGCGGGGGCCTGGGTCATCAGCGCATGCAGCCGCTGCAGCGGGGAGTCGCCGCTGGTGGCGGCCTGGCCGGTCAGCAGCCAGTACAGCAGCGACCCGAGCGCATGCAGGTCCACGCGGTGGTCGATCGAGCCGCTCATGCGGCCGGTCTGTTCCGGGGCGCAGAAGAGCAAGGAGCGGCCGGCGCGGGCGAGGGCCTGGGGCACCGGCTCGGACCGGTGCTGCACCAGCGCGCCGCCGAAGCCGGCCAGCCCGACGCGGCCGTAGGCGGGCTCGGCGTAGACGCAGTCCGGGCCGACGGCGCCATGGACCACGCCGGCCGCGTGCATGCCATCGAAGAGGACGGCCAGGCCGATGCCGATCTCGACGCAGGCGGCCACCTCGTGCTGCAGCCGCGGCTGCAGCGCGGCGAGCGGCTGGCCGGGGGGTATCGACTGGACGAGCACGCCGGCGCGGCTGTCCAGGCTCAGCACCCGGGGGATGCCGGGCAGGCCTGCCAGGTGGCCGAGCGCTTCCGCCTCGGCGCACAACCGTGCGAGCGCCGCCTCGCCGCGGGCCTCGCTGCGCAGGGCGTCGACGGGGCGGCCGTCCTCGCCCGTCCAGCGTCCCTCGCAGTGCAGCAGCCCGTCGTCGGGCTCGGCGCGGCGGTGCTCGGTCCAGCGTGGCGGCGGCATGGCGTCCAAGGCGGTGTCCGGCCGTCAGTCGATGCGGATCCAGTCCGCCCGCAGCAGGTTGTTGGGGGTGACGACCGCCTGCACCCTGGCCCGTGTCGCCCAGGTGAGCATCGGCCGGAACAGCGGCAGCAGGTGGTGCTGTGCGGCCATGCGGCGCTGCGCGTCGCGGATCATGCCGGCGCGGGCCGCGGGATCGGCTTCGCTGCCCGCGTCGTCGATGAGCCGGTCGAGCTCGGCGTCGGTGAAGCGGCCGAAGTTCAGGCTGCCCTTCTTCCTGGCCGGATCCTGGCTGTGCATCGAGAGGTCCATCAGCACCTGTGCGTCGGCGATGCTGCCGCCCACCCCCACATAGAAGAAGCTGGTGTCGTTCGAGAACACCTTCGGGAAGTAGATCGACTTGGGCCGCGCGTCCACCGTCAGCCGCACGCCGATGCGCGCGAACGGGCCGACCAGCGCGGTGCAGACGGCGTGGCCCAGCACGTAGCGGTCGGTCGGGCAGTCGAGCGTGAGGTCGAAGCCCTCGGGGTAGCCCGCCTGCGCCAGCAGCGCCTTGGCGCGGTCGGGGTCGGGTTTCAGCGGCGCCTCCAGCTCGGGCGCGAGGCAGGCGCTTTTCAGGATCGCCATGCAACGGGTGGGCTCGGCCCGGCCATGCAGGATGGTGCGGACGAGCAGGGCGGGGTCGAGCGCCAGCGCCAGCGCCTCGCGCACGCGCACGTCCTTCAGCGGGTTGCGGTCCTTCACGCTGCCGTAGAGCAGCTGGTCGCGCGAGAGGTCCATGCCCAGGTACATCACCCGCGTCTCGGTCGCCTCGAAGAGCCTCAGCCCCGGCTCGCGCTTGAGCCGCGGCACGTCCTGCGGCGACACGTCCTGCACCAGGTCGACATCGCCGGCGAGCAGGGCCGCCATGCGGGTGGCATCGTTGGCGATGGGCACCAGCTCGATGCGCTCCACGTTGCCCTGCCGCGGTGCCCAGTGCGCGGCGTGGCGGGCCAGCACGGTGCGCACGCCGGGCTGCCGCGACACCAGCCTGTAGCGGCCGGTGCCCATGGCTTCGCGCGAGCTGGCCGCCTCATCCTTGGCCTTGAAGTCCGGCACGCGGGTGCTCTGGTGGGCCTCGGCCCAGCGGCGGCTCATCACCAGCACGACGGCCAGGTGGTCGAGCAGCAGCGGGTTGACCTCGCGCTGCCGCAGCTCGATGGTGTGCGCGTCGATGCGCACCGGCTCGCCCAGCGGCTGCGCGTAGATCGCGAACTGGGAGGTGGGCTGCTGCGCGCGCAGGATGGAGAACACCACGTCGTCGGCATCCATCGGCGTGCCGTCGTGGAAGCGCACGTCGCGGCGCAGCTCGAAGCGCCAGCGCCGGGGCTCGATCCGCTCCCACCGCGTGGCCAGCGCCGGCACGATGCGCTGCATCTGGTCGCGTTCGACCAGCGCGTCGTGCACCAGCAGGTTCACGTTGATCGAGACGCCCTCGATGAAGGCGTGGGGGTCCATGCTCTCGGCGTCGCCACGCACGGCCCAGCGCAGCGTCTGCGCGTGCGCGCCGGCGGCCGCTGCGAGCAGCAGGGCGCAGGCGATCCAGGGTCGGGCCAGGGCGATCGCGGCGTTGGTCATGGTTCCTCCTGCGCAGATGCCATCCGGAGATGCCGAATGTGGTGCAACTGGAGTCTAGGTGATAGTGCATCGAAATGTATCGATACCAGAGCGGCCGGTTTAACCTTCGCTTCATCTTCGGCTAATGCCGGCCTCATCCGGCCTTCCCATGATCTGGGCCAAGCGGAATGAACCGCCATGGAGAAAAAGCAATGACCCGGATCAAACCCCTCATCGGTGCCCTCGTGACCGCCGGCGTGCTGGCTGGCGGGAGTGCGGCGGCCTTCGGCTTCAAGCTGCCCTGGTCGAAGGACGAGGCGCAGCCCGCGGCGGTGACGGCGCAGGCCGCCGCCGTCACGCAGGCGGCCGTCGTGCCGGCGGCGCCGGTCGCGCCCACGGCGGCGCCGAACTTCCGCGCCATCGTCCAGCAGGGCGGGCCGGCGGTGGTGGGCGTCACGGTCGAGGGCACGCGGCAGGCGAGCGTGCAGGAAGACCCGATGGCGCAGTTCTTCCGCGGTTTCCCCGGCTTCGGCCAGCGCGGCTTGCCGCGCGGCGGCGGCGAGGTGCCGTTCCGCGGCCAGGGCTCGGGCTTCATCGTCAGCAGCGACGGCCTGATCCTCACCAACGCCCACGTGGTCGACGGTGCGAAGGAAGTGACCGTCAAGCTGCAGGACCGCCGCGAGTTCCGCGCCAAGGTGCTGGGCAGCGACAAGGCAACCGACGTGGCCGTGCTGCGCGTGGAGGCGAAGAACCTGCCGGTGGTGCGCCTGGGCGACCCGAAGCAGCTGCAGGTCGGCGACCCGGTGCTGGCCATCGGCTCGCCCTACGGCTTCGAGCAGACGGCCACGCAGGGCATCGTCAGCGCCAAGGGCCGCTCGCTGCCCGGCGACGCCTACGTGCCCTTCATCCAGACCGACGCGGCGGTGAACCCGGGCAACTCGGGCGGCCCGCTGTTCGACGGCAGTGGCAGCGTGGTCGGCATCAACGCGCAGATCTATTCGCAGACCGGCGGCTACCAGGGCCTGGCGTTCGCCATCCCGATCGACCTGGCGCTGAAGGTGAAGGACCAGATCGTCGCGACCGGCAGCGCACAGCATGCGCGCCTGGGCGTGGTGGTGCAGGACCTCTCGGCGCCGCTCGCCGAATCGTTCGGCCTGCCGCGCCCCGACGGTGCGCTGGTGGCGCAGGTGGCGCCCAACAGCCCCGCGGCCGCGGCCGGGCTGAAGGCGGGCGACGTGATCACGCAGGTCAACGGCGAGGCGATCGAACGTTCGGGCGGGCTGTCGAGCCGCATCGGCCTGTCCTCGCCCGGCGACAAGGTCAAGCTGCAGGTGTGGCGCGACAAGAGTGCGCGTGAGATGGAGGTCAAGCTCGCGCGCGCCGACGACGGCGAGCAGCAGGCCGCCAACGCCAGCGGCGGGGTGGAGCCCGGCAAGCTGGGCCTGGCCCTGCGCCCGCTGAGCCCGCAGGAGCGTTCACAGGCCGGCGTGCAGGAAGGCCTGGTGGTCGAGCAGGCCGCCGGCCCGGCAGCCCGTGCCGGCGTGTCCCGCGGCGACGTGCTGCTGGCCGTCAACGGCCAGCCGGTTCAGTCGGTCGAGCAGGTGCAGGGCGTGCTCAAGGGCAAGCCGAAGAGCGTCGCGCTGCTGATCGAGCGCAACGGCGAGCGCATCTTCGTGCCGGTGCGGCTGGGTTGACCGGCCGGGCTGGGCGCCTCAGCGAAGCGTGGCCAGGACCCGGTCGACCATGACCCCGGACTGGCCCAGGTAGTTGGCCGGGTCGCACAGCGCGGCCAGCGCGGCGCGGTCGAGGTGGCGGTTGATCTCCGGGTGCTCGGCCAGCAGGTCGAGCAGCGGCCGCTGCTGCTTCACCGCATCGCGGCAGATGTCGTAGACCAGGTCGTGCGCGTACTCGCGGCCGATGTAGGGCCCCAGGCCCATCATCACGGCCTCGCTCATCACCAGGCCGTGGGTCATGTCGATGTTCTTGCGCATCTGCACGGCGTCCACTTCCAGCCCCTCGAGCACGAAGCGCGACTGCTTCAGCGCCCCCGCCATCAGGCAGAAGGCCTCGGGCAGCACGATCCATTCGATCTCCCACGGGCCGGTCGACCGCTCGTGGTCGGCCACCATCGCATCCATCAGCGCCGCGGCATGCTGGCGCACCACCGAGATCGCGGCGTGGATGTAGCAGCTGCTGATCGGGTTGCGCTTCTGCGGCATCGTGCTGCTGGAGCCGCGGCCGTGGGCGTAGGGCTCGTACACCTCGCCCACCTCGGTCTGCATCATCAGCTTGACGTCCATGCTCAGCTTGCCGAGCGTGCCGCCCACCAGCCCCAGGAACGCGCCCACCTCGGCGATGTTGTCGCGGATGGTGTGCCACGCGATCACCGGCTGCGCCAGGCCCAGCTCGGCGCACAGGCCGGCCTGCGTTTCCATCGCGCCGGTCTGCAGCGAGGCCAGCGTGCCGGCGGCCCCGGCGAACTCGCCCACCAGCACCCGCGACTTCAGCTGGTCGAGCCGCTCGCGGTGGCGTTCGATGGCCGAGAGCAGCCCGGCCATCTTGTAGCCGAAGGTCACCGGAATGGCCTGCTGCAGGTTGCTGCGGCCGATCATCGGCGTGTCGCGGTGCTGCTTGGCAAGCTTGGCCATCGCCGCCGAGATGGCGGCCAGTTCGTCGTCGACGATCGCGAGGCCCTCGCGGATCTGCAGCACCGTGGCGGTGTCGGTGATGTCCTGCGTGGTGGCGCCCCAGTGGCAGTACTCGCCGAGCTTGTCGCGGCACAGCGCGTTGAGCTGCGACACCACGCCGAGGATCGGGTAGCCGATGCGCTCGGTCTGCTGGCGCAGCTTGGCCATGTCGATCTGATCGAGCCGGCAGTGGCTGACGATCTCGTCGGCCGCCTCCTGGGGGATCAGGCCGAGGCGGCCCTGCACGACGGCGAGCGCGCGTTCGATGTCGAGGTACTTCTGCGTGCGGTTCTCGTCCGACCACACCCGGCGCATCGCGTCGGAAGAGAAGATGCCCTGGAAGATGGCGGAATCGATGATGGTGGATGGCATGGCGTGTCTCCGTGGGAAGGCGATGAAGTCAGGCACCTGCGCGTTGCAGCGTGCGGCGGGCCTGGAGGACGACGGGCTGGTCGACCATCTGGCCGTCGAGTTGCGCCGCGCCCGGCGAGGCCGCCTCGGCGGCCATCACGCGCCGGGCCCAGGCGAGTTGCTCCGGCGAAGGGGCCAGCGCGGCGTGAAGGGGTGCGATCTGGCGCGGATGGATGCACAGCTTGGCGCCGAATCCCCGGCAGCGCGCCCAGGCGAGGTCTTGCAGCAGGCGCGGCTCGTCGTCGAGTTGCGGCGTGACGCCCGCCACCGGCGCCGCCAGGCCGGCCACGCGCGAGGCCAGGGCCAGCACGCCGGCCGCATGCGCCAGGCCGTCGGGGCCTTCGGCGAGGTCCAGGCCGAGGTCCAGCGCGAAGTCGAGCGTGCCGAACGCCAGGCGGATGACGCCGTCGGCACCGGCGACGTCGGCGGCCTGCGCGACGCCGCGTGCGGTTTCGACGAGCGCGAGCACCTGCGCCTGCGGCAGCTCGGCGCGAACCCGGCGCACGTGCGCGGCGGCTTCGGCCTTCGGCAGCATGACCTGCGCGATGCGGGCGTCGCGCAGCAGCCGGAGGTCTTCCGCGATCTCGCTCGACAGCACGTCGTTGATGCGCACCGCGACCCGGGCGCGGTCTGCCTCGTGAGCCGCTTCGCACCAGCGCGCGATCGCATCGCGCGCCTCGCGCTTCGATGCCGGCGCGACGGCATCCTCCAGGTCGAGGACCACGGCGTCCGCGCCGCTGGCGAGGGCCTTGGCGAAGCGCTCGGGGCGGTTGCCGGGCACGAACAGGTAGGTGCGCGGATCCATCAGATCGCTACCGCGGCGCGCAGCGCCGCCACGGTCTCGGGATCGACACCCAGCTCACGCAGGATGGCGTCGGTGTGCTCGCCCAGCGCAGGCACCGGGTCCATGCGGGGGCCCTCCTGCCACGAGCCGGGCGGCAGCATCGCGGGCAACGGGCCGGCCGGCGAGCCGATCTCGCGCCAACGCTGCCGCGCCTTCAGCTGGGGGTGCTCCCACACGTCCTGCATCGTGTTGACGCGGGCGTTGGCGATCTGCGCCGCTTCCAGCCGTTCGACGACCTGCGGCGCCGTCAGCGGCGCGAACGCCTGCACGATGATCTCGCGCAGCGCGGCACGGCTGGCGACACGCCGGGCGTTCCCCGCGAAGCGCTCGTCTCGCGCCAGCGCGGGCTGCAGCAGCACCTTGTCGCAGAAGCTGACCCATTCGCGTTCGTTCTGCAGGCCGAGCATCACGCTGCCGTCGTCCGCGCCGGTCGGGAAGGGGCCGTAGGGGTAGATGGTCGCGTGTGCCGCACCGGTGCGCGGCGGCGGCGGCGCGCCGTCGAACGCGTAGTACAGCGGGTAGCTCGTCCACTCGGACAGCGCTTCCAGCATCGAGATGTCGATGTGCTGCCCCCGGCCGGTCTGCGCCCGCTGCAGCAGCGCGGCGAGGATGTTGGTGTAGGCGTACATGCCCGCCGCGATGTCGGCGATCGACGGGCCTGCCTTGCAGGGCTCCTCGGCCGTGCCGGTGACCGAGACGAAGCCCGCTTCGCTCTGGATGAGCAGGTCGTAGGCCTTCTTGTCGCGGTACGGGCCGTCGGCGCCGTAGCCCGAGATGTCGCAGACGATGATCGACGGCTTCCGGGCGGCCAGCGCCTCGTAGCCGAGGCCCAGGCGCGCGGCGGCCCCGGGCGCCAGGTTCTGGACCACCACGTCGGCCTTCTCCAGCACGAGGCGCTCGAGCACCTGCGCCGCCTGGGGGTGCTTGACGTCGAGCGTGAGGCTTTCCTTGGAACGGTTGGTCCAGACGAAGTGCGAGGCGAGGCCGCGCACGCGTGTGTCGTAGTTGCGGGCGAAGTCGCCCACGCCGGGGCGTTCGATCTTGATGACACGCGCGCCCAGGTCGGCGAGCTGCCGGGTGCAGAACGGCGCCGCGATGGCGTGTTCGAGGGTGACGACCGTGAGGCCTTTGAGCGGTTGCATGCGGCAGGCTTTCTTCAGCGGAGCAGCGCGGTGGCGTCCATCGTCAGCCAGCCTTCGTGGTCGCTGGCCCAGAGGTGCACGCTGCGGCCGTCGGCCGACGGCGTGCCCTGCACGCGGAACGGGTGCAGGTCGAAGGTGGGCCGAACGGCCTTGAACGTGAACGCGGCCACCTCCGCGCCGGGCCGTTCGCGGCGCAGCAGGTCGAGCAGCAGCGTCGCGATCAGCGGGCCGTGCACGATGAGGCCCGGGTAGCCCTCGACCTGCGTGACGTAGCGGCGGTCGTAGTGGATCCGGTGGCCGTTGAAGGTGAGCGCCGAGTAGCGGAAGAGCAGCACGTCGTCCGGCACGATCTCGCGGCGCCACACCGCAGCGCCGGGCGCGGCCTGCGGCGGCGGCGGCACGTCGCCGGGCTGCTGCGCGTCGCGGTAGACGATGTCGTGAAACTCGACCAGCGCCGGCTCGGCTGCGCCCTCCACGCGCAGCTCGTGGCGCACCTTTACGAAGACGAGCCGTCCGGTCCGGCCCTCCTTCAGGCGCACGTCGTCGATGGTGGACGTGCGCGCCACGCGGTCGCCCACCCGCAGCGGCGAGCGGAACTCGAACTGGCTGCCGGCCCACATGCGGCGCGGCAGCGGCACCGGCGGCAGGAAGCCGCCGCGCTTGGCGTGGCCGTCGGCGCCGATCTCCGACTGGCGGTGCAGCGGCAGGAAGTAGAGCCAGTGCCAGAGCGGCGGCAGCGGCATGCCGGGTTCGACCGGCTGGGCGGGGTGGTCGAGCGTGGCGTTGAGCGCCGCCACCGGCGTGGCGCCGATGAGGTCGTGCACGGTCTCGCTGCGGCCGATCCAGGCGGCGAGGTCGATCGTCTCGGAAGGGGTGGAGAGGCGGGTCATGGGTGGCTTCCGGAGTTCAGAAGTTGTGGCGCACGCCGGCTTCCGCCGCGGTGGACGAGGCCCCGCCCCGCAGGCCGGCCGGGCCGCCGGGGATCACGCTCGACTGGGCCGAGGCCGGCAGCAGCACGGCCGCACCGAGCAGGCCGAGGGCGAGGGACGGGATGGTTTTCATCTTGCCGGCTCCCTGCTCAGTCGGCCGTCAGGCGGGCCTCGGTCACCACGCGCTTCCACTTGACCAGCTCCGACTTCACGAGATCGCCCAATTCGGCCGGCGTGCTGGTCTGCACGTCGGCGCCGTGGTCCTCGATGCGCTTGGCGGTCTCCTTGTCGGCCAGCACTTCGTTGACGGCCTTGTTCAGCTTCTCGATCACGGCCTTGGGCGTCTTGGCCGGCGCGAACAGCGCGTACCACTGCGTGACGTCGACGCCATCGACGCCGGCCTCCTTCAGCGTGGGCACGTCGGGCATGCTGGGCACCCGGCTCGGGCCGGCCACGGCCAGCGCGCGCAGCTTGCCGTTCTTCACATGGGTGGAGGCCGTGTACAGGCTGGGGAACATGAAGTCGGTCTGGCCGGCGATGGTGTCGTTCACCGCCGGTGCCGACCCCTTGTACGGCACGCCCAGCATCACGACCTTGGCGTTGAGCTTGAACAGCTCGGCCGCGAAATGCGGCGCAGTGCCGTTGCCGGCCGAGGCGTAGCTGTACTTGTCCGGCTTGGCCTTGAGCTGGGCCACGAGGTCGCGCACGTCCTTGACCGGCACGCTGGTGTTGGCCACCATCAGGGTCGGCGAGTAGGCCACCAGTCCGATGGGTTCGAAGTCCTTCACCGGGTCGTAGCGCAGCTTCTGCAGCGCCGGGTTCATGCTGTGCGTGGCGATGTAGCCGAGCATCAGCGTGTGGCCGTCGGGCGCGGCGCGGGCCACGAACTCGCTGGCGATCGAGCCGTTGGCGCCCGCCCGGTTGTCGATGATGATCGTCTGGCCCAGCATCGGCCCGAGCTTCTGCGCGATGGTGCGGGCCATCGCGTCGTTGGCGCCGCCCGCCGCGGTGGGCACGACGATGGTGATCGTCTTGGTCGGATAGGGGGGTGCCGCTGCGGCTTGCGCCAGGGCGACGGCAGGGGCGGCAGCGGCCAGGGTGGCGGCCACGAGGGGGGCGATCAACTTCTTCACGGGTTTGTCTCCGTCCAGGGGTTTAGAGAACACGTAGTCGGGGATGTGGATCTCCCCTTCGAAAATCTTTCGCGCGGTGCGCACCAGGGCGGCGCGCCGGATGCGGGCGTCGTCGCCTTCGCCGTCGATCTCGACCGCGACGTCGATGCGCCCCTGCGGGTGCAGCACCAGCACGTTGCGGGCGCCGCTGGCGATGCGCGCGGCGCTGGCCACCGTGCCCGGCAGCGAGAACGCGGCGGCGACGCCGATCGCGCCGGTGACGGCGTGCGAGGCATGGCAGCGTTTGGGGGTGAAGTAGCGCGAGGTGATGCTGTCGGCGTCGTCGCCGGCGCTGACGATCACCGGCTTGGGGATCACGCTGTCGCGCACGTCGCCCAGGCCCATCAGTTCACCGGCCTGGCGGCGCAGCGCCTCGATCCGGTCGAGCAGCGCGCCGTCGGCATCGAGCTGCGCCGGGGATTCGCGGCCGCTCACGCCCAGGCTCGCGGCGTGCACGACCATCAGCGGCATGGCCGCGTCGATGCAGGTGACGGGCGTCCCTTCGATCACGTCGATGCGCCGGCCGGTGGGAAACACCGAGCCGGTGACGGCGCCCCAGGCGTCGAGGAAGTCGAGCTGGATCGGCGCCGCCGTGCCGGCCACGCCGTCGATGCGGGTCTGCCCTTCGTAGGCGACGCGGCGGCCGGGCGTCTGCACCGTCACGTCGATGCGCGAGCGGGTGTTGACGTTGAACACGCGCACGGTGGTGGTGCCGTCGGCGGCGGGCACCAGGCCCTGCTCGATGGCGAAGGGCGCAACGCCCGAGAGCATGTTCCCGCAGTTGGGCCGCATGTCGACCGACTGCTGGCCGACGCCGACCTGCGCGAAGAGGTAGTCCACGTCGCAATCGGGCTGGCTGGAGCGAGAAACGATGGCCACCTTGCTGGTGAGCGTGCTGCCGCCACCCACGCCGTCCACCTGCAGCAGGTCGGAGGCGCCGATCGCGCCGATCAGCGCCTGGTCGCGGGCCAGGTCGTCGGCGGGCAGCCATTCGCGCAGGAAGAACGGGCCCCGCGAGGTGCCGGCGCGCATCAGGACGCAAGGGAGGGTGAGCTGTGCCATGGGGTGAATCATGGACGCGAGATAGATGCATGTGAATTGCAGAGTTGGTATCGATTGATCCACACTGTCGATCAATGGAACTCCCCTGCCGAGCGACGCCATGGCCATCAACTTCGACCTGAACGACCTGCTGGCCTTCCGCGCGGTGGCCGAGCTGGGCAACTTCCGCCGTGCGGCCGAGGCGGTGCACATCTCGCAGCCGGCGTTCAGCCGCCGCATCGAGAAGCTGGAGGAGGCGCTGGGCGTGCGCCTGCTCGAACGCACCACGCGCCGCGTGAGCCTGACGGCCGTGGGCCGCGACTTCGCGCGCAAGGTGCAGCAGCTGCTCGACGACCTGGACGGCACGCTGCTGGGCATCCGCGGCGTGGCCGCCACGCGCATGGGCGAGGTGACGATCGCCTGCGTGCCGTCGACCGTCTACTACTACCTGTCGCAGGTGATCCGCCGCTACCGCGAGACCTACCCGAAGATCCGCGTGAAGGTGATGGACGCCAGTGCCAACGACGTGCTGGGCGCGGTCTCGCGCAGCGAGGCGGACTTCGGGCTCAACTTCATCGGCGGGCAGGAGCCCGACATCGAGTTCACGACGCTGCTGGAGGAGCGCTTCGTCGCCGCCTGCCGGCGCGACCATCCGCTGGCGCGCAAGCGCCGGGTGACCTGGCAGGAGCTGGCCGCGCACGACTACATCGGCATCAGCCAGTCGTCGGGCAACCGGCTGCTGATCGACCAGGCGCTGGCCGGCGTGGCTGGGCGTCCGCAGAGCCTGTACGAGGCGCAGCACGTCACGACGCTGCTGGGGCTGGTGGAGGCGGGGCTGGGGGTGTCGGTGGTGCCGTCGCTGGCGATGCCGGGCAAGGACCATCCGCTGCTGGTGAGCGTGCCGCTCGAGGAGCCGGTGGTCACGCGGCGCGTGGGTCTGATCCGCCGGCGGGGCCGGCCGCTCTCGCCCGCGGCGCAGCAGCTGTTCGACTTCTTCGCGGAGCTGGAATCGGCGCAGGCCTCGGCGAAGACGTCGGCGAAGGCGCTGCGGCGCGGGCCTGCGCGGGCGGCCGGTGTGCGGTAGCGTCGGCACCCGACGCCACCGCGGAGCCTCGCATGGACATCGCCAACGCCTTCCTCGAACACCTCGGCACCCGGCTCGTGGCCTGGGAAACCGGGTTCTGCCGCCTCGAGCTCGACATCGAGCCGCGGCACCTGAACCGCCAGTCGAGCCTGCAGGGCGGCGTGACCGCCACGCTGCTCGACGCGGCCTGCGGCTACGCCGGCCTGATCACCGATGCCGACGGCCAGCCGGTGAACGCGTTGACGCTGATGCTCAGCATCAGCTACCACGCCAGGGCGCAGGAAGGCCTGCTGATCGCCGAAGGACGGGTGACCGGCGGTGGCCGGCGCATCTACTTCGCGAGCGCCGAGCTGCGCACCGCGGACGGCCGGCTCGTGGCCACCGCGCAGGGTACGTTCAAGCGCTCGTAGCGGCGGCCGTCATGCGCCGGGCGCGATGCGCTGCATCAGCCGCGCCGGCGTGCAGGGCCAGCCGACCCGGCCGAACCAGGCGCCCCCCGCGATGGTGAGGGCGTTGACGAGGCCGTACACCACCAGGGCCGCACCCTGGGCCGCGAACACGGCCGCGAGCCCCCAGCCCTGGTGCAGCGCCAGCAGCCCGCCGAGGCCGGCCACGGCCAGGCGGGCGATGTTGCCCGCCACCGGCCAACCCAGGCGGCCCGCGCCCTGCGACGCGAAATAAAGCACCAGCCCCAGGCCGAAGAAGCCGTACAGCGGACCCACGGTGCGCAGGTAGGCGGCGCCGGCCTCCAGCATCGCGGGGTCGGTGCCGAAGAGGCCGAGCCAGGCGTGCGGCCACAGTGCCGCGGCGAGGCCGATGGTCTCGGTGATGGCCACCGCCAGGCCCGCGCCGATCCACGTCGCGCGCAGCGCGCGCTCGCGCTGACCTGCGCCGATGCAGGTGCCGACCATCGCCACCAGCGGCGCCCCGAAGCCGAAGACGAGCGGGACGAGCAGGTATTCGAGCCGCGCGCCGGTGCCGTAGCCGGCGATGGCCGCCGGGCCGAAGCGGCCCACCAGCGCGGTGGCGATGCCGATGGCGATGTTGGTGGCGGCCGCGGACACGGCCGCGGCCAGCCCCACGCCTAGGATCGCGCGGAACAGCGGCCAGCGCAGCGGCACGCCGCGCCAGGACGGGCGCAGCAGGCTGCGCGACGAGGCCAGGTAGCCCAGCAGCACCAGCGAGCCGACGGCGTAGTACAGCAGCAGCGCCACCGCGCCGCCCGCGATGCCCATCGCCGGCAGCGGACCCCAGCCGAAGATGAGCGCCGGCGACAGCGGCACCAGCAGCAGCGCGCCGATGCAGATCACCGCGGCCTGCACCGCCATGTTGCCGGTGCCGCGGATCACCGCGGCCAGCGCGTTGAAGAGCCAGATCAGCACGGCCCCCGCGAACACCCAGTTGGAATAGACCATGGCCGCTTCGAGCGCGGCGCCGCTGGCGCCCATCTGCGCATACAGCGCCCGCCCGCCGAACAGCACCGCCAGCATGAACACGATGCCGAAGCCGATCGCGATCAGCGCGGCATGCAGCACCAGGGCATTGGCGTCGTCGCGGCGGCGTGCGCCCAATGCGCGGGCGATGGCCGAGGCGATGCCACCCCCCATCGCGCCGGCCGACATCATCTGCATCAGCATCACGACGGGAAAGACGACCGACACGCCGGCGAGGGCGTCGGTGCCGAGTTGGCCGATGAAGTAGGTCTCGACCAGGCCGACGCCGGCCTGCGCGAACATCACCAGCACGTTGGGCGCGCCCAGGCGCAGCAGCGTGGGCGCGATCGGCCCTTCGAGCAGCCGGCGCGTGCGGGGATCGAGGTCGGCACGCGTGGCGGGCGGGGTCATCGGTCGGGCTCCTGAAATATGACGGCCGTCATTTCCGACAGGCTACCACCTTCTACCCAGGCTTGCAGTGCTGGGGGGCGCCAGCGGCGCCCCGGCGAAAAAAAGCCCCGGGGCGGTCGGGCCGCGCCGGGGCGAAGGGTGACGCCCGGGGAGGGCGTCGGGGAGGATCGGTCAGTCTTCCTGGAAGGCCTCTTCGCGCTTCTTCTTGATCGAGGGCAGCATCACGATGACGATCAGCAGCGCCGCGGCGAGCAGCAGGCCGGCCGAGAGCGGACGGGTCGCGAAGGTCGACCAGTCGCCGCGCGACAGCAGCAGCGCGCGCCGCAGGTTCTCTTCCATCATCGGCCCCAGGATGAAGCCCAGCAGCAGCGGCGCCGGCTCGCAGCCCAGCTTGTAGAAGATGTAGCCGACGACCGCGAAGCCCGCGCCCATGTACACGTTGAAGTTGTTGTTGTTCAGCGTGTAGAGGCCGATGCAGCAGAACACCATGATGGCCGGGAACAGGAAGCGGTAGGGCACCGTCAGCAGCTTGATCCAGATGCCGATCAGCGGCAGGTTCAGGATGATCAGCATCAGGTTGCCGACCCACATCGATGCGATCAGGCCCCAGAACAGCTCGGGGTTGCTCGACATCACCTGCGGGCCGGGCTGGATGCCCTTGATGGTCATCGCGCCCACCATCAGCGCCATCACCGCGTTGGGCGGGATGCCCAGCGTCAGCATCGGGATGAAGCTGGTCTGCGCGCCGGCGTTGTTGGCCGACTCGGGACCGGCCACGCCCTGGATCGCGCCCTTGCCGAAGGGCACGCTCGGCCTCTTGACGATCTTCTTCTCGAGCGTGTACGACGCGAACGACGACAGCAGCGCCCCGCCGCCGGGCAGCACGCCCAGGATGGAGCCGAGCGCCGTGCCGCGCAGCACGGAAGGCGCCGCGTCCTTGAAGTCCTGCCTGGTCGGCCAGAGGCCCTTCACGTCGCGGGTGAAGACCTCCCGCTTCTCGGCCGGCTGGCCGAGGTTGGCGATGATCTCGCCGAAGCCGAATACGCCCATCGCGATCGCGACGAAGTCGATGCCGTCGGTCAGCTCGGGGATGTCGAACGAGAAGCGGGGCGTGCCCGAGATCACGTCGGTGTTGATCTGCCCGAGCAGCAGGCCCAGGATGATCATCGAGATGGCCTTGACGAGCGAGCCCGAGGCCAGCACCACCGCGCCGATCAGGCCCAGCACCATCAGCGAGAAGTACTCCGCCGGGCCGAACTTGAAGGCCAGCTCCGTCAGCGGCGGCGCGAACGCCGCGATGACGATGGTGCCCACGCAGCCGGCGAAGAACGAGCCCAGGCCGGCGGCGGCGAGCGCGGGGCCGGCACGCCCCTGGCGGGCCATCTGGTAGCCGTCGATCGCGGTGACGACCGAGCTGGACTCGCCCGGCACGTTGATCAGGATGGCGGTGGTGGAGCCGCCGTACTGCGCGCCGTAGTAGATGCCGGCCAGCATGATGAGCGCCGGCGTTGCGTCGAGCGCGTACACCGACGGCAGCAGCATCGCGATGGTCGCCACCGGCCCCAGGCCGGGCAGCACGCCGATCAGCGTGCCGAGCAGCGCGCCGCCGAAGGCATAGAGCAGGTTCTGCATCGTGAAGGCGACGCTGAACCCCATGCCGAGGTTGTGGATCAGGTCCATGGTGCCTGCCTCACTGGCCGAGGAAGGTGGGCCAGATCGGGATGACCAGGTTCAAGCCCCAGTCGAACACGGCCCAGCTGCCGATGGTGAGGATGGCGGCGTCCGCGATCACCTCTTTCCAGTTGAACTCGTCGCCGGCGAACGAGGAGACGATCACCAGCAGCGGCAGCGCGATGGCCATGCCCAGCGTCGGCAGCGTGAAGCCGAAGATCAGCACCGCGCCGGTGACGGTCAGCAGCGGCCGCCAGGCGAAGGCGCCGATGGCGTTGTCGTCGCCGGTGTCGATCGCCAGCGCCTTCAGCACCTCGACCGCGCCGAGGACGGCCAGCAGCAGCCCGAGGCCGAACGGGAAGTAGCCCGGCCCGGGCCGGGCGGACGAGCCGAAGCTGTAGTTCGTGGCGCCCCACGCGAAGGCGATGCCCACGACGAGGAACATCAGCCCTGCCCAGAAGTCCTTGTGGTTCTTGATACTCAACATCCAGTCTCCTTCGGTCGCATCCGATCCAATGCATTGATGACGGCCGCGTTTATCCTCCCAGGCACCTGACCGCCGCCTGACCAAGCGAGTAAGTACAAGTGCGTATCCTGTTGGCCGAAGACGATGCCGTGCTCTGCGGCGTGATCTGCAAAAGCCTCGAAGCCGCCGGCCATCGCGTCGATGCCGTGGGCTCGCTGGCGCACACGCGGCTGCTGTGGCGAGAGCAGCCCTTCGATGCGGTGCTGCTCGACATCAACCTCGGCGACGGCAGCGGCATCACCGCGCTGCGCGAGGCGCGCGGCCGCGGCGACAACACGCCGGTGCTGGTGCTGACCGCCCGCAACCGTACCGAGGAGCGCATCGCCGGCCTCGATGCCGGCGCGGACGACTACCTCGGCAAGCCCTTCGAGCTGGCCGAGGTGGAGGCGCGGCTGCGTGCGCTGGTGCGCCGCGCCAGCGGCACCGGCGACCGCGTGCAGTTGGGCACGCTGATGCTCGACCGGCAGGCGCGCCGCTTCCAGCTTGGCGCCGAGCCGCTGGAGATGCCCGCGCGCGAGTTCGAGGTGCTGTGGGAGCTGATGACGCCGCCGGGCCGCGTGGTGGCCAAGCGCGCGCTGTCGGAGAAGCTGTCGGCGCTCGACGAGGCGCTGGGCGACAACGCGCTGGAGGTCTTCATCTCGCGCCTGCGCAAGCGGCTCGCCGGCAGCGGGGCGGCCATCCGCACGATGCGCGGCCTGGGCTACGTGCTCGAGCCCGAGGCGTGATCCGGCGGCGTGCCTTGCGGCCGGTCCGGGCGGTGCTCGGCGGCCTGCCCAGCCTCGACGGCCGGCTGGCGCGCCGCGTGCTGGTGCCGTTGGCGATCGTGTGGCTCGCCGGCAGCGTGGCGGCAGCCGCGGTGGGCTCGTACTTCGCCGCCGCCGTCTTCGACCGCGCGCTGATGGACGACGCGCTCGGGCTGGCCGCCAGCGTGACCCAGGAACATGACGGCAGCCTGCGTGTCGACCTCACGGTGGACGAGCTGCGCGCGGTGCTGTTCGACCAGTCGGAGTCGGTGTTCTTCGCGGTGCGGCGGATGGACGGCAGCCTGGTGGCCGGCGATGCGCGGCTGCAGGTGGAGCGCCACCAGCCCGGGCAGCCGTACGAGTTCGCCGACCTGTCGCTCGACGACGAGGATCTTCGTGCGGTGGCGCTGGTGCGCCACTCGCCGCAGCCCTTCACGCTGGTGCTGGCGCAGACCACCCGCTACCGCGGCGCACTGCTGCGCCGCATGCTGCTGTATTCCACCGCGCCGCAGGTGCTGCTGCTGATCGCGCTGGGCGTGTGGCTGCGGCGGGCGATCCAGGTCGACGTGCAGCCCATCGCCGCGCTGCAGTCCGAGCTGAACCGCCGCGACGCGGCCGATCTGCGGCCGCTGCACGTGCCTGCGAGCACGCACGACGTCGACCGCCTCGTGCATTCCGTCGACGCGTTGATGCAGCGCCTGAGCGCGGCGCTGCGCAGCCAGCGCGAGTTCTCCGGCAACGTGGCGCACGAGCTGCGCACGCCGCTGGCCGGCATCCGTGCGCTGGCCGAGTACGGCCTGGCGAGCAGCGATCCCGCACGCTGGCGCGAGCAGCTGCAGGGCATCGCGCAGAGCGAGGCGCGCGCCAGCCGGCTGGTCGACCAGTTGCTGGCGATCGCGCTGGCCGACGAGTCGCCGGGCGCGATCGTGCTGCAGCCGGTGGCGCTCGACGAGGTGGTGCGGCGGGTGCTGGTGGCGGCCATGCCGCGGGCCGACGCGGCCGGCGTCGACCTCGGCGCGCAGGGCGTGGACGACACGGTGCGCGTGCAGGGCGATGCGGCGCTGCTGGAAGGCGCCCTGCAGAACCTGCTGGACAACGCGCTGCGCTACGGCCGGCCCGCCGACGGCAGCGTGCCGCAGGTGACGGTGGCGCTGCACGACGACGCCGGCCGCGTGCTGCTGTCGGTGGTGGACAACGGGCCCGGCATGGCGGCGGCGGACCCGGCGAGGCTGCTCGCGCGCTGGCAGCAGGGCGGTGCGGGCCGGCGGCTGGGCGAGGGCGCCGGCCTGGGCCTGGCGATCGTTTCGCGCTACGCGCAGCTGTTGGGCGCGGCCCTGTCGGTCGGGCCGGGTCCGCAAGGGCAGGGCACCTGCGTGCAGCTGGCTTTCGCGGCCGACGCCTCGCCTGCGCATACGATCGCCGTTTCTCCGATCGACGACCCCTCCACACCATGAGCCAGCTCGACACCATCGAACACCAGACCGGCGACGACCCCGGTACCACCTTGATCGTGCTGCACGGCCTGGGCGCCGACGGCAACGACTTCGTGCCCTTCGTGCGCGAGCTGGACCTGCGTGCCCTGGGCGCGGTGCGCTTCGTGTTCCCGAATGCGCCGACGATGCCGGTGACGATCAACGGCGGCTACGTGATGCGCGCCTGGTACGACATCCTCGGGGCCGATCTCGCGCGCCGCGAGGACGAGGCGGGCCTGCGGGCATCGCAGCAGCAGGTCGCTGCGCTGATCGACAGCGAGCGCGAGCGGGGCGTGCCGGCGAACCGCATCGTGCTGTCGGGCTTCTCGCAAGGCTGCGCGATGTCGCTGATGACCGGGCTGCGCTATCCGGAGCGGTTGGGCGGCATCGCCGGCCTGTCGGGCTACCTGCCGCTGGCGGACCGGCTCGAGGCCGAGCGCCACGACGCGAACCGGCTCGTGCCGATCTTCCAGGCCCATGGCAGCAGCGACGGCGTGATCCCCATCAGTCGTGCGCTGGCGACGCGCGACGCGCTGAAGGTCCAGGGCTACGACGTCGAATGGCACGAGTACCCGATGCAGCACTCGGTGTGCGCGCAGGAGGTGGCCGACCTGAACGCCTGGCTGCTGCGCGTGCTCGGCTGACCGGGGGGCGCTGGGCGGGTGCCCCGGCTGGCTAGAATCGCGGGCTCTACCGAATTCGGCTGCAACGAGGGGCGCTCGACATGTACCAGGAAGACAAGGACGACACCACGCGCGTGGGTCTGTGGATCACCTTTGGCGTCGTCGCCCTCGTGATCATCAGCGTGATCAGCGCGATGGTGGTGCGCCAGCTGCGCGGCACGGCTGCCGCGTCGCCGGCCGCCGCGGTGGTGGTGGTCGAGGAGGTGGTGCTGATCGAGGGCCCGCTCGAAGGCGAACTGGTCGGCACGCTGTTCTTCGAGACCGCGCAGGCCGCGCTGCCCGCCGATGCCGCCGTCGAGCTGGGCAAGGTCGTGCAGGCCCTGGTGACGGTGCCTTCCCGCAGGGTGGTGCTCTCGGGCTTCCACGATGCCACCGGCGACGCCGGCCGTAACGCCGAACTGGCCAAGCAGCGTGCGCTTTCGGCCCGCGCCGCCCTGGCGGCCGCGGGCATCGACACCTCGCGCATCGCGCTGCGCAAACCCGAGGTCACCACCGGCACCGGCACCGAACAGGAAGCCCGCCGCGTGGAACTGCGCGTGATCGAGTGATCGCGGCAATCAGCGCATTCCAATAAAAAAGCCGGGCCCGAGAGCCCGGCTTTCTATTGGGCGCCATCTCCGGCTTCGCCGGTCCCCGCTGGTGTTGTCCCCTCGAGGGGGAGCGCCTAAGGCGCTATGGGGGTGGGCTCAACCAATCCGGCCGAGCAGCAGGTACTCCATCAACACCTTCTGCACGTGCATGCGGTTCTCCGCTTCGTCCCACACCACCGACTGCGGGCCGTCGATCACCTCGGCGGTGACCTCTTCGCCGCGGTGCGCGGGCAGGCAGTGCATGAAGAGCGCGTCGGGCTGGGCCGCGGCCATCATGTCGGCATCGACGCACCAGTCGGCGAAGGCCTTGCGGCGCGCCTCGTTTTCGGCCTCGTAGCCCATGCTGGTCCACACGTCGGTGGTGACGAGGTGCGCACCGCGGCAGGCTTCCTTCGGGTCGGCGAAGACTCGGTAGCAGCCCGCATCCTTCACGCCGGCCACGGCCGGGTCGACCTCGTAGCCGCCGGGCGTGCTCACGTGGACGGTGAAGCCGAGGATCTCGGCCGCCTGCAACCAGGTGTTGGCCATGTTGTTCCCGTCGCCCACCCACGCGACGACCTTGCCCTGGATCGAACCCCGGTGCTCGATGAAGGTGAAGATGTCGGCCAGGATCTGGCAGGGGTGGTACTCGTTGGTCAGCCCGTTGATCACTGGCACGCGCGAGTGCGCGGCGAAGCGCTCGATCTTCGTCTGCTCGAACGTGCGGATCATCACCAGGTCGACCATGCGGCTGATGACGCGTGCGCTGTCCTCGATGGGCTCGGCGCGGCCGAGCTGGCTGTCGCCGGTGGTGAGGTGCACCACCGAGCCGCCCATCTGGTACATGCCGGCCTCGAAGCTCACGCGGGTGCGCGTGCTGGCCTTCTCGAAGATCATCGCCAGCGTGCGGTCGGCGAGCGGCGTGTACTTCTCGTAGTTCTTGAAGCGCTTCTTGATCGTGGAGGCGCGGTCGAACAGGTAGGCGTATTCCTCGGCCCGGAGATCCTTGAACTGCAGGTAGTGCTTCATCAGGCTCATCCCGGGCTTCATGGCTTGGGCGTATCGGCGAGGAAGCGCTTGATCAGCGGGCACAGGATGGCAACGATCTGCGCGGCCTCCTCGGCGCTGAGGATCAGCGAGGGCACGAGGCGCACGACGCGGTCGGCCGTGACGCTGAGCAGCAGTCCGTTTTCACAGGCGATGCGCAGCAGGTCGCCGCAGGGGCGGTCGAGCTCGATGCCCAGCATCAGGCCCTGGCCGCGGATCTCGACGAAGCCTTCGACACCTTCCAGCTCGCGCTCCAGGCCGGCGCGCAGCAGGCCGCCCACGCGCGCGGCGTTTTCCAGGAGGTTTTCTTCCTCCATCAGGCGCAGCGTCTCGACGCCGGCGCGCATCGCCAGCGGGTTGCCGCCGAAGGTCGTGCCGTGGTTGCCGGGGCCGAACACATGGGCGGCCTTCGGGCCGCACACCACCGCGCCGACCGGCACGCCGGAGCCCAGGCCCTTGGCCAGCGGCATGACGTCGGGCTTGATGTCGGCCCACTGGTGCGCGAACCACTTGCCGGTGCGGCCGATGCCGCACTGCACCTCGTCGAGCATCAGCAGCCAGCCGCGTTCGTCGCACAGGCGGCGCAGCGACTTCAGGTAGTCGACACGTGCGGGGTTGATGCCGCCTTCGCCCTGGATGACCTCCAGGAACACGGCCACGACGTTGGGGCGCGTGCGCGCCACTTCCTCCACCGCCGCCAGGTCGTTCAGCGGCACCCGGATGAAGCCCTCCACGAGCGGCCCGAAGCCGGCCTGCACCTTGGGGTTGCCGGTGGCCGACAGGGTAGCGATCGAGCGGCCGTGGAAGGCCTTCTCGTAGACGATGATCTCGGGCGTGTCGATGCCCTTGTCGTGGCCGTACTTGCGCGCGATCTTGATCGCTGCCTCGTTGGCTTCCAGGCCGGTCGAGCAGAAGAAGGCGTTGGTCAGGCCCGACAGCTCGGTGAGCTTGGCGGCGAGCTGCTCCTGCAGCGGCACGTGGTAGTAGTTGGACGAGTGGATCAGCTTGGCGATCTGGTCCTGCAGCGCGGGCACGAGCTTGGGATGCGCGTGGCCGAGCGTGTTGACGGCGATGCCGCCCAGGCCGTCGAGGTACTTGCGGCCCTGCGTGTCCCACACCCAGCAGCCTCGGCCGTGCGACAGCGCGATCGGCAGGCGGCCGTAGGTGTTCATCACGTGCGGCTCGGTCGGCAGGGCGTTGTCGGTGGCGGTCATCGCAGGCTCCAGCGGTGGGGAATGCTCAATCTAGAGGGAACGCTCGCCGCCGAAGGCCCTGGAGGCGCGCTCGGCGAGCAAGAGGGGCCGGATTCTAAGGGTCGCCCGCGGCTGCGGCGGACGGGGCGGCTGGCCCCGGCTCCCTTGCTGCGCCGCAGCAGCCTCAAGGCACAATAGCGGCCGCCGCGAGCCCGTGCCCGCGCGTCCCGCTGCCTCCCATCCGTGCATGAACCCATCCCAACCCCCATCGAAGCCGCGCGAATTTGTCGTTCAGGGCCTGACCAAGGAGGGGCGTACCTTCCGCCCCAGTGATTGGGCCGAGCGTTTGGCGGGCGCGATGTCGTGTTTCCGGCCGGGGGGAAACGTCGGCGGGCCTGGGGCACGGATCGGGTATTCGCCCTATTGCGTTCCGACGTCGGTCGGCAACGTGAAGGCGGTGCTGGTCAGCGAGGCGCTGAAGGAGCTCGAGCCGATGGCCTGGGACTTCGTGATGAACTTCGCCC
Source organism: Aquincola agrisoli (assembly GCF_036621135.1). Taxonomy (NCBI): domain Bacteria; kingdom Pseudomonadati; phylum Pseudomonadota; class Betaproteobacteria; order Burkholderiales; family Sphaerotilaceae; genus Aquincola; species Aquincola agrisoli. Next base: position 99,742 of record NZ_JAZIBG010000020.1, read on the forward strand.
GCGACAACGACCTGCAGGTGGCCGAGGTGTGCGTGCTGCCCGACGTGCCGGGCGGGGCGCCGCGGTAGGCGGCTGCGTCGCGGGGCGGTGGCGCGCTGCACGACGGCGGCGCCCCATGCAAAAAGGGCCTGCAGTGCAGGCCCTTTTTGGTCAAACCACCCGGTTGCCGGCTATCAGGCCGCAGCGGCCGGAGCCGAAAGCGCCTTGACCTTCGCCGACAGGCGGCTCTTGTGGCGGGCGGCCTTGTTCTTGTGGAACATGCCCTTGTCCGCCACCGAGTCGATGACGCTCTGGGCGAGCTGGAAGAGTTCGGTGGCCTTGGCCTTGTCGCCAGCAACAACGGCCTTCTGGACGTTCTTGATGACGGTGCGGAACTTGGAGCGCAGCGCGGTGTTCGCGGCGTTCAGCTTCACGTCCTGGCGCGCGCGCTTGCGGCCGGAGGCGAGGCGGACGGTCTTCTTCTTGGCTTTGGAAGAGGTTGCCATGGTATTTTGGGTTGCCCGGGTGGTGCAAAGACGACGAGTATAGCACGCTGTGACAGGGCGGCATAATCGCCCGCCAGCCGGCCCGGCCCGGCCCGCGCGGCGTCTCCTCGAATCAACAGCCTCCTACGTGAACCTTTTCAAGGCCGCCTCGACCGTTTCCCTGCTCACGCTCGCCTCCCGGGTCACCGGGCTGGTGCGCGACCAGTTGATGGCCGGCGCGTTCGGCGCAAGTGCCTGGACCGACGCCTTCAACGTCGCCTTCCGCATTCCGAACCTGCTGCGCCGGCTGTTCGCGGAAGGGGCGTTCTCCCAGGCGTTCGTGCCGATCCTGGCGGCCACGCGCGAGCGGGAGGGCGACGAAGCCACCCACCGCCTGATCGACGCGGTGGCGACGATGCTTTTCTGGGTGCTCGTGGCCACCGTCGTCGTGGGCATCGCCGCGGCGCCGTGGCTGGTCTGGGCCATCGGCTCCGGGTTGGAACGCTTCGACGGCGCCGTCAGCCTGACGCGATGGATGTTCCCGTACATCGGCTTCATGTCGCTCGTCGCGCTGGCAGGCGGCATCCTCAACACGTGGCGCCGCTTCACCGTGCCCGCGCTGACGCCGGTGCTGCTGAACCTGGCGTGGATCGTCGCGGCGGTGTGGCTGGCGCCCCTGTTCCAGCAATGGGGCATCGAGCCGATCTACGCGATCGCCGCCGGGGTGATGGTCGGCGGCGTGTTGCAGCTGGCCGTGCAGGCCCCGGCGCTGTCGCGCATCGGCGCGCTGCCGCGCATCGGGCTGCTGCCGGGGAAGGTGAAGGCGGCCTGGCGGCACCCGGGCGTCAGCCGCGTGCTGAAGCAGATGGCGCCCGCGCTGGTGGGCGTGTCGGTGGCGCAGCTCTCGCTGCTGATCAACACGCAGATCGCCTCGCGCGTCGGCGTGGGCGCGGTGTCGTGGCTGTTTTATGCCGACCGGCTGATGGAGTTTCCGACGGGCCTGCTCGGCGTGGCGCTGGGCGTGGTGCTGCTGCCGCAGTTGTCGGCGGCACAGGCGAGGGGCGACACCCAAGGCTACTCGGGCCTGCTCGACTGGGGGCTGCGGCTGGTGCTGCTCTTCGCGCTGCCGTGTGCGGTGGCGCTGCTCGTGTTCCCGCAGGCGTTGGTGGCCGTGCTATTCCACTATGGGCAGTTCGGCGCCCGTGATGTGGAACAGACGGTCGGCGCGCTGATGGGCTACGGCGTCGGGTTGATGGGGCTGGTGGCCGTCAAGGTGCTGGCGCCGGGCTTCTACGCCCGCCAGGACATCCGCACGCCGGTGCGGATCGCCATCGTCGTGCTGGTGGCCACGCAGTTGATGAACCTGGCCTTCGTGCCCTGGTTCGGCCACGCCGGGCTGGCGCTGTCGATCGGGCTGGGCGCGTTGGTGAACGCGGGCTGGCTGTTCTTCGGCCTGCGCAAGCTCGGCGTGTACGTCCCCCGTGCGGGCTGGGGGCTTTTCATGTTGCGGGTGTTCGCGGCCGCCGCGGCCCTGGGGGGCGTGCTCGCGCTCGCGGCCCTGCGCATCGACTGGATCGGCCTGCAGCAGCAGCCCGGCCTGCGCGCAGCGTGGATGGCTGGCGTGCTGTGCGGCGCGGCGGCGCTGTACTTCGCGGTGCTCGGGCTGCTGGGCCTGCGGCCGCGCCATCTCGCACGGCAGCGCTAGCGGCGGGGCCTTCGCCTACACTGGTCCCATGACCGGTCCGCTGCGTTTCGAGACCCCGTCACCGCTGTCGTACTTTGCGGCGCTGGTGGCGGAGGACGAGAGCCTTTCCCTGCTGGAGGCCGCCGTGTCGATCGCGCAGGACGAGTACCCCACGCTCGACGCCCAGGCCGTGCTGGCCGAGGTCGATGCGCTCGCCTGGCAGCTCAAGCGCCGCATTCCGGCCGACGCCGCCACGCTGCAGAAGCTGCGGTTGCTGAACCGCTATTTCTTCCAGGAGCTCGGTTTCGGCGGCAACGTCAACGACTACTACGATCCCGCCAACAGCTACCTGCACAAGGTGCTGGAAACGCGCCGGGGCATCCCGATCACGCTGGCGCTGCTCTATATAGAGATCGCGACGCAGATCGGGTTGACGGCACGGGGCGTGTCCTTTCCCGGCCACTTCCTCGTCAAGCTGCGGCTGTCGCAGGGCGAGGTGGTGATCGATCCGTTCAACGGGCAGTCGCTGTCGCGCGAGGACCTCGACGAGCGGCTGGTGCCGTACCGCCGCCAGCAGGGCCTGGAGGGGGACTTCGAGGTGCCGCTCGGGCTGTTCCTGCAGTCCTCGCCCGCGCGCGATGTGCTGGCGCGCATGCTGGGCAACCTGAAGGAGATCCACCGCAGTGCCAACGACTGGCCGCGCCTGATGGCCGTGCTCGACCGGTTGGTCATCCTGTTGCCGCAGGCCTGGGACCAGCGGCGCGACCGCGCGCTGTGCCTCGAGGAATTGGGGCGTCCGGCGGAAGCCGCCGAGGACCTGGCGATGTACCTGAAGCACAGTGCGCAGGCGGAGGACGCGCCCGCGCTGCGCCGTCGGCTGGCCCAGTTGCGCAGTGCGGGGCGGCCGCCCCTGCACTGACGCCGCCGCGGGCGGCCTCCGGCTTCCTACTTACAATCCGCGGTTTCGCGCGCGGTGCCGCGTCGGCGATCCCCACGAGATGAGACAGTTGCCGCTGGCCTTCGGGCCGCGCCCTCCGCAAACCTTCGACAGTTACCTGGCTCGCGCCAACGCGCCGGCCGTGGCGCATCTGCAGGCGCTTTCGCTGCCGGCCGCGCCGGTGTACCTGTGGGGGCCGGCGGGCAGCGGCAAGACGCACCTCTTGCATGCGCTGATCCTGGCTGCGCAGGAGCGCGGCGAGCGGGCCGGCTGGTTTTCGGCGCAGGCGCCGCTGCCGTTCGAATTCGACGACACTTGGTCGCTGATCGTCATCGACGATGCCGATGCGCTCGACGCGCCGCGGCAGCACGGGGCTTTCACGCTGTTCGTCGAGGCGATGACGCACGGCGTCCAGCTGGTGGCCGCCGGCCGCATGCCGCCGGTGGACCTGCCCGTGCGTGACGACCTGCGCACGCGCCTGGGCTGGGGCCATGTGTTCGCGCTGCAGCCGCTGGGCGAGTCCGAGGCCCGGGCCGTGCTGCGCCGCGAGGCCGACCGCCGCGGCATTTTTCTATCGGATGAGGTGATGGACTACGTGCTGAGCCGTTTCTCGCGCGACCTGAAGAACCTGATGGGCCTGCTGGACCGGCTGGACGACTTTGCGCTGGCCGAGCAGCGGGCCGTCACGGTGCCGCTGCTGAAGCTGATGCTGGCGCACGAGCGCCCCCTCGCGGCCGCGGAGGGCGGGCAGGCATGAACCTGACCTTGTTCGACCTGGACGGCACCCTGCTGCCGATCGATTCCGACCATGCCTTCGGCGACTTCATGGTGCGCATCGGCTGGGCCGACGGCGACGCCTTCCGGCGCACCAACGACCGCTTCTTCGCCGACTACCAGGCCGGCCGGCTCGACCTCGCGGCCTACATCCGCTTCGCCACCGGCCCGTGGCGCGACCTGCCGGCTGCCGACATGGCCGCCGGGCGCGAGCGCTTCATGAACGAGGCCATCCACCCGGTGCTGCACGAGGTCGCCCGCCTGCTGGTGCAGGGCCACCAGCAGGCGGGCGACCTCGTCGCGATCGTCACCGCGACCAATGAGTTCATCACCCGGCCGATCGCTGACGCCTTCGGCGTGCCGGAACTGCTGGCCGTGGAACTGGAGCGCGACGCGAACGGCCGCGCCACCGGCGCGATCCGCGGCATCCCGTCCTACCGCGAGGGCAAGGTGCCCCGCGTCGAGGCCTGGCTGGCCAAGCAGGGCCGGGCGCGCGCCGATTTCAGCCGCGTCACGGTGTACAGCGACTCCACCAACGACCTGCCGCTGCTCGAATGGGCCACCCACGCCGTGGCCACCAACCCGAGCGCCGAGCTCGAAGCCGTCGCGCGGGAGCGCGCCTGGCCCATCCTGAGACTCTTCGAATGATCAAGACCTTCATCGACCGGCTGCTGGGCAAGAAGGCGGGCGCCAAGTCCGCCAAGGGCAAGGTGCCGCTGGGCAAACGCGTGGACGTGCCCGCGAGCGAGCACCGCATCGACCCCGAACTGCTCGACGAGCGCGCCGTGCGGGTGGTGCGCACGCTCAAGGAGGCCGGCTTCGAGGCCTACATCGTGGGCGGCGCGGTGCGTGACCTGCTGGTCGGCCGGCGCCCCAAGGACTTCGACGTGGCGACCAACGCGACCCCGGAGGAGGTCAAAGGCCTGTTCCGTCGCGCGTTCATCATCGGCCGGCGCTTCCGCATCGTCCACGTGATCTTCGGCCGGGGCCGGGAGCACGAGGTGGTGGAGGTCTCGACCTTCCGCGCCTACCTGGACAACAGCGCGGCCGAGGCGGTGGGCGGCAACGAGAAGACATCGAAGGCCGAACTGGCCAACAAGAGCCACGCCGTCGACGCCAGCGGCCGCGTGCTGCGCGACAACGTCTGGGGCCCGCAGATCGAGGACGCCGCGCGCCGCGACTTCACCGTCAACGCGATGTACTACGACCCGACGACGCAGATCGTCGTGGACTACCACGGCGGGCTGAAGGACATCGAGCGCAAGGTGCTGCGCATGATCGGCGACCCCGTCACGCGCTACCGCGAGGATCCGGTGCGCATCGTGCGCGTGGTGCGCTTCGCGGCCAAGCTGGGTTTCGCCATCGAGGCCAAGACCCGCGCGCCCATCCCGGAGATGGCGGCGCTGCTGGACAACATCCCGGTCTCCCGCCTGTTCGACGAGACGATCAAGCTGCTGCAGACGGGCCACGCGGTGGCCAGCGTCGAGGAACTGCGCAAGCAGGGGCTGGCCAGCCGTTTCCCGATGCTCGACGTGCTGATCGGCCCCGGCGCCGACCGGCCCGAGCATGCGGCGCGCCGCAAGTTCGTCGAGCTGGCGCTGGCCGACACCGACCGCCGCGTCACCGAGGGACGGCCGGTGGCGCCGAGCTTCCTGCTCGCCTGCCTGCTGTGGCACGAGGTGCTTGCGGGGTGGCAGCGCGCCAAGGCGGCCGGCGAGGCGCCGTTCCCCGCGCTGATGGGGGCGGTCGATGCGGTGTTCGACGCGCGGGTCGGCGACATCTCCGGCCGCGGCAAGCTGGGCACCGACATGCGCGAGATCTGGGGCATGCAGCCCCGGTTCGAGCGCCGCACCGGCAGCGCCCCGCATGCGCTGGTCGAGCAGCCCCGCTTCCGCGCCGGCTACGACTTCCTGCGCCTGCGGGCCGATGCGGGCGAGGCGGACGGGACGCTGGCCGAGTGGTGGGAGGATTTTTCGCTGGGCTCGCCCGAGGAGCGCGAGGCGTTGCTCGCGGCCGCGCGCGAGGAGCAACACAAGGTGCGGCGCGTACCGGCCGGCGCGGCCAAGGCTGCGCCCGCCGAGGGCGGCGCACCGGCCAGGCGGCCGCGGACACGCAAGCCGGCGGCGGCAGATGCGGAGGCGGCCGAGGCGCTGGAGGCCGCCGGGCAGGGCGAGGGCCCTGCGGAGGCGGACGACGGGACCGAGCCGGCGGGCGAAGCCGCCGCACCCGCCCGCAAGCGTCGCCGCCGCCGGCGCAAGCCCGCGGGCGACGTGCCGGAGGGGTCCGGCGCGCCCGGGGAAGCCGGCGCGGCGCCGGACGCGGCGGGCTGACCCGGCCCGGCGGACGCTCATGTCCGAGCGCGTCTTCGTCGGCCTGGGGGCCAACCTGGGCGACGCACGCGGGGCCGTGCAAGCCGCGCTGCAGGCGCTGGCAGGGTGGCCCGGCGTGCGGGTCGCCGCGGCCTCCTCGCTCTACCGCAGCGCGCCGGTGGACGCCGGGGGGCCTGACTACATCAATGCCGCAGCCGAGCTGCAGACGTTGCTGGCGCCCGAAGCGCTGCTCGATGCGCTGCAGGCCATCGAGCATCGGCACGGCCGCGAGCGGCCCTACCGCCATGCGCCGCGCACGCTCGACCTCGACCTGCTGCTCTACGGTGATCGAGTGCTCGACACGCCCCGGTTGACGCTGCCGCACCCGCGGCTGCATGAGCGCGCCTTCGTGCTGCAGCCCCTGGCCGAGCTGGCGCCTGCGCTGGTGCTGCCGGGCCGGGGTCCGTTGGGGCCCTGGCTGCACGCCTGCGCCGGGCAGCAGATCGAACGCCTGACCTGAACCGGCCTGCGCGCCGTCCCCCTCCGCCACCGAACGCCGCCCTCCCGGCCCCAACATGCTCGACTCCCTTGCACGCCTGCCCCTGTCGGTCCAGACCTTCGGCCTGCTGACGCTGTCCAACATCTTCATGACGTACGCCTGGTACGGGCACCTGAAGAGCCTGGCCGACCGGCCCTGGTGGGTGGCGGCCCTGATCAGCTGGGGCATCGCGCTGTTCGAGTACCTGCTGCAGGTGCCGGCCAACCGCATCGGCTATGCGGGAGGCTTCTCGCTGGCCCAGCTGAAGATCGCGCAGGAGGTGATCACGCTGTCGGTGTTCATCCCGTTCGCGGTGTTCGCGATGGGCCAGCCGCTGAAGCTCGACTACCTGTGGGCGGGGCTCTGCCTGGTGGGGGCCGTGTACTTCATCTTCCGCAGCTGACATGCTCGACCACCTGCAGCACGTCGCCATCGAAGGCCCCATCGGCGCCGGAAAGAGCACGCTCGCCAGGCTGCTCGCCCAGCGCCTGCAGGCGCAGGTGCTGCTGGAGCGGCCGCACGACAACCCGTTCCTCGTGCGCTTCTATGCCGATCCGGCGCGCTATGCGATGCAGACGCAGCTCTTCTTCCTGTTCCAGCGCATCGAGCAGTACCGGGAGCTGGCGCAGCCGGGCATGTTCACGCCGCGCACCGTCAGCGACTTCATGTTCGCGAAGGATGCATTGTTCGCGCAGCTCACCCTGTCGGACGACGAGTTCCGCCTCTATGGCCAGATCCACCGCGAAATGGCCCCCAAGGCGCCCGCGCCGGATCTGGTGATCTGGCTGCAGGCCGGACCGCAGACCCTGCTCGGGCGCATCGCCCGGCGGGGCCTGGCGATGGAGCAGGGCATCGATGCCGCCTACCTGCAGCGGCTGTCCGAGGCCTATGGCGCATGGTTCGAGCGCGAGAGCAGCGTGCCGGTGCTGGCGGTGGACACGGAGCGCTTCAACCCGGTCGAGCGGCCGGGGGACGTGGATCTGCTGCTGCAGCGGCTCGCGGCGTTCAAGGGTCCGCGGGAGGTGTTCGATCTCGGCGCCTGAGGCTGGCCTGCCGGCGCCGCTGGCGCGGCCCGCTTACACTGCGCGCCCTATCGAATGTGACTGTTGCGTGACTGTCTGGTGACAGGCCCGGCACCATCCCTGCACGAGGAACCGACCATGCTGTTCGGCAAACTGCTGCCCCGAGAGGGCAATTTTTTCGAACTCTTCAATCAACACGGGGCGTACATCGCCGAAGGCGCGCGGGCGTTCACGCGGCTGATCGAGCACTACGCCGACCTCTCGCTGCGCGAGCAGTACGCGGAGGAGGTCAACAACGCCGAGCGCAATGCCGACCGCGTGACCGCGGAAGTCAACCGCCTGCTGCACAAGACCTTCATCACGCCGATCGACCGCGAGCAGATCCACGGCCTGATCAATGCGATGGACGACGTGCTGGACTTGCTCCAGGACGCCACCGAGACGATGCAGCTCTACGACGTGCGTGCGATGACCGAGGAGGTGCTGCGCTTGGGCGACCTGAGCGCCAAGTGCTGCGACCGCGTTGCCCATGTCGTGACGCTGCTGCCCAAGCTGTCGGACCACTCCGTCGTCGAGGCGGCGATCAAGACCTGCGAGGAGATCGACAAGCTGGAGTCCGACGCGGACCGCGTCATGCGCTCGGCGATGAGCAAGCTGTTCCGCGAGCAGCCGGACGTGCGCGAGCTGATCAAGCTGAAGGCGATCTACGAGATGCTCGAGTCGATCACCGACCGCTGCGAGGACGTGGCCAACCTCGTCGAGGGCATCGTCCTCGAAAACTCCTGAGGTTCGCGCTCCGATGGATGCAGTCCAGGTCAGCTTGTGGGTCGTCGTGATGCTCGTCGTTCTGGCGGTGCTGTTCGACTTCATGAACGGCTTCCACGACGCGGCGAACTCGATCGCCACGGTGGTGTCGACGGGGGTGCTCAAGCCCCAGCAGGCGGTGGTGTTCGCTGCGACGTTCAACGTGATCGCGATCTTCGTGTTCCACCTGAGCGTGGCCGCCACGGTGGGCAAGGGCATCGTGCAGCCCGGCATCGTGGACCACCACGTGGTGTTCGGCGCCCTGGTGGGCGCCATCGCCTGGAACGTGATCACCTGGTGGTACGGCATCCCCTCGAGCAGCTCGCATGCGCTGATCGGGGGCATCGTCGGCGCCGTCATCGCCAAGTCGGGTGCCAGCGCGCTGGTGGCGGGCGGCGTGCTGAAGACGGTGGCCTTCATCTTCGTCTCGCCGCTGCTCGGCTTCGTGCTCGGCTCGCTGCTGATGGTGGTGGTGGCGTGGGTCTGCCGGCGCTCGTCGCCGCTGCACGTGGACAACTGGTTCCGGCGCCTGCAACTGGTGTCGGCCGGCCTCTACAGCCTCGGCCATGGCGGCAACGACGCGCAGAAGACCATCGGCATCATCTGGATGCTGCTGATCGCCACCGGCTACGCCAGTGCCGCCGACGATCTGCCGCCCAGCTGGGTCATCTGGGTCTGCTACATCGCGATCGGCCTGGGCACGATGTTCGGCGGCTGGCGCATCGTCAAGACGATGGGGCAGAAGATCACCAAGCTCAAGCCGGTCGGCGGGTTCTGCGCGGAGACGGGCGGTGCGCTCACGCTGTTCTTGGCCACGGCGCTGGGCGTGCCGGTGTCGACCACGCACACCATCACCGGTGCCATCGTCGGCGTCGGCTCGGTGCGCCGGGCCTCTGCGGTGCGCTGGGGCGTGGCCGGCAACATCGTCTGGGCGTGGATCTTCACGATCCCCGCCTCGGCGTTCATCGCCGCGGTCTTCTACTGGATCGGCCTGCAGCTGATGTGAACCGGCGGCGACGTCGTCGTCACTGGCTGATCTTCTTGGCTTCCTCGACCTGGTACTCGAAGTAGCGCTGGCCGCTGAAGGCGATGGTCGCCATCAGCACGCCGGCGCCCACCAGCAGCGCAGCGATCACGCCCAGCACCGGCGCCCAGCGCGTGGGGTGCACCGGCTGGCCGGGGTTGTGGCGCGCGTCCCAGCGCTCGTCGGGCGTGAGGCCATAGAGGATGGCGGCCAGCATCGCCTGCGCGACCATCAGGCCCAGCAGCGGGATCAGCAGCCAGCTGACCTGGTCGTCCAGCCCGTGGTCCTGCACGCGCTGCAGGCCGTGCAGCCCGAGGAACGTGGGCACCCAGTAGAACCAGCCGAAGCGGTCCTTCCAGCCGTGCAGGTAGAAGCGGTGCAGCCCAAGGCTGCCGGCCAGAAACGCGATCCAGGTCGCAAGCGTCTTGGATTTGTACGAGACCACGTTCATCGGCCCTCGGCCGGCGCGGTGCCTGCCCCTTCGCCCAGCGCGCGCTGCATCATCACCACGTCGAGCCAGCGGTCGAACTTCCAGCCCACGGCCTTGAGCACGCCGGTGTGCTCGAAGCCGCAGCTGCGGTGCACCCCGACCGAGCCGGCGTTGGCGGCGTCGCCGATCACGGCCAGCATCTGCCGAGCGCCTCGTGCTTCGCATTGCGCCATCAGCTCCGTCAGCAGCAGCCGGCCGATGCCCTGGCCGTGGGCGTCAGGGTGCAGGTAGATCGAGTCCTCGACGCAGAAGCGGTAGGCCCGCCGCGGCCGGAAATGGTTGGCATACGCATAGCCGAGCACCTGCCCGTCGCGTTCGGCGACGAGCCAGGGCAGGCCGTTGGCCAGCACGGCCTCGCGGCGCCGGCCCATGTCGGCCTCGTCGGGGGCTTCCAGCTCGAAAGTGCCGGTGCCGTGCAGCACCGCATGCCGGTAGACCGCCGTGACGGCGGGCACGTCATCCGGCCTGCTGGGACGTATCAGGAGATTGGTCATGCGAGACAGTTTATAATGCGCGGTTTCGGCGCTGGCCGGCGGCATACCGCCTGGCGTATCTACAGGGCCGAACCGTGGCGGGCGCGCATCCACGCGCCCGTTTTGCGATTGCCAGACCTGGTGGTGTCTCCCCGGTGAGGCGGTCGATTCGCAGGAATCATCCGAGGAAACATCATGGTCGTCATTCGTCTTGCCCGTGGCGGCGCCAAGAAGCGCCCCTTCTACAACATCGTCGTCGCCGATTCGCGCGAGCGCCGCGATGGCCGCTTCATCGAGCGCGTGGGTTTCTACAACCCCGTGGCTTCCGGTGCCGCCGAAGCCCTGCGTGTGGCGCAGGATCGCGTCACCTACTGGAAGGGCGTTGGCGCCCAGCTGTCGCCCACCGTCGCCCGCCTGGTCGACGACGCCAAGGCCAAGGCTGCGGCCTGAGGCCCTCGGCCCCGTACCATGCGGGGCCCTTCCGAATGACATGAGCGCCTGCCGATGAACATGAGCGAAGCCGTACCGGGTGAACCTGCCTGGCCGGCGGACGCAGTGGAGGTGGGGCGCATCATCGGTGCCTGGGGCATCAAGGGCGCGGTCAAGGTCGTGCCGTATGCGTCCGATGCCAAGGCGCTGTTTTCTTCGCGGCGCTGGTTCATCCAGCCTGGCGACCGGCTGCTGAAGATCACGGGCGCGCGCGAACAGGGCGACGCCGTGGTCGCCACGGCGCAGGAAGTGCCCGACCGCAACGCCGCCGAGGCGCTCAAGGGCGCCCGGGTCTTCGTCGCCCGCAGCAGTTTCCCGACGCCTGCCGAGGGCGAGTACTACTGGGTCGACCTGATCGGCCTGGAGGTCTTCAACCGTGAAGGCGCGTTGCTCGGCATCGTGAGCGACCTGCTCAGCACCGGCCCGCACAGCGTGCTGCGCCTGCGTCGCACCGACGTGCCGGCGGATGCCCCTCCCGAGGTCGCCGAACGGCTGATTCCCTTCGTCGACGCCTACGTGGACCAGGTCGACTTGCCGGGCCGCCGCATCACCGTCGACTGGGGCCTGGACTACTGACGCGGACAAGCCGAAAGCCATGCGCTTCGACGTGCTGACGCTGTTCCCGGAGCTTTTCGAGCCCCACCTGGCGCTGGGCGTGACGCGCAGGGCGTTCGAGACGCGCCAGGTGGACGTGCGCCTGTGGCCCCTGCGGGAGTACGGCGAAGGCGCCTACCGCCGCATCGACGACCGGCCGTTCGGCGGCGGCCCGGGCATGGTGATGCTGGCCGATCCCCTGCAGCGCGCCCTGTCGGCCGTGCGCGCCGAGCGTACGGATGCCGTGCCGCTGGTGCATTTCAGCCCGACGGGCCGGCCGCTCACGCAGGCGCTGGTGCGGGAGTTCGCCGCGGGGCCGGGGGCGGTGCTGCTCTGCGGGCGCTACGAGGGCATCGACCAGCGCTTCCTCGACCGGCACGTCGATCTGGAACTGAGCCTGGGCGACTTCGTGCTGTCCGGGGGGGAACTGCCCGCGCTGGCGCTGCTCGATGCCGTGGCCCGCCTGCAACCCGGCGTGCTGAACGATGCCGAGTCGCATGAGCAAGACAGCTTCTCCGGCGATGGCCTGCTGGACTGCCCGCACTACAGCCGCCCCGAGTTCTGGGGCGAGGGCGATGCGGCGACGGCCGTGCCAGCGGTGCTGTTGTCCGGCCACCATGCCCAGATCGCGCGCTGGCGGCGCGAGCGATCGCTGCAGATCACGGCACAGCGCCGGCCCGACCTGATCATCGCGGCGCGTGCTGCCGGGCGGCTCTCCCAGGCCGATGAGCGCTACCTGGCCCAACTCGTCATATAATCGTCGGCTTTTCACCGATCCTCTGCCGGGCGCAGGTGCAACGCCGGATGTCATCCGGGGCACTTGCAGCGTTGTCCGCCCAGGCGGGCCTATGAGCGCCGGCACGATCATCTGGAGAACTTTGTGGACCTGATTCAAACCCTCGAGCAAGAAGAGATTGCTCGCCTCAACAAGAAGATTCCCGCTTTTGCGCCCGGCGACACCGTGATCGTCAGCGTGAACGTGGTCGAAGGCACCCGCAAGCGTGTGCAGGCCTACGAAGGCGTCGTGATCGCCAAGCGCAACCGCGGCCTGAACAGCAGCTTCATCGTGCGCAAGATCTCCAGCGGCGAAGGCGTCGAGCGGACCTTCCAGCTCTACAGCCCGCTGATCGCCGCCATCGACGTGAAGCGCCGCGGCGACGTGCGCCGCGCGAAGCTCTACTACCTGCGCCAGCGTTCGGGCAAGTCGGCCCGGATCAAGGAAAAGCTGGCCTGACCGCCGGCCGAGCCTGCCAAGCCGCCTTCGGGCGGCTTTGTCGTTTCTGAGCCGGTTGTCGCCCCTATGCTCTCAGGTGCCCATGACACGTCCTCTCATCCGTGACCCCCAGGCCATTCCCATCGTCGGCATCGACGATGCGCTGCCGCCCATCGACCCGGCGCGGCTGACCGCGGCGGCGGTGCGCGAGCGCTTCGCGCGCACGCTGGACTGGGTGCCCGAGTTCACCGGCGACGGCAGGCTGGCCGACCGTGCGCCCGCCGCCGCATCGGTGCTGATGCCCCTGGTCGAGCGCGAGCAAGGGCTCACGGTGCTGCTGACCCAGCGCACGGCGCATTTGCGCGACCATGCCGGGCAGGTGAGTTTTCCTGGTGGGCGTGCCGAGGCCACCGATGCCGACGCGGTCGACACCGCGCTGCGCGAGACGGAAGAGGAGGTCGGGCTCGCGAGGTCGCACATCGAGGTGGTGGGAGCGTTGCATCCGTACAGCACGGTGACCAACTTCGTCGTGACGCCGGTCGTGGGCTTGGTGCGCCCGGGCTTCGAACTCACGCTCGATGCGTTCGAAGTCGCCGAGGCGTTCGAGGTGCCGCTGGCGTTCCTGATGACGCCCGCCAACCACCGCCGCCACCGCTTCGAGCTCGACGGCATCTCGCGGCAGTTCCTGTCGATGGACTGGAAGGGCCTGGGCGCCGACGGCGCGCAGCGCAGGTTTTTCATCTGGGGCGCCACGGCCTCGATGCTGCGCAACCTCTATCGGTTCCTGGCGGCGTAGCGGGCGTCGCTATCATCGCTGGCGATGAGCTTCTTTGCCGTCCTCTTTGCGCTGCTGATCGAGCAACTCAAGCCGTTGCCGCGTGACAACTGGGTCCACGACTCGCTGATCTCATGGGTGGGCTGGAGCGGCCGCAATTTCGACGCCGGCCGCGAGCGCCACGCCTGGGTGGTGTGGGGGGTGACCGTGATCGCGCCCGCGCTGGTCGCCTGGGGCCTGTACGCCGCCATCGCCCACTACAGCCTGCTGATGGCGCTGGCCTTCGACGTCGGCACGCTCTACCTCACGCTGGGCTTCCGCCAATTCAGCCATTACTTCACCGACATCCGAGATGCGCTCGACCGCGGCGACGAGGCCGAAGCCCGCCGGCTGCTCGCCGAATGGCGGCACCTCGATGCCAGCGAACTGCCGCGCACGGAGCTGATGCGGCACGTCATCGAGCATTCGCTGCTCGCGGCGCACCGCCATGTGCTGGGCGTGTTCTTCTGGTTCATCGTGCTGTCCGCGTTCGGGCTGGGCCCGGCCGGCGCCGTGCTCTACCGCATGGCCGAGTTCGCGAGCCGCTACTGGGCTTACCGTCACCGCGCGCTGCAGGCGCCGGCAAACGACCGCCTGCGCGGCCTGTCGCAGCGGCTCTTCTCCGCGATCGACCATGTACCGGCGCGGTTGACGGCCTTCGGTTTTGCGGTGGTCGGCAACTTCGAGGAGGCCATCAACTCCTGGCGCCGCGACGCGGGCCTGTGGATGCACGCCAACGAAGGCATCATCCTGGCCGCCGCCGCCGGGGCGCTGGGCGTACAGCTCGGGGGTGGGGCGGCCCCCGGCATCACCCCGGACCGTTCCAAGACCTTCGAGAGCGGAGTCGACCCGGAAGCCGTGCTGGCCCAGGGGGCGACGCCGGGCCTGCCGCCGCAGCTCGGCCATCTGCAGAGCCTGGTCGGCCTGGTCTGGCGGTCGGTGGTGTTGTGGATGCTGCTGGTCGCGCTGCTGTCGTTGGCCAACGTGCTCGGGTAGGTTCCGCGGCAGGGTGCGTCCTGCTCAACGGTGCGGGCTGCGGGACAGCTCGTCGAGGATCTCGCCGTAGATGCGCCAGCGCGAGGGGCTGATCTCTCCCCGCTCCACCGCGGCGCGGACGCCGCAGCCCGGCTCCTGCCGGTGCGTGCAGTTGTAGAAGCGGCATCCGCCAACGTGGGCCCGCAGGTCCGGCATCAGCAGGGGCAGCTGCTGCGCGTCGATGTTGTGCAGGCCGAACTCCTGGAACCCCGGTGAGTCGATCAGGGCGGTGGCCTGCGCGCGGTCGACCCAGTACCAGCGCGTGGTCGTGGTCGTGTGGCGCCCGGAGTTGAGCGCCGTGGAGATCTCGCCCACCTGCGCCGAGGCCTCCGGCACCATCAGGTTGATGAGGGTGCTCTTGCCCGTCCCGCTGGGGCCCAGGATCAGCGTCGTGCGGCCGTGCAGCAGCGGCGCGAAGACGGCACGGGCCTCGTCGGGCGCCCGCTTGATCGCGGTTTCCAGGACTGCAATGCCCATCGCACGGTACGGCGCCAGGCGTTCACGCGCGAGGGCAGCTTGCGGAAGGTCCGTCTTGTTCAGCACGATGCAGGCGTCGATGTCGGCGCTCTCGGCGGCGATCAACGCACGCGTGAGCTGCGACTCGCTGAACATCGGGTCCCCCGCGACCAGCACGACGATGCGGTCAAGGTTGGCGGCGAAGGACTTGGTGCGCCATTCGTCCTGCCGGAAGAGCAGGTTGCGGCGCGGCTCGATGTGCTCGATCACACCTTCGTCGTCACCGCCGGAACCGGTCGGCATCCAGCGCACGCGGTCGCCGACGACGCAGTCGCTCTTCTTGCCCCGGGGGTGGCAGGTGAGCCGTTCGCCGTCGGGCGTCTCGACGATGAAATGCCGGCCGTGCGCGGTCACCACCAGGCCGGTGTCCAGGGCGTCGAACTTGCTCAAAGCCGCTGCGGGCGCGTGCCCGTCGTCATGCCGCATGCAGCCGCAGAGCGGCCAGCCGCTCGCTGGCCGGTGGGTGCGAATAGTAGAAGCGCACGTAGACGGGGTCGGGTGTCAGCGTCGAGGCGTTGTCCTCGTGCAGCTTGAGCAGCGCGCTGGCGAGGTCGCGGCCGTCGGCCTGTGCGCAGGCATAGGCGTCGGCCTCGAACTCGTGCCGGCGCGAGCTGCGTGCCGCCAGCGGCCCCAGCAGGAAGGTAAAGGGCGGCAGCGCGAGCATCAGCAGCAGCAGGGCCAGCGCGTCGTTCGGCGCACCCATGTTCGGTTGCACGCCGAGCCCGGTATAGAACCACACCTGGCTCGACAGCCAGCCCAGCAGCGCCAGCCCGGCGAGGCTGAGCGCGAACATCACCGCCATGCGCTTTTGCACATGGCGGTGCTTGAAGTGGCCGAGCTCGTGTGCGAGCACCGCCTCCACCTCGCCCGGGGTCAGCTTGGCGAGCAGCGTGTCGAAGAACACCACGCGCTTGGCGGCGCCCAGGCCGGTGAAGTAGGCGTTGGCGTGGGCGGAGCGGCGGCTGCCGTCCATGACGAACAAGCCCTTGGCGGCGAAGCCGCACCGTGCCATCAGGGCCTGCACTCGCGCCTTGAGCGATTCGTCCGGCAGCGGCTCGAACTTGTTGAAGAGCGGCGCGATCACGGTCGGGTAGAGCACGAGGATCAGGAGCTGGAAGGCCGTCCAAGCCGCCCAGGCCCAGAGCCACCACAACGAGCCGGCCGCCGCCATGATCCAAAGGATCAGCGCCGCGAGCGGCAGGCCGATCACCGCCCCGACCAGCACCCCCTTGACCATGTCGCCCACCGCCATGCGCCAGGTCATGCGGTTGAAGCCGAAGCGCTGTTCGATGCGGAAGGTGTTGTAGAGATCGAATGGCAGTTCGAGCGCCCCGCCGATGAGGGCGAAGGCCGCCAGCAATGCCAACTGGTAGGCAAGGCCGCCAAAGCGGGGGTACACGGCGTCGCGCACCAGCTCGTTCAGGGCGTCGAGGCCGCCGAGCAGGGTCCAGCCCAGCAGCAGGGCGGTCGAGAAGGCGGTGGACAGCAGGCCGAAGCGGCCGCGCGCCAGCGTGTAGTCGGCCGCCCGCTGGTGGGCGGCCAGCGGCACGGTGGCGGCGAAGTCGGCGGGCACGGCGTCGCGGTGGCGCGCGACATGGCGCATCTGGCGCGACGCGAGCCAGAACTTGACCGCCAGCGACGCGAGCAGCGCCGCCGCGAACAGCAGGGTCAGGAGGGAGGCTTGCATGGGTGCGCAGTGTAGGCTGCGACAATCCAGTGTTTACCCGACCGGCGCGCCCATGAACGACACCACGAGCCCCACACTCGCCAAGAGCGATCAGAACCTGATCTGGATCGATCTGGAGATGACCGGTCTCTCGCCCGCCGCCGACCGCATCATCGAAATCGCCGTCGTGGTCACCGACCCGCTGCTGGCGGTGCGCATCGAAGGCCTGGTGTTCGCCGTGCACCAGAGCGACGCGACGCTCGACGCCATGGATGCCTGGAACAAGGGCACGCACGGGCGCAGCGGCCTGATCGACAGGGTGAAGGCTTCGACCATCGACGAAGCGCATGCCGAGGCGCAGGTGATCGCATGGCTGGCGCAGTACGTGCCGCCCGGCAAGAGCCCGATGTGCGGCAACTCGATCTGCCAGGACCGGCGCTTCCTCGCGAACTACATGCCGGGGCTGGAGGCGTTTTTCCACTACCGCAACCTGGACGTCAGCACGCTGAAGGAACTGGCCAAGCGCTGGAAGCCGGGCATCCTCGGGGGCTTCAAGAAGGCGCAGGCGCACACCGCGCTGGCCGACATCCACGAGTCGATCGACGAATTGGATTACTACCGCACGCACCTGCTGGCGGTTGGTGAAAACCCCGATCCGGTATAGAATGCGAGCTTCGGTCGGGGCTGCCCCGGTCGTTTCGTTCATCCCCACTGACTCCGTGGCCGAGCCTTGCTCGGAAGCCCCTCGCGGGCATGGGTCGGCGGCGATGCCGTCGCTTAGGCCCGTTTGTTGTGTGCGGCACCTCTTCCTGCGGTGCCCGTCGAGCGTTCCTCCTGCTGCGACTTGACCCGGCACCACCTTCGGTGGCGCCAGCGCGCGCTTTGCCGTGCGCGCCGTGAGAAGAGAGAGATTCCGATGTTCACCGAACCGAATACCCCGGCCGCCGAGACGCAGGCCATCGACGAGTCCAACGGCTTCGCCGCCCTCGGCCTGCATGCCGCGCTGGTGCGCGCCGTGCGCGACTCCGGCTATGACCAGCCCACCGAAGTGCAGGGCCGGGCGATCCCGCCGGCGCTGGAAGGTGCCGACCTGCGTGTCTCGTCCAGCACCGGCAGCGGCAAGACGGCTTCCTTCGTGCTGCCGGCCCTGACCCGTGTGCTGGCCGCCCGCAACGACGGCAAGCGCCGCGAGAAGGGCATCGTGCACGGACCGCGCGTGCTGGTGCTGGCACCCACCCGCGAGCTGGCCATGCAGGTGTCCAAGGCTGCTGTGACGTACGGCCGCCATGTGCAGGGCCTGCGCGTGGCCACCGTGGTCGGCGGCGTGCCCTACGGCGCGCAGCTGAAGGCGCTGCGCGGCCCGCTCGACGTGCTGATCGCGACGCCCGGCCGCCTGATGGACCACATGGCCAGCGGCAAGGCGATCCTCGCCAACGTCGAGATGCTGGTGCTCGACGAGGCGGACCGTATGCTCGACATGGGCTTCATCGATGACATCCGCCACATCGCCGAGCAGCTGCCGCCGCAGCGCCAGACGGTGATGTACAGCGCCACCTTCGCCGGCCACGTCGGCCGCCTGGCCAGCGAACTGCTGAGCGGTGAAGCGCAGACGATCGACGTCGCCTCGCACACCGACACGCACGAGAACATCGAGCAGCGCCTGCACTGGGCCGACAATGGCCAGCACAAGAACGCGCTCCTCGACCACATCCTGGCCGAGCGCGAGATGGAGCAGGCCGTGGTGTTCACCAGCACCCAGCGCGATGCTGACTGGCTTGCCGACCGGCTGGCCGACATGGGCCACCATGTCGCCTCGCTGCACGGCGGGATGCCGCAGGGCCGCCGCAACCGGGTGCTGCAAGGCCTGCGCAACAAGCAGCTGCGTGTGCTGGTCGCCACCGACGTGGCCGCGCGCGGCATCGACGTGCCGACGATCAGCCACGTCATCAACTACGGCCTGCCGATGAAGGCTGAGGACTACGTGCATCGCATCGGCCGCACCGGCCGCGCGGGCCGCAACGGCCTGGCGATCACGCTGGCCGAGGCGCCGGATGCCGGCATGATCCGCCGCATCCAGCAGTTCACGACGCAACAGATCCCGGTGGCGACGATCGGCGGCCTGGAGCCGCAGAAGCCCGCCCCGCGCCTGTTCGCGCAGCGCCGCGAAGGCTTCGGTGGCGGCGACCGTCCGCGCGGCCGCCCGTTCAACAAGGGTGGTTTCCGCTCGGGTGGCGGTGACAAGCCTGGCTTCGGCGGCCCCCGCAAGAGCGGCGGCGGCTTCAAGTCGCGCGACCGCTGATCGCTGCGCTCGGCGCCGCGGCGCGCCTTGCGCTGCGGTGGCCGACGTGAGGGAGGGCGGCCGGTGCGCCTCCCCGTCGGGGCGATCCTTGTTGCCGCCCCGTCAGTAGCTCGCCACGGTGTGGGCTGCGATGTACCCGAAGTTGATGTCCTCGCCGAGACCGGGCTCCTTCGACAGGTGGACGAAGCCTTCTGCGTCCATCGGATCCGGCAGGCTGTTCAGGTAGGCAGGTACCTCGTCGTAGTCGAGGAACGGGTGCAGCAGGCCGCGCTCGTACCAACGGCAGTTCTTGATCGCCGCGCACACCGCCAGGTTGGCCGCGCCGTTGCCGTGCACCTCACAGTTCATGCCGAAGGCCTCGGCCAGGTGCGCGACCTTCATCGTCGGGCCGATGCCACCGGTGCCGGCCACGCCGGCACGCAGGATGTCGCTGGCGCCGGCCCGTACCCAATCGGCGCGGCTGTAGTGCTTGCCCGACAGGCTTTCCGGGCCGAGGATGGGGATGTCGAGCTGGTCGGCGAGCCAGGCATACGAGGCGCTGCTCTGCTCGTTCATCATTTCCTCGAACCAGGCGAAATCCAGCTTCTCCAGTGCGCGGCCGATCGTCAGCGCATCGGTGCGGCTGTAGTTGTGGTAGCCGTCGAGCATCAGCTCGATGTCCGGCCCCACCGCCTCCCGCACCGCGGCGCAGGCCCGGATGTCCATCCGCGGGTCCGGGGCAAACTTCACCGGCGGCATCCACGTGTGCAGCTTGATCGCCTTGTAGCCGCGCTCCACGAGCTTCAGCGCGAAGTCGCCGTACTCCTGGGGCGTCGACAGCCCGCCCGGCAACTCGTCGCCGCACATCGTGCTGCCGTAGGCGGGTACCTTGTCGCGGTAGCCGCCAAGCAGTTGGTAGACCGGCACGGCAAGGGCCCGTCCGGCGAGATCCCACAGCGCCTGCTCGACGGCGGCGAGCGCGCGGTCCGTCAACTGGCCGGCACTGCCGCGTTGCCAGTGCTCGAGCGCCATCCAAAGCTTCTCGCGGTGCAGCGCATCCTGTCCGATCAACACCTTGCGGACGAAGGTGTCGAGCACGTGGGGCCGGACCACCTCGGGCGGCGCAAAGGCGTGGCCTTGCTGCCCATCGGCGCTCGTGATCGTGATCATCGCCATCCGCGCCGTGCCCGGCGGCCCGGGGTGCGAATGCCCCGCACTGTCGACCGAGCGGCAAGTGGGGTAGGTGAACTCGGTACCACTTACGCTGTCGATCTTCAGGTTTTTCACAGGATTTGCTCATCAGTCGTCTGATGAGTTGATGCTACCGTACATCTCCCATGCCTCCTCCATTGCCAGACCGGCCCGAACGGGCCAAGAGACAACCGCAGCGTGTCGTCGACAGCGTGGCCGGGCGCATCCAGGGCGGCCTGCTGAAGCCGGGCGAGCGCGTGCCGTCGGAGCCCGAGTTGATGCGTGAGCTGGGCGTGAGCCGCTCCGTCGTGCGTGAGGCCATGTCCCGGCTGCAGGCGGGCGGCATGGTGGAGACGCGGCAGGGCGTCGGCACGTTCGTGCTGGCACCGCCTGCAGCCCGGCCGCTCCTGGGCGTGGCCGGTCAGGATCTTCAGCTGCGCCAAGTGTTCTCGATGCTGGAGCTGAGGGTGAGCGTCGAGTCGGACGCTGCCAGCCTGGCCGCCTCGCGGCGCAGCGATGCGCACCTGGCGGCGATGCGCGAGGCGCTGGACGCGTTCGACGCCCATCGGAGGGCGGGTGCCGGCACCGCGGAGGACGACTTCCGCTTCCATGCGCTGATCGCCGCCGCGACGGGTAACGAATACTTCGAGGAGGTGATGGGCTGCCTGGGAGGTGCCACCATCCGCTGCCATGGATCGGCTGCGCAGGTGGCGCTAGGGGCGGGCCCTGCGGGCGGTCCTCGCTTCGGCGAACCCCGGACCTCGCTGGAGGCAGGCAAGGCCGTGGCCCAGGCCGAGCACGAGGCCATCTACGAGGCGATACACCGGGGGGATCCGGCTGCGGCGCGGGCGGCGATGTTCATGCACTTGAACAACAGCCGCGAGCGGCTGCGGCGGCTGGCCGAGTGACGCGAGCTTGTCTGACGACTGATGTATCAACGGAAAGGCCCGCATCGCGGGCCTTTGTTCAGCCGGCGTGCGGCTGCCGTCAGACGCCGAGCAGCTCGACCTCGAACACCAGCGTCGCATTGGGCGGAATCACGCCGCCGGCGCCGCGTGCGCCGTAGCCGAGGTCGGCCGGGATCGTCAGCACGCGCGTGCCGCCGACCTTCATGCCCTGGACGCCTTCGTCCCAGCCGCGGATGACCATGCCCTGTCCCAGACCGAACTGGAACGGGTCGTTGCGGTCCTTGCTCGAATCGAACTTGCGCCCGCGCTGGTTGGCGGCGGCCGGATCGTGCAGCCAGCCGGTGTAGTGCACGGTGACGTGCTGGCCGGCGCGGGCTTCGTCGCCGGTGCCCGGCACGGTGTCCTCGTACTGCAGGCCCGAGGGGGTGGTGACCATGATGAGCGTTCCTCTGTAGTTGTCAGGCGCGCATCATGCCAGCCCCGAGACGCGGGCCCACGCGGCCGTGGCGTCGGCCAGCCAGGCTTCGCGAGAGCCGGTGGACGCCGTCGCCACCGAGCCCAGGCCGAGCGTCGCAGCGGCCGCACGCAGGGCTTGCAGCACGTCGGCAGGCGTTTCGAGGCGCAGCGGGGCCGCGCCGTTCTGCTTCGACAGCTTGTCGCCATCCGGTGCGAGCACCAGCGGCGTGTGCAGGTAGCGCGGCAGCGGCAGGCCCAGCAGGCGCTGCAGGTGGATCTGCCGCGGCGTGTTGTCGGCCAGGTCTTCGCCGCGGACGACATCGGTGATCCGCTGCGCGGCGTCGTCGACCACCACCGCCAGCTGGTAGGCCCACAGGCCGTCGGCCCGGCGCACGACGAAGTCGCCCACGGCGTGGGTCAGGTCCTGGTGCTGGGGGCCGAGGCGGCGGTCGTGCCAGTCGATGGCGACGGGCGATTCGTCGGTGCCGCAGCGAACGCGCCAGGCGCGGGCAGGCCTGCCGTGCAAGCCATGCCGGCAGGTGCCCGGGTAGACCAGCTCGCCATGCTTGGCCGGCGCGCGGCCCTGCGCCACCAGTGCGGCCTCGATCTCCTTGCGCGTGCAGCCGCACGGATAGGCCATGCCGTGCAGGCGCAACCGCTCCAGCGCAGCGGCATAGGCGTCGCCACGCAGTGATTGCCACCAGGGCGGTTCGTCCGGCTGCAGGCCCAGCCGTTCGAGCTGCTGCAGGATCGAAGGATCGGCACCCGGCACGCAGCGAGGCGTGTCGACGTCCTCGATGCGCACCAGCCAGCGGCCGCGGTGTGCCCGCGCGTCGAGCCAGCTGGCGAGCGCGGCGACCAGCGAGCCGGCGTGCAGCAGCCCGGTGGGCGAGGGCGCGAAGCGGCCGCGGTAGCCGGGTGCGGTCCGCGGCACGCTCAATCCACCCGCTGCGGCAGGCCCGTGTGGCGCTCGAGCAGGGCCTGCCGGGTGGTCGGGCTCTCCAGCTGCTGCAGCCACCAGCCCAGCGCCAGCCCCTGCGCCGCCTTCTTCGGCTGCGGTGCCGCATCGGCGCGCCAGGCGTAGCCGAAGCGCGCGCGCTCGCGGGAGCGTTCGACCTGCTTGACGACGAGCCGGCCGGCGCCGATGTGTTCGCGCGCCAGCGGCTCCGGAACGAAGCCGCAGCCGAGGCAGCGGATCTGTGCCTCGATCTTGGCCTGGGTGCTGGCGACGGTGAAGACGTCCTGGCCAGGCAGCAGGTTCACCGTGACCGGCGACAGCCGGTGCGCCGAGTCGGCCACCGCCACGGCGCGGTGGCGCAGCAGTTCGGCGTCGCTGATCGGCACGTCGAGCGCCGCCAGCGGGTGGTGCGGCGCGACGGCGAACACGAAGTCGATCTCGCCGAGCGGCCGCATCTCGATGCCGACGGGCGGTGCGCCGCCCAGGCTGACGCCGATGGCCAGGTCGGCCTGGCCCGAGACCAGCGCCTCCCAGGTGCCGGCGAGCACCTCGGTGCGCAGCCGCATCCGCGTGCCGGGGCCTTCGTCGCCGTCGGTGCGCATCGCGAAGAAGGCTTCGCAGAGCTCGAACAGCGTCAGCCGGGAGATCACGCCGTCCGCCGCGATCGTCAGTGCCGACTCCCAGCCGGTGGCCACCCGCTTGACCCGGTTGGCCACCGCATCCATCTCGGCGAGCAGCCGGCGGCCTTCGTTGAGCAGTTCCTCCCCCGCCGCCGTGAGCCGCGCCTGGCCGGAGCGCCGGTCGAACAGCAGCACGTCCAGCGCATCTTCGAGCTGGCGCACGCTGTAGGTCAGCGCGGACGGCACCTTGCCCAGTTCGCGCGCGGCGGCCGCGAAGCTGCCCAGCCGGCCGATGGTGTCCATCATCGTCAGGGCTTCGGGCGTCAGGGCGTTGCGTCGGTCGGGCATCGCTTCATGTTATTTGAATGGGCGCTTCAAGCGCGTTGGCGGCGGCAGCCGGGGCGGCTCCTACAGTGGATCCGTTCTGGAGCACCCATGATCACCCTGCGCACGAGTGACGACCGCGGTTACGTCGACCACGGCTGGTTGAAGAGCCACCACAGCTTTTCCTTTGCCGACTACCACGATCCGGCGCAGGTCGGCTGGGGCAACCTGCGTGTGCTCAACGAGGTCCGCATCGGGCCCGGCACGGGCCTCGGCACCCATGGCCACCGGGACATGGAAATCATCACCTATGTGCTCGACGGGACCCTGGTGCATCGCAACGACGCGGGAGGTGGTGCGGGCCGTGTGGGCTGTCCGGACCTGATCCGCCCCGGCGACGTGCAACGCCTGACGGCTGGCACCGGCGTGCGGCACAGCGAGTTCAATCTCTCCCGTGAGGCCACGGCGCACGTCCTTCAGATCTGGCTGCTGCCCGCGGAGCGCGGCCTGCCGCCGGGGTGTGCACAGAAGCATGTCGATGCGGCGGCAAGGCGGGGGCGACTTTTGCTGTTGGGGGCGCCGGGCGGCGAGGGCGGCGCCGTCTGCTTGAACGCCGAGGCGCGCTTCCATGCGGGGCTGTTCGACGGCGACGAGCACGCCGAACTGGCGCTGGATCCGCGCCGCCCGGCCTATGTGCACCTGGCGCGTGGCAAGCTGGAGGTCAACGGCCTGCCGCTGCGCGGCGGCGACGCGGCGTGTGTGCAAGACGAGTGCAGGCTCGTGTTCGGCGCCGGGCAGGGGGCCGAGGTCCTGGTGTTCGAACTGGCTGCCTGACAGCCTCGAGAGGAGAAGACATGCTGAAGGTTCTGGTGATGGCGGGGAGTGCCCGCCAGGGTGCGCTCAGCGGCCGTCTGGCGGCGGCAGGGGCGGCGGTGCTGGCCGCGCAAGGGGCGCAGACCACGACGCTCGATCTGCGGGCGCTGGCGCTCCCGATCTACGACGGCGACCTCGAGGCGGCGCACGGCGTGCCCGCACCGGCCGTCCGGCTGCGCGATGCCGTGGCCGGCCACGACGCCTTGCTGCTCGTGACCCCGGAGTACAACGGATTTCCGACGCCGCTGTTCGTCAACGCGTTCGACTGGCTGTCGCGGGTGCCCGCCGATGCCGGCGGCCCGCAGGGCTTGGCAGCCACGGCGGGCAAGGTGGCGGCGGTGCTGAGCAGTTCACCGGGCGCCCTCGGCGGCTTGCGCAGCCTGAACTACGTGCGCCAGTACCTGCAGATGGCTTTCGGAATGTGGGTGGTGCCCCAGCAGCTTGCGCTGGGGCAAGCGGCCGCGGCCTTCGACGAGCGCGGCGGGCTGAAGGATCCCCGACAGGCGCAGACGCTGGAGCGGGTGATGCAGGCTTTGCTGCAGGCGGCCCCGGCACTGCGCGCCCCCTGATGCATCGGCGCCACACGGGCGCCTGCTGGAAGCGTGATCTCGTGAACAGCCCTGCCGTCAAGGCACACCTTTCACAGCAGGGGTAAACCCTAGGGTTTACACTTACATCAAGGGTTAACACCTAGATTGACCTTCTTGCTGAGTCGAAAGAGATCGCTATGAACACGTTTTTTCAGTTGGTGAACCATCTGTTCCGCCCGGACCAGGGCGCCGCCGCACGCGAGGAGGCCTACTTGGCCGAGTCGGTCGACATCTACGACCTGGAACGCCGCATGCGCGAGCTGGACGACCGCCGGCTGAACCCGCAATGGGGTTCGCTGGTGTCGCACGGCACGGCCTGACCGGCTTCTTCAGCGCGCCAGGAAGGCGCGCACGGGTGCCAGCGAGGCGACAGGGTTCTCTTGCTGCGGAAGGCGGCCGAGTGCCGGCAGCCGCATGAGCGTCACGTTCGGCGGCATGGCGGCCCAGCGGTTGGCCTCGGCGGGTGGTAGTCCGCCGTCAGTTGTGCCCCACATCAGCAGCACTGGCCTGTCCACGCGCCGCAGCAGTGCCGTGAGGTCGGATCCGGGCTGCCCGCTTTCATATCCCAGTTGCAGCAACTGATGGTGCAGCGCGCGGCGATTGCCCTCGCGCAGCAGCAGTTCGAAGCTGCGGTCGACCTGTTCTGCCGTGACCTTTGCGGGGTCTGCGTACTGCGTCGACAGCATCGCGGCGACGGCGTCGCGCGGCAGCAGTGATTCGAGCAGCCAGTGCAGCACCGGCAGCCTGGCGGCGGTGAAGAGTGCAGGCTCCGGCACGGCCCGCCACGGCAGCCCCGTCGGGTCCAGCAGCACCAGCTTGTCCACGCGCTGCGGTGCGATCGCCGCGATGTGCGCCGCGACGTCGCCGCCCCGGCCGTTGCCTGCCAGCTGCACCCGCTGCAGCTTCAGCGCGTCCAGCGCGGCCAGCACGAACTGCGCGGTCGTCTCGAGGCGGTAGTCGCCGTCGCCGCGGGGGCCGGTGAGGCCCGAGCCCGGCAGATCGAGGCTGACGACGCGCCGATCGCGTCGCAGCGCGGCAGCCCATGCTTCCCAGGTATGCAGGCTGCTGCCGAGGCCGTGCAGCAGCACGAGCGGCACCGCGTCGTGCACCGGGCCTTCGTCGCGCAGGTGCACGACCTGCCCGTCGAGCTCGATGAAGTCCGACGGCGGCGGAGCCCAGCGCGCCACCAGCGACTGCACCGGGCGGTCGGGCGCGCGGGACAACGACACCGCCAGCGCGGTCAGCATCAGCAGCAGGCCGGCGATCCTCAGCAGCCGGCCGCTGGCCGCCGAGCGTTCGGCAGCGCCGGCGGTGCGCCTCACGAGCCGGCGGGCGCGGGGGCCAGCGTGGCGTCGAGCAGCTCGCGTTCGTCGAAGACGAAGCAGCCGCCCCGCCAGTGCGGCGCGCCCTGCGTTTCCTCGAAGTACTTCAGGATGCCGCCTTCGAGCTGGTAGACGTGCTCCACGCCGGCGTCCTGCATCGCCAGGGCAGCCTTTTCGCACCGGATGCCGCCGGTGCAGTAGCTCACGACCGTCTTGCCCGCCAGCGCCGCGGCGTTGCGCGCCAGCGCCCGCGGAAAGTCGCTGAAGCGCCGCAGCTGCCAGTCGACCGCGTGTTCGAACGCGCCGGCCTTGACCTCGAACGCATTGCGCGTGTCGAGCATCACCACGGGGCGCCCGTCGTCGTCGTGGCCCTGGCCGAGCCAGCGTGCGAGCGTCGCGGCCGCCACTGCCGGCGCACGGCGTTCCTCCGGTCGGATTGCGGGCTGGTTCATCCGGATGATCTCGCGCTTGACCTTCACCAGCAGCCTGCGGAACGGCAGCTTGTCGCTGAAGCTTTCCTTGTGCGCGAGGTCGGCGAAGCGCGCGTCGGTGCGCAGCAGCGCGAGCCATTCGCGCAGGCCCTCCGGGCCGCCCGCGACGAAGAGGTTGATGCCTTCCTCGGCCAGCAGCACCGTGCCCTTGAGGCCCCGCGCCGCGGCCGCGTCGAAGAGGCGGTCGCGCAGCGCCGGCAGGTCGTCCAGGGTGACGAACTTGTAGGCCGAGACGTTGAGGATGGAGGGGGCGGAAGTCTGCACGGCGGGGATTCTAGGCAGGGTGGCTGCCTACAATCCCGCGATGTCCTTTGTCCATCTTCGCACCCACACTGAGTACTCCGTCGTCGACGGCACGCTGCGCATCGACGAGGCCGCCAAGGGCGCGCGCAAGGATGGCCAGGTGGCGCTCGCGATCACCGATCTGTCCAATCTGTTCGGCGCGGTGAAGTTCTATTCCGCTTGCCGCAAGGCGGGCGTGAAACCGCTGGTGGGCGTCGATGTGTGGATGGAGCCGGAAGGCAGCGACAAGCAGCCCAGCCGGCTGCTGCTGCTGGCCCAGGACGCCGAGGGCTACCTCAACATCAACCAGTTGTTGTCACGCGCGTGGACGGGCAATGCACAACGTGCCCAGGCCTGGATCAAATGGGCCTGGCTGGCCGAACTGCCGGCAGGCCTGATCGCGCTGTCCGGCGCTGACGGCGGCGCCGTCGGGCAGGCCTTGCTGGCCGGCGACGAAGCCCGCGCCACGGCCGTGGCGCGCCGCCTCGGCGGCTGCTTCCCGGGCCGCTTCTACATCGAGCTGCAGCGTGCGGGGCTGCCAACCAACGAGGCCCACGTGCGTGCGGCGGTGCCGCTGGCCGCGGCGCTGCGCCTGCCGGTGGTGGCGACACATCCGGTGCAGTTCGCCACGCCCGACGACTTCGAGGCGCACGAGGCGCGTGTCTGCATCGCCGAAGGCGAGACGCTGGCCAACCCCCGGCGGGTCAAGCGCTTCACACGCGAGCAGTACTTCAAGTCGCAGGCGGAGATGGAGGCCTTGTTCGCCGACATCCCGAGCGCGATCGCCAACACGGTGCACATCGCGCGGCGCTGCAACCTGACGCTGGTGCTCGGCAAGCCGCGGCTGCCCGACTTCCCCACGCCGGGCGGCATCCCGATCGAGCAGCACTTCCGCGCCGCTTCGCTCGAGGGTCTGGAGCTGCGGCTCGCCCAGCTCTACCCCGACGAGGCGCAGCGCGCCAAGGAGCGGCCGCGCTACGTCGAGCGGCTCGACTTCGAGATCGACGTGATCCTGAAGATGGGCTTCCCGGGCTACTTCCTGATCGTGTCCGACTTCATCACCTGGGCCAAGCACAACGGCTGCCCGGTGGGCCCCGGGCGGGGCTCGGGCGCGGGCTCGCTGGTGGCGTACGCGCTGTCGATCACCGACCTCGATCCGCTGCGCTACAACCTGCTGTTCGAGCGCTTCCTGAACCCGGAGCGCGTGTCGATGCCCGACTTCGACATCGACTTCTGCCAGGGCAACCGCGACCGCGTGATCGACTACGTCAAGCAGAAGTACGGGCGCGACGCGGTGAGCCAGATCGCCACCTTCGGGACGATGGCCGCGAAGGCGGCGCTGCGCGACGTGGGCCGGGTGCTGGGCATGGGCTACGGCCATGTCGACTCGATCGCCAAGCTGATCCCCGCGCCGCCGGGCAAGACGGTCACGCTGGCCAAGGTGCCCGAGAACCCCGACGGCGGCGTCATCTACGCCCGCAAGGAAGCGCCCGAGCTGGAGCAGCGCGAGGCCGCCGAAGAAGAGGTGGCCGCGCTGCTCGACCTGGCGGCCCGCGTCGAGGGCATGGTGCGCAACATCGGCATGCACGCGGGCGGCGTACTGATCGCCCCCGGCAAGATCACCGACTTCTGCCCGCTGTACCAGCAGCCGGGCAGCGACTCCGCGGTGAGCCAGTACGACAAGGACGACGTCGAGGCCATCGGCCTGGTCAAGTTCGACTTCCTGGGCCTGGCGACGCTGACGATCCTGGAAACGGCAAAGGAATTCATCGTCGCGCGGCACCCGGACCGCAAGGACTTCGCGTACGAGACCATCCCGCTCGACGATGCGCGCGCCTACAAGCTCTTCGCCGACGGCCTGACCGAGGCGGTGTTCCAGTTCGAATCGCCCGGCATGCAGCGCATGCTGCGCGATGCACGGCCCAGCGTGTTCGAGGACATCATCGCGCTGGTGGCGCTGTACCGGCCGGGGCCGATGGACCTGATCCCGAGCTTCTGCGCGCGCAAGCACGGGCGCGAGGAGGTCGTGTATCCGCATCCGCTGCTGGAGGGCGTGCTCGCCGAGACCTACGGAGTGATGATCTACCAGGAGCAGGTGATGCAGTCGGCCCAGGTGCTGGGCGGCTACTCGCTCGGCGGCGCCGATCTGCTGCGCCGGGCAATGGGCAAGAAGAAGCCCGAGGAGATGGCCAAGCACCGCGAGATCTTCCGCGAAGGTGCCGCCAAGAAGGGCATAGCCGCCGCGACGGCCGACGAAGTCTTCGACCTGATGGAGAAGTTCGCGGGTTATGGCTTCAACAAGAGCCATGCCGCCGCGTACGCACTGCTGGCGTACCACACGGCCTGGCTCAAGGTGCACTACACGGCCGAGTTCTTCGCGGCCAACATGTGCATCGAGACGGACGACACCGACAAGCTGAAGGTGCTGCTCAACGATGCCCGGAACCTCGGCCTCTCGTTCGAGCCGCCCGACGTCAACACGGGCGTGTACCGCTTCATGCCGATCAGCGACAAGGTCGTGCGCTACGGCCTGGGCGCCATCAAGGGCACGGGCCAGGGAGCGATCGAGGCCATCGTCGCGGCGCGTGAGGCGGGCGGGCCGTTCCGCAGCCTGTTCGACTTCTGCGCGCGCGTCGACCGCCAGCGCATCAACAAGCGCGTGGTCGAGGCGCTGATCAAGGCGGGCGCCTTCGACAAGCTGCATGCCGACCGCGCCAGTGCGCTGGCCAGCGTGGGCCTGGCGCTCGAATGGGCCGACACCCAGGCCGCCCATGCCGACCAGGGCGGGCTGTTCGACTTCGGCGACTGCCATGCCGCCAGCACGCAGGAGCCGCCGCTGGTGGCCGCGGAGCCCTGGAGCGTCAAGGAGCGGCTGACGCTCGAGAAGACGGCGATCGGCTTCTACCTCTCCGGCCACATGTTCGACCAGAGCGAGCAGGAGGTGCGCCAGTTCGTGCGCCGCCGCATCGCCGACCTGGCCGACAGCCGCGACCCGCAGGTGGTGGCGGGCATCGTCGGCGACCTGCGCATCGTCAATGGCAACCGCGGGCGCGTCGCGATCTTCAAGCTCGACGACAAGAGCGAGTTCATCGAGGCCGTCGCCGACGAGAAGACGCTCGATGCCCACCGCGACCTGCTGCGCGACGATGAGCTGCTGGTGGTGCAGGGCCGCGTGCAGCCGGACCGCTTCAGCGGCGGCCTGCGGCTCAATGTCCAGCAGCTCTGGGACCTGCCCACCGCACGCTGCCGCTTCGGCCGCTACCTGCATGTGGCGTTCGGCGCGGCGGGGCCCGAGGCGCTGCCGCCGCTGGCGGCGCTGCTGCAGGAGTTCCCGGTGCGCCGCGCCGTCACCGAGGAAGGCGAGCGCCTCGAGGGCCTGCCGGTGCGGCTGGCGCTGCAGCGCGAGCAGGCGGTGGGCGTGGTGGACCTGGGCGACGCGGGGCGCTTCTTCCCGAGCGATGCGGCGCTCGAGCGCTGGACGCGCAGCGTGCCGGGCGGCGCCAGCGTGGTCTATGCGGCTGAAACCACCTGATACGCGGCGCAGGTCGGCGCCATCGCCGGCTGCTGCGTTGTCCTGGCGTGATGGCTTCCCCTGAAAGACCCATGAAAAGACTGCTCACCCGCGCTGCCCTTGCCTTGGGCGCCATGCTCCTTTTGCCGGCGCACGCCGCGGACGTCGGCGTGTCCGTCAGCATCAGCGAGCCAGGGGTCTACGGGCGCGTGGACATCGGCCGCTTCCCCGCGCCGCAGGTCATCGTGGCCCAGCCGGTGATCGTGCGATCGCCGCCGCGCGGGCCGCGGCCGCAGCCGGTCTACATGTGGGTGCCGCCCGGCCACCAGAAGAACTGGGGCAAGCATTGCGC
Organism: Aquincola agrisoli; assembly: GCF_036621135.1. Taxonomy (NCBI): domain Bacteria; kingdom Pseudomonadati; phylum Pseudomonadota; class Betaproteobacteria; order Burkholderiales; family Sphaerotilaceae; genus Aquincola; species Aquincola agrisoli. The sequence goes on from NZ_JAZIBG010000020.1 coordinate 130,744, forward strand.
ACGCTATGGCGCCTGCGGCGTGCCGGTGTACTTCGTGCGCGACCAGTGGTACCACGACCATGTGTCGCACGACCGCCGCCGCCATGACGACCGCCACCGGGACCGCCACCACGACCGCGACCATGGCCACGACCGGCGCGATCGGGGCGGCGACCACGGCCCCGGCAGGGGCCACGGCAAGGGCCACGACCGCGACTGACCCCCGCGCGGGCGCGCCGCGCAGGCGCCGCTACACTCCGCGCGCATGACAAAGCCGGTCACGGGTCTGGTGCTCACCGGAGGCGGTGCGCGGGCCGCCTACCAGGTGGGCGTGCTGAAGGCGATCTCCCGCATCCGCCGCGAGGCAGGGATACGTGGCGGCAATCCCTTCCCGATCATCACCGGCACGTCCGCGGGAGCGATCAACGCGGCGGCCCTCGCGTGTTACGCGGACCACTTCGACCTGGCCGTACAGGGGCTTGCCGGCATCTGGCAGGACTTCCATGCGGAGCAGGTCTACCGCGCCGACGCGTTCGGCGTCATCCGCACCGGGGCCCGCTGGCTGACCATGCTGACGGCCGGCTGGGCGCTGGCCCGGTGGCGCCGTGCGCGGCCCCGCTCGCTGCTGGACAACGCGCCGCTGTCTGAACTGCTGCAGCGCATGCTGCACCTCGACCGGCTGAAGGACGTGCTGCGGGGCGGCCACCTGCGTGCGGTGGCGGTCACGGCCTCCAGCTACACCAGCGGCAACCACGTCACGTTCTACGACGCGGTGGACGGCTTGTCCCCCTGGACCCGCTCTCAGCGCCTGGCCGTGCGCGACGACATCCGCGTCGAACACCTGCTGGCTTCATCGGCGATCCCCTTCGTCTTCCCGGCCGCGCAGCTCTCGATGCGCGACGGACACGGCCACACCTGGCCCGAATGGTTCGGCGACGGCTCGATGCGGCAGACGGCGCCGATGTCCCCTGCCGTGCACCTCGGTGCCGAGCGCGTCGTCGTGATCGGCGCCGGCCGCATGCAGGAGCCCGAGCTGAGGAGATCGGTCGATACCGCCTATCCCACGCTGGCGCAAGTCGCCGGCCATGCACTGTCCAACATCTTCCTGGATGCGCTGGCCGTCGACGTCGAGCGCCTGCAGCGCATCAACCGCACCTTGGCGCTCCTGCCTGCGGAAGCACGGGTGGCCGCGAGCCTGCGCCCGATCGATGTGCTGTTGATCGCCCCCAGCCAGCGCCTCGATGACCTGGCCGCGCGGCACCTGGGCAGCCTGCCGGTGCCGGTGCGTTCGCTGCTGCGCGGGGTCGGTGTGGGAGGGCAGGGGCCGGCGGCGCATGGCGCGGCGCTGGCCAGCTACCTGCTGTTCGAGTCGCCCTATACGCGCGAGCTGATGGCGCTGGGTGAGGCGGATACGCAGGCGCGCCGCGGGGAGGTCGAGCGCTTCTTCGGTTGGGTGCGTCGAGACGGCGGGCTGCCACACCGTGCGGACACGCTGCCAGCGCCGGCCGTGCCCCAGGCCGTCGGCGGCGACTGACGCGCTGCCGGCGGCGAAGGCCGGCAGGCCTACTTCTTCGCGGCCGTTTCGGGGCTGGTGGCCGGCTTGGCAGGGCGATCGACCTTTTGCTTGTCGGCCTTGTCGGTGGCGGCGGCGCCGGCGTAGGTGGCGCCGTTCACGGTCAGCCCTTCGGCCGACAGCTTGGCCGCCTTGCCCGCGCCGATGCCCTGCACCCGGTCGATCAGGTCGTCCCAGTCCTTGAACGGGCTGGACTTGCGGGCTTCCAGGACCCGGGACGACACGGAGGGGCCGATGCCCTTGATGGTCTCGAGTTCGGCCTGCGTCGCCTTGTTGGCGTCGACGGCGGCCATCGCGGCCGCGGAGGCCAGCGAGAGCAGCGAAGCGAGGAGGAGAGTCAGCAGATGTTTGATCATGGCGATGTCCTGGAGGGTTGGCGAGCCGTGGCGAACATCGGGCTCCCGAGCGTTTTCAGCACATTGGCGGTGCCGAAATATCCCTCCATCGGGTCACCCTGAAGGGGGTGCCGACGGACACGCAGTTGCGTTCACTGATCGATGACAACGCCGCAGGACTTGAAGGTCCGCTCCATGTCGCGCCGCTCGGCCGCGGACTTGAATCGCACCTGGCCCCAACCGAACGCCATCACCTCGGTCGACGGGCCGTACAGCTGCCGGGCGAACAGCAGGGCGGTGGAGCGCACGCCGACGATCGCATCGAACCGTTGCCGGGCCAGCCAGAGTTCGAGCGGTTCGTCCAGCGACAGCACCTCGTCGCCGGGTGCGCAGAGTTCGAGGTTGGGATCCTTCGGATGGCCCTTGTACTGGATGCGCTCGATGCCCTGCTCGCGCAGCCATCCGTGCAGGCGGGCGGACACGGCAGGCAGGTCCTGCGCATCGAGCAGGCCGGCGCCGACGAGCGGCTGGCCCACCACCAGCGCCCTGCGTTCGCGCGGGGCGTCCTCGGCGGGCTGCGCGGCACTCGGCTGCGCCAGGGGCTGGAGCGTCACCACCTTGGCGGACGGGTATTCGTGCGGCATGCCGGGCAGCACGTAGATGCGGTCGCAGAAGGCGGCGTCCGAGCCGATGCGGTCGCCGGAGAAGCCGGTGTACTTGAGCTCCGGTGCGGCGAGGCGACGCAGCCACCGCAGGCGCTGCAGCGCACGCTTGGCCGGCGACAGCGGATAGCGCCGGACGCTGATCAGCCCGTCAGGCAGGATGCGGGCGCGCATCTCGCGGGCGCCCGCAGCGCGCGGCAAGGCGTGCAGGAAGTAGTTGATGGCCTCGGTGTCGAAGACGGCGCTGTGCAGGTGCAGCGTGTCGCAACGGCCCACCAGCGACGCGACGAGGCGGATGTTCTCCCGCAACCGGCGATGGCGGCCGAACCGCCCGGGCAGCGGCGAGAGCCGGGGCCAGGGCATGTAGGCGGTGGCATCCCAGTGTTCGGGGCGCACGATCGGGCCGACGCCCGGCTGGTACCACACCAGGAGCTGGCGCGCACCGGCCTCGTGCGTCTGCGCGATCTGGCGTGCCGCGAGGTACTGCAGCGGCGACGCGACGAAATAGACGGCGACGGTCGACGCCATCAGCCTGCTCCCCGTGCGAGGGCGCACGGCCGGTGTGCTGCCTCCCGCATGGGCCTGCGTTGTTCCACACGCTTCTCCCGTCTGGCTCTTCTGATGGCAGAGAACGGAGGAGCCAGCCGCCTGGTTTACCTGGCGGACCGCAGCTTCTGCAGGTCGTCGACCCGGTAGCTGGCAAGCAGCTGCGCATCGTTGCCGCCGCCCCAGACGTTGCCTTGCGCCAGGCCTTGGGCCTGCGTTCCAGGCAGCTTGTAGAAGAGCCGGCCCCGGGGCCGCACCTGGCGCACGGCGATCCCAGCGCGCAGCGCGACGAGGTTGAGCCAGATGTCGTCGGCGCGCGGGCAGCAGGCGGTGAAGCCGTCGCCGGCTGCGCGCAAGGCGTTCTGGGCCGCCACGGGATACAACACGCCGGCGACGCCCGTCAGGAAGTGCCGATGCGACGGATGGGTCGATGTGCAGCCTCTCCACTCGCGGTAGGGCCTCATCCGGCCCTGTACGTCGAAGGCGATGCGATGGGCGCGGAAGCAGTGGATGACCCCGGGCATGCGGCGCCCCTCGGCCGCCAGCCGTTGCAACCAGTACGCCGGATAGAGCGCGTCGTCGTCGGCCGTCACCAGGGGCAACACCGGATGCGGTTCCGACAGGACTTGCGGGAAGTACTTGGTGTGCGGGCCGACATCCTGGGTGCTGCGCACCTCCAGCCCGCGCGACATCAACCGCTTCAGTGCGTCGGGCAGGCCTGCCTTCGCCAGGCCCTCGTCGATCCACAGCACCAGCCGGGACGGCTTGAGCCGGCCGGCACCGATGCTCTCCAGCACATAGAAGACGTTCTGCAGGCGCGGCCCGTAGGTGGTCAGCGACACCACGGGTCCGCCGGGGGCGATCACGGACTCGTGCGAGCTGCGGTTGCGTTCGGCCAGGCGCTGCATCAGGCAGGGGCGCAGCACCCGCTTGAAGGTGCGGGCGAACCGGGCACGTGCGATTTCGCCGCACGTGCCCCAGAAGGCGGCGGCCGTGGACGGCGGCGCGGGATCCGTCGAATGGTTCATTCCACCCTCATGCCTTTGCACGGTCGGCCAGCACCTCGCGGTACACGGCCAGATTGCCTTCGACCATCGCGTCGACCGAAAAATGCGCCAACACCCATTGCCGCGCCGCGTCGCCGTACTGCCGGCGCAGGCGCGCATCGCCCAGGAGCTTGAGCATCGCCTGCGCCAGGGCGGGCGCGTCCCCGGGTTCGACCAGTTCGCCGTTGAGGCCGGGCTGCACGATCTCCGGGATGCCCCCGGCGCGGGTCGCGACGATGGGGATCCCGCAGGAAGCAGCCTGCAGCAGCGACACCCCGAGCCCTTCCGTCGCGGCAGGGTGCACGACCAGGTCGAGGCTCGGGACCACACGCTCCAGGTCGCTGCGGAAGCCTGCGATCTGCACGTTGGCGCCCAGCCCGCGCTCGGCGATCAGCTGCCGCACGGGCTCGACCTGGGGGCCTTGCCCGAACAGCAGCACCTTCGTCTGCGGTTGCCGTGCCAGCACGGCGGGCAGCGCGTCGATCAGCACGCGGTGCCCCTTGCGCGGGATGAACTGCGCGATGAGCGCGACCGCGAGGTCGCCGGGCAGGAGGCCGAACTGCGCATCGAGCCAGGCGCGGTCGTCGCCGCGGGGCTGGTAGCGCGCCGTATCGACCGCCGAATGCACGCACACCACCTGCGCCGGCGGCACGCCCTCGTCGATCAACACCTCGCGGATGCCGTGCGAGATGGCGACGACCTTGTCGTACAGCGGGTACTTGAGCCCGACGATCCAGCGCCGCTCGCGGTTGTCCACACGGCGGCTGTGCACCACCGGCACCTGCTGTCCGCGCGCTGCGAGCGCGCCCCACACGTCCGTGCCGAAACGGGCGTGCAGGTGCACGACGTCGGGCTCGATGCGGCGGATCAGCTGCCGCAGCCGCCACCAGGTGAACACGTCGACGTCGCCCTTCATCGTGGTCTCGTGCACCGCGGTGATCTGCGGCGCCGCGGCCTGCCCGATCGCCGCGCCGGTGCGGCAGGCCAGGTGGCATTCGACGCCCCGCTGCTCCAGCCCCTGCATCAGCAGCACGGCCTGCAGCGCGCCGCCATAAAGATGGCGGCCGGATTCGACATGCAGCACTTTCATGGCAGGGGATGCAGCAGCCGCTGGGCCTGCTGGAGGACGTGGTCGACGGTGTGGGCGCGCATGCAATCGAAGCGGCCGCCGCAGGTGGGGTTGCGGCGGCAGGGGGAGCAGGGGAGCGGTTCGTAGAGGATGGCGGTGCGTGGCGAATCGGCATCGGCATACGGCCGCGTCGAGCCGAAGAGCGCGATGGTCGGCACGCGGAACGCGCTGCCGGCGTGCGTGAGGCCGGTGTCCACGCCGATCAGCAGGTGGCTGTCGGCGATGAGCGCCACGCTCTCGTCGAGCTTGAGCTGGCCCGCCAGGTCGACGGCCGACGGGGCAGCGGCATGGATGCGCGCGGCGGCCTCCCGGTCCGCCGGTCCGCCCAGCAGCACCGGCGTGCATCCGCCGGCGGCCAGCCGTTCGGCGAGGGCGGCCCAGCGCTCCTCGAACCAGTGCTTCTGCGGCCGTGTGGTGAAGGGGCACAGCACGGCGAACGGGCCGTGCACGCCAAGGGCGGCGAGCTGGGCGCGTGCACGTTGCCGCACCGCTTCGTCGAAGCGCAGGTCGAGGCGGAACGTCTCGTCGGGCGCACCGACGTGGCGGGCGAGGGCGCGGTACTCCGCGCCGATGCGCACATCGGCATCGCGCGGCGGATCCAGCCTTTCGGTGGCCAGCCACTGCGCGCCTTCCCGCGCGCGCAGGCCGATGCGCCGTGGCGCTCCGCTGAGCCACCCCCACAGCCCGCTCTTCAGCAGGCCCTGGGCGTCGAGCGCCAGATCGAAGTGCCGTTCGCGCAGCGCCCGCCGGAAGCGCCGCATCTCCTGCCACAGCGTGCCGAAGCGGCGCTCGCGCCAGAGCTTCTGCCATTGGTGGCGCGGCCAGACGATCACCTCGTCCAGAAGCGGATGCTGCTGGATCAGCGGGGCCGCCGGTGCCTCGGTGAGCCAGGCGATGTGTGCGTCGGGGTAGCGGGTGCGCAGGGCAGGGATCAGGCCCGAGGCCATGATCACGTCACCCAGCGCGGACAGGCGGATGACGAGGATGCGGCGCGCCGCAGCGGCAGGAGCGGCGTGGGTCACGACGATACCGCGGCGCCGAGCAGGTGGCCGATGGCCTGCGCCAGGTCCGGGTGCACGCTGTCGGCCAGCGCGGCGGCACCGGCCGGCAGCGCGTGGCCGGACTCGACCAGCAGCACGCGGCCCACGCCGGCGGCACGGGCCGCCTCGGCGTCGGAGCCCTTGTCGCCCACCATGAAGGAATCGGGCAGCGACAGGCCCAGCTCGTGTGCGGCCCGCAGCAGCAGGCCGGGCCGGGGCTTGCGGCAGTCGCAGTCGATCGAGAGGGCCGCGACGCTGCCGCCCGGGTGGTGGGGGCAGTGGTACACGCCGGCCACCGGCACGCCGAGGCCGGCGAGGTGCCCGCGCATCTGCCGGGTGAGCGCCTGGTAGTCGGCCTCGGTGTACATGCCGCGTGCGATACCGGACTGGTTCGTGATCACCACGATGAGCCAGCCTGCTTCGTGCAGCCGGCGCATCGCCTCGACCGCACCGGGCAGGAACTCGAAGTCCGCCCAGCGGTGCACGTAGCCGTGCTCGGCGTTGATGACGCCGTCGCGATCGAGGAAGGCGGCGCGGCGCGGCGTCACGGCCGTCCTCCGGTGCGTGCCGGCGCGGCGGCAGCCATGCGCTGCACGAGTCGCGTGGTCGAGTAGCCGTCGACGAAGGGCAGCGCCTGCGCCCGCCCGCCCCAGCCGCGCACCAGCGCGGTTTCGGGCAGGCGCTCGATGTCGTAGTCGCCGCCCTTCACGTAGCACTCGGGCCGCACACGTTCGAGCAGAGCGAGCGGCGTGGACTCGTCGAAGAAGGTCACCAGCGCCACCGAGGCCAGGCCGCCGATCACCAGCGCCCGGTCGAGTTCAGCGTTCAAGGGCCGCTCGGGGCCCTTGCCCAGCAGGCGGGTGGAGCGGTCGGTGTTGAGCGCGACGATCAGCGAGGCACCGAGCTGCGATGCCTCGTGCAGGTACTGCACGTGGCCGCGGTGCAGGATGTCGAACACCCCGTTGGTGAACACCCACGGCTTGGGCAGCGCGGCCAGGCGGGCCGGCAGTTCACCGGGCAGGCAGATCTTGTCCGCCGGGGCGATGGGGGGCGTCATCCGAACAGCTCCTCGTGGCTGACGCCTGCCGTGCCGAACTTGCCGACCACGATGCTGCCCGCGCGGTTGGCGTGCGGCACGGCTTCGCGCAGCGGCATGCCGGCGGCGACCAGCGCGGCGAGCGTGGCGATGACGGTGTCGCCCGCGCCGGTGACATCGAAGACCTCGCGCGCCTGGGCCGGCACGTGCAGGGCGCCTTCGGCGTCGAACAGCGTCATGCCTTCGTCGGAACGCGTGAGCAGCAGCCCCTGCAGCCGCAGCCGCTCGCGCAGCGCCTGGGCGCGGGCCTGCAGCGTGGCCTCGTCGGGCCAGCGGCCGATCACCTGCGCCAGCTCGGCGCGGTTGGGAGTGATCACGGTGGCGCCGGCGTAACGGTCGAAGTCGCTGCCCTTCGGATCGACCAGCACCGGCCGGCCGGCGGCACGCGCGACTTCGATCATGCGCGGGATGTGCGCCAGGCCGCCCTTGCCGTAGTCGGAGAAGAGCACCGCATCGTGCCGCTGCACCTCGCGCTCGACGTCGCCGAGCAGCTGCGCCAGTACCTCGTGGCTGGGCTGGCTCTCGAAATCGATGCGCAGCAATTGCTGCGAGCGGCCGATGACGCGCAGCTTCACGATGGTCTGCAGCGCAGGGTCGTGCCCCAGCACGTGCGCGACCTGGCGGTCCTCCAGCAGGCGCTGCAGCCGCTGCGCCGCCTCGTCGGCGCCCACCACGGTGAGCAGCGTCGTGGGCACGCCGAGCATCTGCACGTTGTAGGCGACGTTGGCGGCACCCCCCAGGCGTTCTTCCTCGCGCACGATGCGCACCACCGGGACGGGCGCCTCGGGCGAGATGCGCTCGACGTCGCCGAACCAGTAGCGGTCCAGCATCACGTCGCCGACGACCATGACGCGCCGTTCGGCGAGGACGTCTCGGGTCGGGGCCACGGTGTTCGAAGCCTTCGCCTGCTTCACGCGACGCCCAGGCGTTGCTCGATCAGGCCGCACAGCGTGTGGATCACGAGCGAGTGCGCTTCCTGGATGCGCGCGGTGACGTCGCTGGGCACCACCACCGCGGCATCGCATTCGGCCCGCATCGCGCCGCCGTCGCGGCCCAGGAGCCCGGCCACCGTGGCCCCGGCCCGGCGCGCGGCCGCCGCGGCGCGCAGCACGTTGGCCGACCGGCCCGACGTGGTGATGCCGATGAGGCAGTCGCCAGGGCGGGCCAGCGCCTCCACCTGGCGTGCGAACACCTCGTCGAAGCTGTAGTCGTTGCCGATGCAGGTGAGGGCCGAGCTGTCGGTCGAGAGCGCGATCGCGGCGAGCGGGCGGCGGTCCTTGATGAACCGCCCGGTCAGTTCAGACGCCATGTGCTGCGCATCGGCCGCCGATCCGCCGTTGCCGCACAGCAGCAGCTTGTGGCCGGCCTGCAGCGTGTCGGCCAGCAGGATGCCCATGCGCTGGACATCGGCATCGAGCGCCGACAGGCGGCGTATCACGTCGAGGTGCTGGTCGACGTTGTCGAGAAAGAGGGAGGTCATGAGGGGTGCGGTGAGCTGCGTGCTTGCCTGCGGCCCGAGCCTGCGGTGCAGGTCCGTGGGACTATAGCGGACGGCCCGCAACGGGGCCGGTCCTCACTGGTCGTCCAGGCGCTGCGGCGGGAAGCTGTCCCAGCTGAGGCAGGCCGGGCACTGCCAAAAATAGTGTTGCGCTTCGAAACCGCAGGCGGCGCAGCGGTACCGGTGCAAGGGTTTGGCCGCCTGCTCGATGGCCTGGCGCAGGCCCGCGCGGGCGGCGTCGCCCCAGGGTGCCGGCGGCAGCTGCATCAATGCCGTGGCCGCGGCGATCGACGGGTGGTTGGCCAGGTGCTGTGCCATGCGCTGTACCGCGCTCGCCTCGCTGCCGGGCGGATCGACCAGCGCCAGCGCCTGCAGCAACTCGATGCCGGGGTGGCGTTCGTACAGCCCCTGCAGCGTCGCGCGGGCGGCATCGGCCTGGCCGATGGCCAGCGCGCTGCGCGCCCAGTCGCGCGCGATCAGCCCGAACGCGCTGGGGTGCCGTGCGCGCAGGTCGTTCCACACCTGCACGGCTTCGGCATGGCGGCCGGTGCGCGCCAGGCGCTGGCCGGCCAGCACCAGCGGGCGCGGCGAGGTTGGCGACGCGGCCTGCGCCTTCTGGAGTGCGGCGTCGGCCTCCTCGGCCTGGCCGCGCTCGTCGGCCTCGATCGCCAGTTCGCACCAGTAGTGCGCGATGCGGGGGGCGAACGAGCCGGTGTTGCTGCGTTCGAGCCGGGCGGCGACCTCCGCGGCCGCGCGCCAGTCGCGCGAGCGTTCATGCAGCGACAGCAGCGCCAGCCGGGCCTCGGTGTCGAAGGGGGTGCCCTCCAGCGCCCGGTAGGCTTCTTCGGCGCGATCGAAGAGGCCGGCCTTCATGAAGTCCTGCGCCAGCGCGTGCTGCGCGCGCTCGCGGTCGGCCGACGACAGGTCGCCCCGCTGCAGCAGGTGCTGGTGCACCCGCACGGCGCGCTCGAACTCGCCGCGGCGGCGGAACAGGTTGCCCAGTGCGAAGTGCAGCTCGGTCGTGTCGGGGTCGTTCTGCACCGCCTCGATGAAGGCGTCGATGGCCTTGTCGTGCTGCTCGTTGAGCAGCAGGTTCAGTCCCTTGAAGTAGGCCTTGGGCGAATCCCGCTGCTCGCGCCGCCATTGGCGCAGGTCGAAGCGCGAGGCCATCCATCCCAGCGCGAACACCAGGGGCAGGCCCAGCAGCAGCCACTGCAGATCAAAGTCCATCGCGAGGAGGGTGTTCCGGTATGGCGGTCTCGGCCGGCGGCACCGCGATGGCGGCGGGCGCCGCAGGGGCCGTGGCCACGGGCTCGGGCGCGATGCGGCGCGCCACCCGGCGGTGGCGCCACCAGCTCGGCACCATGGCCAGCACGCCGATCGTGCAGCCTGCGGCGAAGGCCACCAACACGATGATCACCATCGGGGCACGCCACTCCACGCCGAAGAACCAGCGCACGATCGCTTCCTGCTGGTTGTTCAGCGCAAAGGCGAAGAGGGCGAAGAAGACAAAGGCTCGAACGAGCCAGACGAGGATGCGCATGGCGCGCGGATTCTAGCCACGCGCCCGTGCCGTCCTGCGAGGGCGCAGCCGCAAAGAAAAAGCCGACCCGGAGGTCGGCTTTCATGGGGACTTCTGGTGCCGGTGAAGAGAGTCGAACTCCCGACCTTCGCATTACGAATGCGCTGCTCTACCAACTGAGCTACACCGGCGACAGCCCAAGAGTATAGCCTGAAATCAGGCGGATTCGTTGTGATATCGCGTGACGCGCTCGACTTCGTTCTTCGAGCCCAGCACCACGCTCACCCGCTCGTGCAGCTTGCTCGGCTGGAGGTCGAGGATGCGCTGCCGACCGTTGGTCGCGGCGCCGCCGGCCTGCTCGACCAGGAAGGCCATCGGGTTGGCCTCGTACATCAGGCGCAGCTTGCCGGGCTTGTCGGGTTCGCGCTTGTCCCAGGGGTACAGGAACACGCCGCCGCGGCTCAGGATGCGGTGCACGTCGGCCACCATGCTGGCGATCCAGCGCATGTTGAAGTCCTTGCCGCGCTCGCCTTCCGTGCCGGCCAGGCATTCGTCGATGTAGCGCGTCACCGGGGCATCCCAGTGGCGCTTGTTGCTCATGTTGATCGCGAACTCCTTGGTGTCCTCGGGGATCCGGACGTCCTCCGACGTCAGCACCCAGGAGCCCTGCTCGCGGTCGAGCGTGAACATCGCGACGCCGTCGCCCACCGTCAGCACCAGCGTGGTCTGCGGGCCGTAGACGCAGTAGCCCGCGGCCGCCTGGCGCGAGCCGGGCTGCAGGAAGTCGCGCTCGGTCACGGCCTCGTGGTCGCCGAGCTTGCGCAGCACCGAGAAGATGGTGCCGATGCTCACGTTGACGTCGATGTTGCTGGAGCCGTCGAGCGGATCGAACAGCAGCAGGTATTCGCCCTGCGGGTAGCGGTTGGGCACCACGTGGATGGAGTCCATCTCCTCGCTGGCCATGGCCGCGAGCGCGCCGCCCCATTCGTTGGCCTCGATCAGCACCTCGTTGGCGATGATGTCGAGCTTCTTCTGCACCTCGCCCTGCACGTTCTCGCTGCCGGCGCTGCCCAGGACTTCGCCGAGCGCGCCCTTGTTGACGGCGATGGCGATGCGCTTGCAGGTGCGCGCCACGACTTCGATCAGCAGGCGCAGCTGGCCGGGGATGTGGCCGTGCTTGCGTTGCTGTTCGACGAGGTACTGGGTGAGGCTGATGCGTTTTTCCATGATTCAGCTTTCGAGTGCACGCGAAACGACTTCCCGGGTGTCGTCGCTCAGGTTGGGTTTGGCGGCCACGCGCGCGAGCGCTTCGCGGGCAGCACTTTGCCAGGGTTCGGCCAGGCGGCGCCACCGCTCCATCAGGCGCGCCAGGCGCGATGCGAGCTGCGGGTTGGCCGCGTCGATCTCGATCACCAGCTCGGCCCACAGCGCATAGCCCGCCGCATCGCTGCGGTGGAAGGCGGCCGGGTTGTTCATGAAGCTGAAGACCAGGCTGCGTGCGCGGTTCGGGTTCTTCAGCGAGAAGTCCGGGTGCTTCAGCAGCGCCTTGACCCGCGTGAAGACGCGGCCGTCCGCCGTCTCGGGCGCGCCGGCCTGCAGCGCAAACCACTTGTCGATGACCAGCGCCTCGTCCTTGAACAGGGTGTGGAAGCGCTCGAGGGCAGGCGCCGCCAGCTCGGCGTGCGCGTCGACCAGTGCAGCGAGGGCGCCCAGACGGTCGGTCATGTTGGCGGCCTCTTTGAAGCGGCCGTAGGCCTTGCCCGGCCACACGGCGTCGCCCGTGGCCACGGCATGCCGCACCAACATGCCCAGCGCGCGGTTGGCCAGCGCGCGGCGGCCGCTCTGTTCGCTGTCGGGCCGGTAGCCTTCGGTGACCTGGTGGTGCTCGAAGGCCCATGCCCAGTCGTCGTGCAGGCGCTCGGCCAGCTGCGCCTGCAGCGCCTGGTGCACCGCGTGGATGCGCTGCGGATCGGACGTGTCGAGCTGCTCGGCGACGTAGCGCTCGGTGGGCAGCGTCAGCACCAGTTCCTTGAAAGCGGGGTCGAGCGACGGGTCGCGCAGCACCGCGCGCAGGGCATCGACCAGCGCGTCGTCCAGCACCGCGGGCGCCGCACCGGGCACCGCCGCGAGCATGCGCGACAGCGCCAGCCGCTGGCCGGCCTCCCAGCGGTTGAAGGCGTCGCTGTCGTGCCGAAGCAGCGTCAGCAGGTCGGCGTCCGACAGGCCATCGTCCAGCCGCACCGGTGCCGAGAAGCCGCGCAGCAGCGAGGGCACCGGCGGCACGTCGACGTTGACGAAGACGAGTTCGAGCCGTTCGTCGTCGATGACGATCACGCGTTCGGTGCCCGAATGGCCGTATTCGCCCTCGAGCTGCAGCGTCAGCGCCTGGCCTTCGGGCCCCACCAGCCCCATCACCACCGGGATCACGTAGGGCAGCTTCACGGGCTGCTGCGCGCTGGGGCTGCTCCACTGCGACAGCGTGAGCACGTAGCGGCGCTGCTCGGCATCGTAGCGGCCGCGGGCCTCGACGTGCGGCGTGCCGGCCTGCGCATACCAGCGCTTGAAGGTCTCGAGCCGCGTCGACAGCATGCTGCCGGGGTTGGCGTCGGCGATGGCCTGCGCGAAGTCGTCGCAGGTCACGGCGAAGCCGTCGTGGCGCTGGAAGTACAGCGTCATGCCGCGTTCGAAGCCTTCGCGGCCCACCAGCGTCTGCATCATGCGGACGACTTCGGCGCCCTTCTCGTAGACGGTGGCGGTGTAGAAGTTGTTGATCGCCTGGTATTCGTCGGGCCGCACCGGGTGCGCCATCGGGCCGGCGTCTTCCGGGAACTGCACCTGGCGCAGGCCGCGCACGTCGTCGATGCGCTTGACCGCACGGGCGCTCGGGCCGCCGGCCATGTCCATGCTGAATTCCTGGTCGCGAAAGACCGTCAGGCCTTCCTTCAGGCTCAGCTGGAACCAGTCGCGGCAGGTGATGCGGTTGCCGGTCCAGTTGTGGAAGTACTCGTGGCCGACCACGCTCTCGACGCCCATGAAGTCGGTGTCGGTGGCGGTGGCGGGGCTGGCGAGAACGTACTTCGTGTTGAAGATGTTCAGGCCCTTGTTCTCCATCGCGCCCATGTTGAAGTCGCCGACGGCGACGATCATGAAGCGCTCCAGGTCGAGCGGCAGCTTGAAGCGGGCCTCGTCCCAGATGATCGACGCGATCAGCGAGTTCATCGCATGCTCGGTCTTGTCGAGGTCGCCGCGGCGCACGTAGACCTGCAGCAGGTGGTCCCTGCCGCTGCGCGTGCGGATCAGCTGCTCGCGCGCCACCAGGTCGGCGGCCACCAGCGCGAACAGGTAGCTCGGCTTGCGGAACGGATCGTGCCACTTGGCGTAGTGGCGGCCGTTGTCCAGCGGGCCCTGCTCGAGCAGGTTGCCGTTGGACAGCAGCACCGGGTAGCGCTTCTTGTCGGCACGCAGCGTGACGGTGTAGACCGCCATCACGTCGGGCCGGTCGAGGAAGTAGGTGATGCGGCGGAAGCCCTCGGCCTCGCACTGGGTGAACAGGCCGCTGTCGGACGAGAAGAGGCCCGAGAGCTGCGTGTTCTTGTCGGGGCAGCAGGTGTTGCGGATGTCGAGGGTGAAGTTGTCGCCCGGCGGGTTGTCGATCACCAGCAGGCCGGGCTCGTGCCGGAAGCTGACGCTCTCGCCGTTGGCCTGCACACGCAGCAGCGTGATGTCCTCGCCCTGCAGCTTCAGCGGCTGCGGCGGCGTGTCCAGGTTGCGCTCGATCACCAGCCGGCTGGTGACGATGGTCTTGCCGGGATCCAGGTCGAACGTCAGCTCGACGCTGCGGATCCAGTACGCGGGGGCGGTGTAGTCCTGGCGACGGACGGGTGTGGCTGTGCCTTCACGCATGGTGTGGGTGTTCGCTGGCTGGAGCTGGGGAAGCGACGGCTGCGGCCATCGCGGTGGACCGCATCTCGCATGTCGATGCAGCGTGGCGCCGCGGGGTCGGTCGGAGGCTTGAGTTTAGCGGCTGCTCACCTGGCGGCGCGCGGCGCGTCAGGAGTTGCCGGTCCACTCCCGCCGCAGCTCGGCCAGCGGCAGCACGGGGGCCAGGTGCCCGCGCAGCAGTTCGGGCAAGCGCACGCGCAGCCACCGGTAGCGCAGTCCGAAGGCCTCGTGCATCTTCGGCTGGCCGTGGAACTTCACGATGGTGGCGGCGCGCAGCTGCTCCCCGGCCGCGACGGGGTCGCGGCCCAGCAGGCGCACGGCGCTCTTGAAGCTCGCGATCTGGCCCGGCGGGAACAGCGCCACGCGAGACTGCAGGCCGCGCGCCGTCACGACGCCGTGGATGAACTCCTGGTCGCCCATCACGCGCTGCTCGAAGCGCTCGCCGTCGACGAACGCGTCGTAGATGGCGCGCAGGGGCCCCCGCCGGATGCGCATCACGGACGAGTTGTAGCCCGCGTGATTCCAGTCGCTCACGATCACCAGGTCTTCCGGCCGGTCCATGGCGTGGTCCAGCAGCGGCGCCAGGCTGCGCTGGATGACCAGGCTGAGGTCGAGGTACAGGAAGCTGTCGAACTCGACGTAGGCCGGGTTGAACAGGCCGAGCTTGCGTGTCGTCGGGCGCATCCCTTCGCGCTCGAGCTCGGTCCAGCCGCTGCAGTCGCGCGCGATCACGCCCTCCGGCAGCGACCGAGGCCGGTCCGTGTAGCAGTACAGCTGGAAGGGGCGCGGGCAGTGGCGCCCCAGCATGTCGGAGAGGCGCCGCACGTACACGTCGGCATCCCCGTGGGGCATGCCGACTGCCATGCAGATCACCGGCAGCGTGCGCTGCGGCGATGCGGAGGCCGGCCCCACGGTGCTACACGCCCTGCTTCAGGCTGGCCTCGATGAACGGATCGAGGTCGCCGTCGAGCACCTTCTGGGTGTTGCTGATCTCGACGTTGGTGCGCAGGTCCTTGATGCGGCTCTGGTCGAGCACGTAGCTGCGGATCTGGTGGCCCCAGCCGACGTCGGTCTTGCTGTCTTCCAGCTTCTGCTGCTCGGCCATGCGCTTGCGCATCTCGTGCTCGTAGAGGCGCGAGCGCAGCATCTGCCAGGCCTCGTCGCGGTTGCGGTGCTGCGAACGGTCGTTCTGGCACTGCACGACGATGCCCGTCGGGATGTGCGTCAGGCGCACCGCCGAGTCGGTCTTGTTGATGTGCTGCCCGCCCGCGCCGCTGGCGCGGAAGGTGTCGGTGCGCACGTCGGCCGGGTTGATGTCGATCTCGATCGAATCATCCACCTCCGGATAGACGAACAGGCTCGCGAACGAGGTGTGGCGGCCGCCGGCCGAATCGAACGGGCTCTTGCGCACCAGGCGGTGCACGCCGGTCTCGGTGCGCAGCAGGCCGAACGCGTAGTCGCCCTCGACCTTGATGGTGGCCGAGCGGATGCCGGCGACGTCGCCTTCCGTCTCTTCCATCACCTCGGTCTTGAAGCCCTTGCGCTCGCAGTACTTCAGGTACTGGCGCAGCAGCATGCTCGCCCAGTCGCAGGCCTCGGTGCCGCCGGCGCCGGCCTGGATGTCGATGAAGCAGTTGCTCGGGTCGGCCGGGTTGTTGAACATCCGGCGGAACTCGAGCTGCTCGACCGTGCCCTCCAGCTTCTTCGCATCGGCCTCGATGGCGGCCAGGCTGTCGAAGTCGCCTTCTTCCTTGGCCATGTCGTACAGCTCGGTGCTGTCGGCCAGGTTGCTCGTCAGGTGGTTGATGGTCTCGACCACGGTGTCGAGCGAGCGCTTCTCGCGGCCGAGTTCCTGCGCGCGCTTGGGCTCGTTCCAGACGCTCGGGTTCTCCAGCGCGGCGTTGACCTCGTTCAGCCGCAGTGCTTTGCGGTCGTAGTCAAAGATACCCCCGTAGCGCGTCGGTGCGCGCGCTGAGGTCGGCGAGCAGGGCGCCGATCTCGTTGACCTTTTCGTTGTCCATGAGTGCCATCCTTCTTGAAGGGCGCGGATTTTCGCATGGGCCGCTTCAGGCGGCCGCGGCGAGGAAGCGCTCGATGTGGGCCGCGAGCGCCTCGGGCTCGTCGTGGTGCAGCATGTGGCCGCTGGCGGCCAGGCGCTGGCGCTCGACGGGCGCCCGCACGGTCGCCAGGCGCGCCTCGAACTCCTCGCGCCCGTAGCGCTGCCCCCACCATCCGGCCATGTCGGTCAGCGCGCCGTCGATCCACAGCAGCGGCGCCTCGATGCGCTGCCACACGGCCAGCACCTCGTCGGCCTGGTAGAGCTGCGGTGCGACACCCTTGTGGCCGGGCTCGGCGCGCAGGTGCCAGCGGCCGTCGCCGCGGCGCTCCGACCACTGCAGGGCCAGCCACGCCGCCTTGTCCGCCGCCAGCCGCGGGTTGTTCTTCATCAGCCGCCGGCTCACGCCGTCGACGCTGTCGTAGCTGCCGAGGGCCGGCGGCTCGCGCAGCTGGTCGAGCCACTGCGCGTAGCGCGCGGGCGCATCCTGCGGCCGGCTGCGCGGCATGCCGAAGCCTTCGAGGTTGACCAGCCGCCGCAGGCGCTGCGGCCGCACGCCGGCGTACAGCATGGCGACGTTGCCGCCCATGCTGTGGCCGAGCAGGTCGATCGTGCGGCCGGGCAGCAGCGTGTCGAGCAGCACGTCCAGGTCGCCGAGGTAGTCGGCGAACCAATAGGTGTCGGCCGGGGCCTGCGTGCGACCGAAGCCGCGCCAGTCGAGCGCCACGACGTACCGGTGCTGCGGCAGGGCATCGACGACGAACTGGAAGGAGGCGCCGACATCCATCCAGCCGTGCAGCATCACGAGCGGCGGCTGCGCGGGATCGATGTCGTCGCCCCAGCAGGTGACGTGGTACTGCAGGCCCCGTACGGGCACGAAGCGGCTGCGGCCCGGCCGGCGCGGCACGTAGGCGAAAGGCAGGTGGGGGGCTGTCATGGCGTTCACTGTAGACGCGGCGCCGGCCGCCGCGGGAAATCGCCCAGCCGGGCGCACAGCCCGCACTGACAGAATCGGCCGCATGCCCGAACGCTCCCCTCCAGAACCGCCCACCCTGCGCGCAGCCGAGCCGCACGACGTGCCCGCCATCGTCGGCCTGATCCGCGAGCTGGCCGAGTTCGAGCGCCTCACGCACCTGCTGAAGGTCACGCCCGAGACGCTGCATCCGCACCTCTTCGGCCCGCGGCCGGTGGCCGAGTGCCTGGTCGGCGAAGCCGGCGGCCGCGTGGTGGCCTTCGCGCTCTTCTTCACCAACTTCTCGACCTTCCTCGCGCAGCCCGGCCTCTACCTCGAGGACCTGTACGTGCAGCCCGCACACCGCGGCAGCGGCCTCGGCAGGGCGCTGCTGGCGCAGCTTGGCCGCATCGCGGTGGCGCGGGGCTACGGCCGCTTCGAATGGAGCGTGCTCGACTGGAACGAGAACGCCATCCGCTTCTACCAGCGCATGGGGGCGACGGTGCTGCCCGACTGGCGCATCTGCCGCGTCACCGGCGATGCGCTGCAAGCCTTCGCCACCGGCCTGCCGCCGGCCTCCACGCCATGACGACGACCGACCGCCACGACGCGATCCACCGCGAGTTCCGCTGGCACGTGCCCGCCCGTTTCAACCTGGCGGAGGTCTGCTGCGCCCGCTGGGCACGCGACACCCCCGATGCCATCGCCATCCTGCACGAGCGCGACAGCGGCGAGCGCAGCGCCTACACCTATGCCCGCCTGCAGGCCGATGCGCACCGGCTGTCGAACGTGTTGGCCGGCCTGGGCGTGGCCCGCGGCGACCGCGTGGCCATCGTGATGCCCCAGCGCTTCGAGACCGCGGTGGCGCACATGGCGATCTACCAGCTCGGCGCGGTGGCGATGCCGCTGTCGATGCTGTTCGGCCCCGAGGCGCTGGCATACCGGCTGCAGGACAGCGAGGCCTGCGTCGCGATCGCCGACGAGAGCGGCATCGAGGCCTTGCGCAGCGCCCGGCCCGCGTGCCCCGCGCTGCGCCACGTGCTGGCCGTCGGCAGCGCGCAGGTGCAGGGCGATCTCGGCTGGCGTGCCGCGCTGGCCGGGGCGCGCGATCGCTTCGACCCCGTGGACACGCGGGCGGATGACGCGGCGATCCTCATCTACACCAGCGGCACCACCGGCCCGCCGAAAGGCGCGCTGCTGCCGCACCGGGCGCTGATCGGCAACCTGCCGGGCTTCGTCTGCAGCCACAACGGCTTCATCGCGCCGGACGCCGAAGGCACGGTGTTCTGGAGCCCGGCCGACTGGGCCTGGACGGGCGGGCTGGTCGACGCGCTGCTGCCCACGCTCTACTTCGGGCGGCCGCTCGTGGGCTACCAGGGGCGCTTCGACCCCGATACGGCCTTTGCCCTCATGGCGCGCTACGGCGTCACGCACACGTTCCTGTTCCCCACCGCGCTCAAGGCGATGATGAAGGCCGTGCCCGCGCCGCGGGAGCGCCATCCGGGCCTGCGGCTGCAGTCGGTGATGGCTGCCGGGGAGCCGGTGGGCGACGCGGTGTTCGCCTACTGCCGCGATGCGCTGGGCGTGCCGATGAACGAGATGTTCGGCCAGACCGAGATGAACTACATCGTCGGCAACTGCGCGCACCTCCCTCGGCCCGACGGCAGCCTCGGGCCCGGCTGGCCCGCCCGCCCGGGCAGCATGGGCCGGGCCTACCCCGGCCACCGCATCGCGGTGATCGACGCCGAGGGGCGCGAGTGCCCGGCGGGCACGCCGGGCGACGTGGCGCTGCACCGCCGGGACGTGCACGGCGACCTCGACCCGGTCTTCTTCCTCGGGTACTGGCGCAACGACGCCGCGACGGCGGCCAAGTTCGCTGGCGACCCGGACGACGCCTGGTGCCGGACCGGCGACACCGCGGTGATGGATGCCGACGGCTACCTCTGGTACCAGGGGCGCAGCGACGACGTGTTCAAGGCCGCCGGCTACCGCATCGGGCCGAGCGAGATCGAGAACTGCCTCGTCAAGCACGAGGCCGTGCTGAATGCCGCCGTCGTGCCCAAGCCCGACCCCGAGCGCGGCGCGGTGGTCAAGGCGTACGTGGTGCTGGCGCCGGGCTTCGAGGGCGACGATGCGCTGGTCGCCCGGCTGCAGGCCCACGTGCGCGGCCGCCTCGCGCCCTACGAGTACCCGAAGGAGATCGAGTTCGTCGATGCCTTGCCGATGACCACCACCGGCAAGGTGCAGCGGCGCGTGCTGCGGCTGCAGGAGGAGGCCCGCGCGCAGCAGGCCGCCCCGCGTCCGCCGGAATAGGAGCCTGCCGGCACGGTGTTTCGCTGTGGGGGCACACTCGCCGCCATGAGCATTCCCAACTTCTCCGACCAGGACTTCCACACCCGCCTGGGGCGCAGCGACCTCACGGTCACGCGCATCTGCCTCGGCACGATGACCTTCGGCGAGCAGGTCGACGAGCCGACCTCGTTCGCGATCCTCGACCGTGCGCTCGAGCGCGGCGTGACCTTCATCGACACCGCCGAGATGTACCCGGTGCCGCCGACCTCGGAGCGCTTCCAGCTCACCGAGAGCATCATCGGTCGCTGGCTCGCCGCGCGGCCGCAGGCCCGCGGCCGCATCGTGCTGGCCACCAAGGTCGCGGGGCCTGCGCGCGGTTATGCCTGGATCCGCAACGGCGTGGCCGACCTGACGGCCGACGACATCGTCGCCGCCTGCGAAGGCAGCCTGCGCCGTCTGAACACCGAGGTGATCGACCTCTACCAGATCCACTGGCCGGTGCGCAACGTGCCGGCGTTCGGCAACCTCTACTTCGATCCGCAGCGCGAGCAGCCGATGACGCCGATCCTGCAGCAGCTCGAGGCGCTGGGCCGCCTGGTGAAGGCTGGCAAGGTGCGCGCCATCGGCCTCAGCAACGAGACGCCCTGGGGCGTGCACGAGTTCGTGCGCGTCGCCGAGGCGCACGGCCTGCCGCGCATCGCGACCGTCCAGAACGGGTACTCGCTGCTGAACCGCAGCGTCGACAACGGCCTCGACGAGACGCTGTTCCGCGAGCAGGTCTCGCTGCTGCCGTACTCGCCGCTGGCGTTCGGGCTGCTGACCGGCAAGTACGACGTCAACGGCCTCGAGGACGCGTCACGGCCGGGCCGGCTGTCGGTCTACGAGAGCATGCGCAAGCAGCGCTGGGGCCGCCCCGAGGCGCTGGACGCCGCACGCCTGTACAGCGCGCTGGCGCGCGAGCACGGCCTGACGCCGACGCAGCTGGCCCTGGCCTTCTGCTACCGCAGTGCGCGCGTGGCGAGCACCATCATCGGCGTCACCTCGGTCGCGCAGCTCGACGAGAACATCGATGCCTGGAGCGTCGCCGTGTCGCCCGAGCTGCTGGCCGCGGTCGACCGCATCCGCTGGCTGCACCGCGATCCGGCGCAGTGACGCGCCGCCGCCCCGCGTGGGCGGCCCTCGGCACAATCCCCGCATGGCGAAGAAGGATCAGAAACACGTCAGCGAGACACCGGCCACGCAGTGGCTGCGGCGCGCGGGCGTGGCGTTCACCGAGCATGTGTACGACTACGTCGACCATGGCGGCACGGCGGAGTCGTCGAAGCAGCTCGGCGTCGACGAGCACAGCGTCGTCAAGACGCTGGTGATGCAGGACGAGAAGGCGCAGCCGCTCATCGTGCTGATGCACGGCGACAAGCAGGTCAGCACGAAGAACCTCGCGCGCGCCATCGGCGCCAAGAGCGTGGAGCCGTGCAAGCCCGAGGTCGCGCAGCGCCACAGCGGCTACCTGGTCGGCGGCACCTCGCCGTTCGGCACCCGCAAGGCCATGCCGGTCTACGTCGAGGCCGGCGTGCTGGCCCTGCCGACGATCCTGATCAACGGCGGGCGCCGCGGCTTCCTGGTCGGCATCGATCCCGCCGTGCTCGTGCGGCTGCTGGGTGCCAAGCCGGTCGCCTGCGCGCTCTGAGCCTGCCTGCCAGCCTGCGTGACGGCGGGCCGTACACTGGCCGGCTTCGTCTTTTCATCGGCTTTGGGCAAGGAGTGTGGGCATGGGTTGGTGGTGGAGCCTGCTGGCGGTGGCGGGGGCCTATGCGGTCGGGTCGCTGTCGTTCGCGGTGATCATCAGCCGCGTGATGGGCCTGTCGGACCCGCGCTCGTACGGCTCGGGCAATCCCGGCGCCACCAACGTGCTGCGCTCGGGCAACAGGAAGGCCGCGCTGCTGACGCTCGTGTTCGATGCGCTGAAGGGCTACCTGCCGGTGCTGGCCGCGCTGCTGCTGGCGCCGCGCATGGGCTGGGGCGAAACCACGGTGGCCGCCGTGGGCCTGGCCGCCTTCGTCGGCCACCTGTGGCCGGTGTTCTTCCGCTTCCAGGGCGGCAAGGGCGTGGCGACCGCGGCCGGCGTGCTGCTGGCGCTCAACCCGCTGCTCGGCGCCGGCACGCTGGCGACCTGGCTGGTCATCGCCTACTTCTTCCGCTATTCGTCGCTGGCCTCGCTGGTGGCCGCGGCGTTCGCGCCGTTCTACCAGCTGCTGGTCTGGGGCCCGGGCCCCACTGCCATCGCGGTGGCCGTGATGAGCCTGCTGCTGGTGTGGCGCCATGCCGGCAACATCCGCAAGCTGATGAACGGCACCGAATCCAAGATCGGCGCCAAGGCGGCACACGCCGCCGCCGCGCCGGGCCCCCGCGGAGCCCATCCGCGCAAGCACAAGTCAGGAGTGAAATGATGGTTCAGCGTTTCGATGTCGGCACCCGCCTGTCGGAGATGACCGTGCACAACGGCACCGTGTGGCTCGCCGGCCAGGTGCCGTCCGATGCCACGCAGGACATGACGGGCCAGGCCAGGCAGGTGCTCGGCGCGATCGATGCGCTGCTGGCCCGTGCCGGCACCGACAAGTCCAAGATCGTGATGGCGCAGGTCTTCGTGACCGACCTCGCCGAGTTCCCCGCCTTCAACGCGGTTTGGGACGCCTGGGTGGCCCCGGGCAACGCGCCGCCGCGCGCGACGGTGGAGGCCAAGCTGGCCAAGCCGGAGTGGAAGGTCGAGGTCGTCGTCACCGCTGCCGTCTGACGGCCGGCGCCGCGATGTCGTCGCGCCCGTCCGCCCGGTCGCTGCTGGGGCTGGCCGTGCTGCTGGTGGCCGTCAGCAGCGCCAGCCAGTGGTGGCGGACGCACTCGCAGCGCCAGATCGGCGAGGCCCTGGCCGCCGTGGCACGGCCGGGCGACATCCGCCTCGTCTCGTCGGTCGTCTGCCCCTACTGCGCCGAGGCGCGGCTGTGGCTGCAGCAGCAGGGCGTGCCGTTCGAGGAGTGCTTCATCGAACGCGACGACGCCTGCCGGGCCACCTATGAAGCGCTGATGTCGCCGGGCACGCCGATGGTGCTGCTGGCGGACGGACGGTCGCTGCTGGGCTTCGATCCGCGGCGTGTGCTGCTGATGCTCGAACGCACGGGGGCCGGCGCGCCGGTGCCGCTCACGGCGCCTCGAAGCTGAGCCCCAGCCGCGCCGGCGCGCCGCTGCCCAGGCGCACGAGCCGCGGCTCGTTCTCGTCGGTCAGGTCGATCACGGTCGTCGGCGACATCGGACAGGCGCCCGCATCCACCACGGCCTGCACCAGCCGCTGGAAGCGGTCGCGGATTTCGTGGGGATCGTTCATCGGCTCGGTCTCGCCGGGCGGGATCAGCGTGGTCGCGAGCAGCGGCTCGCCATGGGCCTCGAGCAGCGCCTGCGTGACCCTGTGGTCCGGCACGCGCAGACCGATCGTGCGCCGCGACGGATGGCTGACGCGGCGCGGCACCTCCTTCGTTGCCTCCAGCACGAAGGTGAACGGCCCGGGCGTGCCCAGCTTCAGCAGGCGGTACTGCTTGTTGTCGACGCGTGCGTAGTTCGCCAGCTCGCTCAGGTCGCGGCACAGCAGCGTGAGGTGGTGCTTGTCGTCGACCTCGCGGATGCGGCGCATCTGCTCGGCGGCCGACTTGTCGTCGAGGCGGCAGACCAGCGCGTAGCTCGAATCGGTCGGGATGGCGGCGATGCCGCCCTGCTGCAGGATCTGTGCGGCCTGCTTCAGCAACCGGGGCTGAGGGTTGTCGGGGTGGACTTCGAAGTACTGCGACATGCCTGCATTGTCCGGCAGCGCGCGCCCCGTCTCATCGGGGATCCCTCGGGGCGAGCGCCGATGCCTGCGCCGCCGGCCGCGGTGCGCCGAACAGCGCATCGAGCGCGGCGAGGAAAGCCTGGAGGTCGATGGGCTTGGTCCAGTAGTCGGCGAAGCCGGCGGCCAGCGCCTGCGCGATGTCGTCGGGCAGCACGTTGGCGGACAGCGCGATGCAGGGCATGCCGGCGGTGCGCGGGTCGGCGCGCAGCTGCCGCAGCACCTCGTGGCCGTCGGCGTCCGGCAGCTGCATGTCGAGCAGCACCAGGTGGGGCTGCAGTTCCGCGGCGCGGGCCACGCCCGTGGCGCCGTCCGTGGCCACCGCCAGCACGATGCCCGGCCGCTGCGCCACCGCGGCCTGCACGATCATCGCGTTGACCGGGTTGTCCTCGATGTAGAGCACCCGGCCGCGGCCGTCGCTGCGCAGCGGGGCCAGCCGCCCGCCGGGGTGCGGGGCCTGCAGGCGGGCCGAGGCGGAGTCGAGCATGTCCTCGGCGCAGCGCAGCCAGACCTCGAAGCGGCTGCCCCGGCCCGGCTCGCTGTCCACCTCGATGCGGCCGCCCATGCCCTCGGCCAGCGTCTTCACGATGGCCAGGCCGATGCCGGTGCCCTCGATGCCTTCGTGCTCGCGCCCCAGCCGGTTGAAGGGCTGGAACAGGTGCTGGCGCTGGCCCGGCTCGATGCCGTGGCCGGTGTCTGCGACGGCCAGCACCACATGCCCGTCCTCGTCGCGCGATTCCACACGCACCCGGCCGCCGTCGCGGTTGTACTTGACCGCGTTCGACAGCAGGTTCACGAGCACCTGCCGCAGGCGCGTGGGATCCGCCCAGGGCATCGAGGCCGCGCGCAGCGCGGTGGCCAACCCGATGCGGCGCGCCGCCGCGGCCGATTCGACCAGCGGCAGCGATTGCGCGACGACGGCCTGCAGGTCGACGGCCTGGAGGTCCGGCTTCATCTCGCCGCCCTCGTAGGCCGAGAGGTCGAGCACACCGTCGATCAGCGCCAGCAGGTGCCGGCTGGCCGCCTGGATCTGCTCGAGCTGCCGCCGCTGCAGCGCCGGATCCGGCGGCTGGCCGCCCATCAGCATCAGCTGCGTGACGCCCAGCACCGCGTTCAGCGGCGTGCGCAGCTCGTGGCTGATGCGGGCGAGCAGGCGTGACTTGGCCTGGCTTTCGCGCCGCGCCAGCTCGCGCTCGCGCTGTGCCAGTTCGGTGTTCTTGTTGTCGGTGATGTCCCAGTTCACGCCGATGCGCCGCACCTCCGCGCCGTGCGGGCCGAGGATGGGCGTCGAGCGCGAAGCCAGCCAGCGGATCCGCCCGTCGGGCAGCACGATGCGGAACTCGTAGGTCGGCGACATCGCCGCGCCGCTCGAGGGCAGGTGGAAGCTGCGGATCGCCTCGCGGTCGTCGGGGTGCACGATCGCGACGCGGGCAGGCTCGTCGGGCGCCCGCGGCGCGGCCTGCATGTCGCGCAGGCGGAACATCTGCTCGTCCCACAGCACGGTGCCGTCGGCCAGGCGCTCCCAGGTGCCGATGCCCACGCCGCGGGTCGCCAGTTCGGCCCGCTCGACCGCGGCCTGCAGTCGCTGCAGCGACTGGTGGCGCTCGGTCGTGTCCATCACGACGCAGAAGATGCGCGCCGGCGCCCCCGAGGGTGCCCCCGCGTCGCCGCGCAGGGACAGCCAGCGCACGGCCCCGCGGCCCTGCGCATCCGCCGCTCGGAATTCGACTTCCACCGGCGCCGTGGGCTGCCGCAGCCAGCGCCGCAGGCTGTCGTGCACCCGGGCCGCATCGTTCGGGTGCACGCAACGCCGGATCCAGCGGCCGAGCGACATCGGCGGCGGCGCACCCGGTGGGCAGCCGAACAGGGACTGCATCTGCGTGTTCCAGCTCACCGTCCAGCCCCGCCGGCCCGAGGCGGAGCGCTCGACCGCGCAGATGCCGATGCCGGTGGCGCGGGCGGCGGCCTCCAGCGTGTGGGCGAGGTCGAGTGCACGCTGGGCGTCGACGGCCTGGTCGGTCACATCGAAGGCGACGCCGAGCAGGGCCACCGGCTGGCCGTGGTGGTCGCGCTGCGCGACGCGGCGCGTCATCACGTAGCGCCAGTCGCCCGCGGGCCCGCGGTAGCGGGCCTGGAGGTTGGTGGGCGTGCCCAGCCGCGCGGCGCTCAGGTCCGCCTCGACCTTGCCGAGGTCTTCCGGGTGCACGATGGCGAGCCAGCGGCCGTGATGGAAGCTGCAGGCGTCGGCGGGGATGCCGACGATGTTCGAGAGCACGTCGTTGCACTCGACCTGCTCCGTCTGGAGATCGTGCCGCCACATCGCGATGCGCCCCAGTTCCACCGCGAGCGACAGGTGCGTGTTGGCATCCTCGAACGAGCGCACCAGTTCAGCCGAATCGGTGACGTCGCGCAGGATGCCGACGACACGCCCCGCGCCTTCTCCGCCTGGCACGCGCCACTGCGAATGCAGGTGCCTGACCGTACCGTCGTCCTTCAGGTGGCGGAAGCGGGCGGAGTAGTCGCCCGGCGTGGCCAGCGATGCCAGGAAGGCCGCGGCCGCGTTGTCGTCGGGATGGGTGTGGCGCAGCGCGCGATGGATCCGCGGCGGCTGGGCCGCCTGCGGCAGCCCCACCAGCCGGAACATGTGGCGGTCCCAGCGGCCGTCCAGCGACGCCGCGTCGCGTTCCCAGAGTCCGATGCCGGCGAGCTGCTGCACCGTCTCGAGCAGCTCCGCCAGGCGCTCCGCCTCCCGGGCGTAGTGGATCGCCGCGGCGGCGTCGGTCATCGTCACGACGAAGCTGAGGCCGGCGTTGAACGGCGTGATGGTGAGGCGGCAGCACAGTTCGCGCCCGTCGTGCCGCCGCCCGACGAACTCCAGCCTGTCGACGCCGCGGCCGTCGGCGAGCTGTTGCGCGATCCACAGCGGCAGGGCCAGGTTGGTGCCCGGCCCGCTCAGCAGTGCGGCGAGGTGGCGGCCCTCCGCGTCGTGCAGCGGCAGGCCGATGGATTGCGTGAATGCCTCGTTCTGCCAGACCAGGGTACCGCCCACATCGAGCAACGCGATGGCGCAGTCGCTGGCATTCAGCAGGCCGCTCGGGTCCGGCGGGGCAGGGTGCCAGGCGGGGTTATGCGTGTAGGGCATAGATTCACCCGCAGTCTATGGAAACGGCATGATTCTGTAAATTTGGATCAGTGTATTTGTGAATAACTCCACTTCTTACAGAAATGCTGTGGTTTTTGCCGGGCTGGGCGTAGTATTAGCACCGGCATGACACCCCCGTCGGCCGCCGGTTATCCTCGAACGACGATGTTGTCGCCTCCCATCACTCCTTCCCCGCAGATCGACGCGGCGCTGCAACGGCAGGGCCATGCGGTCCTCGATGTCGCCGGCCTGTCGGAGCGCCTCGACACCACGGCCGCTGCGCTCGACCGCTGGCGGCCCTATTGGGACCGCCTGCCGCCTGACCAGCACCTGCGCGACGGCGGCCGCTACCGCCGCCGGCGGCACGGCTGCTTCGTGGTCGATGGCCCGCGCGTCGAGGCCGTCCCCCACCGGGCGCATTGGCAGCCGGTGGAATACAACGCACTGCATGGCGGCATCGAACGCTGGTTCGAGCCGATCGAGGCCGGCCTGACCGACGATCCCCTCTGGCGCCGCTTGCTCGTCATGCTCGCGGAGCGGGCGTCGGCGCTGCGCGGCCCCCAGCCCTGGTACGTCGAGGCCCACCCGTTCCGCATCGACACCGAGGGCGGCATCGGCCGCCCGACGCCCGAGGGCGCGCACCGCGACGGTGTGGATCTCGTCGCCGTCATGCTCGTCGGGCGCCACCACGTCAAGGGCGGCGAGACGCGTGTCTTCGAGGCCTCGGGCCCGCACGGGCTGCGGTTCACGATGACCGCGCCGTGGACCACGCTGCTGCTCGACGACAGCCGGGTGATCCACGAGAGCACGCCCATCCAGCCCGACGGCGAGCACGGCCACCGCGACACGCTGGTGATCACCCTGCGCGCCGGGGGCTTCCAGGGCCCTTGAGCGGCGGCGGGGCGCGGCGGCTCAGCCGCGGCCGAGGTGCTGCGAGGACGTGAGGCCCATCGACACGTAGATGCTGGTGACGGCGTCGATGCCCACGTCGGCGCGCTCGACCCATTCCTCCGGCACGTAGAGCAGCCCCCCGCCCACCGGCACCGGCGAGGTCGGGATCAGCACGGCCAGGTAGCGCTTGCCGCCCAGCGTCACCGCGTCGGGGCTGCCGAGCAGCGCGAGTGCGGCGGCCCCGCCGGGCCCGCCGAAGTGGCACCACACCGGGCTCATCGACTTGAGCCCGTCGCTGCCGCCGGGCGTGAACAAGCCGACCATCTTGCGGACCAGGTCGTAGACGGTGCTGACCACCGGGATGCGCAGCATCACGGCGTTCACCAGCTTGGCCAGCCCGCGCTGCAGCCCGGCCTCGACCAGCAGGCCGAGCGCGAACACCGCGCCCGCGACGATCGCCAGCCCGAAGAGGTAGCCGAACACCTCCGAGCCCGCCAGGCCGAAGCCGATGGCGACGAGCAGCTGGCCGACGGCGCTTTCGGGGCCGACCCAGCCCAGCAGCAGGTTGATCACCCACGCGAAGATGGCCACGGTCGCCGCGAGCGGCAGCGCCGCGAGGAGCCCGGTGACGAACACACGAAACAATGGGCGGGCTTGGCCGGTCATGAAACGCAATCCTTGCTGAGAGAGGTTGCGCATCGTAGCGAGGACGCGGGCCGCGGCCCCGCGTGCCTCGTGTTGGCGGATGGGCCTCAGAGCACGCGGTGGAACCACAGCAGCGACAGCGCCGCCGCGGACACCGCCAGCGCGGCACCCAGGCCTGCGAACAGCGCGGTGATCTCGGTCTCCTTCTTCTGCGCGGTCAGGCGCGAGCCGAGGGACTGGTAGACCTTCTTCAGGTCTTCGGCGGTGCCGGCGTAGAAATATTCCGCACGGGTCGCCGAGGCCACGTTCTTCAGGGTGTCCTCGTCGAGCCGCACGCGCATCGACCAGCCTTCGAAGCCGATGGTCTCGCCCTCCTTGGTGCCGATGCCGACGGTGTATACCTTCACGCCGCGGTCGGCCGCCATGCGCGCTGCGTCCAAAGAGTCGGGGCCGGTGGTGCGCTGGCCGTCGGTCAGCAGGATCACGGCGGCCGAGTTGTACGAGCCCGGCTCGACGGGGGGCGCGTCGCGCTCGGACTTCTGCTCGGCCAGCGCGCCGGGCATCGGCCGCTGGCCGGTGACCTGCGACAGGTCGATGTTGGCGTCGGGGAAGATGGTGGCGAGCGACAGCACGATGCCGCTGCCGATGGCCGTGCCGCGCTGGAGCTGGAAGCGGTCGATCGCCGCGACGACGTCGTCACGGCTGGTCGTCGGCGGCTGCACCACCGCCGCGGTGCCGGCGAACGAGACCACGCCCACGCGCACCTGCCGTGGCAACTCGGCGATGAAGGACTTGGCCGCGTTCTGCGCCGCGACGAGGCGGTTGGGCTCCACATCGGCGGCGCGCATGCTGCCCGACACGTCCATCGCGAGGATGATGGTCTGCTCCACCAGCGGCAGCGTGATGACCGCGGCGGGCCGCGCGGTGGCCAGCAGCAGCGACACCAGCGCCGCCAGGAAGAGCGCGGGCGGCACGTGGCGGCGCCAGGCGCGCGAGCCGCCCATCGCCTCCTTCACGATGCCCAGGCTGGCCCAGGCGACCGCGGTGCGCTTGCGCCGGCGCAGCAGCCAGAGGTAGAGCGCCACCAGCAGCGGCACGGCCAGCAGCAGCCACAGCAGGTCGGGCCAGAGGAAACTGAATCCGTTCATGCAAACCTCCGCGTGCCGGGTGCGCCCGCCGCGAGCCGGCTGCGCTGCTTGCGCGCATCGACGAAGCGCAGCAGCGCGTCGGCCAGGTCATCTTCGGTCGAGAGTTCGAGCGCGTCCACCCCGGCGCGTGCCAGGCCGTCGCGCAGGTCGGCCTCGCGCTGCGCGGCGATCGCCTCGAAGCGCTGGCGGAAGCCGCGCGCCCCGGTGTCGACGAACAGCTGTTCGCCCGTCTCGGCGTCCTGCATCAGCACCATGCCGAGGTCGGGCAGCTTCATCTCCAGCGGGTCGTAGAGCCGCACCGCCACCACGTCGTGGCGCCGCGCCAGCTGGGCCAGCGGCTTGTCCCAGCCGGGCTCGCTGATGAAGTCGGAGACGACGAAGACGCTGGAGCGCCGCGGCATCACGCTGGCGGCGCGCACCAGCAGGTCGGCCAGCCGGGTGGCGGTGCCGGGGGCCGCGCCGGGCCGCGTCTGCAGGCGGTGCAGCAGGTGCAGCACGTGCCGGCGCCCGCTGCGTGCCGGGATCACGGTGTCGACCTGGCTGCCGTAGAGCAGGGCACCCACCCGGTTGCCGTGGCGTGTGAGCCCGCGTGCCATTGCCCCCACGAAGTGCGTGGACAGCGTGCGCTTGCGCACCCGGGCACCGAAGTCGATCGACGGGCTCAGGTCGAGCAGGAACCACGCGCTCAGCTCGCGGTCCTCGGTGAACTCGCGCACGTGCGGCTGCTGCAGCCGGGCGGTCACGTTCCAGTCGATGTGGCGCACGTCGTCGTGGAACTGGTATTCGCGCAGGTCGGCCAGGTCGAGGCCGTTGCCGCGCATCAGCGTGCGGTAGTCGCCCTGCAGCCAGCCGTCGAGGCGGCGCAGCACCGTCCATTCCAGGTGCGTCAGCAGGGCCTCGGTGCCGCCGGGGGCCGCGCTGGGCTGCAAGGGGGCGTTCACCGGCATCACCCGTTCGCCACCCTGGGCTCGTTGTGCTCCAGCGGCCGCGCGGGCGCGGGCACCTTCTGCAAGATCTGCTGGATGATGGCGTCCGGGCCGATGCCGTCGGTCAGCGCCTCGTAGCTGAGCGACAGGCGGTGGCGCAGCACGTCGGTGGCGAGGTCGGACACGTCCTCCGGCAGCGCATACGCCCGCCCGCGCAGGAAGCCCAGCGCGCGTGCGCCCTCGATCAGGTTGATGGTGGCGCGCGGGCTGGCGCCGAAGGTGATGTACTTGGCCAGCTCGGGCAGCCCGCAGCGCGCCGGCTCGCGCGTGGCCGCCACCAGCTTGACCGCGTAGCCGATCAGGGCCGGGTCCACGTAGGACTTGCGGCACTCCTGCTGCAGCGCGGCGAGCTGGTCGGTGGTGCAGACCGGCGCCACGTCGATCGGCGCGCCCGTCACCCGCTGCACGATGACGAACTCCTCCTCGTCGCTGGGGTAGCCGACGATCACCTTCATCATGAAGCGGTCGACCTGGGCCTCGGGCAGCGGGTAGGTGCCTTCGGTCTCGATCGGGTTCTGCGTGGCCATCACCAGGAAGGGCCGGGGCACGGGGTAGGTCTCGCCGGCGATCGTTACCTGGCGCTCCTGCATCACCTCCAGCAGCGCGCTCTGCACCTTGGCCGGCGCCCGGTTGATCTCGTCGGCCAGCAGCAGGTTGGCGAACACCGGGCCGAGCGAGGTGCTGAAGTCGCCGCTTTTCTGGTTGTACACGCGGGTGCCGACCAGGTCGGCCGGCACCAGGTCGGGTGTGAACTGGATGCGCTTGAAGCGGCCCGATACCGTCTTGGCCAGCGTGTTGACCGTCAGCGTCTTGGCCAACCCGGGCACCCCCTCCACCAGCAGGTGGCCCTGCGCGAGCATGGCCACCAGCACACGCTCCAGGAAGCGGTCCTGCCCCACGACGACGCGCTTCACTTCATAGAGCACCTGCTCCATCAAGGTGCTGACGTCGGCGGCGGTACGGTTGTTTTCCATCGATGGAGCTCCGGGTGGTCGAGGATCGGGACAGGCTGCGTCAGAACGGGGGCATGCCGGCGCCGGCCGCGGCGTTCTCGATCGGCACGGCGAAGCCGATCCCGACGAAGAAGCGCTGCTGCACCGGATTGAGGATCGCGGTGACGATGCCCACCACCTCGCCCTCGTCGGTGACCAGCGGCCCGCCCGAATTGCCGGGGTTCGCCGCCGCGTCGAACTGGATCAGGTTGGTCAGCACCTGCTTGCCCTCGGGGGAACGGAACTCCCGCTTCAGGCCGGAGACCACGCCGTGCGACACCGAAGGCCCGATGCCGAAAGGGAAGCCCACCGCTGTTACCCGGTCGCCCGGGCGCAGATCGCCCGTGGAGCGCATGGTCGCGGGCGTCAGGTCGTCGGGCAGCTTGGAGGCCTGGAGCACGGCCAGGTCGTTCTCCGGCTGCACGTTGATGACGGAGGCGTCGGCTTCCATGCCGTCGGCGAAGGTCACCTTGATGCGGCGCGAGCCGGCCACGACGTGCAGGTTGGTCAGGATCACGCCGCGGTCGGTGATGACCACGCCGCTGCCCACGCCGCCCTCGTCGTCGTCCTTGGCCTCGGCCTCGCTGGCACTGGACAGGCCCACCACGCGCACCACCGAGGGGCGCACGATCTCGGCCGCCTTCGCCGCGGGCGAGGGCAGCGGCTTGGTGGCCAGCGTGTGCAGCACGGCCTTGTCGATGTCCTTCTGGGTCAGGCGCTGGGCCGGCGGCTGCAGCGCGAGCAGGGAGCCCAGCGCCAAGGCGAGCCCGGCGAGCGCGCCGCCGCCGGCCCAGGCCCACCGGTCGCGGCGCCGCCCGCCCGGCCGCGCGGCAGCGGCAGCGGCCGGCGCCTGCGCCGGGGCGGAGCCTGCCGCAGACCGGGACGCACGGGGCGCGGCGGCGGCCTGTGGTGCATCCGCCGGCAGGGCGGTGCGGTCCGGCGGGGCGGCGGGCCGGGAACGGCTGGCCGCGCTGTAGAGCGGAGTTCGTTTCATGGCACTCCCTGCGTTGCGGGGCCGTCGACCGGCGACGGCGGAACCACAGTAGCACGCCCTGCGGCTTTGCGCAGCAGGCCGGGCTTCGCGGAGCGTGGGGCATGATCCGTGCCATGCAGTGGATCGATACCCATCACCACCTCGATGCCCCCGAGTTCGACGCCGACCGGGCCGCCGTGGTCGCGCGCGCGCGGGCTGCCGGCGTGGGCATGCTGGTGCTGCCGGCGGTCATGGCGAAGCATTTCGATACCGTTCGGACGCTGGCTTACGAGCACCGGCTGTCGTACGCGCTCGGCATCCATCCGCTGTGCACCGGCGAGGCGGCGGACGACGACCTCGACCGCCTCGCCGACGCGCTGCGCGCGCACGCCGGCGACCCGCGGCTGGTGGCGGTCGGGGAGATCGGGCTCGATCTGTTCGTGCCGCGGCTCGATGTGCCGCGGCAGGAGCACTTCTATGCCGCGCAGCTCAAGCTGGCGCGCGACGCCGGCCTGCCGGTGCTGCTGCACGTGCGCCGCTCGGCCGACCTGCTGCTGAAGCACCTGCGCCGCATCGAGGTGCCGGGCGGCATCGGCCACGCCTTCAACGGCAGCGACGTGCAGGCGGCGGCGTTCGTCGAGCGCGGTTTCCGGCTGGGCTTCGGCGGCGCGATGACCTTCGAGCGTGCGCTGCAGATCCGCCACCTGGCGGCCACCGTGCCGGACCACGTGCCGGTGCTGGAGACCGACGCGCCCGACATCCCGCCGCACTGGCTCTACCGGACCGCCGACGACCGTGCGGCCGGCGAGGCCAGCGCGCGCAACGAGGCCGCCGAACTGCCCCGCATCGCGCGGACGCTGGCCGAACTGCGTGGCTGGTCGCTCGAGCACACCGCCGCGCAGACCTCCGACAATGCCCGGGCCGCGCTGCCGCGGCTGGCGGGCCTGGCCGCATGAGGCCCTCCGGGCCGCCCGAAGGCGGCGCCGCGGCGCTGCTGGCCGGCCTGGGCCCGGTCATTGCCGGCGGCACGCGGCTGGTGGTGCTCGGCAGCTTTCCGGGTGCCGCGTCGCTGGCCTCGCAGCAGTACTACGCCCATCCCCGCAACCACTTCTGGCCGATCCTGTCGGCCCTCTGGGAGATCGACCTGCGTTCCATGACCTACCCCCTCCGGCTCGAAGCCCTGCAGGCCCGCGGCCTCGGCCTCTGGGATGTCTATGCCGGCTGCCGCCGCGAGGGCAGCCTGGACAGCGCCATCGAGGACGCGCAGCCCAACGACCTCGCGAGCCTGCGCACTCGCGCCCCCGGGCTGCGGGCGATCGCGCACAACGGCGGCGAGTCGGCGCGCTCGATGCGCATCACCCGCGCGCTGGGCGTGCCGGTGTGGCGCCTGCCGTCCACCAGCCCGGCCAACGCGAGCTGGTCGTTCGAGCGCAAGCTCGCCGCGTGGCGCGAGGCCTTCGTGGCCGCCGGGGTGATCTGATGGACGTTGGCCGTGAACTGCCCGAAGTCACGCTGTCGGAGCTGGACGGCGTGCGCTACCTGCACCTGGACTCCATCTGGGTGCAGGGCGCGATGCGCATCGCCAAGCCGCGTGTGCTGGAGCTGGAGTACATCCAGCGCATGATGGCCTGGATGCTGTGGCGGCCGGCCGCCGAACTGGCGCAGGGCCATGCGGTGCAGCTCGGCCTGGGCGCCGCGGCGATCACGCGTTTTTGCCACCAGGTGCTGCGCATGCGCACGACGGCCGTGGAACTGAACCCCGCGGTGATCGCGGCCTGCCGCATGCGGTTCCGCCTCGGCGACGACGACGACCGGCTGACCGTGCGCCAGCAGGACGCGGGCGAGTGGGTGCGCGAGCCCGCGCACCTGCAGACCGTGCAGGTGCTCAACGTCGACCTGTACGACCACGAGGCCGCCGCGCCGGTGCTCGACGACGAGGGCTTTTACGCCGCCTGCCGCGGCGTGCTGGCGCACGGCGGGCTGATGACGGTGAACCTGTTCGGCCGCCATGCCAGCTTCGCCGCCAGTGCGGGCCGCATCGCCGCGGCGTTCGGCCGCGACCAGGTATGGAGCCTGCGGCCCACCCGCGAGGGCAACACCGTGGTCGTGGCCGGCCGGGGCGTCGAGGTCCCGGGCCGTGAAGAACTGCTGGCACGCGCCGATAACATCGAAAAACGGTACGGTCCGCTGGGCCTGCCGGCCCGCAAATGGCTGCGCATGGTGCGGCCGCTGCCCGCCCCGATCGACGCCGCATGAAATCCACCAGCACTGCCGCCGCACCGGGGCGGGGCGCATCGCCCGCCGCGCCGCCGGCACGCCGGCTCGAATGGCGCCAGCTGCTGCAGTGGCTGCATGCCGCGGGCTGGATCACCGCCGACGACGCCGAGCGCGTCGCCCGCCGCTTCGGCGCCGGCGACAGCCGCCAGCACCCGCTGGTGCGCCTGGGCGCCGCCGGGCTGGTCCGCCAGGGCACGGGCGCCGAGCTCGACACCGAAGCGCTGACCGAGTGGCTGGCCGGCTACCTCGGCCTGCCCTACATGCGCATCGATCCGCTGAAGGTGGACGTGGGCCGCGTGGCCGACGTGATGTCGATCCACTACGCCGAGTCGCGCCGCGCGCTGCCGCTCAACGTCGGCGCGGCGGAGGTCACCATCGCCACCAGCGAGCCGCTGGACGTGGGCTGGGTGCCGGAGATCGAGGCGCACACGCGCAAGAAGCTGCGGCTGGTGCTGTGCAACCCGGTCGAGGTGCAGCGCTACACGACCGAGTTCTACACGCTCGCGCGCTCGGTGCGCGCGGCGGCCAAGAGCGGGGAGACCTCGGCCATCGCCAGCTTCGAGCAGCTGGTCGAACTGGGCAAGACCAACAAGCAGCTGGACGCCAACGACCAGGGCGTGGTGCAGGTGGTCGACTGGCTCTGGCAGTACGCCTTCGACCAGCGCGCAAGCGACATCCACCTGGAGCCGCGGCGCGACATGGGCGCCATCCGCTTCCGCATCGACGGCGTGCTGCACACCGTTTACCAGCTGCCCACGTCGGTGATGACCGCGATGACCGCGCGCATCAAGCTGCTCGGCCGCATGGACGTGGTGGAGCGCCGCCGGCCGCAGGACGGCCGCATCAAGACCGTGCGGCCCGAGGTCAACGGCCAGCCGGGCGGCGAGGTGGAGATGCGCCTGTCGACGCTGCCCACCGCGTTCGGCGAGAAGATGGTGATGCGGATCTTCGACCCCGACACCGTGGTCAAGAGCATCGAGGCGCTGGGCTTCGGCTCGCACGACGCGCAGCGCTGGCAGGAGCTGACCTCGCGCGCGCACGGCATCATCCTCGTGACCGGCCCGACCGGCTCGGGCAAGACGACCACGCTCTATTCCACGCTGAAGAAGCTGGCGACGGACGAGGTCAACGTCTGCACCGTCGAGGATCCGATCGAGATGGTCGAGCCGGCGCTCAACCAGACGCAGGTGCAGCCGGCCCTCGACCTGGGCTTCGCGGAAGGGCTGCGTGCGCTGATGCGCCAGGACCCGGACATCATCATGGTCGGCGAGATCCGCGATCTCGCCACCGCGGAGATGGCGATCCAGGCGGCGCTGACCGGCCACCTCGTCTTCAGCACGCTGCACACCAACGATGCCGCCAGCGCCATCACCCGGCTCGCTGACCTGGGCGTGCCGCCCTACCTGATCGCGGCGACCGTGATCGGCGTGCTCGCGCAGCGGCTGGCGCGCACGCTGTGCCCGGCCTGCAAGGCGCGCGACGAGGGGGCTGGCCGCGACACGCTGGATGCGGCCGCCCATCCGTGGCGCCTCAAGGGCGGGGTGCGCGCTTACCGGCCGGTCGGCTGCCTGGAGTGCCGCATGACGGGCTACCGCGGCCGCGCCGGCCTCTACGAGCTGATGCTGATGACCGACGCCGCGCGCGCCGCGGTGCATCCCGTGCTCGACGTCGCGGCGCTGCGGCGCCAGGCGCTGGCCGACGGCATGCATCCGCTGCGGCTGGCGGGGGTCATGAAGGTGGCCGACGGCAGCACCACGCTCGAGGAAGTGCTGCGCACCACGCCGAAGTGGAGCGAAACCGGTTAGGGTGCCCGGAACCTAGGGAATCGGGCGCACCGGCAGTGGGTGAGCGGCGCCATACTCGGCCGGCATGTCCCGCTTCGAAGTACGCCCCCCTGGTGACCCACCGTCTCACGCGCCGCCGGCGCCCCCCGAGGTGTCGGACCAGGTGGCGACCGAGCAATTGCGCATGCTGTTCGCGCACACCGCGCTCGGCACGCTGGTGGCCACGGGCTTCGCGATGGTGCTGGCCGCCCACGTGCAGGGCCGCGTGGATCCGGCGGCGCTGCTGCTGTGGGTCGGGCTCAAGCTCGGCGTGGCCTTGCCGCGCGTGGTGCAGGCCCAGCTGTACCGGGCGCGGGGCCGGCCCGGCACACCGGGCTGGCAGCGCTGGACGGTGGGGCTGCTGGCCCTCGACGGCGCCTGCTGGGGGCTCGGCGGCGCATGGTTGATGCAGTCATCCGACCAGGAGCTGGTCGCGGTCATCGCCGCGAGCCTGTGCAGCGTCGCCGCGGTGGCGACCTTCGGGCTGCAGGTGCGGCAGCAGGCCACGCTCGCCTACGTGGTGCCGATGATCCTGCCCACCGCGCTGTCGCTGATGGCCCGCGGCGACCAGCTCGGCTGGACCGGCGGCGTCGGGCTGCTGCTGTTCCTGCTGCTGCTGCTGTCGACCGCGCGCCGTTCCGAGCTGCGGCTGGCGGAGGTGTTCCGGCTGCGCTTCCTCACCGCACGCATCGCCGAGGAGCGGGCCGAGGCGCTCGCGATGGCGCAGCGCGAGAGCCAGGTCAAGACGCGGTTCCTCGCGACCATGAGCCATGAGCTGCGCACGCCGCTGCACGGCATCCTGGGCCTGGCGCGGCTGATGGCGGCGGAGCAGCCCGATTCGCCGCTGCGCCACCGGCTCGGCCTGATCGAGCATTCCGGCGAGCACCTGCTGCAGATCATCAACGACCTGCTCGACCTGTCGCGCATCGAGGCCGGCCGCGTCGAGCTCAAGCCGGCGCCGTTCTACCTGCTGGCGGAGCTGGAGGAACTGGTCGACATCTACCTGGTGCGCTGCCAGGAGCACGGGATCGGCTTCCGGGCGCAGGTCGACATCGAGCCCGAATGCCAGGTGATCGGCGATGCCACGCGGCTGCGCCAGGTGCTGCACAACCTGCTGGGCAATGCCGTCAAGTTCACGGAACGCGGCGAGGTCCGGCTCGAGGTGCGCTGGGTGGATGTCGGGCTGGCGATCACCGTGGCCGACACCGGCCCCGGCATCGACGAGGCGGACCTGCCGCACATCTTCGACGCGTTCACGCAGGTGCGGCGCCCGGGCACCGTGCCGGGCGCGGGCGTCGGCCTCGGGCTGAACATCGCGCGGGAAATCACCCAGGCGATGCAGGGCCGTCTGCGCTGCGACAGCACGCCGGGCCGGGGCACGACCTTCGAGCTGCTGCTGCCGCTCGCCCCGCTGCCCGCGGCCCCGCACGACCGGGCCGCCGAGCCGCCGCCGGAGGCGGGCGGGCTGCCGCAACATGTGCTGCTCGCGGAGGACAACGACGTCAACGCCTTGCTGGCGGAGGCGATGCTGGAGCGCCTGCGCTGCGCCGTCACGCACGTGCGCGACGGGCAGGCGGCGGTCGACGCCGCCGCGGCGCCCGGGGGGCGGCCCGACCTCGTGCTGATGGACTGCCAGATGCCCGTGCTCGACGGCCTCGAGGCCACGCGGCGCATCCGCGATGCCGAGCGCCGCGCGGGCTGGCCGCGGCTGCCGGTGGTCGCGCTCACGGCCAACAGCGCGCAGGAGGATCGTCAGCGCTGCGCCGCCGCCGGCATGGACGCCTTCCTCAGCAAGCCCTTCACCGAGGAGGAGCTGAAGGCGGTGATGGCCGCGGTCAGCGGCGGGCGGCGGCCGCCGGAGGGGTGCTTCCAGCACTGGACGTCACGCGGCTAGCGCCGGGGCCGCCGTGCCCAGCCCGGCGGCCGGCGCGCGGGCCGGCGTGCCGATCTGGATGTCGGGGTGCTGCTGCTCGACCATGAAGTCGTAGAACGGATGCCGGATCGCCTGCCAGTCGGCCTGCGCCGTGCGCACGTTGAACGACAGCACGCGGTGCGGCAGGTCGCCGGCGTGCGCGAGGGGCACCATCGCCCCGCCCGGCAGCACGTCGGTGAAGCCCAGGCGCTGGTAGCCGCGCACCAGGCTGGGCAGCCGGGCGCCGATCACCATCCATTCGACCCGCTGCGCCAGGGCGGCTTGGTACACCGCCTTCATCAAGGCGAGCTTGAGGGTGGGGTCGTCCTGGCCCGGCAGCACCGCCAGCCGGGTGATCTCCGCGTTGCGGGTGCCCCGGTAGTCCGCCGGCAAGGTGGTGCTGCCCTCGATCTGCAGCGGGCGATGGGCGTTGCTGGCCAGCCGGGCGGTGCCGAGCACCTCGCCCGTGGCCTTGGAGAACGCGGCGAACACGGTGACGCCTGCCTGGCGGTCGAGCTCGTCGGGCTCGCCCCAGAGGCCGAGGACGTCCGGCAGGCGGCGGCCGTAGGCCGCGGCGCGCACCGCGCAGGCGGCTCGCAGCTCCATTTCGGTGCGAACGGGACGGACGGTGAAGTGCAGCAGATGGGTACGCATGGCGACAAGACCTTTCCTGGTGTTCTTGAAAGGAGTTCCCCCGCTGCGGCCCCGCAGGCCACACAGACGAGGGGATTCCGGTGGCGAGTGTCTGCGCGGCGCACCCTGCGCTAAACCCTTGTCAGTGCGGCATTCGCTGGTTTGGTCGGCGGCCGCGGGGCGGCGCCCCTGTGGTATCGCCTTACGTGTAATCCACACCGGACGCCCGGTACCCCCTGCCTAGAATCCGCCGCCATCAACGCATCGCAAGGAGACAGCGTGAAGATCAAGAGCCAGAAGGACTTCTGGTCGGGGCTGATGTTCGTGGTCGTGGGTATCGCCTTCGCCTGGGGAGCCACCAGCTACAGCTTCGGGTCGTCGGCCCGCCCGGGCCCCGGCTATTTCCCATTCGGACTGGGCATCCTGATGGCCATCCTGGGCGCCTTCGTGCTGTTCCAGTCGCTGACCATCGAGACCGAGACCGGCGATCCCATCGGCCGCTGGGCCTGGAAGCCCCTGGCCATCGTGGTGGGTTCGGTCGCCGCCTTTGGCTGGCTGCTGCCCCACCTGGGCATGTTCGTGGCGCTGCCGGTGCTGGTGTTCGTCGCCAGTTCGGCGGGCGACGAGTTCCATTGGCTGGAAGCGGCGATCAACGCCGTGGTGCTGACCGCGTTCTCGTGGCTGGTGTTCATCAAGGGCTTGAACCTCACCATCCCCCTGATGCCTGCTTTGATGGCCTCTGGCGCCTGAGGTTTCCATGGACCTGTTGCAGAACCTCGCTCTCGGTTTCGGCGTCGCGTTCACGCTCGAAAACCTCCTCTACGCCTTCGGTGGCGCCGTGCTCGGCACGCTGATCGGCGTGCTGCCCGGCCTGGGGCCGGTGGCGACCATCGCGATGCTGCTGCCGTCGGTGTACGCGCTCGACGCGACCCCGGCGCTCATCATGCTGGCCGGCATCTATTACGGCGCGCAGTACGGCGGCTCCACCACCGCCATCCTGATCAACGTGCCGGGCGAATCGAGCTCGGTCGTCACCGCGATCGACGGCTACCAGATGGCCCGCCAGGGCCGCGCCGGCGCAGCGCTCGCGGCCGCCGGCCTGGGCTCGTTTTTCGCCGGCTGCGTGGGCACCATCGTCATCGCGGCGTTCGCGCCGCCGCTGACGGAGCTGGCCTTCAAGTTCGGCCCGGCGGAGTACTTCTCGCTGATGGTGCTGGGCCTGATCGGCGCGGTGGTGCTGGCCTCGGGCTCGCTGCTCAAGGCCATCTCGATGATCATCCTGGGCCTGCTGCTCGGGCAGATCAACACCGACGTGATCTCAGGCACGCCCCGCTTCTCGTTCGACATCCCCGAGCTGACCGACGGCATCAACTTCGTCGCGATCGCGATGGGCGTGTTCGGCTTCGGCGAGATCATCGCCAACCTCGGCCAGCCGGCCGAGAACCGCGAGGTCTTCACGAAGGACGTCAAGGGCCTGTGGCCGACCAAGAAGGACTTCCGCGAAGCCGCACCCGCCGTGCTGCGCGGCACGGCGCTGGGCTCCATCCTGGGCGTGCTGCCCGGCGGCGGGGCGCTGCTGTCGTCGTTCGCGTCGTACACGATGGAGAAGAAGATCGCCGGCGCCTCGGGCCGTTTCGGCAAGGGCGACATCCGCGGCGTGGCCGGTCCCGAGTCAGCCAACAACGCCGGCGCGCAGACCAGCTTCATCCCGATGCTGACGCTGGGCATCCCGCCCAACGCGGTGATGGCGCTGATGGTGGGCGCGATGACCATCAAGGGCATCCAGCCCGGCCCGCAGGTGATGTCGAGCAACCCCGAGCTGTTCTGGGGCCTGATCGCGTCGATGTGGATCGGCAACCTGATGCTGATCGTGCTGAACCTGCCTCTGATCGGCATGTGGATCAAGCTGCTGACGGTGCCCTACCGTTTCCTGTTCCCGGCCATCATGTCGTTCTGCTGCATCGGCCTCTACACGCTGAACAACAACGCGTTCGACGTGTACATGGGCGCGGGCTTCGCGATCGTCGGCTACATCTTCTACAAGCTGGGCTGCGAGCCGGCACCGCTGCTGCTGGGCTTCATCCTGGGGCCGATGATGGAAGAGAACCTGCGGCGCGCGCTGCTGCTGTCGCGCGGCGACTGGTCGACCTTCGCGACCCGCCCGCTGTCGGCCGGCCTGCTGATCGCCGCGGCGCTGATGATCGTCATCGTGCTGCTGCCGTCGGTCAAGAAGAAGCGCGAAGAGGCCTTTCAGGAAGAGTGACCCCCACGCTGGGCGCCCGCGCGCCACGGCATCAAAAGGGCTGCTTCGGCAGCCCTTTTTCATGCAGCGTGCGGGCTGCCGGCCCACAATGGCCGCATGAGCTTCGACTACGCCCAACCCTACGCGAGTGCGCGCCTGCCGGTCTTTGCGCGCAACCTCGTCGCCACCTCCCATCCCCTGGCGGCCCAGGCTGGCCTGCGCATGCTGGCGCAGGGCGGCAATGCCGTCGATGCGGCCATCGCCACGGCGGCGGCGATGACCTTGGTCGAGCCCTGCAGCAACGGCCTCGGGTCCGATGCGTTCTGCATCCTCTGGGACGGGCAGCAGCTGCACGGGCTCAATGCCAGCGGGCGGGCGCCTGCGGCCTGGACGCCGTCGTACTTCGCGGACCGCCATCCGGCCGGCGCGGCCGCGCCGCCCCAGCGGGGTTGGGATGCCATCACGGTGCCGGGGGCCGTGGCGGGCTGGGCGGCCTTGAGCGAGCGCTTCGGGCGCCTGCCGTTCGCCGACCTGATGCAGCCGGCCATCGAGATCGCCGAGCGCGGCTACGCCGTGCCGGTGGTGGTGCAGAAGAAGTGGGCCGCCGCCGCGGCGGACGCGGCGCTCGCCTCGCAACCCGGTTTCGCCGATGTCTTCTTGCCCCGCGGCCGCGCGCCGGCGGTGGGCGAGCTGTTCAAGATGCCGGGTGCCGCCCGCGCGCTGCGTGCCATCGCCCGGACGCGCGGCGAGGCGTTCTACCGCGGCGAG
Source organism: Aquincola agrisoli (assembly GCF_036621135.1). Lineage (NCBI taxonomy): Bacteria > Pseudomonadati > Pseudomonadota > Betaproteobacteria > Burkholderiales > Sphaerotilaceae > Aquincola > Aquincola agrisoli. The sequence continues at coordinate 172,715 of NZ_JAZIBG010000020.1, forward strand.
ATCGCCGAAAGCCTGGTGAAGCAGGCGGCCCGCCGCGGAGGCGCGCTGTCGCTGGACGACCTGGCCGGCTGCCAGCCCGAATGGGTGGCGCCGATCAGCCAGCGCTACCGCGACTGCATGGTGCACGAGATCCCGCCGAGCGGGCAGGGCATCGCCGCCTTGATCGCGCTGGGCCTGCTCGAGCACTTCGATCTCGCCGGCCTGCCGCCCGACGATCCTCGAGGCCAGCATCTGCAGATCGAGGCGATGAAGCTCGCGTTCGCCGACGTGTACCGCTACGTCGCGGAGCCCTCGGCGATGGAGGTCACCGCGGCGCAGCTGCTTGATCCGGCCTACCTCGCCGAACGGGCCCGGCTCATCGATCCGTCCCGCGCCCAGGACTTCGGTGCCGGCAACCCGGCGCGCGGCGGCACCATCTACCTGACCACGGCCGATGAGCACGGGATGATGGTGAGCTTCATCCAGAGCAACTACCAGGGCTTCGGCTCGGGCGTGGTGCTGCCCGAATGGGGCCTGAGCCTGCACAACCGCGGGCACGGCTTCAGCCTGCGTGCCGGCAGCCCCAACATCGTGGCGCCCGGCAAGCGGCCCTTCCACACGATCATCCCCGGCTTCCTGACGCGTGACGGCCAGCCGCTGATGAGCTTTGGGGTGATGGGCGCCAACATGCAGCCGCAGGGGCATGTGCAGACGCTCGTGCGCATGATCGACCATGCGCAGAATCCCCAGGCCGCCTGCGATGCGCCGCGCTGGCGCTTCAACCAGGGCCTGTCGCTGAATGTCGAGTCGGCGATGCCCGCGTCGACCGTGCAGGCGCTGGCGGCGCTGGGCCACCGCTTCGAATCCCTCAACGACAGCTACCAGGACTTCGGTGCCGGCCAGTTCATCTGGCGCCTGGGCGACCCGGGCAGCGAGGGCTACGTGGCCGCAAGCGATCCGCGGCGCGACGGCGCGGCCGTGGGTTTCTGAGGCGTAAAGCCGTCAACGGGGCCGCTTCAGGGCTCGTTCTCGAGGGGCCCGGCGCGCCGCGCCGGGACAACCCTCCGATCGATTGCCCGCTGGAGTTCCCGCATGAACAAGCTGATCCCCTTCGTCGCCGCCTCGATGTTCGCCGCAGGCGCCTTTGCCGCCGAGCCCGCCGCGCCCGCGGCCGCACCGGCGCAGGCCGCCGCCACCGCGGACACGGCCACCGCCAAGCCCGCCAAGCCGATGGTCCACCAGCAGGCCAAGGCCGCCAAGCAGGGCAAGCACGCGAAGCACGCCAAGAAGTCGGCGAAGAAGGCCACGCCCGCGGCCTGATCCGCTGGCTCCCCGGGCGGCTGCCGCCGCCCCAGGGGCGATGAAGGGCAAGTGGCCGCCTGACGGCGCCGCCGGGGCGCCTTGGCTATAGTGCCGCGGCCCATGCCCGCCAAGCCCCTCGCGCCAGCCTCCTCCCCGCCGCCGGCAGCCGTCTGGCCGGGCCTGCTGCTGGCCTCGGCGGGCGCCATCGCCTTCTCCGGCAAGGCCATCGTCGCCAAGCTGATGTACCGGCATGGCGTCGACGCGGTGCAGGTGCTGTTCTGGCGCATGCTGCTCGCGCTGCCCCTGTTCATGCTGCTGGCCTGGTGGGCCGGCCGCGGCAAGCCCGCGCTGACGCGGCGCGACCTGGGCACGGTGGTGCTGCTCGGCTTCACCGGCTACTACCTGGCGAGCTTTCTCGACTTCATCGGGCTGCAGTACATCAGCGCCAGCCTCGAGCGCCTGATCCTCTACCTCAACCCGACGATCGTGCTGCTGCTCGGCTGGATCGTGTTCAAGCGGCGCGTGACGGCGCGGCAGCTGCTGGCGCTGGCGGTGGGGTATGCGGGCGTGGCCCTCGTGTTCGGACGCGAATTCAGCTTCGAAGGCCCGCGCGCCGCCTGGGGCGCAGCGCTGGTGTTCGGCAGCGCGGTCAGTTATGCGGTGTACCTGGTACTCAGTGGCGAGGCGGTGCAGCGGCTGGGCTCGGCCCGGCTGAGCGGCCTGGCCAGCACGGTGGCCTGCCTGTTCTGCATCGGGCAGTTCTTCGTGCTGCGGCCGGTCGCCGCCTTGCAGGTGCCCGAGCCGGTGCTCTGGATGAGCCTGCTCAACGCGACCGTGTGCACGGTGGCGCCGGTGCTGATGGTGATGATGGCCATCGAGCGCATCGGCGCATCCGCGGCGGCGCAGGTGGGCATGGTCGGGCCGATGAGCACGCTCGCGATGGGGGTGCTCATCCTCGGCGAGCCTTTCACGCCGTGGTTGGCCGCCGGCACCGTGCTGGTGCTGGGCGGCGTCTGGTTGTTGACACGTTGGAGGTAACTATGGACTTGGGTCTCGCAGGATCCTGGGCGCTGGTGTGCGCCGCGAGCAAGGGGTTGGGCAAGGGGTGCGCCGGGGCGCTGGTGCGCGAAGGGGCCAACGTGGTGATCACGGCGCGGGGCGACGAGGCCCTGCAGGCCACCGCGGCCGCGCTGCGGGCGCTGAACCCCGCGGTGGAGGTGCGCGCGGTGGCGGGCGACATCGCCACGCCGGCCGGCCGCGCCGCGGCCCTGGCGGCCTGCCCGCAGGTCGACATCCTGGTCAACAACGCCGGCGGGCCGCCGCCCGGCGATTTCCGCCAGTGGGACCGCGAAGCGTGGATCCAGGCGCTGGACGCCAACATGCTCACGCCCATCGAGCTGATCAAGGCCACGGTCGACGGGATGGCCGAGCGCGGCTTCGGCCGCGTGGTCAACATCACCTCGGGCGCCGTCAAGGCGCCGATCGACGTGCTGGGCCTGTCCAACGGCGCGCGCAGCGGCCTCACCGGCTTCGTCGCCGGCCTGGCCCGGCAGAGCCGCCTGGCGGGCCGCAACGTGACCCTCAACAACCTGCTGCCGGGCGCGTTCGACACCGACCGCCTGCGTAAGACGATGGCCGCCGGCGCGCAGCAGGCCGGGATCGAGGTGGAGCAGGTCGCCGACAAGCGCCGCCTGGCCATTCCGGCGCAGCGCTTCGGCAGCGCCGAGGAGTTTGGCGCCGTCTGTGCCTTCCTCTGCAGCCGCCAGGCCGGCTACCTGACCGGGCAGAACATCCTGCTCGACGGTGGTGCCTACCCCGGCACCTTCTGATCCGCGCCTGCGCTGCCGCGCGGTCGCGACGACGACACCACGATGCCGCCGACGATCAGCACGAAGGCCGCGGCGTGGTAGGGCCGGGGCGGCTCGCCCAGCAGCACGGCCTGCAGCAGCGCCGCGAAGAGCGGCGTCAGGTTGACGAAGAAGGCGGCCGTGGCGGGCCCCACCGCGGCGACGCCCCGGCCCCAGCACAGGTAGGCGGCGATCGACGGGCCGATGGCGATGTAGGCCATCGCGAGCATCGTGCCCGCGGTCCAGTGGATGCGGTCGGGGACCACCATCATCTCGGCCGCCGCGGCGGCGCCCGCCCAGGCGAGGCCGAAGATCGTCTGCAGCAACAGGAAGGCCGTCGCGTCCCAGGCCGGGCGCTGCGCGCCGCGCATCGAGGGCGCCGGCCTCGCGAGCATCCAGCTGTAGAACGCCCACGACGCCATCGCCGGCAGCATCAGCAGGTCGCCCGCGACGAACTGCACCGATGACAGCGCACGCAGGTCGCCGCGTGTCAGCACCGCGGCCACGCCCACCAGCGACAGGGCCGCACCGGCCAGGCCGCGCCGGCTGGGGCGCTGGCCGTAGAAGAGGGCACCGACGACCATCATGCACAGCGGCGAAGCGGCGGCGATCAACGTGATGTTGAGCGGCGTCGAGGTGGTAAGCGCCATGTACTGCAGCGCGTTGTAGCTGCCCACGCCGACGAGCCCCAGCAGCGCCAGCGGCTTCCAGCGTTCGATCACCTGCCGGCGCGCGGCGGGCGTGGCCAGCGCGGGCCAGCCCAGCGGCAGCAGCAGCACGAGCACCAGCAGCCAGCGCAGGGCGTTCAGCGTGATCGGCGGCACGAGCCCCACCATCAGCCGGCCGGTGACCGCGTTGCCCGCCCACAGCAGCGGGGGCACGGTCAGCAGCAGCACGTGGCGGAGGTTGAGGGCTTGCGCGGTCATGCGGGCATCATCGCACCGCAGTTCCAGCATTGTTCGAAGCCGCCCTCGATGGCTTCGCCGCAGGCCCGGCACATCCACTGGCGCCGCGGCCGGTTGCGCAGTTCGTCGAGCAGCGCCCGCGCCCGCTCTAAGTATTCGTCGTCGGCCAGCCAGACCTCGGGCAGCGCCTGGTCGGGCGGTATCTCGCCCGCGATGCTGCTGGTGAACACCCGCTGCACCGAGGCTTCGATGCCCCCCTGGCGCAGCCAGTCAGCCCACAGCGTGGCAATGGCGAGGTTGGGGGCAAGGGCGAGTCGGCGCATGGCGGCAGGGTACTGCGAACGGCGGCAAGATGCCGCATCCGAACCATGAGGAGATGACCTTGCCGACGAAGTCCCCCGCCATCCAGATCACCGCCTTCGGCGGCCCCGACGTCATGAAGCTCGTCGACGTCGAGGTCGGCGAGCCCGGCCCTGGCGAGATACGCATCCGCCACCACGCCTGCGGCCTCAACTACATCGATGTCTACCAGCGCACCGGCCTCTACAACAACCCGCTGCCGCTCACGCTGGGCATGGAGGGCGCCGGCATCGTCGAGGCCGTGGGCGAGGGCGTGGCGCACCTGAAGCCCGGCGACCGCGCGGCCTACGCCACGCAGCCGCCCGGCGCCTATGCGCTGCTGCGCGTGATGCCGGCGCGCAACGTGGTGAAGCTGCCCGACGCCATCTCCTTCGAGGAGGGTGCCGCGATGATGCTGAAGGGCCTGACGGCGCAATACCTGCTGAAGAAGACGCTGCCCGCCGAAGGCCTGCATGCCGGCGACTTCGTGCTGTTCCATGCCGCGGCCGGCGGCGTGGGCCTCATCGCATGCCAGTGGGCCAAGGCGCTCGGGCTGCAGCTCATCGGCACCGCCGGCAGCGATGCCAAGTGCCGGCTCGCGCTGGAGCACGGCGCCTCGCATGCCATCAACTACCGCAGCGAGGACTTCGTCGCCCGGGTGAAGGAGATCACCGGCGGCGCGGGCGTCAAGGTCGTCTACGACTCGGTGGGGAAGGACACCTTCGAGCGTTCGCTCGACGTGCTGCGGCCCTTCGGCCTGGCGGCCAACTTCGGCAATGCCTCGGGCAAGGCGCCGCCGGTCGAGCTGGGCGCACTGGCGGCCAAGGGTTCGCTGTACGTCACGCGGCCCACGCTGTTCACGCACCTGTCGTCGCGTGAATCGACGCAGGCGATGGCCGACGACCTGTTCGCGGTGGTGCTGAGCGGCGCCGTCAAGCTGCGCATCGACCAGCGCTATGCGCTGGCCGACGTGGGCCGGGCGCACCAAGAACTGGAGGGCCGGGCGACGACAGGATCGAGCGTGCTCATTCCCTGACGCCCCGTCTCCATCGCCCGGCGCCCCCCCCCCCCCGGGGTGGCGAGCAGCGTGCGCATGCCCCGAGGGGCGGGTTTGTCAGTAGCTGCCGCAAGCGGCCCGTTTCTCGCAGAGGGAAACGGGCCGTTTCATCTGGGTTTTCGATCAAGTCATCCAAATTGACGAATTCCCGGATGAATGGCGTGTTCCTACATTTGCCGGCGAACGAAGGCAGCGGAGACCCAGGCGACAGGTTCTTCGCATCGGCTGCGCTGCGGGCCTCTCCCGAGCCCGCCCCACGTTCCACCACTCGACCCCTCCAACAACGGCCGTAGGGAGTGGCGGCCAACACAGGAGACCTGCATGAGAAGAACCACCCTGGCACAGGCGTGTGCCACCCTGGCTGCCGCCTGCGCGTCGCTGCCCTCGCAGGCGGCGCTGGACGCGCCGGAGATCGTCGTCCTGTCCGGCCGGGCGGACCTGGTGTCGGGCGGCGACGCGCTGGTCGAGATCAAGTGGCCTGCCGGCGCCGCGACGGCGATGGCCAAGGTCTCCCTCAACGGCGTGGCGCTGCCAGGCGTCTTCGCAAAGCGGCCCGACGGCCGCTACGTCGGCCTGGTCAAGGGGCTGAAGGACGGGGCCAACGTGCTGGCGGCGCGTGTGCCGGGCGCCGGCGCCCAGATCACGCTGACCAACCACCCCCTCGGCGGGCCCGTCATCTCCGGGGCGCAGGTCGGCCCCTGGCAATGCGCGACGAAGGTGGCGAACCCGACGGCCACCAACCCCGACCTGGGCGATCCGCTCGACGCGCAGTGCAACATCGCCGCGCCGGTGCTGCGCTACCAGTACCGCACGCTGAACGGCAGCTTCGCCGTGTACGACCCGGCCAACCCGCCGCCGCCGGGCCAGATCGCCAGCGTCACCACCGATGCCGGCAAGACGGTGCCGTACATCGTGCGCATCGAGCGCGGGGTGATCAACCGCGGCAAGTACGACATTGCCGTGCTCGCCAACCCGGCCGATCCCACGGCCGGCTGGCAGCCCTGGGCGGTGGCGGACTCGTGGAACCGCAAGCTGTACTGGAAGTTCGGCTCCGGCTGCGAGTTCGGCCGTGCGCAGGCCAATCCCGGCAGCGTGCTCGACGACGTCGCGCTGCGCCGCGGCTACATGGTCGCCAGCTCGGAGATGACCAACTACGGGACCCACTGCAACGACGTCACCTCGGCCGAGACCGTCATGATGCTCAAGGAGCACATCACCGAGCGCTACGGTCCCATCCGCTATACCTTCGGCGAAGGCAATTCGGGCGGCGCGCACCAGTTGCACCTGCATGCCACCAACTACCCGGGGCTGCTGCAAGGCCTCCTGCCCTCCAACGGCTGGCAGGACACCTGGACCACCGGGCGCGAGTTCGCCGACTGCGGCCTGCTCAAGCGGTACTACGACAGCGGCGTGGGCGGCCAGGCCTACACGGTGATGGACCGCGCGCTTATCGCCGGCCACCGCTGGAACCAGGTCTGCGAGGGGCCGGCCAACGTCAACATGGCGAGCCGCACGGCCTTCTACATGGATCCGCAGGTGGGCGGCGGCGGCTGCGGCACCCACCCCGACCGCTGGTCGGCCAGCAACCTGGATGGCATCCGCTGCACGCTGCAGGACTACAACATCGCCGTCTTCGGCCCGCGCGACGCCACCGGCTACGCGAAGACGCCGCAGGACAATGTCGGCATCCAGTACGGCTTCGCCGCGCTGCAGGCCGGCCGCATCACTGCGGAGCAGTTCGTCGCGCTCAACGAACACATCGGCGGCTACGACATCAACGGCCAGTGGCAGGCCGCACGCATGCAGGCGGACCCGGGCGCCGCCGAGGTGGCCCATGCCTCCGGCCGTGTCGCCCACGGCAAGGGGCTGGGGGAGGTGGCCATCATCGCCGGCGTCAACTGGCAGGTCGACGAGGAGCACTACGACTTCCGCAACTACGTGATCCGCAACCGCATCCTGAGCCACCACGGCGACCACGACAACCAGGTGCTCTGGCGCTACAAGGGCACGCCGCCCGACTTCGCGGCCCTGCGCTTCGACCTGATGAGCGAGTGGCTGGCCCGGGTGGAGGCGGACACGAGCGGCCGTACGCCGCGTCAGAAGATCGTCGCGAACAAGCCCGACGCGGCCGTGGACGCCTGCTACAGCGCCGCGCGCGGCTGGAGCACGGATGCCGCGTACTGCAACACCTCGGCCCAGCCCAGCATGGCCTCCACCGTCGCCGGCACGGGTGCAAACGCGGTGTTCCAGCCCGGCGCCGATGAATGGCCGGTGTTCCGCGACACCCGGGTGGCCTCTGGCGAGGCGCTGACGAGCGACATCATGAAGTGCCAGCTGAAGCCGCTGTCCGCGGCCGACTACACCGCGTCGTTCACCGGCGCGCAGTGGGCCCGGCTGCAGGCGGTGTTCCCGAACGGCGTGTGCGACTACACCCGGGCCGGCGTCGGGCAGGTCGTGCCCGCGCCGTGGCAGAGCTACATGGCCGGCCCCGGCGGCACGCCGCTGGGCGAGGCGCCGCGCTCGGTGCGCATTCCCTGATCCCGCGATCCACAAACGGAGGGCTCGGCCCTCCACCATTCAGGAGACTTCCCATGAAAAAAATCGATACGCCCTGGACCCGGGCCGCGCTGGTCGCGGCGGCCGCGGTGGCCTTCAGTGCCGCGGCGCAGGCCGCGCTTGTCAACGGCAGCTTCGAAACCGGCGACCTGAGCGGATGGACCGCGGCCGGCGACGCCTCGTTCATCGGCGTGGCAGACGGCATCGGCCGTGCGGACAGCCACGCCGCCTTCTTCGGCCCCGATCCGCTGGGCGGCATTTCCCAGACGCTGCAGACCGCCGCGGGCGGCCTGTACCAGGTCGAGTTCTGGTTGGCGCTGGACGACAGCGCCACGCCGAGTTCCTTCTCTTGGGCCTGGAACGGTGTCCAGCAGGGCGTGGTCACGAACGCGGCCGCGTTCGACTTCACGCGCTTCACCGCCACGGTCACCGCCACCGGCGGCAGTTCGCAGCTGTCGTTCGACTTCGCGAACCCGCAGTCCTTCTTCCGCATCGATGACATCACCGTATCGGCGGTGCCCGAGCCGTCCGCGGCGATGATGGCCCTGGCCGGCATGCTGCTCCTCGCGGCGGCCCGCCGCGGCGGCCGCCAACGCCCGCCGGCCGGCTGAGCGCGCCGAAGCGCCGATCGAGCCTGCGTGCACGGCCGTCGCCGGCCGTGCAGCGCCGTGCGCCGCAGTGGACTGCGGGCGCATCCGCTTTCCACCGAGCACCCCTTCCGCGGCCCGTGACGGCGCCGCGGATCGCCCCTGCGCAAGGAGTTGTCGCGATGAAGAAGACACTGTTGGCGGCCGCCTTGGCCGCCGTTCTGAGCCCGGCTTCCGCCGCCTTGCAGGCGCCGGAGATCCTGGTGCTGTCCAACCGTGCCGACCTGGTTTCCGGCGGCGACGCCCTGGTCGAGATCAAGTGGCCGGCTGGTGCCGCCGCCGCCATGGCCAAGATCTCGCTCAACGGCGCGCCGTTGAACGGCGTGTTCGCCCAGCGCGCCGATGGCCGCTACCTCGGCCTCGTGACCGGGCTGCGCCAGGGCGCCAACGTGCTGGCCGCGCGCGTGCCCGGCGCCGGTGCGGAGATCACGTTGCAGAACCATCCGATCGGGGGGCCGGTGTTCTCCGGCGCGCAGCTCCAGCCCTGGACCTGCAGCACCACCTCGTCGCCCAGCCTCGGCCAGCCGCTCGATGCGCAGTGCAATGCGCCCGCGGCCTACCGCTACATGTACCGCACGACGACGGGCCAGTTCAGTGCCTACGACCCCACGGGCCCCGTGCCGGCCAACATGACGACGGCCAGCACCGACACCGGCGCGACGGTGCCGTACATCGTGCGCATCGAGCGAGGCACGCTGAACCGCGGCATCCACGAGATCGCGGTGCTGGCGGATCCCGCGAGGCCGTGGTCGCCCTGGACGCCGGCCGACCAGCCGGGCTGGAACCACAAGGTGGTGATGCAGTTCGGTGCCGGCACTGGGCAGACCTACCGCCAGGGCACGCCCGAGTCGGTGCTGAACCACGAGGCCTTGTCGCGCGGCTTCGCGGTCGTCTCGTCGTCGATGATGGTCAACAGCCAGCATGCCAACTTCGTGACGGTCGCTGAGACGGTGATGATGCTGAAGGAGCACCTGGCCGAGCGATACGGCGCCATCCGCTACACGATCGGCCAGGGCGGCTCGGGCGGCGCGCTGCTGCAGTACCTGGTGGCCGAGAACTATCCGGGCCTGGTCGACGGCCTGCGTCCCACGCAGGACTGGGAGGACTCGATCTCCGGGGCGTACCGCGAATTCGCCGACAGCGCCGCCGTCACAGCGGCGTTCACGTCGTCGCCGCTCACCTACTCCAACGAGGAGCGCGCCGCCATCGGCGGCTGGGGCCTGGCCAACGTCAACGTGTTCAACATCGAGAACGGCCGGGTCGGCGACTACATGCGGCCGGACGACGGCACGCAGTGCGCCGGCACGGCGAGCTACCACCCGCAGACCAACCCCGCCGGCACCCGATGCACCTTCCAGGACTTCATGTCCAGCGTGCTGGGGCTGCGGCCGGACGGCAAGGCCAACCCGGTGTTCGACAACGTGGGCGTGCAGTACGGGTTGCAGGGCCTGCTCGAGGGCCGGATCACGCCGGAGAAGTTCGTCGACGTGAACCTGCGCGCGGGCGGCTTCGACATCGACGGCCGGTGGCAGCCGCAACGCAGTGAGATCAGCGGCGAGATGGCCGCGCTGCTGCACCGCACCGGCCAGGTCACGTACGGCAAGCAGCTGGGCAACGTGCCGATCCTCGCCATTCGCGGCACCAACAACAACGATTACCACTACCCCTTCCGTACCGTCGTGAAACGTGCCCGGTTGGCCGCGGCCAACGGCCACGCCGGCAACCACGTCTACTGGATCACGCCGGTGCAGGGCATGAGCACGCTGGCGCGCATGGACGAGTGGCTGTCGAACCTGCAGGCCGACACCAGCGGTGCACCGCTGGCCCAGCGTGTCGTCGCCAGCCGGCCTGCCGACCTCGTCTCGGGCTGCGGCGTCTCGGGCACCTTCGTCACCGACCTGGCGGCCTGCGATGCCACCTATCCCTACTTCAGGGAGCCCCGAACGGTGGCCGGCGATGCCACCACCGTCTACACGATGAAGTGCCAGCTCAAGCCGCTCGACCGCAGGGACTACGCCGGCGTGGTGTTCACCGACGACCAGTGGGCCGCGCTGCAGTCGACCTTCCCCTCCGGCGTTTGCGACTTCAGCAAGCCGGGCATCGGCTTCCAGGAGAACGTGCCCTGGCTGACCTATGCGGCCGGTGCCGGCGGGCAGCCGCTGCCGGCACCTCCGCGGTCGACGGCGTTGCGTTGACGGCCTCCCTCGGCGGGCACGGGCGCACAAGGGGGCCGGCAGCCGGGTCAGTCCGCCAGGAAGGCCCGCACCATCCGGTTGAACTTCTGGGCGTGCTCCCACTGCGCCCAGTGGCCGCAGCGGCTGAACACGTGCAGCTCGGCATCCTGCAGCCCGGCGACCAGGCGCAGGCCGACGTCCAGCGGCACGAAGCGGTCGTCGCGGCCCCAGATCACCAGCGTCGGCGCGCTGATTTCGCCGAGCCGGTGGCCGACGTCGGGGAACTGCTTGGGGTTGGCCTCGCTGCTCTTGACGAAGTTCTCGAGGTGCTCGCGGCGCGCCAGCATGTTGTCCAGCCGCGCCTGGTAGAGCGCGTCGGTCAGGCTGCCCGTGTCGTAAACGAACACGCTCATCATCCGCTTCAGGTTCTCGATCGTCGGCTGGCGGTACAGCGCGCCGATCAGCTTGATGCCCTCGGTCGGCATCGGCACGAAGGGGCTCGTGCCGCCGGTGCCGCCGCCCATCAGCACGAGTTTGCCGACCCGCGTGGGATGCTCGAGCGCGAAGGCCACCGCGCTGTGCGCGCCCATCGAGTTGCCGATGACATGGGCCTTGGCAATGCCCAGCGCGTCCATCAGCCCCTTCAGCGCGCGGGCGTTCAGCGCCGAGCGCGAGCCGGTGTTGACGATGGTGTCGCTCCTGCTCCAGCCCGGGCAGTCGAGCAGCACCACGCGGTAGCCCGCCTCGACCAGCGGCTCGACGTTGCGGTTGAAGTTCGCCCAGCCGCTGGCGCCCGGGCCGGAGCCGTGCAGCATCACGACGGTCTCGTCGCCGGTGCCGCAGTCGTTGTAGTGCAGGCGCAGCGGCTGGCCGCCTTCCTCGATGGTGACGAAGCGGCTGGTCGCGGCTTCGGTGATGTCTGCCCCTCGTCCGACGGGTACGTCGGCCGATCCCCCGAGGGGATGCGGGCCGGCTTGGGAGCGGCCCGGCGCTCGGCCCGCTGGCGTGGTGGATGCGGGGTGTGTCATGCGGTCTCCTTCTGCTTCAGCAGGTCGAGCGCGACGTCGACGATCATGTCCTCCTGGCCACCGACCATGCGGCGCTTGCCCAGCTCGACGAGGATGTCGACGGTCTTCAGCCCGTACTTCTTCGCGGCCACCTCGGAGTGGCGCAGGAAGCTCGAATACACGCCGGCGTAGCCCAGCGCCAGGGTCTCGCGGTCGACGCGCACCGGCCGGTCCTGCAGCGGCCGCACCAGGTCGTCGGCGGCGTCCATCAGGCCGTACAGGTCGGTGCCGTGGTGCCAGCCCAGCCGCTCGGCCGCGGCGACGAAGACCTCCAGCGGCGCGTTGCCGGCGCCCGCGCCCATGCCGGCCAGGCTGGCGTCGACGCGGTCGCAGCCTTCTTCCACCGCGGCGATCGAGTTCGCGACGCCCAAGCTCAGGTTGTGGTGTGCGTGGATGCCGGTCTGCGTCTCGGGCTTCAACACGTCCTTGAAGGCACGGAAGCGCTCGCGCACGTCGTTCATGCCGAGCGCACCGCCGGAGTCGACGACGTAGCAGCAGGTCGCGCCGTAGTCCTCCATCAGCCTGGCCTGCTCGGCGAGCTTCTGCGGCGTCGTCATGTGGCTCATCATCAGGAAGCCGACCGCTTCCATGCCCAGGTGGCGCGCGTATTCGATGTGCTGCCGCGAGATGTCGGCCTCGGTGCAGTGCGTGGCCACGCGCACGATGCGCGCACCGGCCTCGTAGGCGGCCTTCAGGTCGTGCACGGTGCCGATGCCGGGCAGCAGCAGCGTCGCGATCTTCGCGTGCTTCACCACCGAGGCCACCGCCTCGATCCACTCGAGGTCGGTGTGCGCGCCGAAGCCGTAGTTGAAGCTCGAGCCCTGCAGCCCGTCGCCGTGCGCGACCTCGATCGAGTCGACCTTCGCGTCGTCGAGCGCCTGCGCGATCGCGCGCACCTGGGCCACCGAGTACTGGTGGCGGACCGCGTGGCTGCCGTCGCGCAGCGTCACGTCGGAAACATAGATCTTCATGGATGACGACCCCTCGGTCGATGAGTACATCGCCCGATCCCCCGAGGGGATGCGGGCCGGCTTGGGAGCGGCCCGGCGCTCGGCCCACGGCTCCCGATGATTGAAGTTGGCGTCCATCGCCTTCACGCGGCCACGGCCGCGAGCAGCCGTGCGGCCATGCGCTCGGCCGTGGTCAGCGCGGCGCTGGTCATGATGTCAAGGTTGCCGGCGTAGGCCGGCAGGTAGTGCGCGGCGCCTTCCACTTCGAGGAAGACGCTGGTCTTCAGGCCCTTCAGCCGGCCGACGCCGGGGATCAGCATCGGCTCGTCGATGCGGTCGAACTGCACCCGCTGCTTCAGCCGGTACCCGTGCACGTAGCGCTGCACGTCGGCGGCCATGCGCTCGACGGACGCGGCGATGCGGCCCTCGTCGGCCACGTCGCTCAGCGTGTAGACCGTGTCGCGCATCATCAGCGGCGGCTCGGCCGGGTTCAGCACGATGATGGCCTTGCCCTTCTTCGCGCCGCCGACGGTCTCGATCGCCTTGCTGGTGGTCTCGGTGAACTCGTCGATGTTGGCGCGTGTGCCGGGGCCGGCGCTCTTGCTGGAGATCGACGCGACGATCTCGCCGTAGTGCACCGGCACCACGCGCGAGACGGCCGCGACCATCGGGATCGTCGCCTGGCCGCCACAGGTGACCATGTTGACGTTGGGCGCGTCGAGGTGCGCCTCGCCGTTGACGACCGGGATGCAGTAAGGCCCGATCGCCGCCGGCGTCAGGTCGATCATGCGCAGGCCGGGCTTGAGCGCGCGCAGCAGGGCGTCGTTCTTCACGTGCGCGCCGGCCGAGGTGGCGTCGAACACCACGTCGATGTCGGCGAACACCGGCAGCCGGGTCAGGCCCTCGACGCCTTCGTGCGTGGTCGCCACGCCCAGCCGCGCGGCGCGCGCCAGGCCGTCGCTGGCCGGGTCGATGCCGACCATCGCGCCCATCTCCAGCGCCTTGCCGTGGCGCAGGATCTTGATCATCAGGTCGGTGCCGATGTTGCCGCTGCCGATGATGGCGGCCTTGAGTTGGCGGGTCATGTCCTGCTCCTTGTGCTCATTCCACCGTCGCGCCGCTGCTCTTGACGAGCGCGGACCAGCGGGTCGTTTCGTCCTTCATGAAGGCGCCGAACTGCGCTGGCGTCATCGGCATCGGCTCCAGGCCCTGGTCGCCGAAGCGCTTGCCGAGGTCCGGGCCCTTCAGCGCTTTCAGCACCTCCTCGTTGAGCCTGGCGACGACGGGCGCCGGCGTGCCGGCCTTGGCCAGCAGGCCGAACCACACGCTCGCGTCGACGCCGGGCACGCCGAGCTCGGCCAGCGTCTTCACGTCGGGCAGCGCCGGCGCGCGCTTGGTGGCCGCGATGCCGATGGCCTTCAGCTTGCCGCTCGTGATCAACGGCGAGGTGGTGATGACGGGGTCGAACATCATGTCGACCTGGGCGCCCATCACGTCCTGCAGCGCCGGGGCCGATCCCTTGTAGGCGACGTGGTTCATCGGCGCGCCGGTCTTGGCGCGGAACTGCTCGCCGAGCAGGTGGCCGATCGAGCCGATGCCTTGCGACGCGAAGTTCAGCCCCTGCTTGGCCTTGCCCGCCGCGACGAGTTCGCCGACGGTGCCCACCGGGCTCGCCTTCGGCAGCACCAGCACCAGCGGCGACGAGAAGAGGGTCGTGACCGGGTCGAAGTCCTTCAGCGGGTCGTACGAGAACTTGCGGTACAGGCCGGGGTTGATCGCGACCATCTCGGTGGCTGCGATGAAGAGCGTGTGGCCGTCGGCCGGCGCCTGCTTGACGGCCTGCGCGGCGATCTGCCCGCCGCCGCCCGGCCTGTTGTCGACGACCACGGTCTGGCCGAGCTGCTCCTGCAGCTTCTGGCCGAGCGCGCGGGCGATCTGGTCGGTGATGCCGCCGGCCGGGAAGGGCACGACGAGCGTGACCGGGCGGGCGGGGAAGGGCTGCTGCGCGAGCGCGGGCAGCGTGAAGGCGGCGCTCGCGACGAGCGCGGCGGCGCGGTGGATCCAGGTGCGGCGGGTGGCCATGGGTTTGTCTCCTCGGAAGGTGGGAAGGGGTGGGCGGATCAGTCGTTCGTGAAGCGCGCGCGCACGGCGCCGACGCCGTCGATGCGGGCCTCGAAGGCATCGCCCGGCTGCACGGCCACCATCGGGCCGAGCGCGCCGGTCAGCACCAGGTCGCCGGCGCGCAGCGGCTGGCCGAGCGCGGCCATGCGGCGTGCGAGCCAGACGGCGGCGTTCAGCGGGTGGCCGAGGCAGGCGGCGCCGCTGCCGGTCGACACGGTCTCGGCGCCGCGGGTCATCTGCATCGCGCAGGTCTTGAGGTCGAGCCCGTCCAGGCGCGTCGGTACGCCGCCGAGCACGACCAGGCCGCTCGACGCGTTGTCGGCGACGGTGTCGACGAAGCGGATGTTCCAGGCCGCGATGCGGCTGCCAACGATCTCGATGGCCGGCAGCACGAAGGCGGTCGCGCGGATCAGCTCGACCAGCGTGGTGTCGGCCGCGGGCAGGTCGCGCTCCAGCACCAGCGCGACCTCGGCCTCGACCTTGGGCTGCAGCGTGCGCGCGAGCGGCACCGGCTCGTCGTCGCCGTACAGCATGTCGGCGAAGAGGGTACCGAAGTCGGGCTGGGCTACGCCGAGCTGCTGTTGCACGGCGAGCGAGGTGAGGCCGATCTTGCGGCCGACGACGCGGCGGCCCGCGGCCACGGCGTGCGCGACGTTGAGCTGCTGCACGGCGTAGGCCGTCTCGGCGTCGGCGGGCATCTCGTCGCGCAGCGGCGCGATCGGTTCGCGCTGCGCCTCGGCCTCGCGCAGGCGGCGGGCCCAGTCTTCGATCCTGGCGTTCGGTGCGGTCATCGGTGTCTCCTTGAAGGGCTGCGTCGTCATTCGCTGCGCAGGAACAGCGCGCCGTAGCCGGCGATGTATTCGGGGATCGCGCGGTACCAGCGCAGCGGGCAGGGCAGCGCGCGGCCTTCGGGCAGCGCGGCGCGGGCGACGAGCCAGGTCTTCGATTCGTGGGCCGACAGGCCGGCCTGCCGCTCGATGCTGTCTTCGCTGTCCTGCACCAGCAGGTCGAGCCGGCCGCTGGCCAGTGCCTCCATCCAGCGCAGGTCCCAGCCGGGGTTCAGCGGCTTCATCGAGGCCTCGCCGGCGGCGAGCGCACGGCCCGCGGCCATCACGCGCTGCGTCTTCGCGTCGCGCTCGGCCGGTGTCGGTTCGTGCTTGACGGTGATGCGCTCGCGCACGGCCGCGTCGGCGTGCGCGAGCGTCGGCACCGGCGGCTCGTGCGACAGGCCGCCGGAGCCGATCAGCAGCGTGCGCTGCGGCAGCCCGTCGAGGAAGCGGCCGATCGCGGCGCCGAGCTGGCGGCAGCGCGCGAGCCGCGGGATGCCCGGCTGCGCGACCGCGTTGAGGAAGAGTGGGATCACTGGCGGCGACGCGTCGAGCCGGTCGCCCCACAGCAGCTGCAGCGCCTGCGCGAAACCGTGGTCGACCTGCATGCGCCGCGAGACGGCGAGGTCGAAGCCCTCGTCCATCAGCCGCTCGGCGAGCGCGAGCGTGGTGTCGGCGGCCACGTTCAGCGGACCGGCGGGCGTCGTGTAGTCGCCCACCGCGGCGGCCTGCGTGCCGAGGCAGAACGGCGGCATCAGCTCGTTGAAGAAGCCGTTGTAGTGGTCGGGGCCGACGAGCACGACGAGCTCGGGCTCGAAGGCGTGCACGAGCGCGCGGGCGGCGGCCAGCGTGCGCTGCAGTGCGGCGTCGACCTCGGCGGTGACGGGGTTGAGCCCCATCAGCGGCGTGTGCGACAGGCCGAGGAAGGCGCGGGGCGCGGGCGTGCCCATCGCTCAGGCCGCCGACAGGTGAAGCACGTTGTTCGCAGGCAGCGCCGACGGCGCCGTGTCGGTGGCCGACAGCGCCTGCGCGAAGGCCATCGTCGTCGCCGAGGTCTGCTGCGGCGAGCACAGCGCGCCGACGAAGCGGTCGGGCCGCAGGAAGACGACCGACTGCGGCCAGCGCGCGAACCAGTCCTTCAGCCGGTTCCCGACGTCGCCGATGCGGATCACGCCGGGGCGCAGGTCGTCGCGGTGCTTCATCTGCACGGCCGGCAGCGCGCAGACGAACTTCGCGCCCAGCCGCTCCCAGACCGCGCGGGCCTCGGGCGTCAGGCCGTAGGTCGGGTCGGTGCCCCAGGCGATGACGGCGAAGTTCAGGCCGATCACGTCGTCCAGGCGGCGGGTCTGGCCGTCCTCGCACAGCACGCGCGGCTGGATGAACATGCGGCCGACCGGCGTCGGCACCGGCGCCTGCAGCCCGCGCACGAGGCGGCCGAAGAGCGACTCCTTGTTCTCGGCCATCAGCCCGAAGAGGCGGCCCAGCGCGGTGTTGCCGCTGCGGTCGAACAGGCCGCCCAGCAGCGCGGCCGGCGGCGCGCCGGCGGCGATCGCCTCGGGCTGCACGATCGCGCCCTGCTCGTAGCGGGGCATCGGCTTGAAGCGCATCTCGACGAAGTACTGCTTGATGGCCGGCACCGCGTTCAGCGCGAGGGTGATCGCGTCGCGCGCCTTGGCGGCGGCCTGGCTCTCGGGCGCGAAGATGTCGCCGGCCACCTCGGAGAGCTGGATCATCATCCGCGCGTGGTCGCGGCGCTCCTGGCCGTAGGTGTCGAGCAGGGCTTCGCCGGCCAGGCCCTTGACGACGTGCGCGAGCTTCCACGCCAGGTTGCAGGCGTCGCGCATCCCGCTGTTGTAGCCCTGGCCCTGCCACACCGGCATGATGTGCGCGGCATCGCCCGCGAGCAGCACGCGCTCGACGCGGAAGCGCTCGGCCAGCCGCGCGTTGTGCGTGTAGACGCGCTTGCGGATGTAGTCGACGGCGTCGGGGTCGGCGACGACCTTGTGCATCAGCTTCGCGAGGTTCTCGGGCCGGCTCAGCTCCTCTTCCGTCTCGCCGGGCATCACCATGAACTCGAAGCGGCGGATGCCGTGCGGCAGCGCGGCCGAGACGTAGGGCCGCTCCGGGTCGCAGTGCATGGTGATGTGGGGCGTGCCCAGCGGGTCGTTGCGCACGTCGACGACGATCCACTGGTTGGGCTTGGTGCGGCCCTCGAAGGCGACGCCCAGGCTGCGGCGCACGAAGCTGTTGCCGCCGTCGGCACCGACCAGCCAGCCCGCGCGCACGCTGCGCGCGCTGCCGTTCGGGCCCTCGAGCTGCAGCGTGACGCCGGCGTCGTCCTGCGCGAAGCTCGCCAGGCCGTGGCCGAACAGCACCTGCACGTGCGGAAAGCGCGCCAGGCCGCGGTAGAGGATCTGGTCGATCTGGGGCTGGATGAAGGCATTGCGGCGCGACCAGCCGAACTCGTCGGTGCGCGGCTCGATGCTTGCGAAGCAGCGGCCGCTGGCGGTGACGAAGCGCATCCAGTGGTCGGGCGTGATGTGGGCCTCGACCTCGTCGGCGAGGCCGGCGGCCTGCAGCGTGCGCAGCGCCTCGTCGTCGATGCCGATCGCGCGCGGGTAGTCGATGATCGCGTCGAGCTTCTCGATCAGCAGGACGCGCACGCCATAGAGGCCCAGCGTGTTGGCGATGGTCAGGCCGACGGGGCCGGCGCCGACGATGGCGACGTCGGCGTCGAAGGCGGCGTTGGGGGGCCGGGTGGTCATGTCGTGTCTCCTCGTCTCGGGTGGAACTCCGCGGCGCCTGCCACGGCATGGACCGCATCGTCTTTGCGCCAGGTCAATGCGTAAACTGCGTGCACCTGGTGCACGTCGATGCCCGGGTTAGCCCGGGTGGCAGGAGGCACACGCATGCGGCGCGTCGTGGCGAAGAACACCGGCCGCCAGGCCTACAAGGAGGTGCGCGGCCTCGCGCGCGGGCTCGACGTGCTGAAGGCGCTCAACGGCGCGCCCGGCGGCATCGCGTCGATCACCGAGCTGGCGGCCGCCACCGGCGTCCACCGCACGACGGTCAAGCGCCTGCTGGAGACGTTGCGCACGCAAGGCTTCGTGCGCCAGGGCGAGCGCGAAGGGCAGTACTACCTGACCTTCGAGGTGCGGCGGCTGTCGGAAGGCTTCGCCGACGAGGCCTGGGTCACCGAGGTCGCGACGCCGCTGATGCAGGCCGCGGTGCGCGAGCTGGTCTGGCCCTGCGATCTGGCGACCGTGGAGGCCGGCTTCATGGTCGTGCGCGAGTCGACGCACCGCTGGAGCATGCTGTCGCAGCACCGGGCGATGATCGGCGAGCGCCTGCCGCTGCTGGTGACCGCGATCGGCCGCGCCTACCTGGCGGCCTGCGGCGACGACGAGCGAGAGGCGCTGCTCGCGCTGCTGCGCGGGCGCGACGACGCGGCCGGCGCGCTGGCGCGCGACGAGCCGGCGGTGCGCGCGCTGCTCGACGAGACGCGGCAGCGCGGCTACGCGGTCAACGAGGGCGAGTGGATCCGCGAGGCGGACTTCGCGGCGGTGGCGGTGCCGGTGTTCGCGGGCCCGCGCCTGCTGGCCGCGGTGAACCTGGTGTTCCCGAAAACGGCGGTGTCCGCGGACGATCTGCAGGCGCTCTTCGTGCCTGCGCTCGGCCGCCTGGCCGCCAAGATCGGCCAGCGCAGCCGGGGCTGGCTGGAGTGACCCGCCCAGCGTGCGGGTGAAGCGTTCGGCGTGCGGGCGAAGCTGGTCGAGCCCGGCTACGGCCCCACGACCCGCTTCACTGCCAACGGCCAGCAGCGCATGCAGGGCCTGGTGACCGAGCCTTACGCGCACTACGCGCAAGGCGTCTTCGCGCGCTTCGCCGGTGCCCGGTCGACGACGACGCCGGCCGACGCGCTGTGACGCGCGGGGCGGCAGGGGCCGCGGCGGCCCGGCTCAGGCCTGCCTGAACCTCGCGGGCGTCAGCCCGACGCGGCGGCTGAAACACGCCGTGAAGTGGCTCTGGTCGGCGAAGCCGCACTGCACGGCGACCTGGGCGAGCGGGGCGGCGGAACGGCGCAGGAGGGCCTTGGCCAGCTCCACGCGCTGCCGCAGCACGTACTGGTAGGGCGTTTCGCCGAAGCTGCGCCGGAACAGGCGCACGAAGTGCTGCTCGCTGAAGCCGACCTCGCGCGCCATGGCGCCGATGGTGATGTCACGGGTGAGGTGGCTGTCGACGTACTGGACGATCCGCGCACGCTGCGCGCTCGACAGCGCGATCCGCCGCTCCCGCCACGGCGTGTCGGGGCCGCTGACGGCATACCGGGTCTCGACGTAGCTGAGCAGCGCCAGCGAGACGGCCTCGGTGTAGAGCCTGCCGAACGGCTCACCCTCCACGCACTGGCGTTCCAGCGCGAGGGCGAGCTCGGTCAGGTGGTCGTCGTGCAGGTTGAAGCCGGCGCGCAGCCGCCGCCGGGGGCGCCGTGCGGATCCCTCCATCGACTCCCGCACCTCGGTCGGCAGCGCGACCAGCAGGCACTGGCCTGGCGATTCGGGGCGGTCGTGCGCGATGTGGGTCTGCTCGTCGGCGACCATCAGGTCGAGCACGCCCCGATGCCGCTCGTAGTGGTGGATGCTGCGCGCGGTCCGCACCGATGCCTTCGAGGCACCGTCGCGCCAGACGAACAAGGTGTCCTGGGCCGCGGCGACCGGCACGAACTCGGCGTGGCCGGGGGGCGAAAATCGACCCAGCGGCAGTCCGGTCCAGTCGGTGTCGCTGATCGGTTCTCCGATGCACAACTTCATTCATCGGTCTCCTGGTGGCGGGGGCGATCATCCGGACGGAAGGCGCCGCCGGGAGCCGGGGGAATCCCGGACGGACGCCCCCCGGCCGCACCGGGGCGGCGCCGCAGGCCGCGCGGCCTCAACCGGCGGGGCGGCGCTTGTGCAGGGCGACCAGCGCGGTGATGCCGGCCAGCATCAGCAGGTAGGTGCCTGGCTCCGGCACCGCGGCCACCAGGTTGTTGGCCGTGGCCCATGCGCCCATCGAGTCCACCTCGACCGTCAGCGACACCAGCGCCGCGGTGCTGACGAAGCCGGCGAACGACGAAGGCAGCGCGTTGGTCAGCAGGTGCGTTGCCGTGGCGCCGTCGGCGTCGGTCGCCGTCAAGGTGACCGTGGCACCCTCCAGCAGGAAGCCGGTGATGTCGGTCGCGAAGAAGTTGCCGCCGATCGCACGCACGCCGCCGCCGAAGGCGCCGAAGGTCATCGTCATGCCCGACAGCGAGGTCGAGAGCCACGTGTCCGCCGCGGAACCCGTGCCGTACAGCCCGCCGCTGGCGTCGACCGAGTAGCTGTAGCCGCCGGCCGAGCGGGCCAGCGGGCCGGGGATGAAGTCCAGCGGCAGGGCATTGAAGCCGTCCGTGGCCGGCAGGGCGCTGGCCTCGGCGAAGCTGGCGGCGCTGCCGAAGCTGGCGATCGAGGCGTGCGCGCTGCCGCACATCGAGGCCAGCAGGGCCAGTGACGCGGCGAGGGGGGTGAACAGGCTGGAAGTCATGTCGGGGTCCTGGTAAGGGGGGTCATCGGGATGGCGGGCGGTGGCGCCCGTCACCGCAGCAGGGTCAGGTCGACGGCGTTGCCCATGGCCTCGTAGCCGGCATCGCTCGGGTGCAGGCTGTCGCCGCTGTCGTACAGGGGCAGCATGCGCCGCGGGTTCGACGGGTCGCGCAGCGCGGCGTCGAAGTCGACGACCCCGTCGAACTCCCGGCTCGTGCGTATCCACTGGTTGACGGCCAGCCGATGGGCCTCGCGGGCCTCGGGCGCGTTGCCGTAGGGCGTGAGCGTTCCCCCGAAGATCTTCAGCTGCTGCGTGCGCGCCCGGGTGATCACCTGCCGCAGGGCGGCGATGACGTCGTCGGCCGTGGCGTTGCCGCTGATGTCGTTGATGCCCAGCATGATGATCACGTGCGTGGCGCCGCTCTGCGCCAGCACGTCGGGATCGAAGCGGGCCATCGCGCTCGGGTTGGTCGCGCCGCCGCCGGTCCAGACGCGGTTGCCGCTGATGCCCAGGTTGGCCACGCCCATCCGGCGCACCGGCAGCAGCCGTTGCGCGAGCACGTCGGGCCAGCGGCGGTTGGTGTTGGCGGTGGAGCGCAGCCCCTCGGTGATCGAGTCGCCGAAGGCGATGACGGCCGGCGTCTTCGATGCCGCCTGCACGTCGACGGCCGCGAGGAAGTTCCACTGCAGGCGGTTGGATGCCACGGGGAAGCCGGTGGCGCCGAGGTGGTTGCCTTCGGTGGAGACGTAGGTCGTCTGCAGGGCGCCGTTGCGCACGGTGAGGGGCGAGCCCGCGGCGGCCGTGTCCGCGGGCAGGTAGAGGTCGATCGCGAGGTCGGCCGCATCGCCCACGGGCAGGTCGGCCCAGTCGCTGAGCAGTTCGCCGCCGGCCGGCACCGTGAAGGTGGCCGCGCCGCCGAAGCTCAACACGCGGCGCGACGCCGGATCGATCTCCGGGCCGGCCGTGCGCAGGGCGACCGTCGCGCCGCCGATCTCCAGCGGCTGGCTGCCCCAGCGGTTCGAGAACTTGACGCGGACGCGCTCCCCGCCCACGCTGATGTGCGCGATCTGCCGCAGCGTCTGGTTGTTGATGCGGTTGTTGGCGCTGGCGTTGGCCGACACCACGGGCGCGGCCCAGGTCACCACGGCGTTGTCGCGCGTCTGGGCATGCACCGGCAGGCTGGCCGGCAGCGACAGCAGGGCGGCGCCCGCGGCGCCGAGCAGCGCCTTGCGCAGCCTGTACCACGGCGATGTCGTTCGTGCAGAGGTCATCGGGTTGTCTCCTGGTTCTGATGGATGGGGATGTGCACGGGCCGCCCGCTTCAGCGGCGCAGCTTCGGGCCGGCGAAGAGGTTCAGGTCGATGGCGTTGGCCATGGCGGCATAGCCGGCGCTGTTGGGGTGCAGGCTGTCGCCGCTGTCGTAGCGCGCGAGCATCACGCGCGGATTGCCCGGGTCGCGGATGGCGGCGTCGAAGTCGATCACCGCGTCGTAGGCGCCGCTGCCGCGGATCCATGCATTGAGCGCCAGCCGCTCGTCCTCGCGGGGCTGCGGTGCATTGCCGTACGGGGTGACGGTGGCGCCGTAGATCTTCAGGCCGCGGGCCCGTGCCCGGGCGATCATCTGGCCGTGGCCGCGGATGATGTTGGCGGCGGTGTTGCCGCCGCTGATGTCGTTGATGCCCTCGAGCACGATGACGTGCGACGCGCCCGACAGCGACAGCACGTCGCGGTCGAAGCGAGCCAGTGCGCTGGCGCCCGTGCCGCCGACCAGGACGCGGTTGCCGCCGATGCCGAGGTTCACGACGCCCATCGGCGCGATCGTGCTGCCGTAGATCACGCGGTTCGCGAGGTAGTCCGGGTAGCGCGCGTTGGCGTAGAGGCTGGACTGGCTGCCGTCGGTGATCGAGTCGCCGAAGCAGACGATGGCGCCGGGCGCGCGTGGATTGGACACCTCCACCCCGGTGATGAAGTAGTACGCCGCGCGGGTCGCCTCGGTGGGCAGCACCGTGGCGCCCACCTGGTTGCCGCCCGCCAGGTACGACACGATCTGGCCGCTGGGCCGCGAGTTGTGCAGCGTCAAGGGCGAGGTGCCCGCCGACGTGTCGGCGGCGATGTGCACGTCGATCGCCAGTTCCGTCAGGTTGCCCGCGGCGAAGGTCAGCCAGTCGCTGTACAGCTCCCCGTAGGCCGGGATGGTGAACGACTCGCGGCCGCTGAACGTCAACGCCTTGCCGCTGCCGGCGATGATCCGCTCGTTGCCGTTGCGCAGGGCGATGCCTGCGGCCTGGATCACCAGCGGCGCGCTGCCGTAGCGGTTGGAGAGCTTCACGCGGATCGATTCCCCGCCCAGGCTCAGCCGCAGCACCTGCCGCAGGGTCTGGTTGTTGACGCGGTTCGCGTCCGAGGGGGCGGCGGCGACCGGGGGGGTCGCCCAGCTCCCCAGGGCGTAGAAGTCCTGGCGCGAGGCGGCGTGGGCGGGCGCGTGCAGCGCCATGAGCGCCCCTGCGGCAGGCAGCCCGATGACGCATGCGCGTCGTCCGGAATCGAATGGTTTTCTTCGAAGCATTATTGTCTCCTGAATACTCTGTGCTTGCGGTAAATGGTTTGCCGGAAAGGTCGTGAGGCACCCCTTCCGGTAAATCGCACGCTAATTAGCGTCGCTGACGGCAGTCTTACGGAGTTATTCAGAGAAAATGCGGATTGAACTGCCTCGAAAATCAGAAAACGCGCGCAGGAATAAGGGATTCACCGGTGCGTGGTTATTATTTTCCGCGCCTCTATTTGTGATTTGCCGCGCGATTTGTGACCGGATGTAGAGGGCGTGCCGGCATGCAACGGCGCACACTGCCGCCATGGCGAACACCTTGGAGCCCGGAGCCGGGCAGTTCTGCGATCACTTCCCACCCGGCCCGCCAGTTATGCGCCTGGCGCCGGTGAATAACCTCCATGGCATCGGTGGAGTGTTTACAAAAGGTGGTCACCGCGGCCAGCCGGCTTGATTGCGGGAGCCGGCGCGGCGCAGTTGAAAAACGCCAGCGGCGGCCTAGAGTGATTCGTTGGGCGGGTTGCCAGCCCGGCACCCGCTCATGTCAGCAATCCGCGGAGGAGGTGGTTCATGCTGAAGCATTCCATGGGGCTGGGCGTGGCCCTCGCCCTGGCGGCCGGCGCCGCGCCGGCCCAGACGCCCACGATCGAAGCGCTGCAGGCCTCGGCCAAGGCGTACGCCGGCACCGACTGGCCGGGCACCTACACACGCCTGTGCATCCCGACGATCAGCGCGGCCAACCGGGTGGTGCCGACGATCGATCCTGCGGGCTACCCCACCGGGGACCTGCCCACGCCGCCCGGGGGCGTCCCGCCCCGGGCGAACTGGTACGCCCCGCCGGCGCAGATCGGCGACAACCTCTACTTCCTCGGCACGCGCAACCACAGCACCTATGCGCTGGTCTCGCGCCGGGGCGACATCATCCTTATCGACGGCAACTTCGAGTACGCCACGGAGGACGAGATCCACAAGGGGCTGCGTTTCCTCGGCCTCGATCCGAAGAACGTGCGGTATTCCATTTATGCCCACGCACACGCCGACCACGACGGCGGTGCCCACCTGACGGAGGCGGCCATCCCGGGCGCCACGCTCATCTACGGCGAGGGCGACTGGCCGAGCGTGCTCGCCCGCACCGGGCCGCACGCGACCCGCTACGGCCCGCAGAACGACGGCACCGACGGCCGCTTCATCACCCTCGGCGACGTCTCGCTGCAGATCGTCACGATGCCGGGGCACACGCCCGGTACGCTGTCCTTCCTGTTCGAGTTCAAGGACGGCGGCAAGCGCATCCGCGTCGCCTACCCGGGCGGCACCGCGATCTCGTTCACCAACCCGGATCCTGCCTACTACGACGGGTACATCGCGTCGGCCAGGAAGTTCGCGCAGGCGACTGCGGCCTACGGCGCCACCGCGCTGTTGTCGAACCACACCGAGTTCGACAACGGCTACTACCGGGCCCACACGGCGGCCTCGCTGCGCGCGCTCCGCGACGACGACGGGCGGCACAAGCGCCATGGGCACGACCGCGACGGCGTCGACGTGCCCAACCGGTACCTGAAGGACGTGCCCAATCCCTACTTCGTCGGCCAGCGCGAGGTGCTGAACTACATGGGCGTCGTCGAGCTCTGCGCGATGGCGGCGAAGCTGCGGGCGACCGGCGGCCTCTAGGGCGGGGGGCGCCTCATCCCAGCCACGCCTTGATGCGCCGGCCCAGGGCCTCCCGGCTGATGCCGTAGCGGTCGTGCAGCGTCGGCAGGGCTCCGGCGTCGAGGAACTGGTCGGGCAACCCGGCCAGCTGGAAGCCTGCCGGCTGCACCCGGTGGCGCAGCAGCGCGCTCGCGACCGCTTCCCCGAGGCCGCCGACGACCGAGTGGTTCTCCGCCACCACCACCATGCGGTGCTTGTACCGGACGGCTTCGACGATCGCCGCCTCGTCGAGCGGCTTGATCGTCGGGCAATGCAGCACAGCCACCCCGACGTTGTCGCGGGACAGATCCTCGGCGGCTTCCAGCGCCCGCATCGTCATGATCCCGCTGGCGATCAGCAGGACGTCGTTGCCGTCGCGCAGCAGCTTGGCCTTGCCGAGCTCGAAGCTGTAGCCGTACTCGTCGAGCACCAGCGGGACATTGCCGCGCAGCAGGCGCATGTACACCGGCCCCGGGTGCGCGGCGATCTGCGGCACCGCCTGCTCGGTGTCCAGCGCGTCGCAGGGATCGACGATGGTCAGCCCGGGGATGCCGCGCATCAAGGCGAGGTCCTCGGTGGCCTGGTGGCTGGGCCCGTAGCCGGTGGTGAGGCCGGGCAGGGCGCAGCACATCTTGACGTTGAGGTTCTCCTCCGCGATCAGCTGGTGGATGAAGTCGTAGGCGCGCCGCGTCCCGAACACGGCGTAGGTCGTCGCGAAGGGCACGAGCCCCTCCTTGGCCATGCCACCGGCCGCCGCCATCAGCAGCTGCTCGGCCATGCCCATCTGGTGGAAGCGCTCCGGATAGGCCTGCGCAAAGAGGTGCAGGTCGGTGTACTTCGCGAGGTCGGCGGTCAGGCCGACGATCTCGGGCCGGCCGGCGGCGAGTTCCACCAGCGCCTTGCCGAACGGCGCCGCCTTGACGCGCTGGCCCTCCGAGGCGATCGACGCGATCATGGCCGAGGTGGTCAGGCGGGGCTTGTTTGTCGCGGTGGTGTTCATCACACGGCCTCCTCGGGCTGCGATTGGTCCAGGATCTGCAGGGCCTGCTGCCATTCCGGCGGGTCGACCCGAATGAAGTGGTTCTTCTCGCGCTGCTCGAGGAATGGCACGCCCTTGCCCATCAGCGTGTCGAAGAGGATCACGCGCGGCCGCGGCTCGGTGAGCTGGCGGGCCCGGTCAAAGGCCGCCAGCACTGCCGGCAGGTCGTTGCCGTCGACCCGCTGGACGTGCCACCCGAACGCCGCCCACTTGTCGGCCAGCGGCTCGAAGCCCATCACCTTGCCCGACGGGCCGTCGGCCTGCTGGTTGTTGATGTCGACGAGGCAGATCAGGTTGTCGAGCCGGTGGTGGGCCGCGCCCATGGCCGCTTCCCAGGTCGATCCTTCGTCGAGTTCGCCGTCGGACATCGAGTTGTAGACGAAGGCGGCGTTGCGCTTGTGCTTGAGCCCCAGTGCCATGCCGACGGCGATCGGCAGGCCCTGGCCCAGTGAGCCGCCCGAGATTTCCATGCCGGGGGTGTAGGTCGCCATGCCGGACATCGGCAGCCGGCTGTCGTCGCTGCCGTAGGTCTCGAGTTCGCTTTCCGGAATGATGCCGGCCTCGATCAGGGCCGCATAGAAGGCGATCGCATAGTGGCCGTGCGACAGCAGGAAGCGGTCACGATCCTCCCATTCGGGCTCGT
Source organism: Aquincola agrisoli (assembly GCF_036621135.1). Lineage (NCBI taxonomy): Bacteria > Pseudomonadati > Pseudomonadota > Betaproteobacteria > Burkholderiales > Sphaerotilaceae > Aquincola > Aquincola agrisoli. Next base: position 199,958 of record NZ_JAZIBG010000020.1, read on the forward strand.
CGGGGCGCAAATTGAGCGCGTGTGCATACGCCACGGCCAGCACGTCCGCCCAGCCCAGCGCCTGGCCGATGTAGCCCTGGCCCTGCACTTCGCCCATGCGCAGCGCAAAGCGGCGGATGCGGTAGGCGCAGCGCCGCAGGGACGCCAGCGTCTGCTGTTGGTTTTCCATTTCCGTTCCTTGTGAGTGAGTGAGGCAGCCGTCAGCGCACGATGCTGGCCGGCACGTAGGACACCAGCGCGAGCACGCCGAACGCCACGAGGTAGAAGGGGCCCAGTTCCCGGACGGTCTGCCCGACCTTCACCTTGGCCAGCGCGCTGGTGATGAAGAGCGTCGTGCCGACGGGCGGCGTGTACAGGCCGATGGCGAGGTTGACGACCATCATGATTCCGAGCTGCGTCATGTCCATGCCGATCGCCTGCGCCATCGGCACGAACACCGGCGTGAGCAGCAGCACCGCGGCGGGCAGGTCGATGAACATGCCGAGGAACAGCATCATCAGGTTCATCAGCAGGATGACGAGCCAGGCGGCGTGCACGTTCTGCTGCACCCAGTTGGCGATGCCGGTGGGCATCTGGTCGTAGGTCAGGAGCCAGCCGATGGCGGCCGACGCCATGATCACGAGCAGCACCACGCCCGTGGCCAGCCCCGCATGCACCACCGCATCGTTCAGCCGCTTCCAGCCGAGGTCGCGGTACACGATCGCCGACACGGCCCCCGCGTACAGCGTCGACAGCACCGCGACCTCGGTGGGCGTGGCGATGCCGAAGCGAAGGAAGACGATGATCAGGACCGGCAGCACCACGGCCGGCGATGCATACATCAGGTGGCGGCGGAAGGCCGGGCCATCGAATGGCGCCGTCTCGCGCGGGAAGTTCCGACGGCGCCCCACCCACCAGCAGGCCAGCATGAAGCCGCCGCACATGAGCAGGCCCGGGAGCACGCCGGCGACGAAGAGCGAGGCGATCGACGCGTTCGAGCTCAGCGCGAAGAGGATCAACGGAATCGACGGCGGGATCAGGATGTCGATCGTCGCCGCGGCGGCCAGCGTCGCCGCGGAGAAGGCCGCGGGGTAGCCCAGGCGCTTGTGCCACGGGATCAGCAGCGAGCCGATCGCCGATGCATCGGCCACGGCGGAGCCCGAGACGCCGCCGAACAGGGTCGACGACAGCACCCCGACCTGTGCAGGCCCGCCGTGGAAGCGGCCGATCAGCGTCGACAGCACCCCGATCAGCGCCTCTCCGAGCTTGCCGCCCATCATCAACGAGCCGGTGAGCATGAAGAACGGGATGGCGATGAGCGGGAAGCTCTGCACCTGCGCCACCATCTGCTGGACGAGCAGGTCCAGGGGCACCCGGTCCGAGCTGGCTGCTGCGGCGAGCGCGGCCACCAGCAGCGCGTGGGCGATCGGCATCGCGAGCGCCGCGCTGCCGAGGAACACAAAGAGAATCAAGGCAGTCATGAAAGTCTCCAAAGTGCCGGCTCACCAGTGGGGTGCGGGCACGGGGTGGTCGGTGCCGGTCGGTGGCACGGGCGTTCCGTGCATCCACACGGTCCAGGCCGACTTCAATGCCAGCAGGCCCAGCATGGCCATGCCCACCATCACGCACGCGTAGGTGATCGACCCGGGCACCTGCAGGATCGGCGTGCGCTCGTCGTGGACGATCTCCAGCATCCGGTAGGTCGCGAAGCCCAGCACGGCATAGAGCGCGGCGACCACCAGCCAGCTCAGCGCCGAGACCACGCGCCGCATACGGGCCGGCAATACTTCGACGAGGAAGGTGGTGGTGATGTGCGCGCCGCTCGCGGCGGCGAGCACCACGCCCGACATCACCAGCCAGGGGAACAAGAGCTCCGGCACCTCGTTAGCCCACTGCAGGCTGGCACCCGTGGCGTAGCGCAGCACGGTGTTGGCCACGAGGATCACGAAGATCACGGCCGTGCTGGCCCACAGCACGATCCGGCAGAGGCCGACGACCATGCGTTCTAGAACGTTCATCGATGTCTCCTGCGAGCGTCACGCTCGTTGCAGCGCTGCCCCCGCGCCGCGAGGGCAGCGTCCGTCCGGCCTGCGCCCGATCAGTTGGCGCGCGCCGCCGCGACGACACGCTTGACGTAGGCGCCGATCGGACCCGACGTCCACTTCTCCTCCACCTTGGCGGTGGCCTTCTCGAAAGCGGCCTTGTCGACGGTGGTGACCTGCACGCCCTTGGCCTTGAGGTCGGCCAGCAGGTTGTCGTCGGCCTCCTGCGACAGCCTGCGCTGCAGCGCCGTCGCCTCGGCGGCGGCCTCCGTCACGGCCTTCCGGTCGGCCTCGCTCAGGCGGTCCCAGCTGCGCTTGCTCATCAGCAGCGGCGTCATCTGGAACATGTGGCTCGTCAGCGCGAGGTGCTTCTGCACTTCGAAGAGCTTGCTGGCGTGGAAGTTGGCGAGCGGGTTCTCCTGCCCGTCGACCACGCCTTGCTGGAGCGCCACGTAGAGCTCGGCGAACTTGATCTGCTGCGCTTCGGCGCCCAGGGCCTGCATGATGTCGACCAGGACGGCATCGGGCGGCGTGCGCATCTTCAGGCCCTTCACATCCTCCACCTTCACGATGGGATGCTTGCTGTTGGTCATGTGGCGGATGCCGTTGTCCCAGTAGCCGAGCACGACCATGCCCTTGGCGGCCGACTTGTCCGCAAGCTCCTTGCCCAGCGAGCCGTCCAGCACCTTGAAGGCCTGGGCGGGCGTGGCGAACAGGAACGGCATGCCGAACGCCGCGTACTCCGGCACCGCGGTGGACACGGCCCCCTGCGAGTTGGCGGTGATGTCGAGCGCGCCCGTGCGCACCGCGGTCACCATGGCGGCGTCGTCGCCGAGCTGGGCCGAGGGCGCCACCTGCACCTCGATGCGGCCGCCGGTCTTCGCCTTCAGCACCTCGGCGAACTTGACCGAGGCCTCATGGCGCGGGTTGCCGGGCGCGGCGCCGTGCCCCAGCGTCAGCTTGACGGGCTGGGCGAGCACGATGCCCGAAGAAAGCAGGGCCGTGCCGGCGAGTGCGGCCAGGATCTTGTTGAGGGACTTTCGTTGCATGGTGTTGTCTCCTTGAAGAGGCGGACTGTTCGGATGGGCCGCCGTGGTGGTCAGTGAATCAGCATGCCGCCGTTGACGTCGAGCGTGATGCCCGTGCAGTACGAGGAGAGGTCGCTGGCGAGGAAGACGCAGGCGCCTGCCACGTCCGCGGCCCGGCCGAGGCGGCCCAGGGGGATGGTCTCGGCGATCTCCGCCTTGCGTGTCTCGTCGAGCTTGCCCTTGATGATGTCGGTGCCGATCAGGCCCGGCGTGATGCAGTTGATGCGGATGCCCTCGGGCGCGAACTCGCGGGCCATGGCGCGGGCCAGCCCCAGCACCCCGGCCTTGGCCGCGGAGTAGTGCGGCCCGCCCAGGATGCCGCCGCCCCGCTGCGCGGAGACCGAAGAGATGCAAATGACCGAGCCGGCCTGCTGCGCGCGCATGGCGGGCAGGACTGCCTGCGTCATGTAGAGCGTGCCGCGCAGGCTCACGTCGAGGATGCGGTCGTAATCGGCGCCCGAGATCTCGAGCGTCTTGACGGGCTGCGTGATGCCGGCGTTGTTCACGAGGATGTCGATCCGGCCCAGCCGTTCCAGCACGGCCGCGACGGCCGCATCGCACGAGCGCTTGTCCGTGACGTCGGCGACGAGCCCGAGGTGGTCCGTGCCGATGCGCTGCGCGGCCTCGGCCGGCGCGGCGCGTTCCAGGTCGAGCACCACGACGCGGGCCCCCTGCTGCGCCATCAGGCTGGCCGTGGCATAGCCCAGGCCGTTGATGCCGGCGCCGCCGGTGATGAGCGCAACCTTGTCCTTCAGCAACATGTCGGTATCTCCTAGTGGGTGTAGGCATATTGGCTGGCGGTGCCGGTGAAGACAAGCGACGTGTTATCAGCCTAAGATGACGGTTCTTCATCTGACGGCGGGGTTCTCCCTATGGCCACGGTCCCCTCGGTCGCAAACCTCCTGGCGTTCGAAGCGGTCGCGCGCCGCCGCAGCTTCGCCCTCGCCGCGACGGAACTGCACCTCACCGCCTCGGCGATCAGCCACCAGGTCGCCAAGCTGGAATCGCAGCTGGGCGTGCGGCTGTTCGAGCGCAGCGCGCACGGCGTGTACCTGAGTGCGGCCGGCGAGTCCTACCTGAGCCGCGTCGGCGGTGCCATCGCGGCACTGGTCGCCGCCACGGACGACATGCGGCAGGGCGTGAGCAACAGCTTGTACGTGCATTCGGCGCCCAGCATCGCGAGCCTCTGGCTCATGCCGCGGCTGAGGGGCTTCGCCGAGGCCTACCCGGACATCAGCCTGAACCTGTCCGCAGCCCACACGCCCAGCGACTTCGCGCTCGGGCAGGCGGACATCGACATCCGCTACGGCGTGCCGCAATGGCCGAACCTGGAGGTGGAGCCGCTGTTCGAGGAGTCCATCCTGCCGCTGGCGAGCCCGCAGTTCATCAAGGAACACCGCCTCAAGCGGATCGATCAACTGCTCGAGGTGCCGCTGATCCAGAGCAACGTCAGCATCGTGCAGTGGTCGGACTGGTTCCGCACCTTCAGCGACCGCAGGGCGCCCGAGCGTTTTGCCGTGCGCTTCGACCGGGCGCAGATGTCGCTCGACGCGGCCACGCAAGGGCTGGGCGTGGCGCTCGAGAGTGCCGTCAATGCCGGCGGCCACCTCGCCGCCGGCCAGCTGCGCCCGGTCTACGGCTTCGAGAAGGCCATCAAGGTCAAGGCGCACTTCGCGGTGTATCCGGCGCGGCATGCGCGCCGCCCCGCCGTCGCGGCCTTCCTGTCGTGGCTCCACGGGGAGGCGAGCAGGACGCGGACCGGCGGCAGGACGAGCTGAGGAGCCGATACACCGCCTGAGCTTGTCTAGCCAAGAGGGACAGCCCGTGTTTTCCGGGTTATCCCGCCATGATCGATGTTCATCCTAGCCTGACGAAATATCGCTTTTCACAGGTCTCCTCCGGCCAAAAAAATGGCCCCGGCAGTTGCAACCGGCATCTGCTGATCGAGCAATCAAGAGGAGACCCAGCAATGAAGAAGTTGTGTGCACAGTCGGCCGCCGCGATGGCGGCCGCGTGCTTGTTCGGCGTGGCGGCCCCCGGCGTCAGCGTCGCCGGCACGCTCACGATCGATGTCTCGTCCATCGCCAGCGCGGGCGAGTTCCTGGGGGGTGCCAACCCGGTGTTCCAGTACGACATCGGGGCGAATTCGGTCGTCAAGGCGGTGAGCTACGACGTGGTGCTGCAGGCCTATGAGCCGAGCTGGCTGTCCGAACTTGGCGCTGCCTTCACCGACAGTTCGACGCTCAACGGCTTCCTGCTGCGGCCGGCGTTCGGTACGAATGCCGCGGGCAGCGGCAGCTTCGCCGGATCCATCGATCTCGCCGGAGGCGGTCTCGGCTTCGCGGTCGGCGCCGACGGCATGCTGCGGGTCGAGTTCGCCGAGGACGCCTACGACGGCCTCACGCCGGATGGCCTCTGGCGCAGCGGCGCCATCACGGTGGAGTTCACCTCCGCGGTGCCGGAGCCCGGCACCTATGCGCTGATGGCGCTCGGCCTTGCCGGCATCTACCTGTCTGCCCGCCGGCGCCCGCGTGCCGCCGCCTGAGACCCACGGCCATGCCTCCATCCCATTTTCGAAAGCTGACCATGTCGCGCAACTCCGTCTCGCGGATCTCCCGCACGCTCGTCGCCACCGCACTCGCCGTGGCGTTTGCAGGCGCCGCACAGGCCCAGGTGGCCAGCAGCCACTCGGCACCCAAGGTCATCGGGCCGGTGCAGGTCAACGCCACCCCGGGCGCCGGGCTGACGAAGGACTATCCGCATTTCGGCGCCGAGCCGAACTTCGACCTGACCGCCTCAGGCTATGTCGAGGAGGAGTTCTTCCTCGAAGGCCAGGCCACCCGCTACGAAACGCCGTCGATGCAGAACGCCGTGGCGGTCTCGAACGGCCATCCCTACAAGACGCGCATCCTGGTGCGAAAGCCTTCAGATCCCGCCAAGTTCAACGGCGTCGTCATCGTCGAGTGGGACAACGTGACCTCGGGCTACGGCATCGACCTGCACTGGCAGTACTCGCGCGAGTACCTGACGCGGGCCGGCTACATCCATGTCGGCGTCCAGGCCCAGCGCGTGGGCGTCCATAACGCCCCCAACGGGCTGAAGGCCTGGAGCCCGACGCGGTACGGCGACCTCGACGTGACGGCCGGCGGCACCGTGATGGACGACTCCCTGTCCTACGACATCTTCACGCAGGTCGCACGGGCGCTGAAGGGCCCGGGCAAGCAGGAACTGCTGGGCAGCATGAAGCCCCGTGCGGTCCTCGCCGTCGGCCAGTCGCAGTCGGCGGGCCGGCTGACCTCGTACTACAACTCGGTGCAGCCGCTGCACAAGGCCTACGACGGGTTCCTGGTCCAGGTCGCCGGGGGGCCGTTCCGCACGGACGTGAAGGAGCCCATGATCCGGGTGCTGAGCGAGTCGGAGGTCAACCGCAGCAGGGTGCTGGCGCGCCAGCCCGACTCGCCCACCTACCGCGGGTGGGAGGTCGCCGGCGCCTCCCACGTCGACTACTGGTGGGTGATGTTCCGCCACGGCATGGCGGTGCGCGACGGCATGCCGCCGCCGAACCTGGCCTGCCAGCCCGAGCCGGCCAGCCACGTCCCCCTGCGCTTCGTGCTGAACGCCGGTTACCACCACCTCGCGAAGTGGGTGCTCGACAAGGTGCAGCCACCGTCCGCCACACCGATCCAGGTCGCATCGATGGACCCCTTCGCCATCGCGCGGGATGGCCATCAGATCGCCCAAGGCGGCATCCGCATGGCGGAGGTCGATGTGCCGACGGCGACCAACCGGGGCGACCAGGTGGGCATGAGCCCCGGCTGCCCCGGCAACTACGGCATGCACGTGCCGTTCGGCGCGCAGAAGCTGGCCCAGCTCTATCCGTCGAAGGCGAGCTATGTCCAGGCTGTCGAGGCCTCGGTGCAGCGGAACGTGCAGCAGGGCTTCGTCCTGCCGCAGGACGGCGAGGAGATCGTGCGCCGCGCGAGGAACTCGCCGGTGGGCACCGGCCGCCCCGTGCCCATCCACTGAAGCGCCTCGCCACGAGCCCCGCGGGGGCGCGGCGCGGCCGCTCCTTTGGGTCACGCCGCGCGGCGGTAGGTCGAGTACTCGACCTGGTTCAGCACGGCCCGCACCGACCTGTAGGTGGGGTAGACCTGTGCGAACAGGTACCGCAGCGCGCTGCGCACGCTGCGGCCCTGGTGCAGGCTGTCGAACTCGAACATGCCGTAGTTCGGGTCCAGGAACACATGCTGGTTGTTGCCGCTCCAGTGCATGGCCACCGCATGGCCCGAGTCGCCGTCGGTGGTCCGCATGTCGATCCCGATCACCATGGCCATGCCGTTGGCGTAGGCGTTCATCGCCGGGTCCGTGACCGAGGCGACCACGTCGTCGAGCGTGTTGAAGCGGGTCGTCGGGTTGAGGTGGACGAGGTCGATGTTCTGGAAGGCCCGGCGCTTCCCGTACGCCTGGTCCATGCGCTGGGTGAAGCGCTGCCAGGTCCGCTGGTCCTGCGCCGCGGCGGGGGTTCGCTGGGGCGCCTGCAAGGCTGATCGCTCGGCCTGCAGGTCCGTGATGATCTGTTCCAGCAGGCCCACCTGCGCCTGGCCGGCGGGGCCCGTCCAGCTGTAGCGGGCGCGCAGCCGCGTGCCCAGCGTGCCCGGCAGGGTGACCTGCTTCGAGTCCCCGAGGTCCGCGTTGTCGTTGTACAGCGGTATCAGCTGGCGAATGAGGTCGCTGAGGTCGTTGAACCGGGATTCGTAGTCCGACCGCGCGCTGGTGTAGTTGGCGTTGTTGACGCGCCGCACGTCCTCCCGGATGGCGTAGAACTGGTTCCAGGCATTGCCCTGGCGCCGCGCCTGGTTCTGCCGGCGGGCGTTGAAGTCGTAGCCGGCGTCGTTCTGCCGGGCGGGGTTCGGCCCGTAGGCGGCCCGCCCGCCCTGCAGCACGCGCCGCACCCAGTCCAGGCAGATGCCGTGGCAGTAACCCTGGGCCATGGCCACGCCCGCCTGCCAGGCCCGGTGTTCGTCGCTCTGGTTGAAGTTGTCGACCTGCCGGACGGCCAGGGCGGACAGGCGCTGGATGACTTCGGCTCGTTCCGGCATGGATCGCCTCCGTGTTCACACACCAGGCACCGCGCCGGGCAGGCGCAGCGGGGGACCGATTCTGAAGGCCCTCCCGCCGGCAATGCAAGCACCGGCCGACGGCCGGCGGCGCGCCGGCTCAGTCCTGCTGCGGCGGCCGGCCGCCGTCGTCGCCCCGTGTCGCCTGGGACACCGCGGAACGCAGCGCGTCCAGGTCGAAGGGCTTGATGAGGATCGACCGGGTGCCCAGCACCTTCGCGACCTCGGCCATGTCGGCATACCCGGTCGCGAGGATGATCGGCAGCTCGGGCCGCAGGCCGCGGGCGCGGCGGATCATCTCCGCGCCGTTCATGTGGGGCATCGCGTAGTCGACCACCATCAGGTCGTGCTCGGCGCGCGACAGCTTCTGCAGCCCCTCCATGCCGTCGGACGCGGCGGCAACGGCATGGCCTTCCATGCGCAGGCTCTCGACGAGCACGCGGCGCACTTCCGCGTCGTCTTCCACGACGAGGATGCGCAGCGGCCGGCCGCTCGCCTCGCCCGGGGATGGCTCCGGATCCTGGGTCGCGTCGGGCGGCGCCACCACGGGGAAGCCGATGGTCACGCAGGTGCCTTCGCCGACCCGGCTGTCCAGCGTGGCGAAGCCGCCTGACTGCTGCGCGAAACCGTAGACCTGGCTGAGGCCGAGGCCGGTGCCGCTGCCCACGGGCTTGGTCGTGAAGAACGGATCGAACACCTTGCCGAGCAGGTGTTCGGCGATGCCCGTGCCTTCGTCGCACACGCTCACGAGCAGGTAGCGGCCCTCGGGCAGGCCATCGGGCTTCAGCGTCTCCAGGCGCGACCCGATCGTGAGGCGGCCGCCGTCCGGCATGGCGTCCTTGGCGTTGACGGCCAGGTTGAGCATCGCCATCTCGAGCTGGCTCGAGTCGAGCTTGACCCAGGCCGGGCTGGGGCTCAGCGCCATCTCGAGCTGGATGGTCGATCCGATCGACAGGCTGACCAGTTCCTGCATGCCCCGCAACAGGCCCTGGACCTCGGTGAGGCGGGGCACCAGGGAGCGGCTGCGCGCGAAGGTCAGCAGCTGGACGGTGAGCTTGGCGCCGCGCCCGGACGCGCGCCGCGCGCGCTCGGCGATGGCCGTGATGGCCGGCTCGGCGCTCTGGCGGGTGAGCAGCTCCAGGTTCATGTTGACGACCTGCAGCACGTTGTTGAAGTCGTGGGCGATGCCGCCGGTCAGCCGGCCGATCGCCTCCATCTTCTGCATGTGCACCATCGCGGCCTGCGTGCGCTCCCGTTCGGCGATCTCCGCCATCAGGCGATCGTTGGCGGCGGCGAGCTCATGGGTGCGCGCGGTGATGCGGTCTTCGAGCTGGCGGTTCAGCCGCTCTTCGGCCGAACGGGCCTCGTGCAGCTCGTGCAGGTGCTGCCGCGTCTGGTACTGCCGCAGCCGGGCCCGCACGGCGGACTCCACCGCGCTGGCCAGGGTCTCGGCGTTCAACGGCCGTTCGAGCAGCATCACGTTGCCCAGCGTGCGCAGCACGGCGCGCGCCTCGGCCGGGCGGCGGCCGGCCTGCCGGGTGGCGAGCACCACGAACGGCAGCTCCGACCAGCTCGGCTGCTCGGCCAGCCACTGCACCAGCCGCTCCTGCACGAGGGTCGCGAGCGTCTCCTCGGCCACCACCGCCGCAGCGGCGCCCTCGGCAAGCCGCTCCTGGAAGGCGCCGGCGGTCGGGCAGACCGCCGTGGGGATCGACTGGCGTTGCAGCACGCCGTCGATCACGTCCGCATCGCGGCCCCGGGGCGCGTGGATCAGCACGCGGCGTTCGATGGCCGGCGCGCTCACTGTGCGGACTCGCCATCGCCCAGCAGCGGCTGCGCGCCGCGGTAGGTGGGCACGCCCCGCATCACGCCTTCGAAGTCGACCAGGGCCTCGCCGACCTCGACGCCGCCCCGCTGCAGCCGGAACTCCCGGATGGTGGTTTCGTGCGCCGCCATCCGGCTTTTCACCGAAGCCACGGCCTTCAGCAGGCGGCCGCGGGCCTCGAAGAAGCGGAACAGCACAATGCCGTCGCTGAGGTAGCTGAGGTCGATGTCGGGGTTGCCCTCGCCGAAGAGGCCGTGCTGGCCCAGCACGAGCAGCGTCGCCACCTCGCGCTGGTTCAGGTAGGACAGCAGCTCGTGCATCTGCAGCAGCAGGAACTTGCTGCCCGTCATCGCCTGCAGGTAGGCGTTGAGGCTGTCGATGCACAGGACGTGCACGCCGCTGCCGTCGACGGCCCGCCGCACCATGTGCGAGAACTCCCCCGGCGACACGGCGGCTGGGTCCAGCGCATGCACCTCGAGCTGGCCGTTCTGGAGGTAATCGCGGATCGGCATGTCCAGCGCGTCGCATCGCGAGAGCAGGGTGCCCAGGCCTTCGTCGAACAGGTAGTAGGCGGCCCGCTCCCCACGGCGCAGCGCGGCGAGGATGCAGGCCATCGCGGTGGTGGTCTTGCCGACCCCGCTCGGCCCGGCGAGCAGCATGTTGCTGCCGGACATGAGGCCGCCGCCCAGCAGCGCGTCGAACTGGTCGCTGCCCGTGCTCAGGCACCGGGGCTGAAAGGGCACGCCATGTTCCGCGGCCACGAGCCGGGGGAAGACCGAGAGGCCGCCGGTGTCCAGCTTGAAATCGTGTTCGCCGCCGCGGAACTTGGCGCCGCGCAGCTTGGCGATGCGCAGGTGCCGCTTGTCCTCGCCGTAGGTGCCCGCGGTCTGGCCGAGGGTGATCACGCCGTGCGCGATGCTGTGCAACTGCACGTCGCTGCCCGCGGAGGATTTGTCGTCGAGCAGCAGCACGGTGCAGCCGCACTGGGCGAAGAAGTGCTTCAGCACCAGGATCTGCCGGCGGTAGCGCAGCGGATCCTGCGCCAGCATGCGCATCTCGGAGAGGCTGTCGAACACCACGCGCCGGGGCCGCTGCGCCGTCACGGCAGCCATGACCGCGCGGGTGGTCTCGCCGAGCTCGACCTCCGACGGATGCAGGACCGATTGCTCCGACTCCGCCGCCAGCCCGTCGGGTGTCACCAGCTCGAAGAGCTCGAGCCCGTCGACATCGAGTGACCAGCCGTGCGACGCGGCGATCGAACGCAACTCGTCGGAGGTTTCCGACAGCGTAACGTACAGGCCGGCTTCGCCGGCCGCGAGCCCGGCCAGCAGGAACTGGATGCCCAGCGTGGTCTTGCCGGCGCCCGGCTCGCCCTCGACCAGGTAGAAATGATTCGTGGGCAGGCCGCCGCCCAGGACATCGTCCAGTCCGCGTATGCCCGTTGAATCGCGTTGGGGCCGTAGGGGTTCCATATCACCCCAGCGTAGCGGGGAGGTCGTGGCTCTGCTGTAGGACGCTGCCGTCTGAGGAGGTGAGCAGGCTGGTCTGTCGTGCGTCGGGCCGGCCTCAGGTGTAGGTCATCCAGCCGGTGCAATCGGGATGCTCAAAATGCGGCAATCCGTTGAAGCTGACGAGCGTGTGGCGCTTGGGATTGAACGCGAACTCGGTGACCGAGCAGTTGCGCATGCGCAGGTTCAGCTCGATCGTGGTGCCGGCCGCGGTGCCCAGCACGTGGCCGACCGCGGTGGCGATGGGCCCGCCGCTCGACACCAGCAGCACGTCGCCGGCATAGGTGGCGCGCACGTGGTCGAGCGCGCCGGTCACGCCGGCGAGGAACGCTTGATAGCTCGGCATGCCCGCGGGCTGCGTCTCGCCGCGCATCCAGCGCGCGAGGCCTTCGCGCAGCAGGCGGAAGTGGTGGCGCACGAGGTCGGGCGTGTCGGGCCGGCCGACCGGATCGGGGTGGAAGGCGCCGATCACCGCGGCGCTGTCGTACTCGTTCAGGCCGGGCCAGGGCGTGGCGGGCAGCGGCGCTTGCAGGCCTTCGGCGATGCCCTCGAAGGTCTGCACGTGGCGCCGCAGCGTGCCCACGAGCGCGCCGTCGAAGCGGATGCCCTTCGCGCGGAAGTAGTCGCCCAGCCGCACGGCCTGCCGGCGGCCCAGCGCGCTGAGCTGGTCGTAGTCGTCGGCGCCGAAGGAGGCCTGGCCGTGGCGCACGAGGTAGAGCGTTCCCATGCGCCGATTCTGCGGGCGCGGCCGGCGCCGCGGCGTCGCGCAGGCGTCAGCCCGCGGGTGCTACTTCGTGCCGCGCACGCGGCGCAGCTCGTCGACGATCAGGCAGATGGCGCCGAGCGTGATCGCGCTGTCGGCGATGTTGAAGCTGGGGAAGTACCAGCCCCCGGCGTGCACCTGGATGAAGTCGACCACGTAGCCGTGCAGGCCGCGGTCGACCACGTTGCCGATGGCGCCGCCGAGGATCATCGACAGCGCGAAGCAGAAGAGCCTCTGCCCCGGGTGCTTCTTCAGCATCACGACGATGAACACCGACACCACCGCCGCCAGCCCGATGAAGAACCAGCGCTGCCAGCCCGAGGCCCCCGCGAGGAAGCTGAACGCCGCGCCGGTGTTGTGCACCCGCACGACGTTGAAGAACGAGGTGACGGTGCGGCTGTCGCCCAGCTGGAAGTAGCCCAGGATCAGCGTCTTGGTGAACTGGTCGAGCAGGATGACCAAGACGGCCAGGCCGAGCCAGAGCCAGAGGCCGGGGGTGGAGGAGGAAGCGGTAGGGCGTTTGGCCATGGGTCAATGAGCAGAGAGTCGGCCGAGCGCTTTGGCAGGATCCTGAGCCGTACGGAAGACCAGAAGCACCACGATGCGTTGTGCATCGAACCGGTAGTAGATGTGGTGAGGAAATCGGCGGACGGCGACGCGCCGGAACGGCTCGACCGTCAGGGGCAAGCGCTCCGGCGCGCGCTGCACCTGCGCGAGCGCTGCCTCGATCGCGGATTCGAACGTCGCACCCAGGCCGGCACGCCGTTGTTCGTACCAATGGTGTGCGGTGTCGATGTCGTCATGGGCGTCGGGCGTGAAGACGATGGTTCTCATCGATCCTCACGCAATCGCCTTTTGACTTCGTCCCAGGAGATGGCGGTCGACGGGTCTGCGTCGTAGCGTGCAAGCCTGTCGCGCAGCTCCTCGAGGATGGCCGGATGGAGCGGTTCCTCGAGGCTGCTGTCGGCCAGGCTTTCCCATAGATCTTCGATGAGTTGCAGCCGCTCGGCCGGCGGCAGTTTCAGCAATTCCGTGTAGTCGGGGCGGCTTTGCATCGGAGACTCCAGTGGGGTCTGTGTTCACGCGACTGTACGCCGCTCGCCCTCGCCATACAGGTTGCTGACGCAGCGCCCGCAGATCGTCGGGTGCGCGGGGTCGGCGCCCACGTCGTCGCGCCAGTGCCAGCAGCGCTCGCACTTGGTGGCGGTCGACGGCGTCACCTCGATGCGCAGCTCGTCCGCCGCCTCCAGCAGCGCGGCCGAGGTGATGAAGACGAACTTCAGGTCATCGCCGAGCGAGGCGAGGATGGCGTGGTCGTCGGCCGGCACCCCGACCTTCACGTTGGCCTGCAAGGACGAACCCACGCCGCCTTCGGCGCGCACCGCCTCGATCGACTTGTTCACCGCGTCGCGCACGGCATGCACCCGGTCCCACTTGGCGATCAGGCCTTCGTCGGCGATCGGCAGCGACCAGTAGGTCTCGGTGAAGATCGTCTTCTGGCCGCCGAAGGTGCGCCAGGCTTCCTCGGCGGTGAAGCTGAGGAAGGGCGCCATCCAGCGCAGCATCGCCTGCGTGATGTGCCACAGCGCCGTCTGCGCACTGCGGCGGGCATGGCTCTTCGGCGCGCTGGTGTAGAGGCGGTCCTTCAGCACGTCGAGGTAGAACGCGCCCAGGTCCTCGCTGCAGTAGACCTGCAGCTTGGCCACCACCGGGTGGAACTCGTACCGGTCGTAGTGCGCCAGGATCTCGGCCTGGAACTGCGACGCCCGTGCCAGCGCGTAACGGTCGACTTCGAGCAGTTCGTCGAACGGCACGGCGTCCTTCACGGCGTCGAAGTCCGACACGTTGGCCAGCAGGAAGCGCAGCGTGTTGCGGATGCGGCGGTAGGCGTCGACCACACGCGCCAGGATCTTGTCGTCGCCGGCGATGTCGCCGGAATAGTCGCTCGCGGCCACCCACAGGCGGATGATCTCGGCGCCCAGCTTCTTGGTGATCTCCTGCGGGTCGATGCCGTTGCCGAGCGATTTGCTCATCTTGCGGCCCTGGCTGTCGACCGTGAAGCCGTGCGTGAGCAGGCCGCGGTACGGGGCGCGGCCGTAGAGCGCGCAGGCCAGCAGCAGCGACGAGTGGAACCAGCCGCGGTGCTGGTCGTGGCCTTCGAGGTACAGGTCGGCCTCGGGGCCCTGGTGGTGGTAGCCCGGGTGCTCGGCCGTGCCCTGGTGCGTGCCGCGCAGCACGTGGAAGAACGTCGAGCCGGAATCGAACCACACCTCGAGGATGTCGGTGCTCTTCGCGTAGTCGGGCGCGTCGGCAGCGCCGAGGATCTCCTCGGCCGTGACGCGGCTCCAGGCCTCGATGCCGCCTTTTTCGACGATGTCGGCGGCCTGGTCGAGGATCTCCATCGTGCGCGGATGCAGCTCGCCCGAGACCTTGTGCAGGAAGAAGGGGATCGGCACGCCCCAGCTGCGCTGGCGGCTGATGCACCAGTCGGGGCGGTTGGCGATCATGTCGTGCAGCCGCGCCTTGCCGTTCTCGGGGTAGAAGCTCGTGTGCTCGATCGCGTCGAGCGCGAGCTGGCGCAGCGTCTTGGGCGCCTTGTCCTTGGTGAACACGCCTTCGCCTTCGTCCATCCGCACGAACCACTGCGCCGCGGCGCGGTAGATCACCGGCGTCTTGTGGCGCCAGCAGTGCGGGTAGCTGTGGCTGATCTCCTTCGTGGCGAGCAGCCGGCCGGCGTTCTTCAGCGCCTCGATGATCTGCGGCACCGCCTTCCAGATGTGCTGCCCGCCGAAGAGCGGGAAATCGGCCGCGTACACGCCGTTGCCCTGCACGGGGTTCAGGATGTCCTGCACCTTCACGCCGTGGGACACGCAGGAGTTGAAGTCGTCCAGGCCATAGGCCGGCGCCGAGTGCACGATGCCGGTGCCGTCGTCGGCGGTGGCGTAGTCGGCCAGGTAGACGGGACTCAGCCGGTCGTAGCCTGGGTGCACGTCGGCCAGCGGATGGCGGAACTGCAGGTGGTCGAGCGCCTTGCCCTTGGCGGTGGCGCGCACCGTGCCCTGCAGGCCCCAGCGCTCCAGGCATTGCTCGACCAGCGCGGAGGCGACCAGCAGCACGCGGTCTTGGCCGTCGATCTCGACCAGGCTGTAGTCGAGCTCGGGGTTGAGGTTCAGCGCCTGGTTGGCCGGGATCGTCCACGCGGTGGTCGTCCAGATCACGACGAAGATGTCCTTCTGCAGCCACGGCAGCTCGTGCGTCAGCGCGAGCTGCTCGGCCACGTTGAAGCGGCGCTGGACCTCGGCCTTGTCGGCGGCCTGGAAGGCCACGTCGACCGTGCTGCTCTTCTTGTCGGCGTATTCGATCTCGAACTCGGCCAGCGACGAGCCGCAGTCGAAGCACCAGTACACCGGCTTCTGGCCGCGGTAGACGAAGCCGCGCTCGATCACGCGCTTGAACGCGCGGATCTCGCCCGCCTCGTTGGCGAAGTTCATCGTCTTGTACGGGTCGTCCCAGGTGCCCAACACGCCCAGGCGCTTGAAGTCGACCCGCTGCTGCTCGATCTGCTCGGCGGCGTAGGCGCGGCTCTTGGCCTGCATCTCGTCGCGGCTGAGGTTGCGGCCGAACTTCTTCTCGATCGCGTTCTCGATCGGCAGGCCGTGGCAGTCCCAGCCCGGGACGTACTGCGCGTCGAAGCCGGCGAGCTGCCGTGCCTTGACGATCATGTCCTTCAGGATCTTGTTGACCGCGTGGCCCATGTGCAGCTGGCCGTTGGCGTACGGCGGGCCGTCGTGCAGCACGAAGAGCGGGGCGCCGCAGCGGGCGTCGCGCAGCTGCTTGTACGTGCCTTCCTCGTCCCACTGCTTCACCCAGCCCGGCTCGCGCTTGGGCAGGTCGCCGCGCATCGGGAAGGGTGTGTCGGGCAGGTTGAGGGTGGCGCGGTAGTCCGTGGCGGAGGGGGTGTCGGTCTTGTCGGTCATGGCGCTTGACGCGCCCGGTCTGCGGGCGCGTTCGTGGCGTATCGGGTAGGAAGTCGTTGCCGCCGCGCCGATGGATGGCCGGTGGCCGCTGCGGGCAGGATCAGCGCGCGTGCCGAATTCGGTCACGCGTGGTCTGCCGGCGCCCGGCAGCATGCCAGCGCAGCAGATCGAGCAAGGTCCGGTCGGAAGCCATCCAGCGATTCTAGGGTTTTTGGCGCAGTGGCCGCCTCCGGCGGCTGGCAAGCGCGCCATGGGTGCGCGGCGGCCCGGGGGCTGGACGGGTTGTCCCCGAAACGCTTGTTTCTGATGCGAAGATGTGTGGGCCTTGCGTTGAAATCGACCGCCTGTCGTTTTTGTTGCGGCCCTACTGAAGAATCCGCATGTTTGTCATCCATCTCAAACTGAAGAACTGGCGCAACTTCCGCGCGCTGGATATCCCGCTGCGCGGCGTGACTTACCTCCTGGGGCCGAATGCATCAGGAAAGTCGAACTTGCTGGATGTCTTCCGGTTCCTGAGAGACATCTCCAAACCCCGAGGGGGCGGCCTTCAAACGGCCATCAGCGACCGTGACGGCATCACGAAGGTCCGATGTCTGCACGCGAGGCGCGATCCGGAGGTGCTGATCGACGTCGCCCTGGCAGAAACCGCGGACGGCCCGGTTCAATGGCGCTATGTGCTGGGTTTCAAGCCGGAAGGAAAAGGGGCGCAACGCATCCTGGTTTCTCGGGAGCAGGTGTGGCGCGGGGGGGAGTTGATTCGCACCCGCCCTACGGAACTGGATGAAAAGGACGCCACGCTGCTGACGCAGACCCACCTTGAGCAGATCCAGGTCAACGGCGAATTCCGTGAGCTGGCCGAGTTCTTCAGTAGCACCACCTACCTGCACCTCGTGCCGCAGTTGCTGAAGTTCGCTGACAAGATCGGCGGCCGCCGTCTGGAGGACGACCCGTTCGGACAGGGTTTTCTCGAGCGCCTGGCCAAGACGCCGGAGAAGACGCGCCGCGCCCGGCTGAGCAAGATCGGCAAGGCACTGACGCTGGCCGTGCCGCAGTTCAAGGAGCTGCGCTACACACAGGACGAACTGGGCCACCCGCACCTCGAAGCCCTCTACGCGCATCACCGCCCGAATGCCGGATGGCAATCGGAAGAGCATTTCTCCGATGGCACGTTGCGCCTGCTGGGCCTGCTCTGGTCACTGCTCGATGGCAACTCGACCTTGTTGCTGGAGGAGCCCGAAATCTCGTTGAACGATGCGATCGTCAAACAGATTCCGCTGATTCTCGACAGGCTGCAGAGGGATCGCAAGGTTCGGCGTCAGATCATTCTGAGCACGCACAGCGATGCACTGCTGAGCAATCCCGGTATCGACGGCCGCAGCGTGGTGGTGCTGGAAACCGGACCGGAGGGAACCACCGCCCGCACGTTGGATGCCGGCGAGAGCAGTGCGCTCGAAGCCGGTTTGTCCGTGGCAGAAGTTGTATTGCCGAAGACGCGCCCCGCCTCCGTCAATCAGCTGGGCCTATGGCAATAGCACCCATCGCGCTGGCCACCGAAGACGTCCTCAGCGAATCCATCGGCCAAAGGTTGTTGGCGGAACTCCCGCCTGTTTTTCTGCCCCCGCTTTTGCTGAGAAGGGACGGTGCGGGCTATCTCCGGGCTGGGATGAACAAATGGCGGCAACTGGCCCAAAGGCAAGCCGTCGTCGTCCTGACCGACTTGGACAACCTCGCCTGTCCGTTGGCGTTGCTGGACAACTGGTACGGTGCAGGGTCCAGGCCGCCCGATTTGCTGCTGCGGGTTGCGGTTCGCGAGGCCGAAGCCTGGCTGTTGGCGGATCACGACGCGATGAAGCAGTTGCTCGGGGCAAGCGCGGTGCTTCCGCCCGACCCCGATCGCCTGCCAGATCCGAAGCAGCACCTGTTGCAGCTGGCCCGGCGTGCTCCGCGTGATGTCAGGCGAGATCTCGTCAAGGAGGCCGGTGCGGTCAGCAGCCAGGGGATCGGCTACAACGCCCGGCTGACGAGCCTGGTGTCGGGCGCGTGGAGCCCGGAGAGGGCCGCGCAGCGCTCGCCCAGCCTCGGGCGCGCGCGCGTCCGCCTAGCTCAACTGGCCCAGAGGCGGATGGCCCGCCCCGGCCCTGCCGCCGGCCTCACTGCCCGGTGAACTGCGGCTTGCGCTTGCCCGCGAAGGCCTCCACGCCCTCGGCGTGGTCGCGCGTCAGGTTGGTCAGGCACTCGTAGGCGGTGCCGGCGTCCATGTGGCCGTGGGCGAGCTGGCGCAGCGGGATGGTGTAGCCCGCCTTGGTCCAGCGGATGGCCTTGGCCGCGCCGGTGCGCAGCTTGCCGACGATGGCCTCGACCTTCGTGTCCAGCTCGGCCGCCGGCACCACGTGGCCGATCGCGCCGAGCTGCTTGGCCTCGGCCGCGCCGAGCAGGTCGCCCGTCAGCAGCAGCTCGCGCGACTTGCCGAAGCCGATCACCGCCGGCCACAGGAAGCCGCCGCCGTCGGCCGCGTTCAGGCCCACGCGCACGTGCGGGTCGCCGATGCGTGCGCTCTCGTCCATCACGGTGATGTCGCACAGCAGCGCCAGCGTGGCGCCCAGGCCCACCGCGTCGCCGTTGATGCGGCCGACGATGGGGATCTCGCAGTCCAGCATCGAGTAGACGATGCGCTTGGCTTCCCAAGTCACGACCTCGAACTGGTCCGGGTCGCGGATGGCGTCGCGCATCCACTCGATGTCGCCGCCGGCGCAGAAAGCGCGGCCGGCGCCGGTGAGCACGATGGCGCGCAGGTCGCGCCGCTCGCCCAGGTCGATGAAGATGCGCGAGAGCGCGGTGTGCAGCGCGCCGCCCACGGCGTTCAGCGCATGCGGCCGGTTGATGGTGACGCGGGCGATGCCGTCCTGGATGTCGACGAGCAGCGGGTTCTCAGCATTCATGGGTCATTACCTCAGGGGGGAGAAGGAAGTGGGCTTGAGCAAGCGGGTTTCCATGCGCACGATCCAGGGCAGCACCTTGTCGGCGTAGGCGATCCAACGCGGGTCGGCCCACATCGCCGCGCGGCGCCGCTCGCGGTCGGCCAGGTCGGCGTAGGCCCACAGGTGCACGGCGGTGTTCAGCTCGCCGGTCTCGCTCACGAAGTAGCCGACGAGGCCGCCGAGGTGCTCGTTCATCAGCGCCAGGCCCTCGGCCTCGAAGAGCTTCAGGAAGCGCTGGAAGTGCGCGGGCTGGAAGGTGTAGTTGCGTTCTTCGTAGACCATCGGAAGGCTCGTCAGTCGAGGGGCCCGGCGTAGGCGTCGCTCGCAGCGCCCCAGGCCATGTAGCCGCCGTCCACCGGCAGCGTCACGCCGGTGATGAACGCCGAGGCGTCGGACGCGAGGAAGGCCATCGCGTCGGCGATGTGCTGGGCGGTGCCCAGCCGGCCGGCCGGCGTGCGGCGGCGGATGCGCTGCGCGTCGAGCTTGCCCTCGTCGATCAGCTTCTGCGCGAAGGGGGTCAGCATGTAGCCGGGGGCGATGGCGTTGACGCGGATGCCCTCGGCGGCCCATTCGCAGCCCATCGTGCGCGTCAGCATGCCGATGCCGGCCTTCGCCGCGCTGTAGGCGTTGCGCGGCGCGAGGCCGAGCACGCCGGCCACCGAGCCGAGGTTGATCACCGAGCCGCGCTGCTGCCGCAGCATCGCCGGCACCACGGCCTTCGTGGCCATGTAGGTGCCGGTCAGGTGCACGTCCACCAGGCGGCGGAAGTCGGCCACGTCCTGCGCCAGCGTGGGTTGGAAGCTGTCGGGGATGCCGGCGCTGTTGATCAGCACGTCGATGCGGCCGTGCCGCTCGAGCACGGCGCCGGCGAAGCGCTGCACGTCGGCCTCGCGGGCCACGTCGCCGCCGAGCGCGAGGTGGCCGCCGCCCGGCAGCGCGGCCACCGCCCGGGCGGCGGCCCCGGCATCCAGGTCGGCCACGGCCACGTGCACGCCCTGGCGCGCCAGCGTCTCGGCGGCGGCGAGGCCCAGGCCGCTCGCGCCGCCGGTGACGAGCGCCACGCGGCCCTGCAGTTCGGGATAACTCGCCATCGGCTCAGCCCTCGAGCCGGATGCCGGCGTCGCGGATCACGCCGCCCCACCGGGCCGCCTGGGCCGCGACGTGCCGCGCGAACTGCTCCGGCGTGGTCGGCGACGGCTCCACGCCCAGCTCGGCCAGCTTGCGCTTCACCTCGTCGGAGGCGAGGGCCCGGTTCAACTCGGCGTTCAGGCGCCGGACCACCTCGGGCGGCGTACCGGCAGGCGCCGCCAGGCCCTGCCAGGCGTAGGCCTCGAAGCCCGGCACGCCTGCTTCGGCGAAGGTCGGCACGTCGGGCAACACGGCGCTGCGCTGCGCCATCGACAGCGCGATCGGACGCAGCTTGCCGGCCTGGATGTGAGGCAGGCTGGCGGCGGTGTTGACGAGGTACATCTCCAGCTGGCCGCCCATCAGGTCCTGCAGCGCCGGCGCATCGCCGCGGTACGGCACGTGCAGCAGCTGGACGCCGGCCGTGCGCTGGAAGAGCTCCATCCCCAGATGGTTGGGCCCGCCAGCGCCGGGCGTCGCGTACTTCAGCTCGCCGGGCCTGGCGCGGGCCAGTGCCAGCAGCTCCTTCAGGTTCTGCGCCGGCACCCCGGGGTGCACGACGAGCACGAACGGGAACACCGTGGTGCCGCCGATGTAGGCGAAGTCCTTGTCCGGCCGGTACGGCACCTTGGCGTAGAGGCTGGGCGCCAGCGCGACGGTCGATACGTCCACCGTGCCGACGGTGTGGCCGTCGGCCGGCGCGCGGGCGATGGCGTCGCCGCCGATCATCGTGCCGGCGCCCGGCTTGTTCTCGACCACGACGGTCTGGCCCAGGGCCCGGCCCATCGCCTGGCCGAGCAGGCGGGCCACCACGTCGGTGCCGCCGCCGGCCGGGAACGGCACGATCCAGCGCACCGGCGCGGCCGGGTAGCCGGCTTGTGCACGCACCGTCCAGGGCAGCGCGGCGAGGGAAAGCGCGCCGAGGCCCAGCGCGCGTCGTGTCCATGCCATCTCGGTCTCCTCGTTGTTGGGGTGGGGGGAAGTGGGTGCGGCCGCGGTCAGGGCGACGTGCGCTTCGGGGGGAGCGGGGCGGGCGACAGGTGCAGCACTTCGTCGCGCAGCTCGCGCTTGAGCACCTTGCCCATCGGGTTCTTCGGCAGCGCGGCCAACACATGCCAGCGGCGCGGCACCTGGTAATCCGCGAGGTGCGCGGCGCAGGCCGCCTGCAGCGCGCCCACGTCCAGCGTGGTGCCCGCCCGGGGCACGACGCAGGCGGCGATGTCCTCGCCCAGGCCCGGGTGCGGCACGGCCACCACGGCGGCCTCGGCCACCCCGGGGCAGCGGTACAGCACCTCCTCGACGGCGGCCGAGGCGATCTTCAGCCCGCCCCGGTTGATGATGTCCTTCTTGCGGTCGACGAAGTGCAGGTGCCCCTCGTCGTCGAAGCGCCCGATGTCGCCGGTGCGCACCCAGCCGCCGGCGAAGGCCTGCGCGGTGGCCTCGTCGTTGCGGAAGTAGCCGAGCGCCATGCTGGGGCCGGAGAACACGATCTCGCCATCCTCGCCCGCCGGCAGCGGCCGACCG
This sequence comes from Aquincola agrisoli, assembly GCF_036621135.1. Taxonomy (NCBI): domain Bacteria; kingdom Pseudomonadati; phylum Pseudomonadota; class Betaproteobacteria; order Burkholderiales; family Sphaerotilaceae; genus Aquincola; species Aquincola agrisoli. Next base: position 221,884 of record NZ_JAZIBG010000020.1, read on the forward strand.
CCGTCGTCGACCACGCGCACCGCACAGCCCGGCATTGGCGCCCCGATGCAGCCGGCCTTGCGCGGCAGGTACCACGGCGGCAGGGCGGTGCCGGCCGGGCCGGTCTCGGTCATGCCCCAGATGTGGACCTGGTCGACCCAGGGCAGGCGGGTGCGGAACTTCTCGATCACCTCGGCCGGCATCACCGCCCCGCCGTAGCCGAGGCGGCGCACGCCGCGCAGGTCGTAGCGGCCCTTCGGGTACTCGTCGATCAGGAAGTGCAGCGGCGCGGTGACGCCGTGGTACACGCTGGTGCCCTCGGTCTCGATCAGCCGCAGCCGGCCGGCGTTGTCCAGCGTGTGTTCCTCGAGCACCACGCCGGCGCCATGCACCCAGGCCGACATGCAGGCCATGTTCAGCACCGAGCTGGTGAAGAGGGGCCAGGCGCCCTGGTAGGTGTCGCCGTCGGTCAGGCCGAGTGCGCCGCCGACCGCGAAGCCCGCGAAGAGCTGGCTGCGGTGGCAGTGCATCACCGCCTTGGCCCGGGCCGTGGTGCCGGAGGTGAAGAGCAGGCAGCTCAGGTCCTCGGGCTGCGGCGCCGGGGCGCCGGCCACCGGCGCGTCGAAGGTGGCTTCCGGATCGGGCCAGCGCTCGGGTGCATCGGCCGGCGCGTCCAGCAGCAGCCGCTGCGCGCCGGCGAACAGGCGCGCCACGCGGCCGGCCGCGTCGGCGGTGGTCACCACCATCTTCGGTTCGACCAAGGCCAGCGCGTGGGCGAGTTCGTCGTCCGACGCACGCACGTTCAGCGGCGCCACGGCCGCGCCCAGCGCCCAGCAGCCGAGCGCCGTCAGCACGCCCTCGCGCGCCGCGGTGTTCGCGACGAGGAGCGCCACGCGGTCGCCGTGCCGCAGGCCGCGGGCGTGCAGCGAGCGCGCCATCGCCTCCATGCGGATCACGAGCTGCGCATAACTCAGCCGGTCGCGGTGGCCGCGCCAGGAGGGGGCCGAGAGCGCGAGCTGGAAGCGCTGCCGCGCGGCACGCCGCCGCAGCAGCGCCGGCACGGTGAGGCCGTGCAGCTCGTTGGCCAGCAGGTCCTGCGGGTTCACCGGACGACCTTCCGCACTGCTTGCTCCGGGGTGAGCGCGCATGACCACGCTTCGCCGCCAGTGGCGGTCTCGACCTCGAGCTGGCGCAGCTCGTCGCCGATCAGCGTGGCCAGCGCCTCGTGGCGCTGCGGCGTGAGCGTGGACGCCAGCGAGGCGATGCTCACCGCCCCGATGCCCACCCGGGCGATCCGGAAGGCTACCCCGACGCCGCCGACGCCGGCTTCCAGGTTGCTCGTCGTGAAGGCGTGCGCGTTCCGGCGGGCCTGCTCGGCTTCCTTCAGGAGGCGCTTGGCATCGAGGTCCATCGCGGCGTACTGCGCCGCGTGGCGCTGGTGCAGCGCGAGCAGTTCGTCGCGGCCCAGGTAGCCGAGCATCGCGACACCGCCCGTGCCGGTGCCCAGCAGCCGCCGCTGCCCGACCTCGGTGGTCAGCTGGCACAGCGGGGCGGGGCCGTCCTCGCGGTGCACGCAGTGGACGTGATCGCCCTCGCGCACCATCAGGAAGACCGTGTCGCGGGTCCGGCGGGCCAGCCGCTTCATCATGGGCCCGAAGCGCTGCAGCAGCGGCACCGGCCGGGTGAGGGGTGAGGCGAGCAGCAGCGCGGCGGGGCCCAGGCGGTAGACACGCTGCTCGTCGCGGTCGACGAACTGCTGCTCCACCAGGCAGCTCAGCAGGCGGTGGGCGGTGCCGCGGTCGAGCCCGCTGGCTTCGACGAGCGGCGACAGCCGCGCCCCGGCGTCGCCCTGCGCCGCGACGAGCTGTAGCAGCTCGATCGCGCGGCGGACCGACTGCGTGCCCTGCACGCCGCCGCTGCCCACCGCTGCCTCGAAAGCGAAGAGGGGCGCGGCACCCATCATGGCTCCAGCCGGATCTGCGCGTCGCGGATCACCTTGCCCCAGAGGCCCGCCTGCTCCCGCACCAGCGCGGCGAACTCCTCCGGAGACGACGGCGCGGGCTCGACGCCCAGATCGGCCAGCTTGCGCTGCACCGCCTCGGTGGACAGGGCCTGCACCAGCTCCTTGTTCAGGCGGGTGATCAGGGGCTTGGGCGTGCCGGCCGGGGCGATCAGGCCTTGCCACGAGAAGGCGGAGAAGTCGGCCACGCCGGCTTCGGCGAAGGTCGGCACGTCGGGGAAGGCCGCCAGGCGCTTCGGGTACGACACCGCCAGCGCCCGCAGCTTGCCAGCCTTCACGTAGGCCTGCGACGACGCGGTGTCGACCAGCATGAACTGGATCTGCCCGCCCATCAGGTCCTGCAGGCCGGGCGCCGCGCCGCGGTACGGCACATGGGTGAAGCGGGTGCCGGTGCGCTGCTGCAGCAGCTCCATCGCGACGTGGTTCGGGCCGCCGGTGCCCGGCGTGCCGTAGCTGAGCTTGCCCGGCTCCTTGCGTGCCAGCTCGAGCAGCTCCTTCAGTGTGCGGGCCGGCACGTCGGGATGGACCAGCAGCGCGTACGGGAAGCGCGCGAAGCCGCCGACGAACTCGAAGTCGCGCTCGGGGTTGTAGGGCAGCTTGGCGTACAGGTGCTGGTTGAGCGCGAGCGTGGCGTTGTCGGCGGAGCCGACGGTCAGGCCGTCCGGCTTGGCGCGTGAGACCTCCTGCGCGCCCAGCATCGTGTTGGCACCGGGCTTGTTGTCGACGACGATGGTCTGGCCGAGCGCAAGCGCCACGGGCGCGGCCAGCGTGCGGGCGATGACGTCGGTGCCGCCGCCCGCCGCGTAGGGCACGACCCAGCGCACCGGGCCCGCGGGGTAGTTGTCGGCGGCGCCGGCCAGCAGCGGCGAGGCGGTGGCGGCCAGGGCGGCCAGCGTCGTCAGGAAGCGTCGTTTGTTCATGCCCTTGTCTCCGGGGTCGATGGGTGGGTCGGTGGGTGGATGGGGTGGCGGCGCGGGCGGTCAGGCCGCGGGCTGCGGGGCACGCACGCCGCCGAAGGTGCTCCAGGAGCCGGCCACGAGCCAGCCGGCGTCCACCGGCAGGTTGACGCCGGTCACCATCTGCGCGTCGTCGGACAGCAGGAAGACGATCGCCGCGGCGATGTGCTCCGGCCGGATCAGCACGCCCAGCGCGCTGTTGGCCTTGAGCTTCTCCGGGTCGCGCAGCCCCTTGTCGATCTGGCCCTGCAGCGCCGCGGTGACGGTGTAGCCGGGCGACACGGTGTTCACGCGCACGCCGCTGCGGCCCCATTCGGCCGCCAGGCTTTCGCCCAGGCTGATGACGGCCGCCTTGGCCGGCGAGTAGGCATGCAGCGGCATTGAGCGCATGCCGGCCACCGAGGCGATGTTGACGATCGCGCCGCCGCCGCGCCGTGCCATCGCGCTGCCGAACTCGGCGCAGCAGGCGTAGGTGCCTTCGAGGTCGATCGCCAGCACGCGGCGCCAGGTGTCGTGCGGCAGCGCGTCGGGCGGCAGCGGGTCCTGCACGATGCCCGCGCAGTTGACGAGCCGGTCGATGCGCAGCCCGTCGGCCTCGAGCGCGGCGCGCAGCGCGGCCACGGCCTGCCGGTCGGCGACGTCGACGCCGTGCCCGGTCGCGCCGAGGCGACGGGCGGCCCGCTGCGCGCCGTCGGCATCGAGGTCGGCCACCACCACCGTGGCGCCGCGGGCCCGCAACAGCTCGGCGCAGGCCAGGCCGATGCCGCTGGCGCCGCCGGTGACCAGGGCCGTGCGGCCCGCGAAATCCTGGAGTTGCTGCATGGAGGAAAGAAGCGCTGGAGGTGGATCGGAGGGTGGATCGGTGGCGCGCGGCCAGGCGAACGCCGCCCGGGCGCGCCGCCGTGCAGGGCCCGGGGGAAGCGAGGATCAGGCGGCGTCGCGGGTGTCGGTGCCGTGGCGGGCGCGCGAGAGGATCTCGGGCCAGTGCTGCTCGATCACCTGCGCGGCCTCGTGGATGTGCTCGCGCATCAGCATCTCGGCGCGGGTGCCCTGGCCGCGGCGGATCGCATCGAGCACCCGCACGTGGCTGTCGTGCGAGCGGCGCACGATGTCGCGGCTCGTCCAGAGCACCATCCGGTCGGAGGCGATCGGCATCTCGTTGGCCTTGCGCACGTAGCCGCAGAGCTGCCGGTTGCCCGAGCCGTCGAGGATGGCGGTGTGGAACTCGACGTTCATCTGCTGGTAGACGGCGTGGTCTTCGGCGGCGAGGGCGGCGCCGGCGGTCGTGCGCTCGCCGATCTCGATGCAGCGCTCCATCAGCGCGATCAACGGCGGCGGCAGGCCGCGCTCCGCGGCGAGCCGGCAGGCCAGCCCCTCGAGGCTGCCGCGGATCTCGTAGGCCTCGAGCACCTCCTGGAGGGAGAACTCGCGCACCCAGTAGCCGCGGTTGCTGGCGTACAGGACGAAGCCCTGCTCGACCAGCGCCTTCAGCGCCGCTGTGACGGGAGTGCGGGAGGTCTGCATCTCCTCGGCCAGGGCCAGTTCGGTGAGCCGCTGGCCGGGCTGGTAGGCACCTGCCAGGATGGCATTGCGCAGGCGGGCGGTGACGGCTTCGACGCGCGTCACGGAGGCGAGGCGGGGAGCGGAAGGAGTGGAGGCCATTGCATGCAATCCGTCAGACTTCGACAGATGGTGCAGGGCTTCACGCGGTATGGCGCTAGGGAAAACCCGTCGCGACGTTCACGATGTGAACGTCATTGCATGCAATTGAGTCAGCTCGCGTGGCGGAACCAGGTCCGTGCATCCGCCTCGTCGCGGGCGATGCCGGCCTTCAGGGCCTCGAGCGACCCGTAGTGCCGCTCGTCGTGCAGCTTGTGCAGCAGTTCGACCCGCACGCAGCGGCCGTAGCCTTCGTCGGGGGCCAGCGGCCAGTCGAGGCAGTACGTCTCCAGCAGCACGCGGCCTTCGTTCTCGATGGTCGGGCGCACGCCCAGGCTGGCCACGCCGGGCAGCGGGCTGCGGTGCAGGCCGTGCACCCGGACGACGAAGATCCCGCCGGCCGCGGGCCGCGGATGGCCAAAGCGCAGGTTGAGCGTGCGGTAGCCGAGCTCGCGGCCGAGCTTGCGGCCGTGCACCACGTGGCCGCTGATGCTGTAGGGCCGGCCGAGCAGCGCCGCGGCACGGGCCATGTCGCCGGCCGCGAGTGCCACGCGCACCGCCGAACTGCTGACGCGCAGGCCGTGCACCTCGTAGCTCTGCATGCGCGCGACGTCGAAGCCGTGCTGCGCGCCGGCGGCGTCGAGCATCGTGTAGTCGCCCGCGCGCCGGGCGCCGAAGCGGAAGTCGTCGCCCACCAGCACGTAGCGGGCGTGCAGGCCGTCGACCAGCACGTCGCGCACGAACGCCTCGGGCGCCTGGGCGGCGAAGCGCTCGTCGAAGCGCAGCACGACGGCCTGCTCGATGCCGCAGCGCTCCAGCTCGGAGAGCTTGTCGCGCAGCGTCGCGATGCGGGCGGGCGCCTTGTCGGGCGTGCCGGCGCGCTCGGCGAAGAAGTCGCGCGGATGCGGCTCGAAGGTCAGCACGCAGCTGGGCACGCCGCGGTGCCGGGCCTCGTTGTTGAGCAGCGCGAGCATCGCCTGGTGGCCGCGGTGGACGCCGTCGAAGTTGCCGACGGTCAGGGCACAGGCGGGGGCGATGCCGGGGTGGTGGAAGCCGCGGAAGACGCGCATGTGGCGGATTATCGAGCCAGCAAGGCCGCACGTTCCGCGGCCGACACCCAGCGCCACAGTCCGGCGGGCGGGCCGTCGGCCAGCGTCAGCTCGCCGATCGCGCTGCGGTGCAGGCCCTCGCAGCGGTTGCCCACCGCGGCCAGCATGCGCTTGACCTGGTGGTACTTGCCTTCGGTGAGCGTGAGCTGCAGCGTGTGCTCGCCGGTGGCGACGCAGGCGGCCGCCTGCACGGGCTTCGGGTCATCGTCGAGCACCACGCCGGCCAGCAGGCGCTCGACCTGCCGGGCATCGACCGGGTGTTTGGCCGTCACCTCGTACACCTTGGGCACGTGGTGCTTGGGCGAGGTGAGGCGGTGGATCAGCGCGCCGTCGTCGGTGAGCAGCAGCACGCCGGTGGTGTCCTCGTCGAGCCGGCCCACCGGCTGCAGCCCGCGGGTGCGCAGCGGCGCCGGCAGCAGGCTCAGCACGCTGGGGTGGTGCTTGGGCTTCTGCGAGCACTCGTAGCCGGCAGGCTTGTTCAGCAGGACCAGGGCGCTCTCGTGGAACTCCCATGTGCGGCCCTGCACGGTGAACACCAGGCCCTCGGTGGCGACGTCCTCGTCCGGGTCGTCGGCCGTGCGGCCGTGGAGGGCCACCAGCCCGCCTGCGATGAGCCCCGCGCACACACGGCGCGTGCCGAAACCTTGCGTAAACAACACCTGAGCCAGCCGCACGATGCCTCCCCCTGCCAAGGGGCGGCAGTGTAGCCAGCGGCCGGCAGCGCCGCACGCCGGGCTTCAGCGCCCGGGCCGGGCGTGTGCCGGGACGAGGTCGTGCATCGCGGGCAGGCCGGGCAGGCCGGCCGCGTGCAGCACCGCATTGACCACCGCGCGCGCCACCACCTCGGCCGCCAGCGTGCCCAGCACGTTCATCGCCGCCGGGATGGCACTGCGGCCGGTGGCGAGGGCGAACAGCGTGTCGCCGTCGCTCATCGTGTGCACGGGGCGGATGCTGCGCGCCAGGCCGTCGTGCGCCACGGTGGCCAGCCGGTTGGCCTGGGCCTTGGTGAGCACGGCATCGGTGGCGACGACGCCGATCGTCGTGGCGGTGCCCGCGGGCGGTGTCACCGGCACCTGCCCCTCGACGATGCTGCGCACCGTGTGCTGCAGCCGCCGGCCGTCCTCGGTGCGCGCGCCGGCCAGCGGCTGGCCGGTGGAGGGGTCGACCACGTCGCCGATCGCGTTCACCGCGACCAGGGCGCCGACGGTGACGCCGCCGACCGTGAGGGATGCCGTGCCGATGCCGCCCTTCATCGCGCGGCCGATGCCGAACAGCTTGCCCACCGTGGCGCCGGCGCCCGCGCCGACGCAGCCCTGGGCGAGCGGCGCAGCCGGGTCGGCCGACGCGGCCGCCACGCAGGCCGCATGGCCTGCCGCCGCGTCGGGCCGGATGCCGTGGCCGAGCCACAGGTCGAACAGCACCGCCGCCGGCACGATGGGCACGCGCGCCGGGCCCACGGGCAGGCCGTGGCCATGCTCGGCGAGCCAGCGCATCACGCCACCCGCCGCGTCGAGCCCGAACGCGCTGCCGCCCGAGAGCAGCACCGCGTGCACGCGCTCGACGAGGTTGTCGGTCTTCAGCAGGTCGGTTTCGCGCGTGCCGGGTGCGGCGCCGCGCACGTCGACGCCGGCGACCGCGCCCTCCGGGCACAGCACCACGCTGCAGCCGGTGGGCGCACGCGGGTCGGTGAAGTGGCCGGCACGCAGGCCGGCCACGTCGTTCAGGCAGCCGGGGTGGCCGCCGGAGTGATCGCCGAGGCCGGCGCCGGGGACGGGGTGGGGCATGCGCCCACTGTATCGGCCCGCCGCGGCGCCGGCCCTGGCGGTGCCGTCAGCGGCCGGCGCGGCGGCGCGCTGCCAGGCCGATGCCGGCCAGGCCGAGGGCCATCATCAGGTAGGCCTGCGGCTCGGGCACGGCGCTGGTGAAGGCCTGCACGCCGGCCACGGCCAGGTCGGGGTAGTTGGCGAACACGCCGTCCATGCCCATCTCGAGGTACTTCTTGTACTCGGCGGCGGCCAGCACCGGGTCGGCCTGGCCGAAGGTCCAGCCGTGCACCTCCAGGCCCGCGGCGTGCGCCTGGTCGATGAAGGCCTTGCTCAGCGGCGCGGCCGCGTAATTGATGACCATACCGATGCCATCGGCGAAGCTGGCCACGTCGGCCAGCGTCAGCATCGTCACGCCGCCGCTGGCGCCGAACACGCCCACGCGCGCGATGCCGTCGCCGCCGGTGAGGGCCGCGCCCAGCAGCACCAGGCGCATGTCGGCGTTCTGCGCGGTCTGCTTGGTGTCGATGCTGCGCAGCGTGGTGTCGCTGAACGACTGGATGTAGACCTGGTCGTTCTGGCTGCCGTAGCCGTTGGCGGCCAGCGTCGAGAGGATCGCGTCCTCCATCACCGGGTCGGCCTGCTTGGCCTCGGGGTAGATCCCCACGGTGCGGCCGATGGCCTGGCTTTGCTGCTTGGCCAGGCTGATCACTTCCTGGAAGGTGGGCACGCGCAGCTCGGCGTTCAGCGGCGTGAAGCCGGGATAGGTGTTCTGCGCGGTGCCGCCGGCCGGGGGCACGACGGTCAGCGTCCTGATCTCGGCCAGCGTGAAGTCCGAGACCTTGTAGCCGCCGTTGCGCGCCTGGTAGAGCGACGCGACGTTGGTGGTGCGGTTCAGCGTGTCGTCGTGCATCGCGACGAGCTGGTTGTCCTTCGTGAGCTGCAGGTCGGGCTCGATGTAGTCGGCGCCCATCCTGATCGCCAGCTCGTAAGCGGCCAGCGTGTGCTCGGGCAGGTAGCCGCTGGCGCCGCGGTGGGCGATGACGATCGGTTCGGCGTAGGCGGCCGGCACGGCGGCGAACAGTGCAGCCAGCGCGATGCCGGCGATGCCCGCGGCGCGGCGGAAGTTCTTGTTCATGCTCTCTCCTGGCGATGGTTGTTTGGCTCTACAGCATGGCCGAGGCGGATGACCACCAGATGAACCCTTGGCGCTATGCGAACACACCTGCCGTGTCCTGCATGCGCGCCGAAACCTCGCCCAGGTGATGCAGCGTGTCGCCGTAGGCCATCTCCAGCATCGTGAGCCGCTTGAAGTAGTGGCTGCCGGCGTACTCGTCCGTCACGCCGATGCCGCCGTGCAGCTGCACGCACTGCTGGCCGACGAAGCGCATGCTCCGGCCGAGCTGCACCTTGGCCTGCGACAGCGCACGGCGGCGCTGCGGCTCGGGCTCGCCGAGCTTCAGCGTCGCGAAGTAGCTCATCGAGCGGCCCAGCTCCACCTGCATCTTCACGTCGGCGATGCGGTGGCGCAGCGCCTGGAAGGTGGCGATGGCGACGCCGAACTGCTTGCGCGTGTTCATGTACTCGACGGTGATCGCGAGCAGCCGGTCCATCAGCCCGACGCCCTCGGCGCAGACGGCGGCGATGCCCACGTCGGTGCCGTAGGCGAGGGCGGCCGCGCCGTCGGCCACCACCCGCGTGGCCGGGGCGGCGTCGAACGTCACCTCGGCCGCGCGTGCGCCGTCCTGCGTCGGGTAGCCGCGCACCTGGGCGGCGGCCTGCTCGACCAGGAACAGGCCGATGCGGCCCTCGTGCCGCGCGCTGACGATGAAGGCATCCGCCTCGTCGCCGGCCGCCACCACGCTCTTGTGGCCGCTGACCGTGAAGCCGCCATCCGGCGCGGCGGTGGCCGTGGCCTCGACCGCTTCGAGCCGGTAGCGCGCGGCGCGCTCCTGGTGCGCGAGCACCACCAGCGCGGTGCCGTCGGCGATCTTCGGCAGCCATGCGGCTTGCACCGCCTCGGGGGCGGCGGCCAGCAGCGCGGGCGCGACCAGGGCCGCCTCGGCGTAGGGCGCATTCACCAGGCCGCGGCCCAGCTCTTCCATGACCACCATCGCCTCGACGGCGCTGAAGCCCATGCCGCCGTGCGCCTCGGGCACCGCCAGGCCGGCCAGGCCCAGCTCGGCCAGCTCGGCGTACACGGCGCGCGTGGCGCCGCCCGCCTTGGCCAGGCCGTGCCGCCGCTCGAACGAGAAGCCCTTGTCAACCCAGCGCTGGACGGCGTCGCGCAGGGAGTTCTGGTCGTCGGTGAAATCGAAATTCATGTCGTCCCCCTTCAGCCCAGAACCGTCTGCGCGACGATGTTGCGCTGCACCTCGTTCGAGCCGCCGTAGATCGTCGTCTTGCGCATGTTGAAGTAGGTGCCGGCCAGCGGCGCCAGGTGGGCCGCGCCGACGTAATCGCCCTGCCAGCCGGCTTCCATCGCCTCGTGCACGTAGGGGCGTGCGTAGGGGCCCGCGGCCAGCATCATCAGCTCGGTGTAGCGCTGCTGGATCTCGCTGCCGCGGATCTTCAGCAGGCCGGCGACGTCGAGCTGCTTCTTGCCGCCCTGCTCGGCGCTCAGCACGCGCAGCACCATCATCTCGAGCGCCACCACGTCCACCTCCAGCAGCGCGATCTGGTCGCGGAAGCGGGTGTCGTCATAGACGCCCTCGGCCTTTGCGATGCGCTTCAGCCGCTCCAGTTCGCGCTTGGCGCGGTTGACGTCGGCGATGTTGGTGCGCTCGTGGGCCAGCAGGTACTTGGCGTACGTCCAGCCCTTGTTCTCCTCGCCCACCAGGTTCTCGGCCGGCACCTCGACGTTGTCGAAGAACACCTCGTTGACCTCGTGCTCGCCGTCCATCGTGATGATGGGCCGCACGGTGATGCCCGGGCTCTTCATGTCGATCAGCAGGAAGCTGATGCCGGTCTGCGGCTTGCCCTCGGTGCTGGTGCGCACCAGGCAGAAGATCCAGTCGCCGTGCTGGCCGAGCGTGGTCCAGGTCTTCTGGCCGTTGACGATGTACTTGTCGCCCTGCCTTTCGGCGCGTGTCTTCACGGAGGCGAGGTCCGAACCCGAGCCTGGCTCGCTGTAGCCCTGGCTCCACCACACGTCGCCGCTCATGATGCCGGGCAGGTGCCTGCGCTGCTGCTCGGGCGAGCCGAAGGCCATGATGACCGGCGCCACCATCACCGGGCCGAACGGCACCACGCGCGGCGCGCCGGCGAGCGCGGTTTCTTCCTCGAACAGGTGGCGCTCGATGGCGTTCCAGCCGGGCCCGCCGAACTCCTTGGGCCAGGCCCAGCCGTGCCAGCCTTCCTTGCCGAGGATGCGCGCCCAGCGCTGGAAATCGTCCTTCGTCAGCCGCAGCGCGTTGTGCACCTTGTGGCTGATGTCCTTCGGCAGGTGCTCAGCCACCCACTGCCGGATGCGCTGTCGGAAGGCCTGCTCTTCGGGCGTGAAATGGAGGTCCATCGTCGTTGTCTCCTGGGAGTGGAACGCTTTTAGCATGGCTGCCAAAGCCGGCCTTGTCGCTGCGGCGACAGGGCGGATCAGGATAATCCTGCGCATGCCTGCCGCTGCCCGCCCACCCATTCCCTCGCGATGGCGATGAGCGCCGTCGACGCCCTGCTCGACGACCCGCGGCGCATGCGCGTGGCCGATGCCGACGTGCTGTCGCTGGCGCTGATCGACGCCCGCAACCGCACCCTGCGCTGGCTGGCGGCGTTCGACGGCGTGCCCGCCGGCCGCCGGCCCGCGGCGGGCGACGCCGCCGTCTTGGCGCCCGCGCTGTGGCTGGCGGGCCATGCAGGCTGGTACCAGGAGCGCTGGATCGGCCGCAACCTGCAGCGGGCCCGCGGCCCCGCGGCGGACACAGGGCGCGCCCCGCTGGCCTCCATCGACCCCGGCGCCGACGGCTGGTGGAACCCGGCCGCGATCGGCGGCGCGGCGCGCTGGCGCACGGCGCTGCCGGGCCCCGAAGCCACGCGCAGCTACCTGGCCGACACGCTGGAGGTCACGGCCGAGCTGCTGGCCGGCGAGGGCGACGACGAGCTGCACTGGTTCCGCGATGTGCTGCTGTACGAGGATGCGCTGGTCGAGCGCTTCGCCGCGCTGGCGCAGGCGCTGGGCGTGGAGGCCGCGGCCCCGCTGGCGGCGCCGGCGCCGGTGCTTCCCCCGGCCGACCCGCTGTGGTTCCCGGCACAGCGCTTCGTGCTGGGCAGCCAGCCCGGCGGCTATGTGCCGCTGCCCGAGCGATGGGGGCACGAGGAAGCGGTGCCCGAGTTCGAGATCGACAGCCGGCCCGTGAGCTGGTCGCAGTTCGCCGAGTTCGTCGAGGACGGCGGCTACGACGAGGCCGCGTGCTGGCACCCCGACGGCTGGGCCTGGGTGCAGCGCGAAGGCCGGCGCTGCCCGCGCGACGTCGAGCAGTTCCTGCACGGCGTCCTGCTGCGCCGCTTCGGCCAGCTGCAGCGGGCGCCCGCGGCGCAACCGGTGGTGCACGTCAGCTGGTACGAAGCGGATGCCTGGTGCCGGTGGGCCGGCCGGCGGCTGCCCACGGAGGTGGAGTGGGAGCTGGCGGCGGTGCACGGCCGCGGCCGCGGCTTCGTGTGGGGCGGCGTCCGCGAGTGGGTGGCCGGGCATGCCCGTGCCTGGCCGGGCGGCGAGGCGGCCGCCGTCGACAGCCGCCTGCGGGTGATGCGCGGGGTGGCCGCGCTGGAGCCCATCCGCCTGGCGCACCCGAAGGCGCGGCGCTTCGCCGCGGCGGAGCGCGACGAAGGCTTCACCGGTTTCCGCAGCGTGGGGCTGTAGACCCCGGGGCGCCGCGGCGGGCGCTAGACGTTGCTCGTCGCCCGCACTTCCTCGATCGTCGTCAGCCCCTGCAGCACCTTCTCGATGCCGTCCTGCCGCAGCGTGCGCATGCCCTCGGCCAGCGCGGTGTTGAGGATCTCCTCGACGCGCGCGCCGGTCTGCACCAGGCGGCGCAGGTCGCGCGACATGCTCAGCAGCTCGTGCAGGCCCACGCGGCCCTTGAAGCCGCTGTCGTCGCAGTGCTTGCAACCCGGCGCGTGGTAGTGCATCAGCCGGCCGCCGCTGCCGAAGCGGGCGGTCCAGCCGGCCAGCAGCGTCTCGTCCGACATCTCCTGGTCGAAGCGCGGGTCGTTGGGCGGGAACACGTGCTGGTAGTCGTGCAGCAGCTCCTGCACCTGCGCATCGGTGGCGGGCTGGGCGACCCGGCAGTGCGCGCAGATGCGGCGCACCAGCCGCTGCGCGAGCACGGCCAGCAGTGCATCGGCGAAGTTGAACGGGTCCATGCCCATGTCGAGCAGGCGGGTCACCGTCTCGGGGGCACTGTTGGTGTGCAGGGTCGAGAACACCAGGTGGCCCGTGAGCGAGGCTTCCACCGCCATCTGCGCGGTCTCGCCGTCGCGGATCTCGCCGACCATGATCACGTCCGGATCGGCCCGCAGGAAGGCGCGCAGCGCCTTCGCGAAGGTCCAGTCGATCTTGGCATTGACCTGCACCTGCCGCAGCCCGGCCTGGGTGATCTCGACCGGGTCTTCCGCCGTCCAGATCTTGCGCTCGGGCGTGTTGATCTTGGCCAGCGCCGAGTGCAGCGTCGTCGTCTTGCCGCTGCCGGTGGGGCCCACGCACAGCACCATGCCGTAGGGGCGCTCCACCGCCTCGATCAGCCGCTTGTAGTTGCGCTCCGAGACCCCGAGCTTCTCCAGAGGCAGCGGCTTGGCCGAGGCCAGCAGCCGCATCACCACGTCCTCGAGGCTGTTGTTGGTGGGGATGGTCGCCACCCGCAGCTCCAGGCGGTGCTGGGGCGAGAACTTGGCGAAGTTGATCTTGCCGTCCTGCGGCTTGCGGCGCTCGGAGATGTCGAGGTCGCACATGATCTTGATCCGCGCGATCAGCGCCGCGCGGTAGGTGTGCGGCAGCTCCAGGTAGGGGCGCAGCACGCCGTCCTTGCGGAAGCGGATCTTCAGCTTCTCGCGGCCCGGGTAGGTCTCGATGTGGATGTCGGAGACGCCCTGGCCGTGCGCGTCGATGATCATCGTGTTGATCAGCCGCACCAGCGAGTTGTCGGACTGCTCCAGCGGCTGCTCGTCGTCCGCCTCGTTGACGGCGTTCGAGTGCTGCTGCTCCAGCGACTCGACCAGCTTGCTCGCGTCCTGCGCGTCGAACTCGATCGCGGCGCCGGGATCGTCCATGCCGCGTGCGCCCGCGGACGCCATGCCGAACCGTTCGTACACCAACGGCAGCGCACGGGCGATCTGGCTGGCCGTGGCCAGCGTGGGCACGATCTTCAGCTGGGTCACGAACTCCAGCTCTTCCAGCATCGCGCGGCGCGACGGATCTTCCAGCGCGACGATCAGCCGCGCGCCGCGCAGCAGCAGCGGCAGCGTGTTGAGGCGGTCGGCCACCGGGAAGGGCAGCTTGCGCACCGCCTCGGACTCGACCGGGAAGTGCGCGAGGTCGACCACCGGATAGCCCATCTTGCGTGCCAGCGCGGTCTGCAGGTCCTGGCGCGAGACCAGGCCCTTGCGCACGAGCAGCTCGCCCAGCGGCACCGAGCGGTCGTGCTTCTGCTGCTCGAGCGCTTCCTCGAGCTGCAGGTCGGTGATCAGGCCGAGCGCGGTCAGCGCCTCGCCGATGCGCACCATCGGCATCTTGGCCTGCTGGTCGATCGCCTCGAGCAGCTGGTCAGGGGTGACGATCTGGCGCGTGACCAGGATGTCGCCCAGCTTCTGCGCGCGCAGGCGGGTCTGCTCCTCGACCGCCTGCTCGATCGCCTGCGGCGTGGCGGCGTTCTGCTCGACCAGGATCTCGCCGATGCGCGGCCCGAACTCGATGTGCCGATAGGCTTCCCGCGGCACGAAGCTGCGGCGCACGCTGCCGCGGTCGTCGGCCGGCTCGAACAGGAAGACGCCGTAGGGCGCCTCCACATGGCCGATGGTCTCGCCGTCGCAGGCGGTGTCGTCGTTGTAGACGAGCCGGAACGGCACCGCCGGCCGGTGGTCGACGATGGCCGCGTGCGGCTCGTACTGCGAGGCGACGAAGGGCGCCAGCGGCGCCTTCAGCGTGATGCGCCTGAACTGGTCGAAGCGCAGCGGGATGGCCGCGCGCGCGGGCAGCACCTTGACGTGCGCGATGCCCGCCTCGGGCGTCAGCGACATCAGCTTGGCGGGCCGGCCCTTGCCGCTCAGGCCCTCGATGTCGCAGTCCTCGGGGCGGCTCTGGCGCACGGGCTCCGGGTAGCTGGCGAAGGGTGGCGTCGGCCACTTGAAGGGTTCGTAGGCGGGGGCGCGGTCGGGATCGAGCGCGGCGGGCACCGTGTCCTGCATGGAGAACTCGAGCGGCGGCATGGAAAGGTCAGACATCGTGTGTCCTTCTGGCATCGGGAAACGCCAGGGTCGACTCACCGGCGCGCAGGACGGATGCTAGTCAGCCGGCGCGCCGGCAATGGCCCGAAATGAAGGGCCGCGGCGGCCTATTTGACGACCGGGTCGGCGCCCATCACCGCGTCGGGCAGCCAGGTGACGACCTGCGGGAAGGCCGTGATCACGCCGATGCACACCACCAGGCAGCAGAAGAACGGGATGGCGGCGCGTGCGATGGTGTTGCTGTCCTTGCCGGTCATGTTCTGCAGCACGAACAGGTTGAAGCCCACCGGCGGCGTGACCTCGGCGATCTCGACCAACAGCACCACGAAGATGCCGAACCACACCAGGTCGAAGCCGGCCTTCTGGATCATCGGCAGCACCACCGCGGAGGTCAGCACGATCATCGAGATGCCGTCGAGCGCCGTCCCCAGCACGAGGTAGACCACCACCAGCACCGAGATCAGCGCGTAGGGGCTGAGCTGCAGGCTGTCGACCCATTCGGCCAGCTCGCGCGGGATGCCGGTGAAGGCCATCGTCTTGGTGAGGAAGGAGGCGCCCGCCAGGATGAACATGATCATGCAGCTGGTGCGGGTGGCGCTCATCAGCCCGTCGACGAAGTTGCGCCAGGTCAGGCTGCGGCCCCAGGCCGCGAGCGCGAGCGAGCCCGCGACGCCGTAGGCCGCGCATTCGGTGGCGGTGGCCCAGCCCGCGATCAGCACCCAGCAGATGAAGAAGATCAGCAGCGCGCAGGGGATGAGCTGGCCGGAGCGCCGGATCTTCTCCATGAACGAGCAGGGCGGATCGGCGGGCGGCACCTGCGACGGGTGGCGCCAGCTCCACCACGCGATGTAGCCGGAGAACAAGGCCATCAGCACCAGGCTCGGCAGGAAGCCGGCCAGGAAGACGCGGATGATCGACGCATCCGCCGCCACCGCGTAGACCACCATCGTGATCGACGGCGGGATCAGGATGCCCAGCGTGCCGGCGGTCGCCAGCGAGCCCAGCGCGAGCCGCTCGGAGTAGCCGCGCTTCTTCAGCTCGGGCAGCGCCACCTTGGCGATGGTGGCGCAGGTGGCCGCCGACGAGCCCGACACCGAGCCGAAGATGCCGCAGCCGAGGATGGTGGTGTGCATCAGCCGGCCCGGCACGCGGTTGAGCCAGGGGCGCAGGCCTTCGAACATCTCCTCCGACAGCCGCGTGCGGAACAGTATCTCGCCCATCCAGATGAAGAGGGGCAGCGCGGCCAGCTCCCACGAGGCGTTGGATTCCCAGAAGGCCGAGAAGAGGTTCTTGGCCGGCTGGGTGGTGGTGAAGAAGGCCTGCCCGACCCAGCCGACGATGGCCAGCGTCATCGCGATCCACACGCCGCCGGCCAGCAGCACCAGCATCAGCACCAGCAGGATGGCGCCGATCGTCAAAATGTCCATGCAAGGCTCCGCTCGAGCTCCCCGTGCGCCTGCAGGTCCGCTGCAGGCGCCGGGGACTCAGATGTCTGAAGAAAAGTCGCCTTGCGCGTGTCGTTGTTCCACTGCCACAACGAAGCTCGGCCGGCCGCCGCTGAGCACGATGACGAGTTCGTCCACCACTGCCACCCACAGCAGCACTGCGCCCGCGGCGAAGCCCAGCTGCGGGATCCACAGCGGCATCGCCAGCAGGCCGGTCGACATGTCCTGGAACTCCCAGCTTTCATGCGTGAACGCCACCGCCGCCCAGGCCAGGTAGCTCACGGCCACGGTGCCGATCAGCAGCGAGGCGATCTCGAGCGCCTGGCGCACCCGCGGCGGCACGCTCTCCAGCAGCAGCGTGACGCGCACGAAATCGCCGTGCTTGAACGCGTGGGCCATCGCGAAGAAGCCCGCCGCGGCGCAGCACCACGCGACCACGTCGGGCACGGCGCCGGTGCCCACGCCGAATTCGCGCAGCACGCTCTGGCCGAGCATCAGCAGCGCGATCAGCGCGACGAAGCAGGCGGCGATGCCGCCCGCGGCGCGGTAGATCCTGTCGAGCAAGCGGCGCATGTCAGGGCTTGCGGAAGGCCGTGATCACCGCGTCGCCGTCGGCGCCCGCCTTCTTCTGCCAGTCGCCGAGCATGATGCCGCCCACCTGCTTCAGGTCGGCCACGAGCTTGGGCGACGGGGTCATGATCCGCATGCCCTTGTCGGCGAGCGCCTTCTTGTACCAGGCGTTCTTCTCCTCGCTGATCTTCCAGCCGCGCTCCTCGGCGTCGGCCGCGGCCTTGAGCACCGCATCCTGCGTGGGCTTGTCGAGGGCATCGAAGGCCTTCTTGTTGACCAGGATGCCGTTCTTCGGCAGCCAGGCCTGCGTGTCGTACCAGTACTTGATGCTCTCGTAGGTCTTGCTGTCGTAGCCGGTGGAACCCGAGGACATGTAGCTCTCGACCACGCCGGTGGCGAGCGCCTGCGACAGCTCGGCCGCCTGGATGGTGACCGGCTGCGCGCCGATCAGCTCGGCGACCTTGGCGGTCGCGGGGCTGTAGGCGCGCCACTTGAGGCCGCGCATGTCGGCCACCGAGGCGATCTCCTTCTTGACGTAGATGCCCTGCGGCGGCCACGGCACGGTGTACAGCAGCATCATCCCCTGCGATGCCAGCAGCTTCTGCAGCACCGGCTTCTGCGCGGCGGCGAGCTTCTTGGCCTCGGCGTAGCTGGTGGCCAGGAACGGGATGCCGTCGGCGCCGTAGATCGGGTTCTCGTTCTCGAAATTGGCGAGCAGCACCTCGCCGATCGGCGCCTGCCCGCCCTGCACGGCGCGTTTGATCTCGTTGGCCTTGAAGAGCGACGCATTGGCATGCACGGCGATCTTGAGCTTGCCGCCGGTCGCCTTGTCGACGTCGGCCGCGAACTGCGTGAGGTTCTCGGTGTGGAAGTTGCTGGCCGGGTAGGCGGCCGGCAGGTCCCACTTGGTCTGCGCCTGCGCGGTGGCGGCGGCGGCGGCCAGCGCGAGCAGGGCACCGGCTGCACGCAGGGGGGACGAGGCGGCACGGAAGTCGGGCATGGGCGGGCTCCTGGTTTCGTTTGAGTGTCGTGCCAAGCACGGCGCGTGCCGGGGTGGTCCGGCATCTTGCGCCGTCAGGGCCGTTGCAGTCTAGGGAGGGCTGCGATAAAACATCACCGCAGTTTCCCCTCCTTCCCCGTGCGATGGCATCGTGGCACGGCCCCGTCCGGCGCCTGGAGAATCACATCGCAGACTCGGCCCTGTCTCCCGCGCCCTTCCTCGGCGTGCTGATGCTCGACACCCGCTTTCCCCGCCTGCCGGGCGACATCGGCCATCCGCAGTCGCTGCCGTTCCCGGTGCGGCGGTGGGTGGTGCGCAGCGCCTCGCCGCAGCGCGTGGTCCGCGAGCGGGCCGCCGGCCTGCTGCAGCCCTTCATCGAGGCTGGCCGCATGCTCGCAGGCCAGGGCGCCGCGGCACTGTCCACGAGCTGCGGCTTCCTCGCGCTGTACCAGCAGGCGCTGCAGGCCGCGCTGCCGGTGCCGGTGTGGACGTCCAGCCTGCTGAAGCTGGCCGAGCTGCCCGCGGGGCGTGCCGGCGTCGTGACGGTCGACCCCGCGGCGCTGTCGGCCGACCACCTGCGCGCCGTGGGCGCCGACCCGGCCACGCCGGTGGCGGGCCTGGCCGCCGGCAGCCTGCTGCAGCGCACGCTGATCGGCGACCTGCCCACGCTGGATGCCGGGGCGGCGCGCCGCGAGGTGGTCGCGGCGGCGCGGCGGCTGCAGCAGGCCGCGCCGGCCATCGAGCACATCGTGCTCGAATGCACCAACATGCCGCCCTATGCTGCGGCCGTGCGCGAGGCCACCGGCCTGGCCGTGCACGACATCACCACCTTGCTGGCCGAGCGTTGGTCGGCACTCGAGCTTGCGAGACCTTCATGACCGACGACGCGCGCTGGCAGTTCTGGATAGACCGCGGCGGCACCTTCACCGACATCGTCGGACGCGATCCACGCGGTGCGCTGCACACCCTCAAGCTGCTGAGCGTGGATCCAGCCCGCTACGAGGACGCCGCGGTCGAGGGCGTGCGCCGGCTGCTCGGCCTGGCGGAGGGCGAACCGGTCACCCCCGGTCGCGTCGCCTGCGTGAAGATGGGCACCACCGTGGCCACCAACGCGCTGCTCGAGCGCACCGGCGACCGCACCGTGCTCGTGGCCACGCAGGGCTTCCGCGATGCGCTGCGCATCGCCTACCAGGCGCGCCCCCGGCTCTTCGACCGCCACATCGTGCTGCCCGAGATGCTCTACGAGCGGGTGATCGAGGCCCGGGAGCGTGTCGGCGCCGACGGCACCCTGGTCACCCCGCTCGACGAGGCCGCGCTGCGTGCCGACCTGCAGGCCGCCTTCGATGCCGGCATCCGGGCCTGCGCCGTCGTGTTCATGCACGGCTGGCGCCACACGGCGCACGAAGCCGCCGCGGGCGCGCTGGCCCGGGCGATCGGCTTCACGCAGGTCTCGGTGTCGCACGAGGTGAGCCCGCTGATGAAGCTGGTGCCGCGCGGCGACACCACCGTCGTCGACGCCTACCTTTCGCCGATCCTGCGGCGCTACGTCGACCGCGTCGCCGCCCAGATGCCCGGCGTGCGGCTGCTCTTCATGCAGAGCTCCGGCGGTCTGACCGAGGCGCAGCGCTTCCAGGGCAAGGACGCCATCCTGTCGGGGCCGGCCGGCGGCATCGTCGGCATGGTGCGCACGGCCCGGGCGGCCGGCCATGCGCGGGTGATCGGCTTCGACATGGGCGGCACGTCCACCGACGTGTCGCACTTCGCGGGCGAGTTCGAGCGGGCGTTCGAGACGCAGGTGGCCGGCGTGCGCATGCGCGCGCCGATGATGAGCATCCACACGGTCGCTGCCGGCGGCGGCTCCATCATCCGCTTCGATGGCGCGCGGCTGCGTGTCGGCCCTGAATCGGCGGGTGCCCATCCCGGCCCGGCCAGCTACCGGCGCGGCGGGCCGCTGGCCACCACCGACGCCAACGTGATGCTGGGGCGCATCCAGCCGGCCCACTTCCCGGCCTTGTTCGGCCCGCGCGGCAACCAGCCGCTGGACCGCGCCGAGGTGCTGCACCGCTTCGAGGCCGTGGCGCTCGAGATGCAGCAGGCCACGGGGCGGCCGGTGCACGCCGAGGAGGTTGCCGCCGGTGCCTTGCAGATCGCCGTGGCCAACATGGCCAATGCGATCAAGCGCATCTCGGTGGCACGCGGCTACGACGTCACCGGCTACACGCTGCAATGCTTCGGCGGCGCGGGCGGGCAGCATGCCTGCGCGGTGGCCGACGCCCTCGGCATGACGCAGGTCTACGTCCATCCGCTGGCGGGGGTGCTCAGCGCCTACGGCATGGGGCTGGCCGACCAGGCCGCGATGCGCGAGGCCTCGGTCGAGCGGGCGCTCGACGAAGCAGGCCTGGCCGCGGCGCAGGCGCAGGTCGACGCCCTCGCGGCGGCGGCCGGCGCCGAGCTGGCCGCGCAGGCGCACGCCACCGACGGCGCCCGCGCGCCCGCACTGCGCTACAACGCGCAGGCGCATGTGCGCTACCTCGGCACCGACACGGCGCTGCAGGTGCCCTGGGGCGACGAGGCCACGCTGCGCCGCGGCTTCGAGGCCGCCTACCGCCAACGCTTCGCGTTCCTGATGCCGGACAAGCCGCTGGTGATCGAGGCGGTGTCGGTCGAAGCGGTGCTCGAAGGCGAGGCGCTGCCGACCACGCCTGCCGGCACGGCGCCGCTGCACACCGTGCCGCGCGCCGAGGCGGTGCGCATGTACTGCCTGGCCGACGAGTCGCCGGCCGGCTGGCGCGACGGCTGGCTGTACCGGCGCGAGCAGCTGCCGCCCGGCGCGCACGTCGACGGGCCGGCGATCCTCGCCGAGCGCAACGCCACCACCGTCGTCGATCCCGGCTGGCAGGCGCTGATCGTCGCGGGGGGCGCCGTGCAGCTGCGGCGCATCCGGCCGCGTGCCGATGCGCCCGCCGTCGGCACGGCGGCCGACCCCGTCATGCTGGAGGTGTTCAACAACCTCTTCATGAACATCGCCGAGCAGATGGGCCTGCGGCTGCAGAACACCGCGCACTCGGTGAACATCAAGGAGCGGCTCGACTTCTCCTGCGCCCTGTTCGACGGCGACGGCAACCTGATCGCCAACGCACCGCACATGCCGGTGCACCTGGGCTCGATGAGCGAGTCGATCAAGAGCGTGATCGCCCGCAACCCCGCCATGCAGGCGGGGGACGTGTTCGTGCTGAACGATCCGTACCACGGCGGCACCCACCTGCCCGACATCACGGTCGTCACGCCCGTGTTCCTCGACGTGCAGCGCGGCGAAGCCGGTGCACGCCCGGCGTTCTACGTCGCCTCGCGCGGGCACCATGCTGACGTGGGCGGTACCACGCCGGGCTCGATGCCGCCGTTCTCTTCGACCATCGCCGAGGAAGGCGTGCTGATCGACAACGTCCGGCTCGTCGCGGCGGGCCCGCGCGGCCCCGAGTTGCAGGAGGAGGCGATGCTGGCGCTGCTGGCCGGCGGGCCCCATCCCTCGCGCAACCCCGCGCAGAACATGGCCGACCTGCGCGCGCAGATCGCCGCCAACGAAAAGGGCGTGCAGGAACTCAACGCCATGGTGGCGCAGTACGGCCTGCCCACCGTGGCGGCCTACATGCGGCATGTGCAGGACAACGCCGAGACCTCGGTGCGCCGCGCCATCACGGCGCTCGACCCCGCTGCGACCGGCAGCCGCTTCGTGCTGCCGCTGGACAACGGGGCGCAGATCCAGGTGACGGTGCGCGTCGACAGCGCCGCCCGTTCGGCGACGATCGACTTCACCGGCACCAGCGCGCAGCTGCCCAACAACTTCAATGCGCCCAAGGCCGTGACGATGGCGGCGGTGCTCTACGTCTTCCGCACGCTGATCGACGACGACATCCCGCTCAACGCAGGCTGCCTCAAGCCGCTGGAGGTGATCGTGCCGGAGGGCTGCATGCTCAACCCGCGGCCGCCGGCGGCGGTCGTGGCGGGCAACGTCGAGACTTCGATGTGCGTGACCAACGCACTCTACGGCGCGCTGGGCGTGCTGGCGGCGAGCCAGTGCACGATGAACAACTTCACCTTCGGCAACGCCCGCTACCAGTACTACGAAACCGTGGCCGGCGGGTCGGGTGCCGGCGAGGGCTTCGACGGCACGAGCGTCGTGCAGACCCACATGACGAACTCCCGCCTCACCGATCCGGAAGTGCTGGAGTTCCGCTTCCCGGTGCGCCTGGACAGCTATGCCGTCCGGGCGGGCTCGGGCGGCGCAGGGCGCTGGCGGGGTGGTGACGGCGGCGTGCGCCGCGTGAGGTTCCTGGAGCCGATGACGGCTGCCATCCTGGCCAACGGCCGGGTGCACGGGGCCTTCGGCGCGCACGGCGGCGGCGCTGGTGCAGTGGGCCGTTGCTTGATCGAGCGCGCCGACGGCCGGGTGCAGGCACTGGAGCACATCGGCTCCGCCGACCTGCTGCCCGGCGACGTGTTCGTGATCGAGACGCCAGGAGGCGGGGGCTACGGCGCCGCGGCGTGAGCGCGGCGCGGCGTGCCGCGCGCCGCCAAACGTCAGCTCGACACGACGAGGTTGTTGACGACCGAGGTCACACCGGTGACGGTGGCCACCACGCGCTCGGCGCGGGCCTTCTCGTCGGCGGTCTTCACCTCACCGTTCAGCGTCACGACGCCGTCGTTCGAGTCGACGTCGATCTTCAGCGAGCCGAGGTCCGGTGCGGTGATCAGGGCGGTCTTGACCTTGGCGGTCAGGCTGGCATCGCCGGTGGCGCTGGCCACCTTCTCGCCACCGCGTTCGATGGCGTCGCCGGCCTGTTCCATCTTGCGCTCGGCGGTATTGGCGGCCTGTTCCGTGCGCTGCTCGGTGGTAGCGATGCCCTGGTCGATGCGCTGGCCGACGGTGGCATCGTCGCTTTCGCGGCTGCAGGCGGCCAGCAGCGTCAGGGCGGCGGCGGAAGCGACGAGGGCAAGGCGGGTACGGTTCGGGGTTTGCATGAGAGGCTCCTTGTGGCAAAGCTGCGCGTGGCGCGATGAGTTCCACTGTAGGCAGCAGGGCGGGCGCAGGCTGTCGGTCCGCTGCGGGAATCCCTGTAGGGCCGATCCGACAGTGCAGGCAGCGCAGAATCGCCCGATGTCCTCCCCACCTCCTTTGCTGCTGACGGGCTTCGAGCCCTTCGACGCCGACTGCGTCAACCCGAGTGCCGCCGTGGCCGAGGCCCTGCACGGGCAGGCGGTGGCGGGCGTGCGCGTGGTCGGCGTGCAACTGCCTTGCACCTTCGGCGGCTCGCTCGCCGTGCTCGGTGAGGCGATCGACCGCCATCGTCCGGTGCTCGTGCTCGCGTTGGGGCAGGCCGCGGCACGCAGCGAGCTCTCGATCGAGCGGGTGGCCATCAACGTCGACGACGCGCGCATCCCGGACAACGACGGCGTGCAGCCGATCGACCAACCCATCGTGCCGGACGGCCCCGCGGCGTACTTCAGCACCTTGCCGATCAAGGCGATGGCAGCGGGCCTGCGGGCCGCGGGCTTCCCGGCCTCGGTCTCGCAGACTGCCGGCACCTTCGTCTGCAACCATGTGTTCTACGGCCTGCAGCACACGCTGGCCGGCCGGGGCATCCGCAGCGGCTTCATGCACCTGCCGCTGCTCGACGAGCAGGCGGCGCGCCATCCGGGCGCGCCCACCTGGCCGCTGGCCGCGATGGTGGCCGGCGTGCGCCTGGGCCTGCAGCTGGCGCTGCAGCATCCGCGGGACATCCGGGCCGGCGGCGGCGCGATCGCCTGACCCGCGGCGCCGCCGCCCCGCGAGGGCTCAGCGCCGCCGCGTTCCGTCCGCCGGCGCGTCCTCCGGTTCAGCGTAGGCACGCCAGCGCGCCGTGGCCTCGCGCATCACGGCCACCTGCGCCGCGAAACGCGGGCACGCGCGGCACACCAGCATGTGCAGCCGGATGCCCAGGCGCTCGCCAACGCCCAGGGCGCGGTCTTCGCCGGCCAGCACGAGGCGGGTCACGTCGCGGCAGCTGCGTTGGAGCTTCATGGCGTCGGGTCCTGCGGTTAGCTAGGCGGTGCGGGGGGCCTGGAACCAGCGCAGGTCCAGGCACTCGCGCAGCCGCAGCCGCGCGCGGTGCAGCAGCACCCAGAGATTGGTCGCGCTGATCGACAGTTCCTTGCAGATTTCTTCGGTGTCCAGGCCGAGCCACTCGCGCATCATGAAGACGCGCCCCTGCACCGGCGGCAGGTGGTCGATGCAGGCCTGCAGCACGTCGAAGAACTGCCGTTCGTGGAAGGAGGCCTCCGGGCTCGCCCAGACCGCGGGCGGCTCGCGCCAATGGCCTTCCTGCGTGAACAGCAGGTCGTCGAGGTCGTCGCCATCCTCGCCGGCGATGACCGTGGCCTCGCGGGCGTGGCGCCGCAGCTGGTCGACGACCTTGTGCTTCAGAATGCCGATCAGCCACGTCTTGAGCTGCGACAGGCCGCCGAAGGCCTGCGGCCGCTCCAGCGCGGCCAGCAGCGTGTCGGAGACGGCATCCTCGGCCCAGGCCTCGTTGCGCAGTTGCGTGCGTGCGAAGCGCAGCAGCTGCGGCCGCAGGGATTCCACTTCACGTGCAAAGTCGCTCATCGGCCGGCTGGAATTTTTTCGAGGCGCCAGTGTAAGGAGCCCGCGTGGCCGGCGACGGACGTAGCGCAGGCCATCGACCACACCGGCCTGGCTGTCGGATCCACCCACCCCTTTCCAGGAGCACCACCATGAACCACCGACTCATCGTCTCTTCCGCGCTGGCTTCCGTGCTGTCACTCGGCATCGCCGGCCAGGCCGCCGCGCAGGACAAGAGCAAGGAGAAGTGCTACGGCATTGCCAAGGCCGGGCAGAACGACTGCGCGAGCCTGTCCAAGACCCACAGCTGCGCGGGCCAGTCCAAGATGGACATGAGCGCCGAGGACTGGAAGTACGTCGCCAAGGGCACCTGCAAGTCGCTGAAGGGGATGACGGAACAAGAGGCGATGGCCAAATCCAAGTCCTGAAGCCGCACGCACGCCGCCCGGGCATGGCCATGCAGGTCCCGTCGCACGCAGGCATCGGCTGGCGCCAGCCGCACGAGGTGGCGTTGCTGCAGCAGCGCCCGGCGCTGGGGTTCATCGAGGTGCACTCGGAGAACTTCTTCGCCGAGGGCGGCGCGGCCCTGGCTGCGCTGGCCGGGGCGCGCGAAGCGTATGAGCTCAGCCTGCACGGCGTGGGCCTGGCCCTGGGCTCCGCGGCCGGGCTGGATGCCTGGCACCTGGACCGCCTGGCCGCGCTCGCGCAGCGCGTGCAGCCGCTGCGCATCTCCGACCATGCTGCCTTCGCCCGCGCGCCGCGCCTCGACGGGGGGGCGGTGCTGCATGCCAACGACCTGCTGCCGCCCGCGTTCACCGACGAGGGCCTGGCCGTGCTGTGCGCCAACGTGCAGCGGGTGCAGGAGCGGCTGAAGCGCCCGATCGGCGTCGAGAACCTCGCGGCCTACCTCGGCTGGGCCGACGACACGCTGGCCGAGCCGGAGTTCTTCAACGCGCTGGCGCGCCGCACCGGCTGCTGGGTGCTGGCCGACCTGAACAACGTGGCGGTCAACGCGCTCAACGCCGGCCTCGATCCGGTGGCGGCCGGTTGCGCCTGGGTCGATGCGCTCGACGGCGCGGCCGTCGGCGAGATCCACCTGGCCGGCTACGCCGACACCGGCGACATCGTCGTCGACGACCACGGCAGCCGCGTGCACGCCCCGGTGTGGGCGGTCTACCGCCATGCCGTGCGGCGCTGGGGCGCGGTGCCCACGTTGATCGAATGGGACACCGCGATCCCGGCGCTCGACGTGCTGGTCGGCGAGGCGCGCCGCGCCGACGCCATCCTCGCCGGCCGGACGGACGCAGCCGTCCCGCAGGGGCTGCGATGAGTGCGGAGGCCCGGCGCCAGCAGGCGTTGCTGGCGGCCTTGCAGGGGGGCGGCCTGGCGGCGCTGCCGCCCGGTGCGCTGCGCGGCCCGCGGGCCGGTGTGCTGCGGGGCCTGCAGGTCTACCAGGCCAACGCCGGCGCGGCGGCACAGGGGGCGCTGGCCGCAGCATTCCCGACGGTCGCCGCGCTGGTCGGCGACGCCGCGATGGCGGGCCTGGCGCGGGCGTACTGGCGCGCCCATCCGCCGCAGGCCGGCGACCTCGGTGCGTATGGCGCGCAACTGCCGGCGTTCATCGCCGGGAGCCCCACGCTGGCGGACGAGCCCTACCTCGCGGACAGCGCGGCGCTCGACTGGGCGCTGCACCAGGCCGCCCGTGCCGCCGACGAGCCGCCCGGCGCACAGCAGCTCGAACGGCTCGGCGATACCGAGCCGGCCGTGCTGCGGCTGCAGTTGCGGGCCGGCACGGCGCTGCTGCGCTCGCGCTGGCCGATCGTTTCGATCTGGCAGGCGCACCAGGCGCCGGCCGGGGCGCAGCAGGCCGGCGGGTTCGCTGCCGTGCGCGAGGCCCTGCGGGCCGGCCGGGGCGAGGACGCCTGCGTCTGGCGCGAAGGCTGGCATGCACGGGCCGCCGCCGTCGCACCGGCCGATGCCTTGTTCACGCAGGCCCTGCTGGACGGCCGCCCGCTCGATGCGGCGCTGGACGCAGCGGGCAGCGGCTTCGACTTCGCCGGCTGGCTCGGCGAAGCCTTGCGGCGCGATCGCATCGCCGCCGTCGTCGTCGTCGAAGGAGACAAACCATGAACGGATCGATGGCCTGGTTCCAGGCACAGGGCGTGTACCGCCGGCTGGTCGGGTGGCTCGAGGCGGCGCAGCCGCTCGCGCTGCTGGCCGCCCGCGTCTACGTGGCGCGGGTGTTCTTCCTCTCGGGCCTCACCAAGCTGCGCGACTGGGAGATCACCGTCGCGTTGTTCACCGACGAATACCACGTGCCGCTGCTGCCGCCGGAGCTCGCCGCCTACGCCGGCACCGCGGGCGAACTGGTCCTGCCCGTGCTGCTGGTGCTCGGGCTGGGCGGGCGCTTCGCCGCCGCGGGCCTGTTCGTCGTGAATGCCGTGGCGGTCGTCAGCCTGCCGGAGATCGGCGAGGCGGCGCTGCAGCAGCACCAGTTCTGGGGCAGCCTGCTGGCCGGCCTGGTGTTGTGGGGGCCGGGGCGCTGGTCCTTCGACGGGTGGCTGGCCGCCCGTCGGCGCGGGCTCAGTCCCCCCGCCGGAACACGATGACCATCGACGAAGGCACGCGCCCGTCGACGTCGCGGGGCAGCGTGTCGGTGCGGTCGATCGCGCGCAGCACCGCGTCGTCCCAGGCCTTGACGCCGCTGCCCTTGACCAGCCGGCGGCCGACGATGCTGCCGTCGGGCGCGGCACGCACCTCGACCTCGGCCACGGGGCTGCCCTGCACCTCGTCGGTCAGCACGATGTTCGGCCGCACGCGGGCGATGATGCGCCCGGCGTAGCTGGCCGACGGGCCGGCGCTGCGCTGCGCCGTGCCCGTGGCCTCCGGCCCGCCGGTGGCGCCCGCCTGGCCCATCATGCGGGCGAGCTGCTCCTTGCGCAGCTGCTCGCGCCTGGCTTCGGCGGCCTTCTCGGCCTTCTCGCGCTCGGCCTTCTCCCGGGCGGCCTTGGCCTGCTGCTCGGCGCGTTCCTTCTTCTCCTGCTCGGCCTTCTCGCGCCGCGCCTGCTCCTCGGCCTTCTGCCGCTCGGCCTTCTGCCGGGCTTCGCGTTCGCGCCGCGCTTCCTCGCGCTGCTGCTCGCGTTCCCGCTCCTTCTCTTTCTCCTTCTCGCGCCTGGCCTTCTCGACCGCGATCTCGGCGTCGCGCTCGGCCTGCGTCTCGCGGGGCGGGGGCGGGGCGGGCGCGGGCTTCGGCTCGGGGCGCGGCGGCTCGGGCTGCGGCACGGGTTCGGGGCGCGGCGGCGGCGGGGGCGGCGGTTCGCCGCGCGGCGCGGCCTCCTGCGGGGTGCTGGCCCACAGCTCGGCCGACACGCCCTCGGGCGTGCTGACGCGCCAGTTCACGGCCAGCGCGATCGCCCCGATCAGCACCACGTGCGCGAGCACGGCCGCCGCGGCCCCGGCGCGCATGCCGCCGGGTTGCTGCGGCCGCAGAGGATCCACCTGGTCGGCCATCGGTGCTCAGCCTCCTGCCTTGACGGACAGGCCCACGCGCTGGATGCCGGCGCGCTGCAGCGTGTCCATGACCTTCACGACGGTGTCGTACTTGACGTTGCGGTCGGCCGAGATCACGACGGGCACCTGCGCGTCGTCCTTCTGCGCGGCCTTGACGTTGTCGGCCAGCTCCTTCAGCGTCAGGCTGCGCTCGCTGCCTTCGGCGCTGAGCTTGAGCTTGCCGTCGAGCGCGACCTGCACGTCGATCTTGCGCGTCTCGGCCTGCTTGGCCTTGCCGACGGTGGGCACGTCGATGGTGCCGGTGGTGATGAGCGGCGCACTGACCATGAAGATGATCAGCAGCACCAGCATCACGTCGATGAACGGGACCATGTTGATCTCGTTCATCGCTCGGCGGCGGCGGCCGCCGCCTCGTACGTTCAGTGCTGCCATGCTTGTTTCCGTCGGGTCGCGCTGCGGGGGCGGTTCATCTCGCTGCGGGCTGGCCCGCGTTGCGCTGCAGGATGTTCGAGAACTCCTCGATGAAGGTCTCGAGCTGGATCGCGATGCGGTCGATGTCGCGTGCGAAGCGGTTGTAGGCGATCACCGCCGGGATGGCCGCGAAGAGGCCGATGGCCGTGGCCACCAGCGCCTCGGCGATGCCGGGCGCCACCGTGGCCAGCGACACCTGCTGCAGGTTCGCGAGGCCGACGAAGGCATGCATGATCCCCCACACCGTGCCGAACAGGCCCACGTAGGGGCTGACCGAGGCCACCGTGCCGAGGAAGCTCAGGTTGCTCTCGATCACGTCGAGCTCGCGCTGGAAGCTCGCGCGCATCGCGCGGCGCGCGCCGTCGAGCTGGGCGGCGGCATCGAGCCGCCTGTCGCGCAGCTTCAGGAACTCGCGCATGCCGCTGGCGAAGATGCGCTCCATCGGCGCGGTGGTCTTGGCCGCGGTGGCGGCCTGCTGCAGCTCGGTGAGGCTGCGGCCCGACCAGAACTCGCGCTCGAAGCCTTCGTTCTGGCCGCGCACGCGCTTCAGGCCGACGACCTTGCCGAAGATCACCGTCCAGCTGATCAGCGAGACGATGAGCAGCCCCGCCATCACGATCTGCACGACGAAGCTCGCTTGCAGCACGAGCGAGAGGATGGACATGTCCTGGTTCATAACGGGCCTGAGGCGATTTCAGTAAGAGGCGAGGTGGTGTTCGATCGCTTCGAGAAGCGGGTTCGGAATGCGGCGCGGCCGGAAGGTTCCGGGCTCGACGCAGGCGATGCGGATCTCGCCCTCGGCCAGCAGCTCCTGGCCGCGGCGTGCCTGCTGCACGAGGGTGAGGGTCGCACGGCTGCGTTCCGCGAGCGCGACGCTGATGTAAAGCTGGTCGTCCAGGCGGGCGGGGCGCAGGTGGCGGGTGCGGGTGTCGGTGACGACGAACATCGCGCCGCCTTCCTCCTTCAGCCGCTGCTGCTCGTGGCCCATCGTGCGCAGCCACTCGGTGCGGGCGCGCTCGAAGAACTTCAGGTAGTTGGCGTAGAACACCACGCCGCCGGCGTCGGTGTCCTCCCAGTACACGCGCACGGCGAACTCGTACTGCGGCTTCTTCACAGCGCTTGAGACAACCGTCGCACGGCTTCTTCCAGTTGCGGCAGGCCGCTCGCGAAGGACAGGCGCATGAAGCGCTCGCCCGCATGCGGCCCGAAGTCGCGGCCCGGCGTCAGCGCGACGTGCGCACGCTCCATCATGTCGAAGCAGAAGTCCCAGCTGCTGGCGGCGTGCGCGGACACATCGGCCCACACGTAGAAGGCGCCGTCGGGTACCACCGGCACGCCGAAGCCGAGCTGCCGCAGCGCCGGCACGATCAAGTCGCGCCGGGCGCGGAAGGCCGCGCGGCGCTCCTCGTACGCGGCGATCGATGCAGGCTCGAAGCAGGCCAGCGCGGCATGCTGCGCCACGCTCGAGGCGCAGATGAAGAGGTTTTGCGCCAGGCGCTCCACCGGCGCGACCAGCGGCTCCGGCAGCACCATCCAGCCCAGGCGCCAGCCCGTCATGCTGAAGTACTTCGAGAAGCTGTTGACCGAGATCACGTCGTCGCCGAACCGCAGCGCGCTGGCGGCGAAGGCGTCGTCGTAGCTGAGGCCCAGGTAGATCTCGTCGACGATCGTGAAGCCGCCGCGGGCCCGCACGGCGTCGACGATGCGCTGCATCTCGGCCGGCGCGATCGAGGTGCCCGTGGGGTTGGAGGGCGAGGCCAGCAGCACGCCGCGCGTGTGCCCGCCCCAGGCCGCCTGGACGGCCGCGGCATCGAGCTGGAAGCGCGCCGCCGCATCGGCCGGCAGCAGCCGCGCCCGGCCGCCGGCCGCGGCCACGAAGTGCCGGTTGCAGGGGTAGCTCGGGTCGGGCAGCAGCACCTCGTCGCCCTCGTTGACGAGCGCCAGCGTCACGAGCTGCAGCGCCGCCGAGGCCCCGGCCGTGACGACGATGCGCCGGGCCGGCACGTCGAGCCCGAAACGCTCTGCATACCAGCGCGAAATCGCCTCGCGCAGCGCCGGCAGGCCGGTGGCAGGGGTGTACTGCGTGCGCCCGGCCGACAGGCAGCGCTGCGCCGCCTCGAGCACGGGCGCCGGCGCGGTGAAGTCGGGCTCGCCGATGTTCAGGTAGAGCATCGGCCGGCCGCCGCGGGCGGGGTCGCAGGCGGCGCTGCGGGCGATCTCGTCGGCCGCCTTGGCGCACTCCATCACGTAGAACGGGTCGATATGGCGGAGTCGGTCGGCGAGCTTCATCGGCCACTCCGGCGCTGCGGCCGGCAGGAATTGAACGGCATCACGGTGTTCTCGGGCAATCCGAGAGTCTAAATGCGCGGGCGGCCCGTCCGTTTTAGACTGCCTGCCGCTCCGGGCCTCGCGGTCCGGGGCACAGCGTTCTCAGGGCGGGGTGCGATTCCCCACCGGCGGTGATGGCGGATGCGTCCGCACGAGCCCGCGAGCGCCCGCCGCCGGCGTGCCGGCAGCGGGGTCAGCAGACCCGGTGGGATCCCGGGGCCGACGGTCACAGTCCGGATGAAAGAGAGCGCGAGGCGGGTGGTTCGTCCGGCGTGCCGGGGGCCGCTGCGCGCGTGCGCCCTGATTCTGGCCATCCCTTGCCTAGGCATCTCCATGAATCAGCCTGTTGTTTCCTCTCCCACCTCCGCCAACGCTGCCGTGCCGGCGCTCGTCGCCCGGCCGCCGCGCGGCCTGCGCTACGCGTTCATCCAGGCCGGCTGGCATGCTGACATCGTCGGCCGCGCCCGCGAGGCGTTCTTCGCCGAGTTCGAGCGGCACGACGTGCCGCCCGACGCCGTCGAGGTCTTCGACGTGCCGGGTGCCTTCGAGATCCCGCTGCATGCGCAGCGCCTGGCGCGCAGCGGCCGTTATGCGGCCATCGTCGGCTGCGGGCTGGTGGTCGACGGCGGCATGTACCGCCACGAGTTCGTCGCCCATGCGGTGATCGACGGCCTGATGCGCGTGCAGCTCGACACCGGCGTGCCGGTGATCTCCGCGGTGCTGACGCCGCACCACTTCCACGACCACGCCGACCACCTGCGCTTCTTCCGCGAGCACTTCGTGGTGAAGGGCGGCGAGGCCGCCCGGGCGTGCCTGGCGACGGTGTCGGCCCTGGCCCGCCTGCCCGGCGCCGCCTGAGGCGGCGCCGGACCGGCCGCGTCCAGCTCGGCGTGGGTCTCTATGTATCGTTGTAGGCGCGTGCGCCGGGAGCCCGGCTCTGCGCCTCCCGCGCCTGGCGGTCCGCCCGGTTCATCACCCGGGCGTAGGCCGCGATGATGACCACGTACAGCACCAGCGCCCCCTGGGCCGCGACCCAGAAGCTGAAGGGCCAGTTGAAAAACTGGAAGGACAGGTCGCGCGCGAAGTAGAGCGTCCCGAAGGTGGCGCAGAACCACACCGTCAGCAGGCCGGCGATGAGCCGGCAGTTCCTGCGCCAATACGCGGTGGCGGGAGGGGGAGGCGGGGCGGGCTCGGCCATGGCGGCGATTGTCGCGCGCCGCCCGGGCTCAGGCCACGGCCGCCACCGTCTGGCCGCGAGGCAGCGTGAAGCGGAACACCGTGCGTCCGTCGCCGCCCGAACGCCCGTCCACCTCGCCGCCGTGCGCCTGCATGAACTGCGCGACGATGTAGAGCCCCAGGCCCAGGCCGCCGCTGCTGGCGCTGCGCTCGCGGAAGGGCTCGAAGAGCCGGGCCTGGACGGCCTGCGGCAACTCGCCGGCGTTGCTGACCTCGGCCACCAGCTGCGCGGGGTGGGTGCCGTCGAGCCGCACGCTGATCGGTTCGTCCGCGCGGCCATGCTGCGCGGCATTGGTCACCAGGTTCGCGATGACCTGCATCAGCCGGTCGGCATCGAAGCTGCCCGTCAGGTCGCCCTGCATCGAGAGTTCGATGCGCGTCTGCGGCCGGGCCTGCCGCACTTCCTCGAGCACGGCCGCACACAGCACGCCGAGGTCGGCGTGGGCCTTGTCGAGCTGCAGCGATCCCGAACGGATGCGGGAGAAGTCCAGCAGCTGCGTGATCATGCGGCTCATGCGCTGGCCGCTCGAGCGGATGCCTTCGGCGGCATGCCGCGCATCGGCGTCGGCCGACTTGCGGCGGATCAGCTCCGCGCCAGCGAGCATGGCCTGCAGCGGGGTGCGCAGGTCGTGGGTCAGCACCGCGACCATCGCCTCGTTGAGCGCCAGCACGCGCTGCAGCTGGTCCAGGCTGTCCCGCAGGGCCTGGCGCTGTTCGAACAGCTCGACGAACACCGCCACCTTGCTGCTCAGCACTTCCGGATCGATGGGCTTGTAGAGGAAGTCGACCGCGCCGGCCTCGTAGCCGCGGAACGAGCGTTGCCCGTCGCGCGGCGCCGCCGTCAGGAAGATGATGGGCACGCTGCGCGTGCGTTCGGCGCCGCGCATCAGCTCGGCCAGCTCGAAGCCGTCCATCTCCGGCATCTGCACGTCGAGCAGTGCCAGCGCCACGTCGTGCGCCAGCAGCAATTCCAGCGCCTCGGCGCCGCTGCGGGCCGTCAGCACGCGCAGGCCGGGGCGTGCCAGCAGCGCCTGCATGGCGATGAGGTTCTGCGCGACGTCGTCGACCACCAGCAGGTTGACCTCGTCACGGGGTTCGGGGCGCGGTGGCGTCATCATGGGCGGGCGAAGGCACGCAGCTGCGCACCGAGTTCTTCGAGGGGGGCGACGAGATCGGCGCCCGCATGGGCCAGCGCGGCGGCCGGCATCGTGGAGACGGCGGCGGTGGAGGGCGCTTCCACCCAGGCCTGGCCGCCGTGCCGGCGCACCGCGGCCAGGCCCTCGCTGCCGTCGCGGCTCGCGCCGGTGAGCACGATGCCCAGCAGGCGCGGGCCGTAGGCGACGGCAGCGCTGTCGAACAGCGGATCGATCGCCGGGCGCGAATACAGCAGCGGCGCATCGACGGACAGGGCCAGCGTGCGGTCGGGCTCCACCAGCAGGTGGTAGTCCGGGGGCGCGACGACCACCGTGCCCGGCGTCATCGGCTGCTTGTCCAGCGCCTCGGTGACGGGCAGCGCACAGCACTCGGACAGCAGCGCCGCCAGGCCGCTCGGACGGTCCGGGGGCAGGTGCAGCACGATCGCCACGGCCGCGCCGGTCGAGGCCGGCAGCGCGGCCAGCAGCCGCTGCAGCGCCTGCACGCCGCCGGCCGATGCGCCGATGACGATCGCTTCGGGCCGGAAGAGGGGGGAGGGGGCGATGGCCGACATCATCAACGCTTGCGGTAGATGCGCTGCTCGGGCGCCAGGGTGTCGAACTCGGCGGCGTGCCGGCTGAACTGCAGGGTCTCGCGCATGCCCAGCCCCAGGAAGCCGCGGCGCACCAGCGCTTCGCTGAACAGGCCCAGCGCCCGGTCCTGCAGGGTGCGGTTGAAGTAGATCAGCACGTTGCGGCACGACACGAAGTGCACCTCCGAGAACACGCTGTCGGTGGCCAGGCTGTGGTCGGCGAAGACGATCTGCTGCTTCAGGCGGCGGTCGAAGGCCGCGCCGCCGTAGGCGCTGGTGTAGTGGTCCGACAGCGAGCCGCGCCCGCCCGCGGCGAGGTAGTTGCGGCTGAAGCCCGCCATCCGGTCCAGCGGGTACACGCCCGCCTCGGCGCGCTGCAGCGCGGCGGCGTTGATGTCCGTCGCATAGAGGATGGTCCGCGACAACAGGTCCTCCTCGGCCAGCAGGATGGCCAGCGACCAGACCTCTTCGCCGTGGCTGCAGCCCGCCACCCAGATCTTCAGCGACGGGTACGTGCGCAGCACCGGCAGCACGTGCTCGCGCAGCGCACCGAAGTAGGTCGGGTCGCGGAACATCTCGCTGACCTGCACGGTGAAGAACTGCAGCATCTGCCCGAACACCTCGGGCTCGTGGAGTATGCGCCCCTGCAGCTGCGACAGCCGCTCGCAGCGGAAATGCTGCATCGCCTGGCGCATGCGCCGGCGCAGCGAAGTCACCGCGTAGTCGCGGAAGTCGTGCTGGTAGCGCTGGTAGACGGCCTCCAGCAGCAGGCGGATCTCCAGGTCGAAGAGCGCCTCGTCGTGCATGTCGGGCCGGGGCGGCGTGCTCACTTGGGCATCCACACGCGGCACAGGGACACGAGCTTGTCGATGTCGATCGGCTTGGCGACGTAGTCGTTCGCGCCGGCGGCCAGGCAGCGGTCCCGGTCGTCGGCCATGGCCTTGGCGGTCAGCGCGATCACCGGCAGGTCGGCCCATTCGGGCCGCTCGCGGATGCGCTGCATCGCGGTCAGGCCGTCCATCTCCGGCATCATGATGTCCATCAGCACCAGGTCGATCTGCGCGCCCTCGTCGTCCAGCCGGGCCAGCGCCTCCTTGCCGTTGCGCGCGATCACCAGCTTGGCGCCGAGGGGCTCGAACACGCTGGAGAGCGCGAAGATGTTGCGCACGTCGTCTTCGGCGAGCAGGATCTGCCGGCCGTCGAGCACCGCGTCGCGCTGGCGCGCCTGCCGCAGCAGCTGGCGCTGGTTGGCAGGCAGCGTGGCCTCCACGCTGTGCAGGAACAGGGTCACCTCGTCGAGCAGGCGCTCGGGCGAGCGCGCGCCCTTGACGATGATCGACTTGGAGTGCCGGCGCAGCCGCTGCTCCTCGTCGCGGCTGAGCGCGCGGCCGGTGTAGACGATGACGGGCGGGAACGCGTAGTCCTCGGTTGCCGCAATTCGTTCCAGCAGGTCGTAGCCGGTGCCGTCGGGCAGCGCGAGGTCCATGACCATGCAGTCGAAGGTGGCCGTGCTGAGTTGCTGCAGCGCGCCTGCGATCGTCCCCACGGCCGTGATCTCCACCCCTTCGCCTCCCAACAGCAGCTCCAGGTGGCTGCGCAATGCCTCGTCATCCTCGACGATGAGCAACCGCCGTACCTGCTGCTGGATGCGGCGCTGCAGGGCTTCCAGCGCCTGGGCCAGGCCTTCGCGGTCCACCGGCTTCTGCAGGTAGCCGACGGCGCCCAGTTCGCGTGCCGTCTGCACGTGCGGGTGCGCGGACACGACGTGCACCGGGATGTGGCGGGTGTCGGGGTCGCGCTTCAGGCGCTCGAGCACGGTCAGCCCGGACTGGTCCGGCAACCCCACGTCGAGCAGGATGCCGTTGGGATGCAGCTCGTGTGCCAGCTGCAGCGCCTCTTCGCCGCTGGCCGCGATTTCGCAGTCGAAGCCCATTTCCTTCGCCAGGTCGCACAGCACCTTGGCGAAGACGGGGTCGTCCTCCACCGCCAGCACGAGCCGGCCGGTGTGGCGCCGCTCGGCACGGCGGCGGGGCGGGGCCGTCTCTTCGGCCGGCGCCGGCGGCGGTGCCGCTCGCCGCGGCGAGGGCGGCGGTGCGGGCACCGATGCCGGTGCGGGCGCCGGTGCCGGCGTCGGCGGGAGCCCGGCGCCGCCGGCCTCGGTGTCGACCGCCTCCACCGGCACCTCCAGCGTGAAGGTGCTGCCGCGGCCGGGCTCGCTGTCGACGGCGATGTCGCCGCCCAGGCGGCGCGCGAGCTCGCGCGAGATCGACAGGCCCAGGCCGGTGCCGCCGAAGCGGCGGCTGGTGCTGCCGTCGGCCTGGCGGAAGGCCTCGAAGATCACCTCCTGCTGCGAGGCGGGGATGCCGATGCCGGTGTCGCGCACCGCGAAGGCGATGCGGCCGTCGGGGCGTGCGGCCGCGCGCAGGGCGACCTCGCCGCGCTCGGTGAACTTCAGCGCATTGGCCAGCAGGTTCTTCAGCACCTGCTGCAGCCGCTTGGGGTCGCTGCGGATCTCGGCCGGCAGCCCGGCGTCGGCCGACACCTCGAGCGCCAGGCCCTTCTGCGCGGCCAGCGGCTCGAACATCGTGCGCAGGCGGCCGAGCAGGTCGTCGAGCACCACGGGCCCGATGTCCAGCTCGGCCTTGCCAGCCTCGATCTTCGACAGGTCGAGCACGTCGTTGATCAGGGCGAGCAGGTCGTTGTTGGCGTCGTGGATGGTCTGCGCGTACTTGACCTGCTCGGGCGTCAGCGTGCCCTCGCGGTTGTCGGTGAGCAGCCGCGACAGGATCAACGCGCTGTTGAGCGGCGTGCGCAGCTCGTGCGACATGTTGGCGAGGAATTCCGACTTGTAGCGGCTCGCCTCCTGCAGCTGCTCGGCATGGCCGCGCAGCGCGGACTGGGCCTGCACCAGGTGCTGCTTCTGCCGTTCGAGCGAAGCCTTCTGCTCCGACAGTGCCAGGTTGGTCTGCTCCAGCTCGACCTGCTGGGTCTCCAGGCGGGCCTGCGACTCGGAGAGCACGCGGCTTTGCTCCTCCAGCTCCTCGTTGGCCACCCGCAGCTCTTCCTGCTGCGCCTGCAGTTCCTCGCTCTGGCGCTGGGTCTCCTCCAGCAGCAGCATCAGGCGCTCGCGGTAGATCGCGCCGCGCAGTGCCAGGCCGATCGGCTCGCCGACGGCCGCCAACAGCGCGCTTTCGCGCTCCAGCGTGTCTTGGCTGCCGAGGAAGCCGAGTTCGACCACGCCGAACACGCTGCGGTCGGCCGTCAGCGGCGCGAGCAGCAGCTGCGCGGGATCGCTGCGGCCCAGGCCGGTGGCGATGGGCAGGTGGCCCGGCGGCACCTGCGGCACCCGCATCGGCCGGTTGCTGGCGGCGACCTGGCCCGGCAGGCCCTCGGGCAGCTGCCAGCGCTCGGCCACCTGCGTCGTGTCGATCCCGTGGCCGCCGCTGCGCAGCAGCACCTGGCCGTCGAGCCGGTAGAGCACGCCGACCGCCGCGCCGGTCAGCTCGCACAGCGCCCGGGTGGCGTTGACGCCGATGTCCTGCGGCGTCTGCTCGCCCAGCAGGGCCTGGGAGACGGCGGCCTCGCCCTGCTGCATCCACAGCAGCGACTGCACCTGCATGCGCGTCTTGAGCGTCTGCATGATCGCGATCGCCATCGTCCATACCGCGACGATCCCGATGCTCCGGTTGACCACCGCGAAGCCCGTGCCGGAGCCGCCGGCAGAGAAGTGGTAGCCAAGCAGGATGCAGGCCGTCGAGCCCAAGGCGACGAGCAGCGGGACGATCACCCGGGACTGCAGCAAGGTGAGCGCGGTCGGGATCACGTAGAGCGCCCATTCGGCATAACCGAGGGGCGTCTGCATGTCGACGAGGAAGATCAGCGCGGGCAGCGCCGCGAGCAGGAAGGTGACCAGGAGCGCGCGCGGCGAGGAGGACTGCATCGGGCCATTCTAGGAAGGCTGCGCGCCGCGCTTGCGCCTGGCCGAAGCCGGCACAGATGACTCAAGTGGCGGCAAATGAACCTCTAAAGTGATCTTTCTCCGCCCTCGAAGATGGCAGAAAGTGCGTAAGGTTCACCCATGAATGCGCCCCCCGATCTCCGGTCGCCGTGGCCAGGGCTGGAAGCGGCCGGCGACCCGGCCGCGACTGCCGCCGCGCCGGCCTTGCCGCCCGTCCCGACCGCCGGCGTCGTCCGGCCGGCTGCCGAGCCGGGCGCGGACCGTGCCGGCCTCGTGCTCGCCCTGCAGGCCGCGGCCCTGTCCCACGCCCGGCTGCCGGCGTCGACGGCGGCGGTGGCCACCGAGCTGTGCACGCTGATGGCCTGCGACCGGGTCGGCATCGGGCTGCGCAAGGGCGCTGCGTGCGAGGTCGTGGCGCTGTCGCACTGTGCCGACGTGGACGCCGAGCGGGCCCTCGCGCGCGGCATCGGCGCCGCGATGGACGAGGCGCTGGACCAGTCCGCGACGCTGGTGTGGCCGCTGCCGCCCGGCGAGCCGCCGCGCATCGTGCATGCCCATGCCGAACAGGCGCGGGCCCAAGGGGGTGGCCACCTGTGCACGGTGCCGCTGGCCGACCACGGCCGGCTGGTGGGCGCGATGACCCTGGAGCGCGCGGGCCCGCCGTTCGATGCCGCCGAGGTCCTGTTCATCGAGCATGCCGCGTGCCTCCTCGGGCCGCTGATCGAACTCAAGCGGCAGCAGCAGCGTTCGCTGCCACGCCACCTGCTCGATGCAGCGCGAGGCGCGCAGGACCGCCTCGTCGGCCCGGGCCATCCCACGGCCAAGCTGCTGGCATTGGCGGCCGTGTCCGTGGGTGCCGCGATCGGCGTGGCGGCGTGGGTGCCCGGCGAGCACCGCATCGGCGCCGCCGCGCGGGTCGAGGGCGCGGTGCAGCGTGCGCTCGTCGCGCCGGTCGACGGCTTCATCCAGGAGGTGCACGCTCGCCCCGGCGATGCGGTGCAGCCCGGCCAGCTGCTGGCCGAGCTCTCGCGGGAGGAACTGCAGCTCGAGCGGCGCAAGTGGCAGAGCGAGGCGCAGCAGCACGAACACGCCTACGGCGAGGCGCTGGCGCGCCACGACCGTGCGCAGATGGTGGTGGCGCTGTCGCGGGCCGACGAGGCCCGCGCGCAGCTCGACCTCGCCGAGCAGTCGCTGCGCCGCTCGCGGCTGGAAGCGCCCTTCGCGGGCGTCGTCATCCAGGGCGACCTGACGCAGGCGCTGGGAGCGCCGGTCAAGCGGGGCGACGTGCTGATGACGCTCGCGCAGGGCGAGGGGCACCGCGTGATCGTCGAGGTCGACGAGCACGACATCGCGGACGTGCGCGTCGGCCAGGCCGGGCGGCTCGCGCTGGCGGCCGCGCCCCAGCGGCCGCTGGCGATCCGCGTCGAACGCATCACGCCCGTGGCGGCCACGATCGACGGCCGCAACGTGTTCGAGGTCGAGGCGTCGGTCGACGGCGGGCCGCAGGTGCTGCGGCCGGGGCTGCGCGGGGTGGCACGCATCGAGGCCGGCGAACGGCCACTGCTGTGGATCGCGACGCACCGGCTCGTCGACTGGCTGCGCCTGCAGTGGTGGGCGTGGCTGACATGATGGAGGCGATCCACAGCCCCCACTGGTATCGGGTGGCCGGGCTGCACCCGCGCCTGCGGCGCCATGTGCGCGTGCAGCGCAGGCCGTCGCGCGGCACGTTGTGGTTCGTGCTGCAGGACGGCGCCTCGGGCCGGCACCACCGGCTCAACGAATCGGCCTGGCGGCTCGCCGGCCGCTTCGACGGCCAGGCGAGCGTGCAGCAGATCTGGGAGTCGCTGCGCGCGCTGCACGGCGAGGCCGCACCGACGCAGCCCGACGTCGTCGCGCTGCTGATGCAGCTCGATGCGGCCGGGCTCATCCAGTGCGAACGCACGCCCGACGTGGCCGCGCTGCTGCGCCGGGGGGAGGACCGCCGCCGCACCGCCCGCCGGCGTGCGGCCAACCCGCTGGCCTTCCGCGTGCCCATCGCCGATCCTTCCGCGTGCCTGCGGCCGCTTGCCGGCCTGGGGCGGATGCTGGTGGGCACGCCGGTGCTGCTGCTGTGGCTGCTGGCCGTGGGCACGGCAGCGGTCGCGGCGGCCATGCACTGGCCCGAGCTGCGCAGCCACGCCGGGCTGCACATGCCCACGCCGCGCCACCTGCTGATGGCGTGGGTCTGCTATCCCCTCGTGAAGGCGGTGCACGAGCTCGCCCATGCGCTGGTGGTGCGTGCCCACGGCGGCGAAGTGCACGAGGTGGGCATCACGCTGCTGTTCTTCGTGCCGGTGCCCTACGTGGATGCTTCCGCGTCCAACGGGTTCGCCCTGAGGCGCCACCGCATGGGGGTGGCGGCGGCGGGCATCATGGCCGAGCTGCTGCTGGCCGCCGCGGCGCTGGGTGTATGGCTCGCCACCGAGGAGGGCCTGGTGCGGGACGCGGCGTTCGTCGTGCTCGTCATCTGCAGCGTGTCGACCCTGCTCTTCAACGCCAACCCGCTGCTGCGCTTCGATGGCTACTTCATGCTGTGCGATGCGCTCGACCTGCCCAACCTCGGGCCGCGCAGCAAGGCCTACCTCGTGTGGCTGGTGCAGCGCTTCGGCCTGGGGCTGCAGCGCATCGCGCCGCCCGCCGTGGCACGCGGCGAGGCGCCCTGGTTCGTCGCCTACGGCCTGGCGGCCGCGGCCTACCGGTTCGCCGTCGCGGTGCTCATCGTGCTTTGGACCGCGACGCAGTCGGCGGCGCTGGGCCTCGTCGCGCTGGCGTGGGCGCTCTTCGGCCTGCTGCTGCAGCCGCTGTGGCGCGGGCTGCGCTTCCTGTGCCGCGACCCCCGCCTGGCGCAGCGGCGGGGGCGGGCGATGGCGGCGAGTTTGGCCGGCGCGGCGGTGGTGGTGGGGCTCGTCGGCGTGCTGCCGCTGCCGATGGCCACGCGGGCCGAAGGCGTGGTGATCGCGCCCGAGGGCGCCCGCGTGCGGGCGGGCACGGCCGGCTTCGTCGCCGAACTGCTGGTGGCCGATGGCCAGCGCGTCCGGCGGGGGCAGGTGCTGATGCGCCTGGAGGATCCGGCCCTGCCGGCCGAGCGTGCGCGGGTGGCTGCGCAGTTGGTGGCGGCCGACGTCACGCATCACCAGGCCCTGTTCGGCAACCCGGTCCGCGCGCAGGCGGTGGCGGCGGAGATCGACCGGCTGCGCGCCGACCTGCAGCGGCTCGACGAACGCATCGGGCTGCTGCACGTGCGCAGCCCGGCGGACGGCACGCTGGTGGTGCCGCGCCCCCGCGACCTGCCGAGGCGGCATGTGCCTCAGGGGGCGATGCTGGCCTACGTGATCGACGGCCAGCCGCTGGAGCTGCGCGTTCCGGTGTCGCAGGACGACATCGACCTGGTGCGCGGGGGCACGCGGTCGGTGGCGGTGCGGCTGGCCGACGCGCCGGCGATTGCCCGCCCTGCGGTCACGCTGCGGGAGGTGCCGGCGGGCGGCCAGGCGCTGCCCAGCGCCGCGCTGGGCGACCGGGGCGGCGGCGCCTGGGTGACCGATCCCGCCGATCCCGAAGGCCTGCGCACGCTGCTGCCGCTGTTCGTGGTCGACCTGCGGGTGCCGCAGGTGCCGGTGGAGCGCATTGGCGGCCGGGCATGGGTGCGCTTCGACCATGGCCGCGCGCCGCTTGCGGCCCAGCTGTGGCGCCGCGCGCGGCAGGCGTTCCTGCGCCACGCCGATCCCGGGTGAGCCGGGTGGCTGCCGTCCTGCCGCGACCGGGCGTGGTGCTGGGCGCCTATCCGCAGCGCAGCGGGGCGGCCGAGCCGGCATGGCTGCGTTGGTGGCGCTCGCAGGGCACGCTGCGGACCTGCCTGTGCGCCCCACGGTGGCGGGCGGGCCGGCGGCACCGCCGCTTCGTGGCCGGGGTTCTGGCCGAGGCGCAGGCCCTGGCGGCGCTGCCGGAGACGCTGCTGCGGCAGCGCCTGCAGGCCGTGCGCACCGCGCTCGCCCGCGAAGGCTTGGGCAGCCCCGCGCTGCCGCAGGCATTTGCGCTGGTGCGCGAAACCACACGCAGGCAGTTGGGCCTGGCGCACTTCGACACGCAGATCATCGCGGCCCGAGTGATGCTCGACGGCCGGATCGCCGAGATGGCCACCGGGGAGGGCAAGACGCTCTCAGCCCTGCTGGCGGCGGCGGTAGCGGCGCTGGCGGGTATCCCGGTGCACGTGATCACCGCCAACGACTACCTGGTGGCGCGCGATGCCGAGCGGCTGAGGCCGGTGTACGAGGCGCTTGGCCTGCGCGTGGGCCACGTCACCCAGCCGATGCCCCCTGCCGAGCGGGCCCGGGCCTATGGCTGCGACCTGACCTACTGCACCGCGCGCGAGCTGGTGTTCGACTATCTGCGCGACCGCATGGCCGGCCTGCCCGCGGACAGCGACTTGCAGCGGCGCGCCGCGCTGCTGGCCGGCCGGCCCAGCGCGGGCGGGCAGCCCTTGCTGAGGGGGCTGTGCATGGCGCTGGTCGACGAGGCCGACAGCATCCTGATCGACGAGGCGACCACGCCGCTGATCCTGTCGCGCGCCCATGTCGACCCTGGCGACGTCGAGTTCTGCCGGCAGGCGCTGCGTGTGGCCGGGCTGCTGCGGGCCGCGTGCGACTATCGGCTCGATGCCGGCTCGCGCCAGGCGGATCTCACCGACCGCGGCCGGGCCGCGGTGGCGGCCCATGGCCGGCGGCTCGGGGGGCGCTGGTGCGATGCGCGCGACGCCGCGGCGCGGGTGGCGATGGCGCTGGCGGCACGGCACCTGTACCGCGCGGACCGCGACTACCTGCTGCGGGACGGCCGCGTCGTGCTGATCGACGAGACCACCGGCCGCGTGGCCGACGGGCGGGTGTGGTCCCACGGGCTGCAGACGCTGATCGAGCTGAAGGAGGGCTGCGAGCCCACGGGTGTGCCGCAGACGCTGGCGCAGATCACCTACCAGCGCTTTTTCCCCCGGTACCTGAAGCTGGGCGGCATGAGCGGCACGGTGCGCGAATCGCGCGCCGAGCTGCTGGCGACCTACGGCCTGGCGGTGCAGCCGATACCGCTGCGCCGCCCCTGCCGTCGAGACCGCTGGCCGACGCGGCTGTACGAGCGGGACGAGGACCGCTGGCGGGCGGTGGTGGCGGAGGTGGCGAGGCTGCATGCGTTGGGCCGGCCGGTGCTGGTCGGCACGGACTCGGTGGCGGAGTCCGAGCGGCTGGCCGCCTGCCTGGCCGCCGCCGGCCTGCCGCACGCCGTGCTCAACGCCCGGCATGACCATGCCGAGGCCGAAGTGGTGGCGGCGGCCGGCGGAGCCGGCTGCCTCACCGTGGCCACCAACATGGCAGGCCGGGGGACGGACATCCCCGTGCCGCAGGCGGTGGAAGCCGTGGGCGGCCTGCATGTACTGGCCTGCCAGCACAACGTTGCCCGACGCGTCGACCGCCAGTTGGCCGGCCGCTGCGCACGCCAGGGGCAGCGCGGCAGCGTGCAGCGCTGGTTGGCCCTGGAGGCCGGCCTGTTCGCACGGCATCCGGGGTGGACGGCCCTCGCGCGGGCCATCGTGCGGGCCGCGCCCGGCCGCGTGGTGGCCGGCTGGTGCGCCGACCTGCTGGCCGCCGTGCCGCAGCGCAGGGCCGAGCGCTCGCAGGCGCGTCAGCGTGCGCTGCTGGCGCAGCAGGACGCAGCCATGGACCGAGGGCTGTCGCTGGGAGGTGAGGCGGAGTAATTGCTCAAAATTGATTGCAATTTGCTGTTGATATTCGAATTTCCGCCGACGCCTGGGGGCAGGAGAATCAATTCTATCGGACGAGTCGTTTTTGCTCGCGTTCTTTTTCAAGCGGGACGGTTATGTGGTTTGTGTCGTTGGTCAAGCGCATGTTGCTATCACTTCTTCTCGCACACACGTCTGCCTTGCAGGCGCAGGTGCTCGGCTGCCTGATCGAGCCGTCGGAAACGGTGGAGCTCGGCAGTCCCGTCGTGGGCGTCGTCTCGCAGATGCTGGTGGAGCGCGGGGATGCCGTGCGCGCCGGGCAGGCGGTGGCGCAGCTGTCGGCGGCGGTCGAACGGGCCGGCTACGCCGCGGCCCAGGCCCGCAGCCAGGCGGAGGCCGAGCTCCGGTCTGCCGAGGCCGCGGAGGCTTTCGCCCGGGGCAAGCTCGACCGCACGGAGCTGCTCTTTGCGCAGAACTTCGTCTCGGCCATCGCACGCGACCAGGCGGCCACGGAGCACGACCTGGCCCGGGCCAGGACACGGCAGGCGCGTGAGCAACTGCAGGTGGCCGCGCAGGAGCTGGCGGTGGCGGGCGCGCAGCTCGGCCAGCGGTCGATCCGCAGTCCGATCGACGGCGTGGTGGTCGACCGGTACGTGTCGCGCGGCGAGCGGGTGGAGGACAGGCCGCTGATGCGCATCGTGGCCCTGGACCCGCTGCGCGTCGAGGTGCTGGTGCCCGCGGCGTTGTTCAACCGCATCCGCGAAGGAACGACCGCCACCGTCACCCCGGGCGTTCCGGGGTTCGGAGAGGTGCAGGCCCGGGTGCTGCGGGTGGACCGGGTGATCGATGCGGCGAGCAGTTCGTTCCGGGTGCGGCTGGTGCTGCCCAATCCCGGCCAGGCGATGCCGGCCGGGATGCGCTGCAAGGCCGTGTTCCCTGCACTGGAGGCGACGTCGGCCGCGGCGGCAGTGCGGCCATGAGGCGCGTGCGGCTGAGCCCCATCGGCCGCATCGCGGCCGGGCTGGTGGCGATGACGAGCATGCTGGTGCTGGTGCTCGACCTGGTGCTGGGTGTGTTTCCTGCCGAAGGGGAGGTGGCCCGCCAGGTGCGGTTGCGGATCGTCAATGCGCTGGCGATGCAGCTCGCCGCGATCATGCAGCGGCCGCAGGAGCAGGCGCTGCTGCTGCGCACGATGCACGACGTCGTGGCCGTCGAACCCGACCTGCTGTCGGTGGGCC
Organism: Aquincola agrisoli; assembly: GCF_036621135.1. Taxonomy (NCBI): domain Bacteria; kingdom Pseudomonadati; phylum Pseudomonadota; class Betaproteobacteria; order Burkholderiales; family Sphaerotilaceae; genus Aquincola; species Aquincola agrisoli. The sequence continues at coordinate 266,660 of NZ_JAZIBG010000020.1, forward strand.
TGCGGCGCGAAGACGGCAGCCTGCTGGCGGCCACCCGCCGCCATGCACAGGACTGGAAGCTCCCGGCCGACGGGCGGTCGAACCTCACGCACGTGATGGTCGACCTCCAGCGCAACGGCGTGCGGTGGGGCCGCATCGAGGCGCGGTTCCGGCCGCTGGCCTCGAGCACGCTGCCCGGCTGGCTGGCGCAGCGGTGGGTGCAGTTCTCCTTGCTGCTGGCCGGCCTGGGCTTCGTGCTCTACCACCTGTACCTGCGCCGCGTGCTGCAGCACCTGGACCCGAGCGCGACCATCCCCGAGCGGGTGAAGAGCGCGTTCGATACGCTGACCGAGGCGGTGATGATCGTCGACGACCGCGGCCGCATCCTGATGGCCAACCAGGCCTTCGGCGCACTGCATCCCGATGCCGTCAGGGACCATCTGGGCCGGCCGGCGTCGGGCCTGCCGTGGCTGGCCGCGGCGATGCCGCACGATGCCGCGCAGCACGCGTGGGCGCGTGTGATGGACAGCCGCGAGGCGGTCACGGGCGAGGTGCTCAACATCGCGCAGCCGGACGGCGGTCCGCCGCGCAAGCTGGTGCTCAATGCTTCGCCGGTGCAGGATGGCGGGGGCCGCGTGCGCGGCGCGCTCGTCACGTTCGACGACGTGACCGAACTCGACCGGATGAACGTCCAGCTGCGCACGGCGCTGACGGAGCTGGAAGCCTCGCGCCAGGAGATCGAGGCCAAGAACCGCGAGCTGACCGAACTGGCCACGAAAGACCCGATGACCGGCTGCTTCAACCGCCGGGCGTTCTTCGATGCGTTCGACCCGATCTTCGCGCGGGCCCGGGCCGGCGGCGCGCTGTGCGCCATCATGACGGACATCGACCATTTCAAGTCGTTCAACGACAAGTACGGCCACGCCGTCGGCGACCTGGTGATCAAGGCCGTGGCCCGCACGCTCGGCGCGACGCTGCGCCCGCAGGACGTGCTGGCGCGTTACGGCGGCGAGGAGTTCTGCATCCTGCTGCCTGAGTTGGACCTCGAGCAGGCCTGGGCCGTGGCCGACCGCCTGCGCCATCAGATCGAGACGCAGGCCGGCCAGTCGATCGAGGGCCATGGTGCGCTGCGCATCACGTCCAGCTTCGGCGTGGCGTCGATCGTGCAGGGCGCCGAGACGCCGCACCAGCTGCTGGAACAGGCGGACGGCGCGCTCTACGTCGCCAAGCGCAACGGCCGCAACCGTGCGCAGAAGTGGAACGCCGGCGAGACGGCGCTCGCCGGCCACTGAGGGCCACGGAAGGCCCCGCCAGGCGCAGGTCAGCCCATGAAGCCGCCCGGCAGCAGCGGCACGATCAGCAGCGCGACGATGTTGATGATCTTGATCAGCGGATTGACGGCCGGGCCGGCGGTGTCCTTGTAGGGGTCGCCGACCGTGTCGCCGGTGACTGCGGCTTTGTGCGCATCGCTGCCCTTGCCGCCGTGGTGGCCGTCCTCGATGTACTTCTTCGCGTTATCCCAGGCGCCGCCGCCGGTGCACATGCTGATGGCGACGAAGAGGCCGGTGACGATGGTGCCCATCAGCAGGCCGCCGAGTGCGGCCGGCCCGAGCAGCAGGCCGACGACGATCGGCACCACCACCGGCAGCAGGCTCGGGATCACCATCTCCTTGATGGCGGCGCTGGTCAGCATGTCGACCGCCTGCCCGTACTGCGGCTTGGCGGTGCCTTCCATGATGCCGGGGATGTCGCGGAACTGGCGGCGCACCTCCACCACCACGCTGCCCGCGGCGCGGCCCACCGCCTCCATCGCCATCGCACCGAAGAGGTAGGGGATGAGGCCGCCGATGAAGAGGCCGACGATCACCATGTGGTTGGACAGATCGAAGCTCACCTGCAGGCCGCGCGCTTCGAGCGCATGGGTGTAGTCGGCGAACAGCACCAGTGCGGCCAGGCCCGCGGAGCCGATCGCGTAGCCCTTGGTGACGGCCTTGGTGGTGTTGCCCACCGCGTCGAGCGGGTCGGTGACGGCGCGCACGCTGTCGGGCAGCTCGGACATCTCGGCGATGCCGCCGGCGTTGTCGGTGATCGGGCCGTAGGCATCGAGCGCGACGACGATGCCGGCCATGCTCAGCATCGAGGTCGCGGCCACGGCGATGCCGTAGAGCCCCGCCAGCATGTACGAGGCCACGATGGCCACGCAGACGAACAGCACGGGCCAGGCGGTCGAGCGCATCGAGACGCCCAGCCCCGCGATGATGTTGGTGCCGTGGCCGGTGGTCGAGGCCTGCGCCACGTGCTGCACCGGCTTGTACTGCGTCCCGGTGTAGTACTCGGTGATCCAGACCATCGCGGCGGTCAGCACCAGCCCGACCAGGCACGCGCCCCACAGCCGCAGCTGCGTATCCGGCCCCAGCGCATCGGCCGGCATCACCGCGCCGGTGACGAACCAGAACGCGATCAGCGACAGCACGCCCGCGACGATCAGCCCCTTGTAGAGCGCCGGCATCACGTTCTTCATGCCGGGGCTGGCCTTGACGAACATGCATCCGATGATGGAAGCGATGATGGAGACCCCTCCGAGCACCAGCGGATACAGGACCGCGGCCATCGGGGCCGCGGTGATCATCAGGGCGCCCAGCGCCATCGTGGCGATGAGGGTGACGGCGTAGGTCTCGAAGAGGTCGGCCGCCATGCCGGCACAGTCGCCGACGTTGTCGCCCACGTTGTCGGCGATCACCGCGGGGTTGCGCGGATCGTCCTCCGGGATGCCCGCTTCCACCTTGCCGACCAGGTCGGCGCCGACGTCGGCGCCCTTGGTGAAGATGCCGCCGCCGAGCCGCGCGAAGATCGAGATCAGCGACGAGCCGAAGGCCAGCCCGAGCATCGGCTTGAGCGCGGCGGACAGGGCCTTGCCGTCGGCCGCGGAGGCGCTGCCGGCCACGAACCAGAAGAAGATCGACACCCCCAGCAGGCCGAGGCCCACCACCAGCATGCCGGTGATGGCGCCGCCCTTGAAGGCCACGTCGAGCGCGGGTGCCATGCCGCGCGTGGCGGCCTGGGCGGTGCGCACGTTGGCGCGCACCGAGACGTTCATGCCAATGAAGCCGCAGGCGCCGGACAGCACCGCGCCGACGACGAAGCCGACGGCCGTGGTGAGGTCGAGGAAGAGGCCGATCAGCACCGCCAGCACGATGCCGACGAGCCCGATGGTGCGGTACTGCCGCGCCAGGTACGCCGCGGCGCCCTGCTGGATCGCCGCGGCGATCTCCTGCATGCGGGCGTTCCCGGCGTCCTGCCGCAGGATCCAGCTGCGCTGGACAAAACCATAGAGCACGGCCGCAAGGCCGCAGGCCAGCGCCACGTACAGCGCCACAGTGGTCGACATCAGGTCTCTCCTTCTCCAGTGGGTCACTTGAATTCGGACGAGTGCCAGTCTTGTGTTTGCGCGACGCCCGGGACGGCGGCGTGGCTGGCGGGTTGCGGGGCATGCTACGGGAAGGCCATGCATGGCTTGCATGGTGTTTTCCTTGTGCCGCCGGCCGCTGTCAGGAGGGCGAAAGTGAGCCTCTTAGAATGCCGCACCCCTTCTAAAGCCCCCTGAGAACCCATGAGCCTCGAGAAAGTCAGCCCCGGCAAAAAGGCCCCGGACGAGTTCAACGTGATCATCGAGATCCCGATGAACGCCGATCCGATCAAGTACGAAGTGGACAAGGACAGCGGCGCGCTCTTCGTCGACCGCTTCATGACGACCGCGATGCACTACCCGTGCAACTACGGCTACGTGCCCCAGACGCTGTCGGACGACGGCGACCCAGTGGACGTGCTCGTCATCACCCCGTTCCCCCTGACGCCCGGCGTGGTCGTCACCTGCCGGCCGGTCGGCGTGCTGAAGATGGAAGACGAAGCGGGTGGCGATGCCAAGCTGCTGGCCGTGCCCATCGACAAGGTGCTGCCGATCTACACCCACTGGCAGAAGCCGGAAGACATCAACCAGATGCGCCTGAAGGCCATCCAGCACTTCTTCGAGCACTACAAGGACCTGGAAGCCGGCAAGTGGGTGAAGGTGCAGGGTTGGGAAGGGCCCGAGGCCGCCAAGCAGGAGATCCGCAGCGGCATCGAGGCCTACCTCAAGACGAAGCCGGCCTGAACGGGTTGCGTTCCTTCAGCTCGTCCACATAGGCGCCGATCCCGGCGCCTTCCTGTTCCAGGAAATCGGCCACGGCCGATGCGAAGCGCCGGTCGGCCAGCCAGTGCGCCGAGAAGGTGCGCACCGGCAGCAGGCCGCGGGCCATCTTGTGCTCGCCCTGCGCACCGCCCTCGAAGCGCCGGTAGCCGTTGGCGATGCACCAGGCCAGCGGCTGGTAGTAGCAGGCCTCGAAGTGCAGGCAGGGCACGTAGGCGGTGGCGCCCCAATAGCGGCCATACGCGGCCCCGCGCGCCGGGTCGAGGGCGATCAGCGAGGCCCCGATGCGCTCGCGCGCCGCGCCTTCGCCCCGCCAGGCCACGAAGAGCAGCCAATGCGCCGGCATGTGGCGTGCCATCTCCGCGAAGAACGCCCGCGTCAAGTAGGGCCGCGAATGATGGGCCCGGTAGGTGAGCGTATAGCAGCGATGGAAGAAGTCCCAGAGGTCGTCGTCGATGGCCGGGCCTTCATGCACCGTGAAGGTGACGCCGGCCTCGGCGACCTTGCGCCGTTCCTGGAGGATCTTCTTGCGCTTGTCGCGCTGCAGGCTGCCCAGGAAGCCCTCGAAGTCGGGCCACGGTTCGCCGGCGGGCGCCGTCCAGTGGAACTGCACGCCTTCGCGCAGCAGCCAGCCGGCGCTTGAAAGCGCAGCACGGTCGGCTTCGTCGAAGAAGAGCAAGTGGGCGGACGACAGGCCGGCCTGTTGCGCCAAGGCGGTGATGGCGCGCACGAGCAGGCCGCGCGCCGCCTCGTCCTGCGCCAGCAGCCGACTGCCCGGCACCGGGGTGAACGGCACGGCGCCCAGCAGCTTGGGGTAGTAGGCGAGGCCGTGGCGCTCGTAGGCATCGGCCCAGGCCCAGTCGAAGACGTATTCCCCGTAGGAGTGCGCCTTCAGGTAGAGCGCGCACGCGGCCACCAGGCGGCCGGTGCGCTCGATGGTGATGAAGCTCGGCGTCCAGCCCGTGGCGGGGGATGCACTGGCCGAGCGGTGCATCGCCATCAGGTACTCGTGACGCAGGAAGGGGGTCGGGGAGGCCTGGCCTTCCAGCAGCGTGTTCCAGCCCGTGGCGTCGATGTCGCCGGGGTCGGTGTGCACGCGGATCACCTCGTGCACCACGGCACGGCCTTCGTCTTCGTTCACGCGGTTTGTCCTCTGGTTGCGCACGGTTCTGGGTCGCATCATCGCTCGGCGGCACCGTGCTGATGCACAGGCCTTGCCAGCCGCCCGGACGCCTCGGCGCGCGTCCCTTTCAGCGGGGTTCCGTGCTTAAATCAACGCAACTGACCCCCTTTCCGGAGACTTCCATGAAACAGATCACCGCCGTTATCAAGCCCTTCAAGCTCGAGGAAGTGCGCGAGGCGCTGGCCGATGTGGGGGTGTCCGGCCTGACCGTGGTCGAGGTCAAGGGATTCGGCCGCCAGAAGGGCCACACGGAGCTGTACCGCGGCGCCGAATACGTCGTCGACTTCCTGCCCAAGGTGAAGGTCGAGGTCGTGGTCAAGGACTCGGACGTCGACCGCTGCATCGAGGCCATCGTCAAGGCTGCCAAGACGGGCAAGATCGGCGACGGCAAGATCTTCGTGTCGCCGATCGATCAGGTCGTGCGCATCCGCACTGGCGAGACCGACGAGTCGGCCGTCTGACCGCGGGCGGCGTGCGCCAGACGCGTCAGAGCCCGGCGTAGTCGTCGGGCGCCGTCGCCCGGCGGGCGGCCACCGCCACGCGCTGCAGCAGGCGCGCGGCGTCGTCGTCGACGATCAACGCACCGAACTGCGCATCCGACATGAAGCCGCGCCGGTGGCTGGCGCGGGTGAATTCGAGCAGCGCGTCGTAGTAGCCCTCGACGTTGAGCAGCGCGACGGGCTTGTCATGGTAGCCGAGCTGCTGCCACGACCACATCTCGTAGATCTCTTCCATGGTGCCGATGCCGCCGGGCAACGCGACGAAGGCATCCGCCCGCTCGGCCATGCGCAGCTTGCGCTCGTGCATCGTCTGCACCACTTGCAGTTCGGTGATGCCGCGGTGGCCTACTTCGCGGTCCATCAGGGCCTGGGGAATGACGCCCAGCACGCGGCCGCCGGCCGCCAGCGCGGCATCGGCCACCGCACCCATCAGGCCCACACGCCCGCCGCCGTAGACGACTTCGCCGCCTTCGCGGGCGATGAGCGTGCCGACCTCCCGGGCGGACGCCATGAAGCTCGGCGAATCGCCGGTGCGGGAGCCGCAGTACACGCAGATCGACAGGGCCATTGTCAGCCTCCCCAGGGGCGGTGTTGTGCCAGGGCTTCCCACAGCGCTGCAGCCCACGTCCCGCCGCACAGCAGGAGCGACAGCATCACCGCGGCGCTGCCGAAGTCCTTGGCGCGCTTGGACAGCTCGTGCCGGTCCAGCGACACACGGTCCACGACGGCCTCGACCGCGGAGTTCAGCAGTTCCACGATGAGCACGAGCAGCGCAGTGCCGGCCAGCAAGGCAATCTCGGCCCAGCCCCGGCCGAGCCAGAACGCTGCCGGCACCAGGACGATGGCCGCCCACACCTCTTGCCGGAAGGCGCTTTCGCCGGCGTAGGCGGCGCGCAAGCCCTCGGCGGAATAGCCCGCTGCCCGCACGATCCGGTCCAGCCCCGTGCGGCCCTTGTAGGGGTTGGTCATGCAGGGAGCGTACCGCGGCGGCGAGGCGCTGGCCGCCAGGTGACGAGCTGCGTGCCGCAGACGGCGTCGTGCCAGAACTGGCGCCGGGGGTGGAGTCGCGCCAGGGCCGCGTAGGCCAGCACGCCGGCGATCAGCAAGCCCGTGATCGCACCGACGCTGTGCAGCCCCGCCAGCCAGGCCGCCGCGGTGGCGGGCAGGAACCAGATCCAGCAGAGCAGGGAGCGCAGCAGGGCCCGGGGCTGCGACAGCGGCGTGCCGTCCCGGTTGACGACGCGCACATGCCACGCCTTCATCGCGACCGTCTGGCCTCCATGCGACCAGAACCAGACGAAGTAGACCGTGAGCACCAGGAACAGGAAGGCCATCAGGCCGTAACGGCCGTCCATGGCATTGCGCTGCTGCGTCAAGGTGCCGTAGAGGTAGCCGAAGATCATCACCACGCCGAACAGCAGCACCCCTTCATACAGGAAGCAGGCCAGCCGGCGCCAGATGCCCGGCGTGTCTTGCGTGTCGACGGCGGAGGTCATGGCTTCTCGGGGGCGGAGGCGGGCTGCCCCTCGCCTTTCGGCCTTTTGGGCAGCAGCGTGGCGGCGTCCACCGAGGACGGGGTCGAGGTGATCTTGGGCCGTGCCGCCTGCTGGCGTGGGGCCGGCGGCGGCGGGCGGGAGACCAGCGTCGTCGTCGCGCCCGGGCCGGTCTGTACGACGGTGGGGGCCACGGGCCTCGGCTGCACCGGAGCGCTGGGCGCACGTGCCGCCCCGGGCTTCTTCGCGGCTTGCCCGCTGTTGGCCGCTGCCTTGCTGCCGCGATCGCCTGCACCGGGCTGGGCGCGGTCGGCCAACTTGCGTTTCTGTTCCTCCGGCAGCGCCTGGTAGCTCTCCCAACGGGCCTGGCGTTCCGCGGCAGGGCTGAGCTGGCGCGCCTCTTGAAAGTTGACGCGGGCCTGGCCCCGTTCGCGGGGCGACAGCTTCGCCCATTCGTTCATGCGCTGCTGCATGCGCGAGCGTTCTTCCTGCGACATGCGCGGGAAGCGGGTGGCGATCTCCAGCCACTTCTGCTGCCGGGAGGCTTCGATGCCGCCCCATTCGTCGGCCAGCGGTGCCAGGGCTGCGCGCTGCGCGGGGGTCAGCCGGGACCAGGGCATGCCCTCGCCCTGGGCAGGCTGGGCGACCGCCGACGCGGCGGCAGCCAGCAGCACGGCCGCCAGCAGGCCGTGAAGGCCCTGCCGGCATGCGCGTGCAAGCAAAAGCGGTGACACCCGTGTCACTCCTGGGGCGCTTTGAGGAATTCGAGGAAACCCGGGTCGCTGTACGCGTCAGGGGGCAGGTCGTCGGACAGCAGGGCAGTGTCGACCTCGACGGCTGCTTCCAGCTGCGACTGGCTCTGCCATTCCTGTATCAGCAACAGGCCGCCGGCGAGGACAAGCACCGGAAGCGCGGACGCCATGCGCACCCACCAGCCGGAGCCGGACGTGCCATGGCCGAGCCGCAGCGTGCCCTGGCCGCCCACGGCGACGAGGGGTTCCGCGGCGACACGGGCCGCGCGTGCGCGCAGCAGCGCCTGCTCGCGGGCGAATCGCAGCCGTGCGTCGATGTCGGGCGGTGTGGCTGCGGCGGCCTCGGACAAATGCGCTGCGATCCGGCGCGCAAACCGTTCTTGCAACGATTCGGCCGAAGGGGGGGTGTTCGTCATGGTGCAATTCCCTTGGAGCGCAGGGCCTTGGCCAGTGCGTGTACGGCCCGGGAGCAGTGCGTCTTGACACTGCCCTCCGAACAACCCATCACCGACGCCGTTTCGGCCACGTCAAGTTCCTCCCAGTAACGAAGCAGGAAAGCTTCGCGTTGACGGGCCGGCAGTTCGCCGACCTGTAAATCGATCATCTGCAGGATCTGCGCCCGCGACACGCTGTCCGCCGCGCTTTCGGCCCCCAGGCTGCCGTCGGCGCCCTCGAGCGCCTCCAGCAGATCGAACTCGCCGCCCTCGTCCTCGGAGGCCTCGAACGTCGACAGGTTCCGTACGACGGCGTTGCGCACCTTTTGCCGCCGGAACCAGTCCATCGTGGCGTTGGAAAGGATGCGCGGGAACACCAGCGGCAGCTCCTCGGCCGGCCGGTCGGCATACTTTTCCGCCAGGCGGATCATGGAGTCCTGGACGATGTCGAGCGCGGCATCGTCGTCGCGCACCGCATAGACGGTGCGCTTGAACGCGCGCTTTTCGACGCTCTTCAGGAAGTCGGAGAGTTCTTTGTCTGTGGCCAAGGGCGGGCGAGAGCTGCTGCCCCATCGGAGGCGGCGCGGATTATGGCATCGCCCCTGTTGGGCTCGCCAGGCTTGCCTGGCGCCTCTGTTCGTGGTGTCATAATGTGCGGCTTCGCACATCTTGCCGGTGGGCATGCCGATCTGGCGCGTCTTCCGGCAGCACAGGCTCCACATCCACCTCACAAGGGCGTGAAGAGGGGCACCGATGGTTTTTCGTCAGAGAAATTCGCAAAGGTCAGACATGGACATCTCCCCCGCTGAAATCAAGCGCGCCGCCTCGGCGCAGCCTTCCCCCTCGCAGGCCCCCGCGGCCGATCCCAACGGATCCGAAATCCTGGTGCGCTGCCTCCAGGCCGAGGGCGTCAAGTACCTCTGGGGATACCCCGGCGGCGCCGTTCTCTACATCTACGACGCGCTGTACAAGCAGGAGACGATCCAGCACGTGCTGGTGCGGCACGAGCAGGCCGCGGTCCACGCGGCGGACGGCTACGCACGCGCCACGGGCGACGTGGGCGTCGCGCTGGTCACTTCCGGCCCTGGCGTGACCAACGCCGTGACCGGCATCGCCACGGCCTACATGGACTCCATCCCGATGGTGATCATCACCGGGCAGGTGCCGACGCCGGCCATCGGCCTGGATGCCTTCCAGGAGTGCGACACCGTCGGCATCACGCGACCGATCGTCAAGCACAACTTCCTGGTCAAGGATGTCCGCGACCTGGCGATGACGATGAAGAAGGCATTCCACATCGCGCGTACCGGGCGCCCCGGGCCGGTGGTGGTGGACATCCCGAAGGACGTCTCGCTCCATACCGCCCCGTTCGCCTATCCCGACAAAGTCGAGATGCGTTCGTACAACCCGGTGCGCAAGGGCCATGGCGGGCAGATCCGCAAGGCTGTGCAACTGCTGCTGCAGGCCAAGCGGCCCTATATCTATACGGGCGGCGGCGTGATCCTCGGCAACGCGTCGGCCGAGCTGCGCGAGTTGACCGCGCTGCTGGGCGCGCCGGTCACCAACACGTTGATGGGCCTGGGTGCCTCGGCGGCGAGCGATCCGCAGTTCCTCGGCATGCTGGGCATGCATGGCACCTACGAAGCCAACATGACCATGCAGCACTGCGACGTGCTGCTGGCCGTGGGCGCGCGCTTCGACGACCGCGTGATCGGCAACCCGAAGCACTTCGCGTCGGTCGAGCGCAAGATCATCCACGTCGATATCGATCCGTCGTCGATCTCCAAGCGCGTGCGCGTCGACATCCCCATCGTCGGCGACGTGAAGGACGTGCTGGTCGAGCTGATCGCGCAGATCAAGGAAGCCCAAGCCAAGCCGGATACGGCCTCCATGAGCGCCTGGTGGAGCCAGATCAACGAGTGGCGCAAGCGCGAGTGCCTGCGCTACAAGCCGAGCACCGAGGTCATCAAGCCGCAGTACGTCATCGAGACGCTGTGCGAGCTGACGCGCGGCCGCGACGCCTACATCACGTCGGACGTCGGCCAGCACCAGATGTGGGCCGCTCAGTACTTCCGCTTCGAGGAGCCGCGCCGCTGGATCAACTCCGGTGGCCTGGGCACGATGGGCGTGGGCCTGCCTTACGCCATGGGCATCAAGCTGGCCAAGCCCGACAGCGACGTTTTCTGCGTCACCGGCGAAGGCTCGATCCAGATGTGCATCCAGGAGCTGTCGACCTGCTTCCAGTACAAGACGCCGGTCAAGATCCTGTCGCTCAACAACCGCTACCTGGGCATGGTGCGCCAGTGGCAGCAGCTCGACTACGAGGGCCGCTACTCGCACAGCTACATGGACGCGCTGCCCGATTTCGTGAAGCTCGCCGAGGCCTATGGCCACGTCGGCCTGAAGATCGAGAACCCGGGCGACGTCGAGGGCGCGCTGCGCGAAGCGATGAGCCTGAAGGACCGCACCGTCTTCCTCGACATCCGCACCGATCCCACCGAGAACGTCTGGCCGATGGTCAAGGCCGGCAAGGGCATCAGCGAGATGCTGCTGGGGTCTGAAGACCTGTGACGGCCTGAACGCGGGGCAGGGCGGCGGCGTTACCGCGCCGCGGCCCGTGCCTCGCGGAACGGCCTGAACGGTTTCAGCCTGATCTGACCTTTTCTTCAACCTCGAACAGCGTGGCCAAGGGCCGTCGGTTACCGCCGCCGGTCTGAAGAGCGCGCAGGACGAACGCACATGAAACACGTCATTGCCCTGTTGCTCGAAAACGAGCCGGGCGCTCTTTCGCGCGTGGTGGCCCTCTTTTCCGCCCGTGGCTACAACATCGAGAGCCTCACGGTCGCCCCGACCGAAGACGCCTCGCTGTCGCGCATGACCATCGTGACCACCGGCAGCGACGAGGTGATCGAGCAGATCACCAAGCACCTGAACCGGCTGATCGAAGTGGTGAAGGTCGTCGACCTCACCGAAGGGGCCTTCACCGAGCGCGAGCTGATGCTCATCAAGGTGCGTGCCGTCGGCAAGGAACGCGAAGAGATGAAACGCATGGCCGACATCTTCCGCGGCCGCATCATCGACGTGACCGAGAAGAGCTACACGATCGAACTTACTGGCGACGCGGGCAAGCTCGATGCCTTCATCGAGGCCATAGACCGCACCGCCATTCTTGAAACCGTACGCACCGGCACCAGCGGGATCGGTCGCGGCGAGCGCATCCTGAGGGTTTGACCCACCCCTGAGCGCCCGCGGCGCTCCCTCTTCAAGGGGGCGCCTCCAGCGGCCCGGCAAAGCCGGATCCGCGGCGGCTGCTGGATACAACACCCACCCACGAACAGATTTTTCCGAAGGAGCACCTCATGAAGGTCTATTACGACAAGGACGCCGACCTCAGCCTCATCAAGGGCAAGAACGTCACCATCATCGGCTACGGTTCGCAAGGCCACGCGCACGCGCAGAACCTGACCGACAGCGGCGTGAAGGTCACCGTCGGCCTGCGCAAGGGCGGCGCTTCGTGGAGCAAGGTCGAGAAGGCCGGTCTCAAGGTGGCGGAAGTTGCCGAGGCCGTGAAGGGCGCCGATGTCGTGATGATGCTGCTGCCCGACGAGCAGATCGCCGATGTCTACAAGCGCGACGTGGAACCCAACATCAAGGAAGGCGCGTCGCTGGCCTTCGCGCACGGCTTCAACGTGCACTATGGCCAGGTGATCCCGCGCGCCGACCTCGACGTGTGGATGGTTGCGCCCAAGGCTCCCGGCCACACCGTGCGCGCCACCTACCAGCAAGGCGGCGGCGTGCCGCACCTGATCGCCGTGCACGGCGATCGCAGCGGCAAGGCGCGCGACCTGGCCCTGAGCTACGCCGTGGCCAACGGCGGCGGCAAGGCCGGCGTGATCGAGACCAACTTCCGCGAAGAAACCGAGACCGACCTGTTCGGCGAACAGGCCGTGCTGTGCGGCGGCACCGTCGAGCTGATCAAGGCCGGCTTCGAGACGCTGGTGGAAGCCGGCTATGCGCCCGAGATGGCCTACTTCGAGTGCCTGCACGAGCTGAAGCTGATCGTGGACCTGATCTACGAAGGCGGCATCGCGAACATGAACTACTCGATCTCGAACAACGCCGAGTACGGCGAGTACGTCACCGGCCCGCGCGTCGTGACGGAAGAGACCAAGAAGGCCATGAAGCAGTGCCTGAAGGACATCCAGACTGGCGAATACGCCAAGAGCTTCATCCTGGAGAACAAGGCCGGCGCGCCCACGCTGCAATCGCGCCGCCGCCTGACGGCCGAGCATGACATCGAGGTGGTCGGCGAGAAGCTGCGCGCGATGATGCCCTGGATCAAGAAGAACCGTCTGGTCGACCAGTCGAAGAACTGATCCGGCGCAGCAGCGCCTTCGGGGCCGCGGCGGCCTGGTCCTTCACGGGCCGGGCACCGCGGCTTCTTCGTTGACGGAAGGTATGCTTTCGCCCATGAACTATCAGAACAACGACGACGCGCAGGCGCTCCAGGAGCCCGACGATGTCCGCGAGCGTCCCCGCCGCAAGGGCATCTACATCCTGCCCAACCTCTTCACGCTCGCCGCGCTGTTCGGCGGCTTCTATGCGGTGGTGATGGCGATGAACGGCCGCTTCGAGCAGGCGGCCATCGGCATCTTCATGGCCGCCGTGCTCGACAGCCTGGACGGCCGTGTGGCGCGCATGACGAACACGCAGAGCGCGTTCGGCGAGCAGATGGACAGCCTGTCCGACATGGTGAGCTTCGGCGCGGCGCCCGCACTGATCGTCTATGAATGGGCCTTGAAGGGCCTGGGCAAGGCCGGATGGATCGCTGCCTTCGTCTACTGCGCCTGCGCGGCCCTGCGGCTGGCACGGTTCAACACGAACATCGGTGTCGTCGACAAGCGCTACTTCCAGGGCATGCCCAGCCCCGCCGCCGCCGCGTTGATCATCGGGTTCATCTGGGTGATGGACGACGCCGGCATGCGCGATGCCTGGGACCTGCCGTGGCTGGCCTGGTCGGCTTTCGGGGCCACGCTCTACGCCGGCCTGACCATGGTCACCAACGTCCCGTTCTACAGCTTCAAGGACATCAGCTTCAAGCGCTCGGTGCCCTTCATCGTGATCGTGCTGATCGCGCTGGGGATCGCGGTGATCAACATCCACCCGCCCATTGTGCTCTTCGCGCTGTTCTGCGTGTATGGCCTGTCCGGCTACGGGGTCTACGTGTACCGCAAGATGAAGGGCAAGCCGGTCAGCGTGATTGCCACCTCCACGGATGAGCCGGACGAAGAAGGGCTTCATCGATAGCTTTACCCTGCATTCGGGTGCTATATTTACCATCATGTCGTTCCGCACTGCGTCCCTCTCGCTGCTGCTACTAGGCGTGCTCCAGGCGCGCTGAACGATCTCGTCCTTCTTTCCCCCGGATCACGGCCCGCCTAGCGCAACGCAGCGGGCCGTTTGCTTTTTGTGGAAATCCGGCTGCGTTCCAAGACCTCGGAGATGACCATGTCGATGTTGAAGAACCCCGCCGCCAAATACCCCGTCGCCAAACGCATCGGCCTGACCGACCGCCGCTGGCCCGATGCCGTGATCCAGCGGGCGCCCGTGTGGTGCAGCGTCGATCTTCGCGACGGCAACCAGGCCTTGATCGAGCCGATGGACCCGGCCCGCAAGCTCCGTCTGTTCGAGACGCTGGTGCGCATCGGCTTCAAGGAGATCGAGGTCGGCTTCCCCTCGGCCTCGCAGGCCGACTTCGACTTCGTGCGCATGCTGATCGAGCGCGATCTCGTGCCCGACGACGTGACCATCCAGGTGTTGACGCAGGCGCGTGATCACCTCATCGACCGGACCTTTGAGTCGCTGGCCGGTGCGAAGCGGGTGGTCGTGCACCTCTACAACGCAGTCGCGCCGGTGATGCGGCGCGTGGTCCTCGGGCTCGACGAGAACGGGGTGGTCGACCTGGCCGTCCGGCATGCCCGCATGATCCGCGAGTGCGCGCAGCGTCAGCCGGACACCCAGTGGGCGTTCCAGTACTCGCCGGAGATGTTCTCCAACACCGAGCTGGCGTTCAGCAAGCGCGTCGTCGATGCGGTGACGGCCGAATGGCGTGCCACGCCGCAGCGGCCCTGCATCATCAACCTGCCGTCGACGGTGGAGTGCTGCACGCCCAACGTGTTCGCCGACATGGTCGAGTGGATGCACCGCCACCTGGAGCGGCGCGACGGCATCGTGCTGTCGGTCCATCCGCACAATGACCGGGGTACCGGCACCGCGGCCGCGGAGGTCGCGCTGATGGCGGGCGCCGACCGGCTCGAGGGCTGCCTGTTCGGCAATGGCGAGCGCACGGGCAACCTCGACATCGTCAACGTCGCGCTGAACCTCTACACCCAGGGCGTGCCGCCGGAGCTCGACTTCTCGGACATCGACGCGATTCGCCGCACCGTCGAGCATTGCAACCAGTTGCCTGTCCACCCGCGCCATCCGTATGTGGGTGATCTTGTCTATACATCCTTCTCGGGCTCGCACCAGGATGCGATCAAGAAGGCCTTTGCGGCGCGGCGCGACGGCGATGTCTGGGACATGCCCTACCTGCCCATCGATCCGATGGACCTCGGCCGCAGCTACGAGGCGGTGATCCGCGTCAACAGCCAGTCTGGCAAGGGCGGCATCTCGTTCCTGCTCGAGAGTGAATACGGCCTGGAGTTGCCGCGCCGCCTGCAGATCGAGTTCAGCCAGGCCGTACAGCGCGTCATGGACACCGAGGGCAAGGAGCTCACCGCCGCCGACCTGTGGGCGCTCTTCGAGCGCGAGTACGGCCTGACCGCGCCGCACATCGAGCACGTTCAGGTCGGGGAGCGCCCCGACGGCCAGGTGCAGGTGGTCGCCGAAGTCGTGCAAGGCAGCCAGCGGCGCCGGCTGGAGGGCAGGGGCAACGGCCCCATCGACGCCTTCGTCGATGGCCTGCAGGCGCTCGCGCCGGTGGCCGTCGAGGTGCTGGACTACCATCAGCACGCCATCGGCGGCGGTGCGCAGGCACGTGCGGCCGCGTACCTGGAACTGCGCATCGACGGCGTGACACGCTTCGGCGTGGGCATCGACGCCAATACCATGACTGCTTCGATGAAGGCGGTGCTGGGCGCCGTGCTGCGCACGACGCGCTTCGTGCCCGCCGAGGCACATGCACTCGCCTGACATCCACCGACAGCAATTCGCCATCCGAGGAGACCGCCATGGCCGACAAGCTCATCATCTTCGACACCACCCTGCGCGATGGCGAGCAATCGCCCGGCGCGTCGATGACCCGGGACGAGAAGCTGCGCATCGCACGCCAGCTCGAGCGCCTGCGCGTCGACGTGATCGAGGCGGGTTTCGCGGCCTCGAGCAATGGCGACTTCGAAGCGGTGAAGGCGATTGCCGACGCGATCAAGGAATCGACGGTGTGTTCACTGGCACGCGCCAACGATCGCGACATCGGCCGTGCCGCCGAGGCGCTGAAGGGTGCGGCACGCTCGCGCATCCACACCTTCATCGCGACGAGCGATCTCCACATGGAGAAGAAGCTGCGCATGACGCGCGAGCAGGTGCTGGAGCAGGCGAGGCTGTCGGTGCGCTTCGCGCGCAACCTGACGGGCGACGTGGAGTTCTCGCCGGAAGACGGCTACCGCTCCGATGTCGACTTCCTCTGCCGGGTGCTCGAGGCGGTGATCGACGAGGGCGCGACCACGCTGAACATCCCCGACACCGTCGGCTACGCGATCCCGGAGCTCTACGGCAACTTCATCCGCACGCTGCGCGAGCGGGTGCCCAACTCGGACAAGGCCGTGTGGTCCGTGCACTGCCACAACGACCTCGGCATGGCCGTGGCCAATTCGCTGGCGGGCGTCAAGCTCGGCGGCGCGCGCCAGATCGAGTGCACGATCAATGGCCTGGGCGAACGGGCCGGCAACTGTTCGCTCGAGGAGGTGGTGATGGCGGTGCGCACGCGCCGCGACTACTTCGGGCTGGAGCTCGGCATCGACGCGACCCAGATCGTGCCGGCCTCGCGCATGGTGAGCCAGACCACCGGCTTCGTCGTGCAGCCGAACAAGGCGGTCGTCGGGGCCAATGCGTTTGCGCATGCGTCGGGCATCCACCAGGACGGCGTGCTGAAGGCGCGCGACACCTACGAGATCATGCGTGCGGAAGACGTGGGCTGGTCGGCCAACAAGATCGTGCTCGGCAAGCTGTCGGGGCGCAACGCGTTCAAGCAGCGGCTGCAGGAGCTGGGCATCGGGCTGGAGTCCGAAGCGGAGGTGAACACGGCGTTCGCCCGCTTCAAGGACCTGGCCGACCGCAAGGCCGAGATCTTCGACGAGGACATCCTCGCGCTGGTCAGCGACGAGAGCGTCACGCCGGAGCGTGAGCATTTCAGGCTGCTGGCCTTGTCCCAGCGGTCCGAGACTGGCGAGCGTCCGCACGCGAGCGTCGCTTTTGCCGCTGGCGACGTGGAGCACCACGCTGAGAGCGACGGCAACGGCCCGGTCGACGCGAGTTTGAAGGCGATCGAGTCCAAGGTTCAAAGTGGCGCGGAGTTGCTGCTTTATTCGGTCAATGCCATCACCAGCGGCAGCACAGAATCGCAAGGCGAGGTGACAGTCCGCCTTCAACATGGCGGTCGTGTCGTCAATGGTGTGGGTGCCGATCCCGACATCGTCGTGGCATCTGCCAAGGCGTATCTGGCGGCGTTGAACAAGTTGCACAGCAAGACGGAACGCGTGGCGGCCCAAGGCTGAAGCCCTCGAAGCGCCGAAAGGCGCCACTTGAGGAACGCTGCGTAAGTTTCTGATCTTGCGTGTGTTTTTTGCTTCGCCTACACTGACTTCTTGACAGGAGCCGGGTGTGGTGCACGCACTGAAATCGTTACGTTTGTTGTGTGTCGGGGGCGCGGTGGCGCTGTCCGTCGCGCTGTTGCAGCCTTCACCCGCCGAGGCGGCATCCAAGTCCTCGAAACCCGCCAAATCCGCGACCGCCAGCAAGAAGCCGGCCAAGTCGGCGGTGGTGCGCGGCAAGTCGCTGCGGCCCACCAAGGTCGTCGCCAAGCGCAAGGCGACGGTGGTCGACGTGCAGCCGGCGCGCCTGTCGTTCGGGCAGTTGTACGGCCTGCACAAGGCGGAAGATCCGCTCGAGCTCAAGTCGAGCGTGGCGCTCGTGCTCGACCAGGACACCAACGAGGTCCTGTTCAGCAAGAACCCCCAGGCCGTGCTGCCCATCGCCTCGATCACCAAGCTGATGACTGCGCTGGTCGTCGCCGAGGCGCAACTGCCGCTCGACGAGACCCTGACCATCACGCAGGACGACGTCGACACCGAGAAGCACAGCGGCTCCCGCCTGGCCGTGGGCACGCAGCTCACGCGCGGCGAGATGCTGCACCTGGCGCTGATGTCGTCGGAGAACCGCGCCGCGCATGCGCTGGGGCGCCACTATCCGGGCGGGCTGTCGGCATTCGTGTCGGCGATGAACCTGAAGGCCCACCAGCTCGGCATGAACGACACGCGTTATGTGGAGCCGACCGGGCTGTCGAGCTCCAACCAGTCGAGCGCGCATGACCTTGCCGAACTGGTCAAGGAAGCGAGCAAGCACGATCTCATCCGCCAGCTGTCCACGTCGCCCGAGCATCAGGTGGAGGTCGGCAGCCGGCTGCTGCAGTTCCGCAACAGCAACGGGCTGGTGCGCAGCGGCTCGTGGGACATCGGCCTGCAGAAGACCGGCTACATCTCCGAAGCGGGCCGCTGCCTGGTGATGCAGGCCCAGTTCGCGGGCCGCAAGCTGATCATGGTGCTGCTGGATTCCGCCGGCAAATACTCCCGCATCGGCGACGCGGAGCGCATCCGCAAGTGGGTGAGCACCGAGGTGCCGCACCTGGCCACGGCCGTCAACGCCGTCAAGACGGGGCCTTGATACCGGCGCCCCCCGCTGGGCCGCGGTGGCCCAGCGCCGAGGAGATCTGAGCGGCCGTGTCCTTCAGGCGTTCGAGCCAGGCTTCTTCGAGCCGGTCGGCGGGCGCCGAGATCGACAGGCCCGCGATCAGCTTGTTCTGGTCGTCGAAGATGCCGGCTGCCATGCAGCGCACGCCCAACTCCAGCTCCTCGTCGTCTCTCGCGACGGTCTGATGGCGCACGCTCGTCAACTCCCGCTCGAGCCGGGCGATGTCGGTGATGCTGTTGCGGGTGTGCCCGGCCAGGCCCGTGCGCGTGGCGTAGGTACGGACGCGCTGCGGATCGTCGTGGGCCAGGAACAGCTTGCCGACCGAGGTGAGGTGCAGCGGTGCGCGGCCGCCGATGGCACGCACCACCTGCATGCCAGAGCGCTCGCTGTACGTCCGTTCGATGTAGACGATTTCGTCGCCCTGGCGCACCGACAGGTTGACCGGCTGGTGGGTCAGCTTGTGCAGTTCGCGCATCGGTGCCAGCGCGGCATCGCGTACGTCAAGGCGCGCTTTCACGAGGTTGCCCAGTTCAAGCAAACGCATGCCGAGCCGATAACTTCCCGCCTGCGGACGGTCGACCAGGCGGCCCACTGCCATGTCGTTCAAGATGCGGTGTGCGGTGGACGGGTGGAGACCGGCCCGTTCGCTGATTTCCTTCAGCGAAACCGGATCCTGATGCTCCGCCAGTACATCAAGCAGCGCAAAGGCCCGTTCCAGAACCTGGATCGTTGGCGTCTGACCATCGTTTTTTCGCATATCGACATTGTGAGGCGCTTCGCTTTTTTTTGCATGACGAAACTGCGGTCTGCATGCTGGCAAATGGCCGGCTGTCTGGCCATGGCGGCCGCAGCCCTTGCCGTTGGTGCGCAGGAGCCCGCGCCGGCCGTGCCCGCTACGGCAGCCGTGGCGCCCGCGACCAGCGCTTCGTCCGAGCGGGCCGGGCCGCAATGGCTCGGCGTGCCGCGCGTCGCAGGCCGCCTCGGCCCCGCCGACATGGGCTTGGTGATCAACACGGCAGATCCCTATTCGGTGGCGGTCGGCGAGTACTACATCGAGCGCCGCGGCCTGCGGCCGGAGCAGGTCCTGCGGGTCGAGCTGCCCGTCCGGGGCGTGTTGACGCAGGAAGAGTTCCAGGGGCTGGAGCAGCAGGTCCAGTCGCGATTCGGTGCGCAGACGCAGGCCTTGGCGCTGGCGTGGACGGCGCCGTACGCCGTCCAGTGCCAATCCATCACCGGCGTGCTCGCGCTCGGGTTCGACCCGGACTTCTGCAGGCACACCTGCGGGCGTTCACGCCTGTCGCCCTATTTCAACTCGCCGAGCAGCCGCCCCTGGCGCGACCACCAGCTGCGGCCCTCCATGCTGCTGGCCGGCCGAAGCATCGAGCAGGGCAAGCGGCTGATCGATCGCGGCGTGTCCGCCGACGCACGGCTGGGCCGCCGCTGGTCCGGCCCGGCGAACGTGCTGTTCCTGTCGACCGGGGACAGCGCACGCAATGTCCGGCACACCCTGTTCCCGCCGGCGGGCCCCGTGCGGGCGCTCGGCATCGAGGTGTTCGTGGAGCAGGCGGACCGGCCGCGGGACGTCGATCGCCTGCTCATGCTGCAGACGGGCGTGGCGCGGCTGAGCGGGCTGGAAGCCTTGTCGTGGGTCGACGGCGGCCTGGCCGACCACCTGACGTCCTTCGGTGGCCTGCTCGACAAGGTCGACGGGCAGAGCACGGCGCTCGAGTGGCTGGATTCCGGGGCCACCGCGAGCTACGGCACCGTCAGCGAACCGTGCAACCACCTGCAGAAGTTCCCGCACCCGCAGGTGCTGCTGCTGCACTACGCGCAGGGCAGCACCGCGATCGAGGCCTACTGGAAGAGCGTGGCCTGGCCGTTGCAGGGGGTCTTCGTGGGCGAGCCGCTGGCCGCGCCCTTCGCGCGCGGCGATGCGCTCGCGACGCCGCTGTTGGCCCTGCGCCGCCGCCCGTAGGCAGGCGCGGCCGCCCTCATGTCGGCCAGCCGGCGGTGACCGCGTCCACCGCGAGCCGCCCCGAGCGCACGGCACCTTCCAGGGTGGCCGGGTAGGGGCCTTCGATGTAGTCGCCTGCCGCCACCAGGCCGGGGGCGATCGCAAGGGGTGGCCGGCGCAGGCCCGGCGTGCACAGGAAGGTCGCGCGGCGCTCCGCCAAGGTCCGCAGCACCGTCGGGGGGCTGTGCCATGTGCCGGGCGCAAACGCCTGCAGCGCCTGCTGCCGCGTCGCGGCCGCGGTGGCTTCCAGGCCCTGTTCGGTCCAGCGCCTCGCGCCGCTGACCACAAACGCGAAGACGCCTGCATGGTGCCCCAGCGCCCCGAGGTCGAAGACGAACTGGGCCGGCGCGTCGCCGTCGCAGGCGAGCGCCGTCATCGGCTGCGGCAGGCGCGTGCCGGCACTCTGCAGGTAGACCGTGACGATGGGCTCGTACTCGAACGCCGCTGCGGCGGCCGCCCATGACGGCGAGGCCGCGTGGGCCAGCCGGGCGGCTTCGCGCGCTGGCGCCGCGAGGACCACCGCGTCGAAGGGTTCATCGTCAACGCACCAGCCACAGGGCGTGCCGATGGTCGACAGCCCCTTGACGCGATGCCCCAGCCGCAGCGCCGCGCCTCGCTGCGCGAGCCATGCGGCGGCCGGCGCCGGCAGCAGGGCGCCGAGGCTGGCGCGGGGCAGCAGCAGGTCGGCGCTGCCCGGGCCGCTGAACAGCGCATCGCGCAGCACCCGCAGGAACACGCGCGCATCGGCCTGCTCGGCCGGCGTGTTGAGCGCGGCCACGCACAGCGGGTCGATCAGGTCCTGCCGCACCCGCTGCGGCAACCGGCGCGTCAACTGGGCGACCGTGAGCCGCTCGTCGCAGCGGAAACGCATTGCCGCCCAGCGGGTGGCCTCGGCCAGCAAGGCCATGCGCTCGCGCCAGGCCCAGCGCCGGCAGGCGAGCACGGCGCGTGCGAACGCCGGAACGGCCGGGCCGCGGGGCAGCCGCAGCCCCTCGCCGTCGGGATAGACCAGCGCGAGCGGCAGGCGCAGCAAGGCCGCATCGGGTGATGCACCCACCGCGCGCATGAGCTCGAGCGTCTCCCGGTACGCGCCGATCAGGATGTGCTGGCCGTTGTCCAGCGCCAGGCCCTGGGCCTCGACCCCGCGGGCCCGGCCGCCGCACTGCGGCGCCATCTCGAACAGCGTCACCGCATGCCCGCGCTGCGTGGCGGCCACGGCCGCAGCCAGGCCGGCCCAGCCGCCCCCGACGACCGCGATGCGCCTGCGCATCCGCTAGCGCGCTTGCCAGTTGGTGCGCATCGCGATCCAGACCTTGCGCACCGGCGTCAGCGCGATGCGCTGGTGCAGCACCTGGAAGTCGCTGGCCTCGATCTCGCGCAGCAGGGTGCGGTAGATGTTGGCCATCATCAGCCCGGGGCGCTGTGCCCGGCGGTCCTCGGCGGGCAGCATCGCGAAGGCTTCGTCGTAGAGGCGGTGCGCCCGTTCCGCCTGGAAGCGCATCAGTGCGCTGAAGCGCTCGCTGTAGCCCCAGGGGGATTGCCGCTGCAGCAGCTCGTGGGCCTTGACGTCGAACTGCTGGAGCTCGGCGATGGGGAGGTAGATGCGGCCGCGGCGCGCATCCTCGCCGACGTCGCGGATGATGTTCGTGAGCTGCAGCGCGAGGCCGAGCTTGTGCGCATAGTCCGTCGTCCGGGCCTGCGTGCGACCGAAGATGTTGGCCGCCACCTCGCCGACGACGCCGGCCACGAGATGGCAGTAGCGCGCCAGGCCGGCGAAGTCCAGGTAGCGGCTTTGTTCGAGGTCCATCTGGCAGCCTTCGATCACGGCCATCAGGTGCTCCTGGCGGACGTCGTAGTCGGCCGCGTGCGGCATCAGGGCCTTCGTCACCGGATGCGTCGGTGCGCCGGCGAACGCCTGCCCCACCTCCTTGCGCCACCAGGCGAGCTTGGTGGCCGCGACGCTGGGGTCCTGCACCTCGTCGACGATGTCGTCGACCTCCCGGCAGAAAGCGTAGAACGCGGTGATCGCTGCGCGGCGGGGAGGCGGCAGGAACTTGAACGCGTAATAGAACGACGATCCGCTTTGCGCGGCCTTGTCCTGCACGTACTGCGCGGGTGTCATGCGGGCCTCCCGGCCGGCATCGGCGCCGGGGCCATGGTCCAGGCGCGCCACAGCAGGCGCGGCGCGTCGGCCACGCCGAGGGCCGGGCGCCGTGCCAGCGTGTCGTGTCCCTGGGCGGCGATCTTGTCGAGGATGCGCAGCCCGCCCTGCACGACGAGCCGCAGCTCCCAGCCCGCGCGGCCGGGGATGCGGTGCACCAGCGGTGAGCCCGCCAGCATCCGGTCGCGTGCCCAGCCGGTCAGTTCGGCCGTCAGCGCCCGGAAGGGGGCGCTGGCCCGGCCTTGCGCTGCCTCCCGGGCCAGCGCGGCAGGCGTCAGGCCATGGCGCCGTGCATCGGCCAGCGGGATGTAGTGGCGACCCCGAGGCAGGTCCACGCTCAGGTCCTGCCAGAAGTTGATGAGCTGCAGCGCGGTGCACACGGCGTCCGACTCCGACAACGCGGCCGGCGCGTCGATGCCGTACAGATGCAGCAGCAGCCGCCCGACCGGATTGGCGGACCGCGCGCAGTAGTCCAGCAACGTGTCGCGGTCCGGGTAGAGCGGGTTGTGCACGTCCTGCTCGAAGGCGCTGAGCAGGTCCTGCAGCGCCTTGAGCGGCAGCGCGTGGCGGCGCATCGCCTGGTGCAGCGGCCCGAACACCGGCGCCCAGCGGCCGGCGGTGTCGCCTCGGGCGGCACGTTCGAGCGCCTGGCGGTAGTCGGCGAGTTCGGCCGCGCGCTGCGCAGGCCCTGCGTCGCCTTCGTCGGCCAGGTCGTCCGCGGTTCGTGCGAACCAGTAGATGGCCTGGATTGCCGGCCGCAGGTGGGGCGGGCAGAGCCAGGAGGCCACGGGGAAGTTTTCGTAGTGATCGACGCTCACGGGGCGCGATTGTCCACGGCCTTCCCGGTCGTACCGCCGATGCCGTGCGCCGATTGACAGTGCCACGCCTCGACTTCTACATTACTGACCGGTCAGTCAGTACCAACAAGAGCCCTCAGACCTCCCAGAGGACAGGACCCATGCGCACCTCGTTTCCCCTCCTAGCCGGCATGCTGGCGTCGGCGTTGCTGGCCGGCTGTTCCCGTCCTGCGGCCGAAGCCGAGCCCGTCCGTGCGGTGCGCACCGTGGTCGTGGCGGCGCAGTCCGCCGGCGGCAGTGCCGAGTACGCCGCGGAGGTGCGCGCACGGACCGAATCGCGGCTGTCCTTCCGGGTCGGCGGCAAGATCACGCGCCGGCACGTGGACCTGGGCGACACGGTGAAGGCGGGGCAGGTGCTGGCACAGCTCGACCCGCAGGATCTGCGGCTCGGCGAGACGGCGGCGCAGGCGGCGGTGCGGGCCGCGCAGGTCAATTTCGACCTGGCCGCGGCCGACCTGAAGCGCTACCGCGAGCTGCGCGACCAGGGCTTCATCAGCGGCGCCGAGCTCGAGCGCCGCCAGACGACGATGCAGGCTGCGCAGGCGCAGCTGGAGCAGGCGCGCGCGCAGGCCGGCGTGCAGGCCAACCAGGCGGCGTACAGCAGTCTGGTGGCCGACGTGGCGGGCGTGATCACCGGCGTCGACGCGGAGCCGGGTGCCGTCGTGAGCGCCGGCACGCCGGTGCTGCGCCTGGCGCACGACGGGCCGCGCGATGTCGTGTTCACGGTGCCCGAGGACCGCCTGACCTCCGTGCGCGCGCTGTTGGGCCGCCCGGGCGCGGTGCAGGTCACGCTGTGGGGCAGCGGCGAGCAGCGCATGCCCGCGAGCGTGCGCGAGGTGGCGGCGGCAGCGGACCCGGTGACGCGCACCTTCCTGGTGAAGGCCGACGTCGGCAACGCACCCGTCAGGCTGGGCCAGACGGCCACCGCGTCCATCGCGCAGGCGCGTGTCGACAACGTGACCAAGCTGCCGCTGTCCGCCGTGTTCGAGCAGCAGGGCGCTTCCGCGGTGTGGGTTGTCGATGTGCCGACGATGACCGTGCGTGCGCAGCGCATCCAGGTGGGCGGCGCGGACGGCCGGGACATCGTCGTCACCGGCGGGCTTCAGCCGGGACAGCGCGTGGTCAGTGCCGGCGTGCA
Organism: Aquincola agrisoli; assembly: GCF_036621135.1. Lineage (NCBI taxonomy): Bacteria > Pseudomonadati > Pseudomonadota > Betaproteobacteria > Burkholderiales > Sphaerotilaceae > Aquincola > Aquincola agrisoli. The sequence continues at coordinate 291,323 of NZ_JAZIBG010000020.1, forward strand.
TGTGCTGACGCAGGGGCAGAAGGTGAGCCTCTACGCCGAGCCTGGCAGTCCGCCGGCCACCCCCGCCTCGGCCGCGTCGACGCCGCGCTGAGCGGGAGCCCTCCATGAGCGACTCTCCCTCCAACGCCGCCGGCCCTTCGCGTTTCAACGTCTCGCGCTGGGCGCTGGAGCATCCGGCGCTGACGCGCTACCTGATGATCGTGCTGCTGGTGCTGGGCGCGGCGGCGTACTACCAGCTCGGCCAGGACGAAGACCCGCCGTTCACGTTTCGCGCGATGGTGGTGCAGGCCTACTGGCCGGGCGCCACCGCGCAGCAGGTGGCCGACCAGGTCACCGACAAGATCGAGAAGGCGCTGCAGCAGGTGCCGTACGCCGACAAGATCCGCAGCTACACCAAACCGGGCGAATCGCTGACGATCTTCCAGCTCAAGGAGAGCACCCCGCCAAAGGAGGTCACCGGCACCTGGTACCAGGTGCGCAAGAAGATCGGGGACATGCGCTCGACGTTGCCGGCGGGTGTGGTGGGGCCGGTGTTCAACGACGAGTTCGGCGACGTGTACGGAACGATCTATGCGCTGTCGGCCGACGGATTCAGCAACGAGGAACTGCGTGTCCACGCCGAGCAGGTGCGGCAGGAGCTGCTCCGGGTGCCCGACGTCGCGAAGGTGGAACTGTTCGGCGTCCAGCCGGAAAAGCTGTTCATCGAGATTTCGCAACGCCGCCTTGCACAGCTCGGCCTCGACTTCAGCCAGGTCATCAGCCAGCTCGGAGCGCAGAACGCCGTCGAGGGCGCAGGCGTGCTGAACGCCGGGACGGACAACCTGCAGGTGCGCATCGGCGGGGCCTTCGGTTCCGTCGAGGCGCTGCGGCATTTCCCGATCCGGGCGGTCAACCCGGCCACGGGCGCGGCCAGTTCGCTGCGCCTGGGCGACATCGCCGAGATCCGCCGCGACTATGCCGATCCGCCGTCGGTGATGGTCCGCCACCAGGGCCGGCAGGTCGTCGCGCTGGGCATCTCGATGGCCAAGGGGGGCGACATCATCGCCCTCGGCAAGGCGTTGAAGGTGAGGGCCGCTTCGGTCCAGCAGGCGCTGCCCGTGGGCATCGAGCTCGTGCAGGTGCAGGACCAGCCGCAGTCCGTGTCCCGGTCGGTCGGCGAGTTCGTGCACGTGCTGATCGAGGCCATCGTCGTGGTGCTGGCGGTGAGCTTCATCAGCCTGGGCCTGCACACGCGGCCGCTGCGGGTGGACGTGTGGCCGGGCCTGGTGGTGGGCATCACGATCCCGCTGGTGCTCGCGATCACGTTCGTGACGATGTACTACTGGGGCATCGGCCTGCACAAGATCTCGCTCGGCTCGCTGATCATCGCGCTCGGGCTGCTGGTCGACGACGCGATCATCGCGGTCGAGATGATGGTGCGCAAGCTGGAGGAGGGGCACGACAAATTGCGCGCCGCCACCTTCGCGTACGACGTGACGGCGATGCCGATGCTCACCGGCACGCTGATCACCGCGGCCGGCTTCCTGCCCATCGGGCTCGCGAAGTCGGTGACGGGCGAGTACACGTTCGCGATCTTCGCGGTGACCACGGCGGCGCTGCTGATCTCGTGGCTGGTGTCGGTCTACTTCGTCCCCTTTCTCGGCGCGCGGCTGCTTCACACACGCAGCCGGGTGGGGGGAGGCGAGGCGGCGCACGAGCTCTTCGATTCGCCGTTCTACTCGCGCTTTCGAGCCCTGGTCGACTGGTGTGTCGCGCATCGCTGGGTCACGATCGGGGTCACCGTGCTGACCTTCGTGCTGGGCATCGTGGGCATGGGCCGGGTGCAGCAGCAGTTCTTCCCCGATTCGAGCCGTCCGGAGATCCTGGTCGAGCTGTGGCTGCCCGAGGGGTCGACCATCCAGCACAGCGACGAGGTGGCGCGCCGCTTCGAGGCGCGCATGATGAAGGCGGCCGGCGTGCAGAGCGTCACCACGTGGATCGGGTCCGGGCTGCCGCGCTTCTACCTGCCGCTGGACCAGGTCTTTCCTCAATCGAACGTCTCGCAGGCCATCGTGCTGCCGGCCGACCTGGCGACGCGCGAGCGGCTGCGCAAGGAGTTGCCCGCGCTGCTGGCGCAGGAGTTTCCCGAGGTGCGCGGCCGGGTCAAGCTGCTGCCCAACGGGCCGCCCGTCGCCTACCCCGTGCAGTTCCGCGTGATGGGCGGCGACGTCGCGCAGGTGCGCCAGTGGGCCGATCAGGCGCGCGAGATCCTGCGCGCCAACCCGAACATGCGGGGCGTGAACGACAACTGGAACGAGTCGGTCAAGGTGCTGCGCCTGGAGATCGACCAGGACAAGGCCCGTGCGCTCGGCGTCACGAGCCAGGGCGTCGCGCAGGCATCGCGCATGCTGCTGTCGGGAACATCGGTCGGCCAATACCGCGAAGGCGACCGCTTGATCGACATCCTGCTGCGCCAGCCTGCCGACGAACGCGACGCCGTGACGGCGCTCGCGAACGCCTACCTGCCGACCTCCACCGGCCGCGTGATCCCGTTGATGCAGGTCGCGAGCATCCGGATGGATTGGGAGCCGGGCGTGATGTGGCGCGAAGGGCGGCAGTTCGCCATCACCGTGCAGGGCGATGTCGCCGAGGGCATGCAGGGCCCGACCGTCACCGCCGAGCTGTGGCCGCAGCTCGACGAGCTGCGCAAGCGCATGCCGCCGGGCTACACCATCGAGATCGCCGGGGCGGTGGAGGAGAGCAGCAAGGGGCAGGGGTCGATCGTCGCCGGGATGCCGCTCATGCTGTTCATCATCCTCACGTTGCTCATGCTGCAACTGCACAGCTTCAGCCGCGCGATGCTCGTGCTGCTGACCGGTCCGCTGGGCATCGCGGGCGTCGCGGCCGCGCTGCTGCTGCTGAACCGGCCGTTCGGATTCGTGGCCCTGCTGGGGGTGATCGCATTGATGGGGATGATCATGCGAAATTCGGTGATCCTGATAGACCAGATCGAGTCCGACCGCACGCGCGGCGTTCCGGCCTGGACGGCCATCGTCGAATCCGCGGTGCGGCGCTTCCGTCCGATCGTGCTGACGGCCGCGGCGGCCGTGCTTGCGATGATTCCGCTGTCGCGCAGCGTGTTCTGGGGCCCGATGGCGGTGGCGATCATGGGCGGGCTGATCGTTGCGACGGCGCTCACGCTGCTGGCGCTGCCTGCGATGTACGCGGCCTGGTTCCGCGTCCGCCGGCCTGGTTAGAATCCGCGGTTCACAGATTCGCCGAGGGGGCGCTTCCGCCCGGAAGCCGCCCCTTCTTTCCATTGTTCAGCGCGGGTGGCGAAATTGGTAGACGCACCAGGTTTAGGTCCTGACGCCAGCAATGGTGTGGGGGTTCGAGTCCCCCCCCGCGCACCACAACGTACTCAACAAGAGAGTCGGACATCATGACGGTCACCGTTGAAACCCTCGACAAACTGCAACGCCGCATCACGCTGACGCTGCCCGCCGAAGCCATCGCTGGCGAAGTCACGTCGCGCCTGAAGAAGCTCGCGCGCACCGTCAAGGCCGACGGCTTCCGTCCGGGCAAGGTGCCGATGAGCGTCGTCACCCAGCGCTACGGCTATTCCGTGCAGTACGAAGTGGTGAACGACAAGGTCGGCGAAGCCTTCAACAGCGCGGCCAACGAAGCCAAGCTGCGTGTGGCCGGCCAGCCCAGCATCACGCAGAAGGACGAGGCGCCCGAGGGCGCGATCGCCTTCGACGCCACCTTCGAGGTGTACCCGGAGGTGGTGATCGGCGACCTGGCCAGCGCGGAGGTCGAGCGCGTGTCGTCGGAGGTCACCGATGCGGCGATCGACAAGACGCTGGACATCCTGCGCAAGCAGCGCCGTACCTTCGCCCAGCGCCCCGCCGATGCCGGCGCCGACGAAGGCGACCGCGTGACGATCGACTTCGAAGGCAAGATCGACGGCGAGCCGTTCGCCGGCGGCAAGGCCGAAGGCTTCCAGTTCATCATCGGCGAAGGCCAGATGCTGGAGCAGTTCGACAAGGCCGTGCGCGGCATGAAGACCGGCGAGAACAAGACCTTCCCGCTGCAATTCCCCGAGGACTACCAGGGCAAGGACGTCGCAGGCAAGGAAGCCGATTTCCTGGTCACGATGAAGAAGATCGAGTCGCAGGTGCTGCCGGAAGTCGACGAGGCCTTCGCCAAGTCGCTCGGCATCTCGGACGGTACCGTCGAAGCGCTGCGCGCGGACATCAAGAAGAACCTCGAGCGCGAGGTCAAGTTCCGCGTGCTGGCCCGCAACAAAGGCGCGGTGATGGACGCGCTGGTGTCCGTCGCGCAGCTCGACGTTCCGCAGGCGCTGGTGAAGAGTGAGACCGATCGCATGGTCGAGTCGGCGCGCGCCGACCTGAAGCAGCGCGGCATCAAGGATGCCGACAAGGCCCCGATCCCGGCCGAACTGTTCACCCCCCAGGCCGAGAAGCGCGTGCGCCTGGGCCTGGTGGTGGCGGAACTGGTGCGGGCCAACGGTTTGCAGGCCAAGCCGGACCAACTCCAGGCCCACATCGAGGAAATGAGCCAGAGCTACGAGAAGCCGGCGGAAGTGGTGCGCTGGTACCTCAGCGACCGCCAGCGCATGAGCGAGGTGGAAGCCGTGGTGATCGAGAACAACGTGACCGAATTCGTGCTCGCCCGTGCCAAGGTCACCGACAAGCAGCTGCCGTTCGACGAGCTGATGACGGCCTGATCTCCATCGGTCGGCACGAGGGGCGCCGCGCCGCGAGGCCGGCGCCTTTTCCATTCTTCGAGCGTGCTCTTGCAGGCCCATAATCGACCCGCATGTTCGACGCTATGTATTCTTCCAAGGACAACTCCATGAGCGCGCTTGAAACCACCGGCCTGGGCATGGTGCCCGTGGTCATCGAACAGTCGGGCCGCGGTGAACGCGCCTACGACATCTACAGCCGCCTGCTGCGCGAGCGGCTGATCTTCCTCGTCGGTCCGGTGAACGACCAGACCGCCAACCTCGTCGTGGCGCAGATGCTGTTCCTCGAGAGCGAAAACCCGGACAAGGACATCCACCTGTACATCAACTCGCCCGGCGGCAGCGTCAGTGCCGGCCTGTCGATCTTCGACACCATGCAGTTCATCAAGCCCGACGTCTCCACGCTGTGCATGGGCATCGCGGCGAGCATGGGTTCGTTCCTGCTGATGGCCGGCGCCAAGGGCAAGCGCTTCGCGCTGCCGAACTCGCGCGTGATGATCCACCAGCCCTCCGGCGGTGCGCAGGGCCAGGCCACCGACATCGAGATCCACGCCCGCGAGATCCTCAAGACGCGCGAGCAGCTCAACAAGATCTACGCCGAGCGCACCGGGCAGTCGATCGAGAAGATCCGTGCCGACATGGAGCGCGATTTCTTCCTGGATCCTCACGAATCCAAGGCCTATGGACTCATCGACCAGGTGCTCGACAAGCGCCCGTAAGCCCACGCCGTCCGCCCCCGGTCCCGCGCGAAATGAGGCCCCGAGGGGGGCTTTGTTTCCGCGCTGAGCGCCCGGTGGGCTTGGACTATCATTACCCTGCATCGACCCTTGCGTCGGTGAACCCTGCATACCCATGGCCGAGAAAAAAGGCGCTTCGAGCGAAAAGGTTCTGTACTGCTCCTTCTGCGGCAAGAGCCAGCACGAGGTGAAGAAGCTCATCGCCGGTCCGTCGGTGTTCATCTGCGACGAGTGCATCGAGCTGTGCAACGACATCATCCGCGATGAAGTGCCGGCCGATGGCGCCGCGGCCAAGACTGCCAAGTCGGACCTGCCGACCCCGGCAGAAATCAAGTCCAGCCTGGACCAGTACGTGATCGGCCAGGAAGTGGCCAAGCGCACGCTGTCGGTCGCGGTCTACAACCACTACAAGCGCCTGAAGCACATGGGTGCCGGCAACAGCAAGGATGAGGTCGAGCTCAGCAAGAGCAACATCCTGCTGATCGGCCCGACCGGCTCGGGCAAGACGCTGCTGGCGCAGACGCTCGCACGGCTGCTCAACGTGCCCTTCGTGATCGCCGACGCCACCACGCTCACCGAAGCCGGCTACGTGGGCGAGGACGTCGAGAACATCATCCAGAAGCTCCTGCAGAACTGCAACTACGATGTCGAGCGCGCGCAGCGCGGCATCGTCTACATCGACGAGATCGACAAGATCAGCCGCAAGGCCGACAACCCGTCGATCACGCGGGACGTGTCGGGCGAGGGGGTCCAGCAGGCCCTGCTCAAGCTGGTCGAGGGCACGATGGCCAGCGTGCCGCCGCAGGGCGGCCGCAAGCATCCGAATCAGGATTTCCTGCAGATCGACACGACCAACATCCTGTTCATCTGCGGAGGTGCATTCGACGGCCTGGAGAAGGTCATCCAGAACCGCACCGAGAAGTCGGGCATCGGCTTCGGCGCCACCGTGCACAGCAAGAGCGAGAAGCGGGTGTCGGAGGTGTTCCGTGCGACGGAACCGGAAGACCTGATCAAGTTCGGCTTGATTCCCGAGCTGGTCGGGCGCCTGCCCGTGGTGGCCACACTTGGCGAGCTGACGGAAGAAGCCCTGGTGCAGATCCTGACCGAGCCGAAGAACGCCCTGCTCAAGCAGTACCAGCGCCTGTTCGGGATGGACGGCGTGGAGCTGGAGATCCGCACCTCCGCGCTGCAGGCCATTTCGCGCAAGGCCCTTGCGCGCAAGACGGGTGCCCGGGGCCTGCGCTCGATCATGGAGCATGCGCTGATCGACACGATGTTCGACCTCCCCAACCTCGACGGCGTGGCCAAGGTGGTGGTCGACGAGCACAACATCGAAGAGGGCTCGAAGCCCCTGCTGGTCTACCACGAGGCCAAGGCGAGTGCCTGAGCTGCCTGCTGCACGCGCCGGCGGCGGCTGCGGCCTCCCTGGAAGCTTCTCATGCGGCCGGCAGCCCGGCCGCCTTGCAATCCATCGCTCGAGCCCCAGATCGGCTTGAGAAAGAGAGGTTTCTAAATGTCCGGACATCCCGTTCTGCCCGCGGACCCGATCACGCTGCCGCTGCTGCCGTTGCGCGACGTGGTGGTGTTCCCGCACATGGTGATCCCGCTGTTCGTGGGACGCCCGAAATCGATCAAGGCGCTGGAAGCCGCAATGGAAGCCGGCCGCCAGATCATGCTGGTGGCGCAGAAGGCCGCCGGCAAGGACGAGCCCAAGGCCGACGACATGTTCGACGTCGGCTGCGTCTCGAGCATCCTGCAGATGCTGAAGCTGCCCGACGGCACCGTGAAGGTGCTCGTCGAGGGAACGCAACGCGCCAACACGCTGTCCATCACCGAGAACGGCGAGCACTTCGTCTCTGAGGTCTCCCCGATTCCGCCGGCGGTCGACACCAAGCCGGAGATCGAGGCGCTGCGCCGTGCGGTCACCCAGCAGTTCGACCAGTACGTCAAGCTCAACAAGAAGATCCCGCCCGAGATCCTGACGTCCATCGCCGGCATCGACGATGCGGGCCGCCTGGCCGACACCATCGCGGCGCACCTGCCGCTGAAGCTCGAGGCCAAGCAATCGGTGCTCGACCTGTTCGAGGTCGACAAGCGCCTTGAAAAGCTGCTCGAACTGCTCGAGCACGAAGTCGACATCCTGCAGGTCGAAAAGCGCATCCGTGGCCGCGTGAAGCGGCAGATGGAGAAGAGCCAGCGCGAGTACTACCTGAACGAGCAGGTCAAGGCCATCCAGAAGGAACTGGGCGACGGCGAAGAGGGCGCGGATCTCGAGGAGCTCGAGAAGAAGATCGCCGCGGCCAAGATGACCAAGGAAGCGCGCAAGAAGGCCGAGAACGAGCTGAAGAAGCTCAAGCTGATGTCGCCGATGTCGGCCGAAGCCACGGTCGTGCGCAACTACATCGACACGCTGGTCGCGCTCCCCTGGGCGAAGAAGACCAAGATCAAGCACGACCTCGCCAATGCCGAAGAAGTGCTGAACGAGGACCACTACGGCCTCGACAAGGTCAAGGATCGCATCCTCGAATACCTCGCGGTGCAGCAGCGCGTCGACAAGGTCAAGGCACCGATCCTGTGCCTGGTCGGGCCCCCGGGCGTCGGCAAGACCTCGCTGGGCCAGAGCGTGGCCCGCGCCACGGGCCGCAAGTTCGTGCGCATGGCGCTGGGCGGTATGCGCGACGAGGCCGAGATCCGTGGCCACCGCCGCACCTACATCGGCTCGATGCCGGGCAAGGTGCTGCAGAGCCTGAGCAAGGTCGGCACGCGCAACCCGCTGTTCCTTCTCGACGAGATCGACAAGCTGGGCATGGACTTCCGCGGCGATCCGTCCTCGGCGCTGCTGGAAGTGCTCGACCCCGAGCAGAACCACACCTTCAGCGACCACTACGTCGAGGTCGACTTCGACCTGTCGGACGTGATGTTCGTGGCGACCTCGAACTCGATGAACATCCCGCCGGCCCTGCTGGACCGGATGGAAGTGATCCGCTTGTCGGGTTACACCGAGGACGAGAAGCTCAACATCGCCCAGCGCTACCTGCTGCCCAAGCAGGCCAAGAACAATGGCGTGCGCGACGACGAGATGGACGTGACCGAGAGCGCGCTGCGGGGCATCATCCGCTACTACACGCGGGAAGCCGGCGTGCGCTCGCTGGAACGCGAGATCTCGAAGATCTGCCGCAAGGTCGTCAAGGGCATCCAGCTCAAGAAGTACGAAGGGCAGGTCGTCATCACCGACGAGAACCTGCACGAGTTCCTGGGCGTGCGCAAGTACGACTACGGCCGTGCCGAGAAGAAGAACCAGGTGGGCCAGGTGTCCGGCCTGGCATGGACCGAGGTCGGTGGCGACTTGCTGACGATCGAGTCCGCCGTGATGCCGGGCAAAGGCAACATCATCCGAACCGGCTCGCTCGGCGACGTCATGAAGGAGTCGGTGGAAGCGGCGCGCTCGGTGGTGCGTTCTCGGTCGCGGCGCCTGGGCATCAAGGACGAGCTCTTCGAGAAGCGCGATGTGCACATCCACGTGCCCGACGGCGCGACGCCCAAGGACGGCCCCAGCGCGGGCATCGCGATGACGACGGCGTTCGTGTCGGCCCTGACCGGCATCCCGGTCAAGGCGGACGTCGCGATGACCGGCGAGATCACCTTGCGCGGCGAGGTCACGGCGATCGGCGGCTTGAAGGAGAAGCTGCTGGCGGCCCACCGCGGCGGCATCAAGACGGTCATCATTCCGGAAGAGAACGTCAAGGACCTGCAGGAGATCCCCGAGAACGTGAAGAACAATCTCGAGATCGTGCCGGTCAAGTGGATCGACCGCGTCCTCGAAGTGGCACTCGAGACCGTGCCGCAGCCGTTGCCTGAGGAAGAGCCGGTCCAGGAAACGAAGCCGGCGGCTGCCGCTGCGCCGGCCGATGCGGGTTCGACGTCGGAGGCCATCAAACACTGAGCGGCTTGCTCAGGAAATGGCTTGCGTGGATTCAGCGTGCCGAGTAGACTGCGAGGCTCGCTGATTCACCAAGTCAGCGGCACTGAAGCAGCAATGCCGAAGTGCGAAATCGGAATCCAAGCGGGAATAGCTCAGTTGGTAGAGCGCAACCTTGCCAAGGTTGAGGTCGCGAGTTCGAGCCTCGTTTCCCGCTCCAGATGAAGTTGATGCGGTTCGATGTCGGTCCGTGTCGGCACCCCGCGGGAATAGCTCAGTTGGTAGAGCGCAACCTTGCCAAGGTTGAGGTCGCGAGTTCGAGCCTCGTTTCCCGCTCCAGAGTTTCGAGAAAGGGAGGCGACCGCTTCCCTTTTTCATGTCCTGACCCTATCGTTGGGCAGTGCGGCGCGATAGCAAAGCGGTTATGCAACGGATTGCAAATCCGTCTAGTCCGGTTCGACTCCGGATCGCGCCTCCAAACACCCCCGGTCCGCCTGAACGTGAAGCCTCGCATCGCCGAGGCTTTTTTGCGTCAGGACGGGGCGGCCGGATCGAACCCGTCGGCCAGGGCTTGCCGCAGGTAGGCCACCACTTCACGTACGGCGCGGGGCGTTTGTGGGCTCCACGGGCGGATCGCATAGATCGCATCACCGAAGAAGCCGACCGGACGCCAGCCCGGCAGCACCTCGCGCAACTTTCCGGCGCGCAAGGCCGACGTCGCGCTGAAGTCGGGCACCAGCGCAATGCCCAGGCCCGACAGCGCCGCATCACGCAGCAACTCGGAGTTGTTGGCGCGCAGCGGCCCCTGAACCGCCACGCTGACACGCTCGGGCTCCGCGCCGGGCGCGGTATCGGGCTCGTCCGGTGACGAGCGCTCGAACTGCCACAGCGCCGGCCCGCTGCGCAGGTAGGCGAGGCAGTCGTGGCTGGACAGCGCCGCCGGATGCTGGGGCGTGCCCCGCTTGCGCAGGTAGCCCGCGCTGGCGACGAGCAGCGTGCGCGAAGGGCACAGCCGCCAGGCGACGTGGCTGTCGGGCGGCACGCTGGTGTGGCGCACCGCCAGGTCGAAGCCTTCGCGTGCCAGCGGCACGAGCCGGTCCGACAGTTCCAGGTCCACGCGCACGTCGGGGAAAGCCCGGTAGAAGCCCTCCAGTGCCGGCGCCACGTGTTGCCGGCCCAGCGCCACCGGCGCGGTGATGCGCAGCACCCCCCGCGGCGTGGCCGCCAGGTCGCGCACGCCCGCGAAGCTGCGCTCGATCTGCTCGAAGGCGGCGCGCGTGTGGTCCACCAGCTGCTGGCCGGCTGGCGTCAGGCGCACGCTGCGCGTCGTGCGCTGCACCAGCGGCACGCCGGCGGCCCGCTCCAGCTCGGTGATGCGCTGGCTGACCGCTGCCTTGCTGACCGCCAGCCGCTGTGCCGCGGCGGTGTAGCTGCCGGCCTCCGCGAGCGTGCCGAGCCAGTGCACATGGGACCACAGGGCTTCGATGCGGCGGTCGGGCTGCGTGGAGGGATCCATGCCTTGCATTGTTCAGCTCCGTGAACAATGCGTCCACCTGCCGTGGCTTTGCGCCGGGCCCTGCCGCTCCTAGACTGGCGGCCTTCCCCCGAAGCTCACACACCGGAGACCAGCCATGGGCGCACCCGAAGCCTTCACCCGCACCACCGACGTCGGCCACTGGATCGGCGGGCAGCCCGTTGCCGGTTCCGGCGGCCGCAGCCAGGCGGTCTACAACCCGGCCACGGGTGCCGTGGCACGCCAGGTGCTGCTGGGCAGCGTGGCCGACGTGGACGCCGCCGTCGCCGCGGCCGCCGCTGCCTTCCCCGCCTGGGCCGACACCCCGCCGATCCGGCGCGCCCGGGTGCTCAACACGTTCCTCGCGCTGATGAACCAGCACCGCGACACCCTGGCCGCGATGATCACCGCCGAACACGGCAAGGTGTTCACCGACGCCCAGGGCGAAGTGACACGCGGCATCGAGATCGTCGAGTTCGCCTGCGGCATCCCGCAGCTGCTGAAGGGCGGCTTCACCGACCAGGTCTCGACCGGCATCGACAACTGGACGCTGCGCCAGCCGCTGGGCGTGGTGGCCGGCATCACGCCGTTCAACTTCCCGTGCATGGTGCCGGCGTGGATGTTCCCGGTGGCGCTGGCCTGCGGCAACACCTTCGTGCTGAAGCCCAGCGAGCGCGACCCGTCGCCCAGCCTCTTCATGGCCGAACTGCTGAGGCAGGCCGGCCTGCCCGACGGCGTGTTCAACGTCGTGCAGGGCGACAAGACGGTGGTCGACGCGCTGCTGTCGCACCCCGACGTGAAGGCGCTGAGTTTCGTCGGCTCCACGCCCATCGCCCAGTACATCTACGAGACCGGCGCGCACCACGGCAAGCGCGTGCAGGCGCTCGGCGGCGCCAAGAACCACATGGTGGTGATGCCCGACGCCGACATCGAGCAGACCGTCGATGCGCTGATCGGCGCGGCCTACGGCTCCGCCGGCGAGCGCTGCATGGCGATCAGCGTGGCGGTGCTGGTGGGCGACGTGGCCGACCAGATCGTGCCGCTGCTGGCCGAGCGTGCCCGGGCGCTCAAGATCAGGAACGGCATGGAGCTCGATGCCGAGATGGGCCCCATTGTCACGAAGCAGGCGCTGGAACGCATCGAGGGCTACATCGCGCTGGGCGTGGAAGAGGGCGCAAGACTCGTGGTCGACGGGCGGGGCTTCAAGGTGCCGGGCCACGAGCAGGGCTTCTTCACCGGCGGCACGCTGTTCGACCACGTGACGCCGCAGATGCGCATCTACAAGGAAGAGATCTTCGGCCCGGTGCTGGCCTGCGTGCGCGCGAAGGACTTCGCCGAGGCGGTGCAGCTCGTCAACGACCACGAGTTCGGCAACGGCGTCGCCTGCTACACCCGCGACGGCAACGTTGCCCGCGAGTTCGCGCGACGCATCCAGGTCGGCATGGTCGGCATCAACGTGCCGATCCCGGTGCCGATGGCCTGGCACGGCTTTGGTGGCTGGAAGCGCAGCTTGTTTGGCGACGTGCATGCCTATGGCGAAGAGGGCGTGCGCTTCTATACCAAGCAGAAGTCGATCATGCAGCGCTGGCCCGCGAGCACGCCCAAGGGCGCCGAGTTCGCGATGCCGACCGCCAAGTGACGCGGGCGGTCCGCGAGGCCGCACGCCGCTGGCAGCGGGCCCCCGGCTCGCTGACGCAGCGGCTTTTTGCGTGGGGCGGCGAGGTGCGCGTGCAGCGGCTCGTGCAGGCCGTGCAGCCGCTGCTGCCCGGCGAGGCGGCCGATCTGGGCGTGGCGCCCGGCACGCGCTGCCTCGTGCGCGAGGTGGTGCTGCGCGTGGGCGACGCACCGGTGGTGTGGGCACGCAGCGTGGCACCGGCGTCGTCGCTCCAGGGGCCGTGGAAGGCCCTGGCCGGGCTGGGCCAGCGCCCGCTGGCCGCGCTGCTGTTCGTCGACCCGCGCGTGAGCCGCACGCCGTTGGCAGCGCATTGGCATGGCCGTGGCAGCGTGTGGCACCACCGCGCCGACGAGGCCTGGCGGGCCGCCGCCGGCCAACCCTGGCCCGCCAACGTGGTGGCGGCCCGCAGTTCGGTCTTCACCCGCGGCGGCGTGCCACTGCGGGTGTTCGAGGCGTTCGTGCCAGGCATCAGCGGCCCGCTGATGCGTTGAGGGGCGATCCCCTGGCTCGTCGCTGCGACGGTGCGGCGCGGCCCGGGCGGCCCACCGCGGGCTCAGCCCAGCGTGATCTCCAGTTCGAGCCGCCCGCCCGCGGCCGCCGCCAGGCCGCGCAGCGTGTCGAGCGCCAGCACCGCCGCGCCGGTGCGATAGGGGTGCGGGGCGCGCGTGAACCGCTGCACCTGCATCTGCCCTTGCACGTTCACGCCCACTGCCCGCACGCCGCAACCCTGTGGCCCGACGCGGTAGCGGATGCGTGCAGGGCGGCCTGCCACCTCCACCTCGGCCTCCAGCCCGTCCAGCGCCGGTGGCATCACCGGGTCGAGCAGCACGTGCCTGGCCTCGTGCCGCACCCCGAGGAAGTGCCCCACCACCAGGCCCAGCGCGATGCCCGGCCCGCTGGAGTACACGCGCCAGCCGCCGTCCAGCGCGACACGGCCGTCCGCGATGCGGTCGTAGCCGGCCGCGGCCCGGTAGCGGTCGCCGAACGCGGCGTCGGAGCTGGAGTAGTAGCAGTTGGCCTGCCGCAGGCTGGCCGAAGGCACCCGCTGCGCGAGCCCGATCGGGTGCGCCAGGTTCAGCGCCGCGAAGAAGGCGTCCGCCAGACCCAGGCAGGCCAACGTCTCGGCATACCGCAGGTGCGCGTGCATGTACATCACGCCGATTTCGCGGCCGAAGAAGGCGCTGGTTTCCGCGCGCTGGAAGAGCTGCGCCGGGCCGCCGCGGTACGGCAGCGGGCGGTCGAAGAGCCGGGCGCCGTCGGGCGCCATGAGGTGCCGGTGGATGGCCGCGAGTTGCGCATGCGCCATCGACGGCGACAGCAGCCCGGCCAGCACGGCATGCATCATCGGCAGCAGGCTGTAGTGCACGCCGGTGCGCTGGTCCTGGGGGTGCAGCAGCAGCTCGGGCGATGGCTGAGTGGGCTCGAAGAGCGCATAGCCAGCCACGATGCCGTCCTGCACCAGCAGCCGGTGGAAGTCGCGTTCGATCGCCGGCAGCGCCTCACGCAGGTGCGCCGCGTCGGCGTGCAGCTCCAACCGTTCCAGCGCCTCGGCCAGCGTCGAGATCGACTGGTAATGCAGCGTCACCGTCCAGGCGCTGCACAGGTGCTCGCGCAGGCGCGGGTCGGCGGGCTGCAGCGAATCGTTCCAGTCGCCATGGCCGTAGGCGGCCAGTGCGGTGCCGGGAATGCGCCGCGCATGGATCACGGCGAGTGCGCGCTCCACGTGCTGCCACAGCGTGCCTTCACCGTCCGGCGTGCCGTCGGCGCGGCGGTAGGGCAGCGGCTCGTCGAGCAGCGAGGCGTCGTCGGTGGACAGCAGGTAGCGCGCCAGCGCCAGCAGTGGCCAGAACACGATGTCGCCGTGCGAGTCGCCGGCGCGGATGGCCCGGTCGCGCTCGAAAAACATGAACCACTGCGGCCAGTCGCCGTCGGTGTTCTGCGCGCCGAACACCGTGCACAGCAGCTGCCGCACCGGTGCCGGCCGGTTGAGGGCCAGCAGCATTTCCAGCGGCCCCTGGCAGACGTCGCGCACGCCCCAGCCGCCGCCGGTGTATTGCTCCAGCCCGCGCGGTGACAGGTAGTGCACCAGCGCGTTGTGCTCGTACCAGGGGACGATGTCGGCCAGCGCGGCCGAATCGCCCGCCAGCGGGCTGCCGGCCGGGGCGGTCCATCGCGGTCGGAGCCACGCCGGGTGCTGCGCCGGCGGGGCGGCAGCGAGCAGGTCGGCCGACAGGCGCAGTGACAGCTCGCTGCAGGGCCGCGTCTGCACGCACAACCAAGGCAGGCCGCGGCGTCGGCCGTCGGCGAACAGGGCTTCATCACCGCCGACCCGCAGCAGTGCACCGGGTTGCGCCGCGGTGATCGAGAAGCTGCCGCCGGGCAGGCGCTCGGCCAGTGCGCTGCCGGCCGGCACGGCCACGCGGACGACGCCGCACTCGTGCGTCCAGGCCGCCGGAGCATCGGTTTGACCGTCCTGCCCGTCGAGTGCGATGTGATGCGTCACCAGCCAGCGCAGCGGTTCGCCTTCGCGCACGTGGAGCGACAGGTGCACGGCCGCGGGCGCGTCGCCGGCCGTGCTTTCGACCTCCAGCAGGCCCGCGGCGTGCCGGTAGAACCAGCGGCAGCGGCGCGCCTGGATCGCGAATGCCGACGGCACGCCAAGCTGCTGCCACGCGCCGCCCAGCTCGACGAACACCCGCAGCCCCTGCGAGCGGTACAGGCCCCAGCTGCTGCGCACCGCCGACAGCATGCGGTTGATGCTGGCGTGGCCCTGCGTGAGCATCGAGTGGAAGACGCCGCTCATCCACACGGTGGAGGTCAGCGCCCGTTCGTCGGGGACCTGGTGCACGCCGGCGCGCAGCAGGTGGCCGTGCGGGCGCTGCACGGCCAGTTCCTTGGCACGCAGCACCACGTGCGTGGCTTCGCCGCAGTGGAAGGACAGCAGGCGGCGGGCGACGTCGTGCTCGGCGTGCCGCAGCACGGGCCCGAAGTGCGCGGTGATCTCATCAGCGGTGAGGTCACGTGCCGCCAGCCAGGGCGCCGACGCGAACAGGCTGCGGTCGCCCGATGCCGGCGCGGCAGGAGTGGCTGCGCTCGTTGCCTCCGGTGCGGTGCTCGAGACAGCCATCGACGCCGCGGTCGATGACGACACCCGCTCGGCCCATGCCAGCAGCGGGTCGAGCCGGCCGAGATCGGCTGCCGACGTGGCCGCCGGATGATCGGCCGCATGCAGCAGGACGAACCCGGCGGAGGCCGTGTGCCCGGGCGCGATCGTCAGCCGCTCGTCCTGCAGCGCGATCAGCGCGTGTTCATGCTGCTTGACCGTGCCGGGCAGCCCGTCGCGCACGCCGGCCGGTGCAACACCGCTGGCACGCCAGCCCGCTCCGAAGACCTGCAGCGCATCGGTTGCGTACGAAACGGCCCGCCGCAGCGAAGCAGCCGCCAGCCAGGGGTGGCGGCCTTGCACCGGCTGGTTCTGCCGGGCGGCCAGCACCGCGCCGCGCCGCGGGTGCTGCAGCGCCGCCAGGTCGATGTAGTGGCTGACGTAGTACTCGTTGGTGCGGATCGCGCCTTCATCGGCCAGGCCCACGTCCTGCAGCAGCACGAGGTCGACCTCGGCTGCGTCAGCTGCATCGGCCGTCGCAGCCAGCCCGACGTGCCAACACCAGGCTGCGTCCACTGCATGCAGCTGGAGCCGCAGGCGGACCTGCAGCCCCTGCCACATGCCGGCCCATTCCGCATGGCGCGGGCCGTCGCCGGCCGGCGCCAGCGGCGAATCCGGGCCCGTGAGCGGCATGGCCTGCACGCCGCCATCGGCGGCGTGGCGGCGCAGCCAGAGGCCGCCGGGGCCGGCCTCCATGGCCGTCGCGGGAAACAGGTTCAGCATCACGCCGCGGCAATGGGCCTCGCGCAGCGCGCCTTCCGGCGTCAGGCGCAGGGCCAGGCCGGCGTCGTTGGCCAGCGCGCGGGCTGGCGGGGGCAGGGTCTGGTTCATCGGGTCAGGGCAGGTGCCGGCGCCTCGGGGCGC
The DNA here is from genome assembly GCF_036621135.1 of Aquincola agrisoli. Taxonomy (NCBI): domain Bacteria; kingdom Pseudomonadati; phylum Pseudomonadota; class Betaproteobacteria; order Burkholderiales; family Sphaerotilaceae; genus Aquincola; species Aquincola agrisoli. Next base: position 307,941 of record NZ_JAZIBG010000020.1, read on the forward strand.
GCGCCGGTATTGGTCAGGGTGAGCCGCCGCGTGCCGTCGGGCAGCCGCAGTTCGCGGCCCGCCCAGCGCAGTGCCGTCTCGCCGGCATCGGCTTGCGGCAGCGGACCGGTACCGGGCCACACGAGGCGCACGCCGCCCGTGGGCGGCCGGGCCAGCGGCGAGAGGTCGAACGTCCAGCCGGCTGCGGTGGGTGCCAGCCGGTAGGTGAGATCACCGTGCGCGGTGGACAGGCCGCTGACCGCCACGCCGCCGGGATGGCGCAGCCAGCCGGCCGCCCAGCCGGCGCCGATGACGAGCGTGTCGTCGGGCTCGCGCTCGAAGGCCAGCATGTCCAGCACCGAGCGGATGTGATCCGACGACACCCATGCGTGTGGCATGTCGCCCAGGAAGCGGGGCTCGCGGTAGGCCGGCAGCACGACCTCGGCCCACTGGTTCCAGCCGGCGGGGCGGCGGTCTGCCATGAAGAAGCGTGTCATCGCATGCGCGCGTTCGGCCTGGCCCAGGCGCAGCAGCGCACCGACGGTGCGCCATTCGTAGGGGGTGTAGTCCTTCCACGGCGTGCGGCCTTGCGCGCGGTCGTCGGCCTGCTGCCAGTACTGCTCGAACGTGGCTTCGAGCAGGCCGGCCGGCAGCGCGGCCTGCGCCTGCGCGGGGTTCAGCGCCATCGTGGTGGAGGTGGCATCGAAGTCGCCACGGTCGGCCGCGCCCACCGCGTAGGGCACGCCGTAGCGGCGGGCGCTGGCCTGCAGCGAGGCGGCGAGCTCGTGCTCGAACTCGTCGCGCCCGCGGGCCCAGGCGGCCGCACGGCCCGTCTCACCCAGTGCCCGGGCGATGAGCACCGCGTCCTTCAGGCCGCGCAGCGTCCAGAAGTCGTCCCAGTACGAATAGGCGGCCTTGTCGGCGTAGCCCTCGTGGCTGATCGACGGCGGCATCAGGCCGAAGAGGTGGGCGCGCTCCGGCGTGCGGAACCCGGCGCCGCGTGTCTGCTGGCGCTGCTGCTCGATCCAGCCGGTCACGCGCCGCACGGTGGGCCAGTGGCGCTGCAGCAGCGCGTGGTCGTGCGTGTGGCGCCACAGCTCGGCCACCGCGTAGAGGTACTGGCCGTGGCTGTCGTTCTCCACCACCGGGTCGGCGCCGCGGCGGTCGACGCAGCAGGGCACCTTGCCCGACGCGAACACATGGCCGGCGTACCAGTCGACGAAGGCTTGGGCGGCGTCGCGCTCGCCCATGCGCAGCAGCGCGGCGACCATCATCGCGCCGTCGCGCACCCAGCTGCGTGCGTACGAGCGCGTGCCGGGCTGCAGCCGCGGGCCGTCGCGCGACATCAGCATGTGCGCCAGCGACGTGCGCAGCGTGTCGGCCAGCGGCTGCGCATCGGGCGGCAGCGCCAGGCGCACGCGGTTCAGGCGCTCGTGCCAGCGGGCGGCCGCGGCGTCGAAGCGGGCGTCGAGGTCGCGCATCGAGGCGATGGGCCGAGCGTTCGTCGCAGCGCCCAGCGGTGCCGTCCAGCCCACGGTGCGCGTGGCGCCGGCCGGCAGCGTGACGTCGAAGCGCATCAGCGCGCTGGCCAGGCCTTCGGGGTCCGTCAAGGTGCTCCGCAGCGCTGCGGCAGCGCCCAGTGCCTGCAGCGACAGGCCCTGGTCGAACGGGGCCGCCTGCACGGCCTGCGGCGCCTGCGTGGGCGCGGGGCCGGCGGCACCGTTCACCCACAACCGGCCGGCGCGCCAGGCGAGCGATGCGACCCGGCTTTCGCCACCCGGTGTGGTGAGGAACTGCTGCGGCGGGTTCACCTGCCACGGCCGCAGCGCGAGCCAGAGCTGCACCGTGCGTTCGGCCGGGCCGGGGTTGTGCAGCCGGTAGCGCGCCAGCAGCGTGGGCTGGCGGGCCGTGCCGTCGGCCGCGGTCTCGATGTCGAGGCGCAGCGCCGGGTGCCGCCATTGCAGCGCCGGCATCGGCAGGTGGCCTTGCGGCAGGTGGTGGTGGATCTCGACGTTCGACGCATCGAGCCGCGTGCCGTCGTCGAGCAGCACGGTGGGCTCGATGCTGTAGCCGCCGCGGCCGACCTCGATCGCGCCGTCTTCGCTGACGAGGCCCGAGCGTTCGCCGCCGCCATCCACGCCCACCAGCGCCCAGTAGTTCTGCTCGCCGTGGAAAGCGCGCGGCAGGTCGCCGCGGAGCAGGGCGCGCGCCTGTTCGGCCAGCAGCGCATTGCGGTTGGGCCAGGCCTGCGCATTGCGCAGCGACCAGGTGGGCGCACCGATGCCCGGCGGCCAGCGCAGGCGCAGGTGGCGTGTTTCGCTTTCCGGCAGCCACAGCGTGTGCAGGCCGGTGCCGCTGCCCTTGAGCTCGCGCAGCGTCTGCCAGCGCAGCCCGTCGGCGCTGGCTTCCACGCGGTAGTCGCCCGGCGCCGCGGGCCACTGCAAGGCCAGGCCGTTGAATTCGCGCGGCTGGCCGAAGTCGATCTGCAGCCGGCCGTCGCCCTGCTGCACCACCGGCTGCGGCGCGGGCCCGGGGGCCGGCAGGTCGACGCGGGAGAAGCCGGCCACGCACAGCGTGCCACGACCACCGTCACGGCCGGCGGACACCACCCATTCGGCCTCGGCGGTGTCGAGCAGGCGGCGGTCGGTGCGGGTGCCCCACGCGAACTCGATGTGCCGCGGCTTGATGACCATCGCCTTCGGTGCGGCGGGCGGCTGCGTGTCGGGCCGGTTGACCCACCAGACGTTGTCGCCGCTGGCATCGGCGAGCTTGAACTGCAGGTCGTTACGGCCGCCGGTGCCGTGCACGTGGGCGCGGATCTCGAACGTGCGCGACGCGTCCTGCGGCCACTGCTGCGGCCAGGCGCGCCGCATCACCGCGTAGCCCGACACGCCCGCGAAGTCGTAGTGCAGGCAGGCGCTGCCCTTGGGGCCTGCACGCACTGAGGCGCGCACCTGGTCGGAGGCGGACGCGGTCCAGCCGTCGACGGCGGGCGCCGCCTGGGCTGCGGCCGCCACCACGAGCGCGATGCCTGCCCCCATGGCGGCTGCGATGCAGGCGGCCCTCATTCCTTCACGCTCCCCATCGTCAGCCCCTGCAGGTAGTAGCGCTGCAGCGCGATGAACAGCAGCAGCACCGGCAGCACGGTCACCACCGCGCCGGCCATCATCAGTTCACTGTCCTGCACGTGCTCGCGCGCCAGCGAGGCCAGCGCCACCGGCATCGTGTGCAGGTCGCCGTCGGTCAGCACGATCAGCGGCCACATGAAATCGTTCCAGCTGCCGAGGAAGCCGAACACTGCCAGCGTGACCAGCACCGGCTTCAGTAGCGGCAGCACGATGTACAGGAAGATCGTCCACTCGCCAGCGCCGTCCATGCGGGCCGCCTCGATCAGCGCGTCGGGCACGTTGCGCGCGTACTGCCGCACCAGGAAGATGCCGAAGATGCCCGCCAGCCCGGGGATCAGGACGCCCGCGTAGGTGTTCACCAGGCCCATGCCCTTCAGCATCAGGAAGAGCGGCAGCATCGCCACCTGCCCGGGGATCACCAGCGCCGCGATCAGCAGCGCGAAGGCGCGGTCGCGGCCCGCGAAATGCAGCTTGGCGAAGGCATAACCCGCCAGCGTGTTGAAGACCGTGGAGAGCACCGTGCTGGCCACCGACAGGCCCAGGCTGTTGACGAAGGCACGCGCCATGTGGCCGTCGGCCAGCAACTGGCGGTAGTGCTCGAGCGTGGGCGCCTCGGGCCAGAGCGGCGGCGGCAGCGTGCTGGAGGCACCCGTGGCCATCAGCGACACGGCCACCATCCACAGCAGCGGCGCGATGGCCACCAGCGCCATCAGCGCCAGCGCAGCATTGACGGCGAGCGTGGCCAGCGGCCGGCGGACGATGGCTGCGTTCATCGCGCACCCCGCTGCTGCCAGCGTGCGGCCAGGGCCGGCACGCCGCGGGTGATGAGCACGATCAGCGCGAACAGCACGAAGGCCACCGCCGAGGCGGCGCCCAGGTTCCACCACTTGAAGCCTTCGTCGTACATCAGGTAGAGCACGCTGACGGTGCTTTGCAGCGGGCCGCCCTGTGTCATCACGTAGGGCTCGGCAAAGAGCTGGAAGTAGCCGGCCGTGGTGAGGATGCTCACCAGGCCCAGCGTGGGCGCGATCGACGGCAGCGTGATGTGGCGGAACTGCGCCCAGGGGCCGGCGCCGTCGATCTCGGCGGCTTCGTAGATGTCCTGCGGCACGGCCTGCAGCGCGGCCATGAAGATGATCATGTTGGCGCCGAAGTTCTTCCACACCGCGAAGAGGATGATGGTGGGCATGGCCCACGCCGGGTCGCCCAGCCAGTCGACCGGGTTCAGGCCCAGCGCCAGCAGGCCCTGGTTGACCAGGCCGTACTTCACATGGAAGAGGTGGCGCCAGATCACCGCCACCGCCACCAGCGTGGTGACCACCGGTGCGAAGAGCGCGGTGCGCACCAGCGGCCGGAACACGGCCACCTTCGACTGCAGCAGCACCGCGGCACCGAGCGACACGCCGATCGACAGCGGCACGCCCACGGCGACGAAGTAGGCGGTGTTGCCCAGCGCCTTCCAGAAGAGCGGGAGCTGCAGCAGGTGCAGGTACTGGTCGGCGCCCACGAAGCGCAGGTTGCGCAGGTCGGCGAGCGCGTAGATGTCGAAGTCGGTGAGGCTGAGCGCGAGCCCGGCAGCGACCGGCACGCCGAAGAAGAGCCCGATGACGATGAGCGCCGGCGCGGCGAAGCTCCAGCCCACCCAGTCGCGATGGTCGACGAACCGCTTCACGGCCGGGCTCCGGAGGCCGCCGTGGCCTGGCGATCGAGCATCCAGCGCCGCTTCTCGAGGATGCGGTCGACACGTTCGTCCAACTCGGCGACGACGATGTCGATGCTGCTGCGGCGGTGGATCGCGCGTTCGGCGGCGAACTGCATCTCCTGCGCGATGCGCTCCCACTCAGGCACGGCCGGCGCCGGGCGCACACGCTCCAGCTGCTGGGCGAAGGCGCGTGCATAGGGGTCGTCGGCCAGCGCCGGGCCGTCGGCATCGTGCAGCGCCCAGGTGCTGCGGCGCGGCGGCAGGTTGCCGGTGAGGCGGTAGAAGCGGTGCTGCACGGCGGGGCGCGACAGGTATTCGATCAGCTGCCAGGCCAGCGGCTTCATGCGGGAGCGGCGGAACATCACCAGGCTCGAGCCGCCCGCGGTGGAGGCGCCCGGCCCGTGCGGCCCGGGCAGCGGCGCCGTGCCCCAGCGGCCTTGCACCGAGGCCGGCAGCCGTCGCTTGAACTCGCCGATGTTCCAGGGCCCGGAGATGTAGAACGCGAAGCTGCCGCGGCCGAATTCCTGCCAGACGCTGGCCACCTCGTTGTTGCTGACGCCCGGCGCATAGCCGCGTTCGAAGAGCGACAGGTAGAAGCCCAGCGCCCGCCGGAAGCCTTCGCCCGAGAAGTTGCCCCGCCGGCCGCCGTCGCGAAGCAGCGTGCCTTCCTGCTGCAAGGCCAGCGCCAGCAGCGGCTCGAATTCGTTGGTCGGCAGCAGGATGGGCGCGGGCACCGGGCCGGCGTGCAGGCGCCGCATCGCGTCGGCCCAGGCGCCCCAGTTGGTGGGCAGGGTGGCGATGCCGGCACGCTGCAGCAGGTCGCGGCGGTAGAAGAGCAGGCGCGTGTCGACGTACCACGGCAGCCCCAGTTGCACGCCATCGATGGTGTTGGTCTGCCAGATGCCTTCGAAGTGGTCGGCCGCGGAGATCGCGGGCGTCTGCGCCATCCACGGCGCCAGCGGCTCGAGCGCATCGAGCGCCGCCATCTCGGGCAGCCAGGTGTTGCCCATCTGAGCCACGTCCGGCGTGGCGTCGCCGGCGAAGGCGGTGAGCAGCTTTTCGTGCGCGGCGCTCCACGGCAGTTGCTCGACGCGCAACCGCAGGCCTGGGTGCTCGCGCTCGAAGCCGTCGAGCAGCTGCACTGCGACCTCGCCCTCGCGCCCCATGGCCCAGAAGCGCAGGGTGCCGTCGTCGCGGCGCGCGCACCCGGGCAGCGCCAGGCTGCCTGCGGCCGCGAGCCAGCTGCGCCTTCGCAGGGTCATCCCAGCCAGCCTCCCCGGAAGCCAGCGCGCAGCAGCCCCAGGCGCAGCGCCGGGTGCTTTCGCATCGTGCGCCAGATCAGTTCGCCCCGATGGTTGCCCAGCATCGCGAAGAACGGCCCCTGGTCGATGCCGAGGTAGTCCGACGCCACCCAGCCGAAGCCGGGAATGACGCGGCCGTGCAGCAGCGGCACGTCCTCGAACGTGAAGCTGAGGTTGAAGGCGTCGTAGAAGCCGTAACGGCCGATGAGGTGCTCGCCGTACCGGTCGTGCAACGCCTTCAGCGTCGGGACGACGATGTCGGGCGCGAACACGATCGAGGCGCCTGCGCCATAGGGCGCGATGGTGCCGTCGTCGCCGGTGTGCGGGCCGCCCATGCCGCGGCCGGCGTAGCTGATGAACTGCCGCAGCGCATCGCCGAACGGGCGCTCCACGTTGGCAGGGCCGTCGCTGGCGGTCACGCCCCATACCTCCGCCCCGTAGCCGGCCCAGCCGTTGGGATTGGCCACCGCGTAGGCCTGCTGCGCCAGTGTCGCGCGGCGCGAGTTCTCGAAGTAGTCGATGCCCTGCTCGCGCATGTAGGCGTCCTGCAGGCCCCGGAAGTCGACCCAGCAGTGGGTGAACTGGTGGCCGAACAGCGGCGGGAACCGCAGGTAGGTCTGGCCGTGCTCGGTGCCCCAGTCGCGCGGGCAGGTGCTGAGCCACTCGCTCCACGCCGCGGGCTCCACCGGAAAAGTGGGCGACCCCAGGGCCAGCAGGTAGACGATCATGGCCTCGTTGTAGCCCTTCCAGTCGGAGCTGAGGAAGCCGATCTCCGGTTGCCAGCCGTGGCTGATGGACGGTGGTCGCACCTGCGCCCAGCGCCAGTCGACCCGCTCGTAGAGCGCCTGGGCCAGGTCGCGGATGCGGCGCTCCACCGGGTCGGCGCGGTCGAAGTGCTGCTGACAGTGCAGCGCCCCCGCCAGCAGCAGCGCGGTGTCGACGGTGGACAGCTCGCAGGCGCCGGTGCGCAGGCCCGTGCGCATGTCGAGGAAGTGGTAGAAGAAGCCCTTGTAGCCGGCCTTGCCTTCGGGCTGCGGGCCCTGCGGCAGGTCGTGCAGGGTCTGCAGCGTGGTGCGCACGCGCGCGGCCGCAGCCTCGCGCGTGACGAAGCCGCGCTCGATGCCGACGGCATAGGCGCTGAGCGCAAAGCCCATCGCCGCCACACTGCACGGGCCGGGGCCCGGCCAGCGGTCGGGCGTGAGGCCCGTGGCGGCGTCGGTGGTCTCCCAGAAGAAGCGGAAGGTGCGGGCCTCGAGCTCGTCGAGCCAGCCGAGGTCGTCAGCATCGGCTGTCGCGGGCGCTGCCGTGCCGTGCGCGAGGCCCAGGGTCGAGGCGGCGAGGCCGGCACCGGCCTGGGCCAGCCAGCGGCGGCGGGTCAGGCTGGGATGTGAAGGGGATGAGGAGCCAGAAACTGCAGAGGCCCCCGCCGTGGGATGAGCGGGTGTGGGCATTGACGAGCGATGAGGCGGCGCGGCCCCGTACGACGGTGCGCTGCGCCGGGTAGGTGGCGGATCAGAACCGGTAGGCCAGCGTCACCTTGACGGTGCGCATCGGGCCGCGCATGCCGTTGGGCTTGCCGACGTTGAGGTTGTCGCCGCCGTACCGGTTGGCCGGGTTGCCGGCGGCTGGTGCCCTGCCGATCCAGTCGTCGAAGCCGCCGTAGTTGGCGGTGTTGAACAGGTTCAGCACGTCGGCGCGCAGCACCGCGGTGTTGCTGCCCAGCTTGAAGTTCTTCAGCAGGCTCACGTCGACCTGCCGGAAGCTCGGCGAATCGGCTTCGCGGTACACGCATTTCGCGTCGACGCCCGTGCAGTCGGTGAGCTTGCGCGGCAGGCCGCTGGCCCAGCTGGCCTTGGCCGAGAACTGCAGGCCCCAGGGCAGCCCGTCCCAGACGCCGGCGGCGACGATGCGGTGCTTGTCGACGTCCGTCGACGGGTTCCAGCCGCGGCCGCTGCGGCCGTAGGTCCAGTCGTAGAGCAGGTTGCTGCTCCACTCCTTGTTGGTGGTCGAGGCGTCGGTGTAGGTGTAGGCGAGCGCGAAGCCCCAGCCGGCATCGCGGGTGTAGGGCCGCTCGGCTTTCAGGAAGAGGGAGTTGGTCTTGTTCTCGCCGACGAAATCGCCCAGCACGAGGTTGCCGTAGCCGGGGGCTCCGCCCCACAGCGGGTCGATGGTCGAAGCCGAGCCGTAGCCCCCGTTCGGGTCGCGGTTGCCTCTGAACCACATGAACTGGTTCTTCGCGCGCACGCTGCTGAGGATGGCTTCCGTGTTCCAGGCCCCCAGGGCCTGCCGCAGGCCGAGGCTCCACTGGTCCGCGTAGGGCATCCTGCCCTTGTTGCGGATCAGCCAGGTCTCGCCGTTGGCCACCGCGTTCTTCTGCTTCTCGTCGAGGGCGTTGTTGGCCATCGTGCGGTCGTAGCTGCGGCCCCAGCCGCCGAAGATGACCGTGGCCTTGTCGCCGAACACGTCGTACGAGGACCCCAGGCGCGGCGCGAAGGCGCCCTTGAACTTCCTGCGCGACTTGCCGTCCGCGATGTAGTCCGCGATGTGGATGCCGCCCTTGGCCAGGGATTCGGCATAGGTCTGGCCCGGTTCAGGGGTGATGTCGGAACGGGTCGTGTCGAGGCTGTAGAGCGCTGCCACGCGATCGGCCGGCGTGACGTACCGGTTGTTCAGCATGTTGGTCTCGTAGTCGTACCGCACGCCCAGGTTGAGCTCGAGCTTCTTCGTCACGGACCAGTCGTCCTGGAAGTACAGGCCGAACTGCTGGTTGTTGAACCTTGCCGAGGCACCCGCCAGCGCGCGGTCGATGTGGCACATCTTGCCCAGGGCGCTGGTGTCGTTGTCACCGGTGACCGCGCCGTTGCGATCCAGGCAGTTGCTGCCGTCGAAGTAGGGCTCGCCCGTGGTGCTGTCGATCAGCGTGCGCACGATGTCGACGCTGCGGGAGGTGCCCGAGAGGCTGTAGCGCATGTCTTTGAACCGCGCGCCCATCTTGAAGACGTGGCCGGCCACGCCGGTGTACGTGAGATCCTGGGCCAGCGTCAGGCCGGTCTGCTCCCGGTGCTGCGCGTCGGACGAGCCCCCGACGAACAGCACGTCCTGCGACGAGTCGAGGCTTTGCAGCGCCGACGTGGAGGCGGTGTACTTGATGAACGGCCGGTGGCTGGACGACCGCGGGTTGTAGACGGTGTTCTCGTAGCCGACGCGCGTTTCGCTGAGCCAGGCACCCAGGTTCCATTCGTGCACCAGGTCGACGCGGGTCTCGTCGTTGACACGGTCCTTGCTGTTGCCGGGCGCGCTCAGGTCGCGGTCCTCGGGCACGGTGTCGTTCTCGCGGCGGATCTTGGTGGACAGCGACAGCCTGCGGTTGTCGCTGAGCTGCGCATCCAGCTTGCCGAAGAAGAGGTGCTCGGTGAATCGGTCGACCGCCGAACCCTGCGCCTCCCGCAGGGAGGGCACGATCCCCGCGTCGGCCGGCAGCAGGTCGAGCCGCCGCGGGGTGACCTGGCGGGAGTCGTTGATGCGCTTGCCGTCGTAGGCGACGAAGTAGTGCAGCACGTCCTCCTTGATCGCGCCCCCGACGCTGGCGCCGAACTCGTTCTTGCTGGACGGCGGCAGCTTGACGCCCTGCGCCCGCCGCTCCTTCTCGAACGGGGACTTCGCGCGCCAGTTGGTGCCGGTGCGGTCGGCGTAGATCTCGCCGTGCGTCTCGTTGCCGCCCGACTTCGTGATCGCCGTGATCGCGGCGCCGCTGACCTGGTCGAACTCGGCCTTGTAGTTCTGCGTCAGCACCTTGTATTCGGCGATGGCCGACTGCGGGAACGGGTTGCCGCGGCTCGAGTCCTGCCCGCTGATGCCGCCGCGCAGGATGTTGTTCTTCTGGCTCACGCCATCGATGAACACGTTGACGTTGTCGATGTTCTGCGCGCCGGACTGGATGCGCGTGTTGCCCGACGCTTCCTCGACGAACCTCACCCCCGGCGCCATGTCCGCCGCCGCCAGGAAGTTGCGCGTGCTCTGCGGCGTGGCCTCGATCAGCTTGCGCGAGATCGTCGTGCCGACCTGTGACTCCTTCACGCCTTGCCGCTGGGCGGAACCGACGATGGTCACACGCTCCGCGCCGCCAGTGCCGGCCGCCGCGGCCAGTGCGAGGTCCAGCGATGCGGTCTCGCCCACCTGCAGCTCGACCTGCCCGCCCTCCGTGCCCTCCGCGCCCACGCGCACGAGGTAGCGGCCCGGGGCCAGCCCGGCCAGCACGTAGCTGCCGTCCGTGCGTGTCTCGGTGCGGTAGGTGTTGCCGTTGTCGCGGTTGACGGCCGTCACCGGCACGCCGGCCCGGGCGGCCGTGCCGGTGGCGCCGACCTGGCCTTTCAGCGTGGATGTCGATACCTGCGCATGCGCGGCCAGGTTGCCCAGCGCCAGCAGCGCCGCGGTGGCGACGGCGGTCAGCGTGGCGGGGTACGGTCTTCTTTTCATCTCTGTCTCCTCGGGTCTCCAGGGCGGGCGGTGGCGGTTCAGCCGGCGGGCAGGGCAGTGGAACGGCGATGCAGCAGTTCCACCGGCAGCACGGACGGCGTGAAGGCGCCGGGGGGCGAAGCGGCCTCTTGCTGCGGGCCGTTTTCGATGCGTTGCACGAGCGCGTGCGTGGCCGCGGTGCCCAACTCGACGATGGGCACGCGGATCGTGGTGAGCGCGGGGCTGAGGTAGCGCGCAATCGGCACGTCGTCGAAGCCTCCGAGGGCGATGTCTTCCGGCACGCGCAGGCCCGCGGCCGTGAGCGCGGCCAGCACGCCGACGGCCGTCATGTCGTTGGCCGCGAACACGGCCTGTGGACGCGGCAGCTTCGGCCGGGCCGCCCGCAGGCGCTCGGCGATGCGCCGGCCTGCGGCCTGGCCGGCGGCTTCGGTGAAGTCGCCCTCGAGTTCCCAAGGCTTGGGCGCGCCGGCGGCGGCCAGCGCCTCCAGGCAGCCGCGGCGGCGCTCGGTGGCCTCATGGTTGTGCCTGGGGCCACCGACGAACACGAGGTGCTGGCGGCCGGTGGCCAGCAGGTGCTCGACCATCGCTCGGGCGCCGCCCAGGTTGTCGACCACGAAGCTGGGCAGCCGCCGCGATGCGTCGGGTGTGTTGACGAGCACGGTGGGCAGCCCGCAGGCCATGCTGCCGAGTGCGTCGACCACCGACCCGCCTTCGCTGACCTGCGGCGACATCACCAGCACGCCGTCGACCCGTCCGCGCATGGCGCCGAAGGCAGCCGCCGCCTGCTGGGCGTGGCCGTGCGCGCTCGACACCAGCAGGTGCAGGCCGTGCGATCGCGCGGCCTGGTCCATGCCCCGGATCAGTTCGGAGAAGTACTCCCCGTGCAGGTCCGGCAGCAGCGCACCGATCGTGTCGGTGCGCCGCGTGATCAAGCTGCGCGCGGCAGCCGATGGTGCGAAGCCGAGTTGGCGGGCCGCTTCCTCGACGTGCCGCCGGGTGGCGGGCAGCACGTTGCTGAAGCCGTTGAGGACACGCGACACGGTGGCGACCGACACACCGGCCACACGTGCCACGTCCTTGATCGTGGCGGGCATGGAGCGGCCTTCAGTCGGCCGCGCCGTGCCTGCGAATGATCTCGCGGTAGGCTTGCGCGCTCGCCTTCGGCGTGCGCTGCTGGCTCTCGAAGTCGACGTGCACCAGGCCGAAGCGCTTGCTGAAGCCGTGTGCCCATTCGAGGTTGTCGAGCAGCGACCATGCGTAGTAGCCGCGCACGTCGGCGCCCTGTGCGATGGCCTCGTGCACCGCCGCCACGTGGCTGTGCAGGTACTGCACGCGCAGCGGGTCGTCGATGCGGCCCGCAGTGGCCCGCGGCGGGTCGTAAAAGGCGGCGCCGTTCTCGGTGACGTAGAGCGGCAGCTGGCCGTAGCGCTGGTGCATCCACACCAGGGTATCGGTCAGGCCGGCGGGGTACAGCTCCCAGCCGGTCTCGGTACAGGTGGCGCCGGCTTGCCGCACCGGCGCCGCGGGCACCGGCCAGTGCGCTGGATCGTGCCGGACCACGCTGCGGGTGTAGTAGTTGAGCCCGAGGAAATCGATCGGCACCTTCAGCGCCTCGACCTCGGCATCCGGCCAGGCGGGCCACGCATCACCGAACACCTCGCGCAGTTCGTCGGGGTAGCGGCCCAGCAGGGCGGGGTCGAGGTACTGCCGGTTCATGTAGGCGTCGGCCAGCGTCTGCGCGTGGCGGTCGGCCTCGGTCGCGCCGGGCGCCACGTGCTTGGGCTCGATGTTGACCACCAGGCCGATCTGGTGCCTGCCTTCTGCGCGGTAGGCCTGCACGCCCGTGGCATGGGCCTGCATCAGGCGGTGGGCGGCGATGGCGGCCTCGTTCGCGCTGCGATGGCCCGGGGCCAGCACCCCGTGCATGTAGCCGCCGTCGGCCACCACCCAGGGCTCGTTCAGCGTGACCCAGTACTTCACGCGGTCGTCGAGCGCGCGGAACACGGTCTGCGCGTACTCGCCGAACCAGCCGGCGATGTCGGGATTGAGCCAGCCGCCGCGGTCGTCGAGCGCAGCCGGCAGATCCCAGTGGTAGAGCGTGGCCATCGGTGCGATGCCGTGGCGCAGCAACTCGTCGACCAGCCGCTCGTAGAAGCCGAGGCCGGCCGGGTTCACGCGGCCGCGGCCTTCGGGCAGCACGCGGCCCCAGGCGAGGCTGAAGCGGTAGGAGGTGAGGCCCAGGTCGCGCATCAGCGCCACGTCTTCGCGCCAGCGGCGGAAGTGGTCGCAGGCGATGTCACCGGTGTCGCCGTTGGCGATGCGCCCGGGTGTTTGCGCGAACCGCTGCCAGATGCTGGGACCGGCGCCGTCGGCCAGCGGCGAGCCTTCGATCTGGTACGCCGAGGTGGCGCAGCCCCACAGGAAGCCGGGCGGGAAAGGGGTGGTGCTCATGGATGCAGGTCGCTGGCCGCCGAACTGCACACGGCTTAAATGATGGGGATGTAAACGTTTACATGATATTAGTTTTTGGAAACGGGATTCGTCAACAGTGAAAACCTTAGATCTGCCGTTTCTATGTGATCGATACGGTTGCTGCGCACGATGCGATGCCGGCGCCTCCCCTGGGCGCCAACGTAGCAGCGGTGTGGCCGCCGCGAATCAGTGGACGATGTCGACCGAGAAGCGCGCGGCGCCGTAGGCGCCGCAGTCGTCGCCCTGGCAGCCGGCCGCCGTGCCGGCGAAGGTGGAGCCCGGGCCGGTGTGCCGGGCAGCCACGGCCGCGGCGCGGTCGCCGGTGGGCAGGAAGAGGAAGGTGTCCTGCCGGGTGCCGCCGAGCTGGTCGAAGCTGCGGGGCGAGGCCGACACGATCACCACGAAGTCCTCCCGGCCCGTGGGTTCGGAGGTGTCCAGCGGCGATTGCGGCGGCGGCAGCGTGAGCTTCTGGCCCGCCTTGATCCGCAGGGTGCGCGCATTGCTGTTGGGCAGCAGCAGCACCAGCGAGCCATCCGGCCCGGCGACCAGCACGTAGACATAGCCGTCTCGCGCCGAGGTGACGTCGAACTTCAGCCGGTCGCGGCCGATGCGCAGCTGCGGCCGGTAGTCCGACACCTCGACGCCGAAGCCTGGGCTCTGGCCTTCGAGGATCCGGTTGAACTCGCTGTCGAGCGTGAACGGCGCCGGCGCGGGGGCCGCAGGGGGCGGTGGCACCGGCTCGGGCTCGGCGGCCGGCGCGGGCGCCGGCGGGACCACGGCCGCCACCGGCGCCGGCGGCGGGGGAGCGCCCGGCGTCAGCGCGAGGAAGGCGCCGATGCCACCCAGCACCAGCGCACCCGCACCCAACCCGATCCACAGGCCGGACCGGCCCTTGCCCGACGACGCCGCGACCGGCGGGGCAGGCTGGGAGCGTGGCGGCCGGCCCACAGGCGCGGCAGGCGGGGCGAGGGCGTCGCCATGCAGCACCGTCTGCACGTCCGGCACCGTGCCGGGCGCCAGGCCCAGGTCCGCGCGGAAGGCGTCGATCGACGGCGTGCGCTCCTCCGGCTTCACGCGCAGCGCCTTGTCCACCGCGGCGAGGAAGCCGGCGCTGTAGAGCCCGCGTGCCGACTCGGCCAGCGCCACGTAGCTGTCGCCCATCATCCGGCCCACCGACACCGGCGGCGTGCGGCCCTGGATGGCGAAATACACCACCGCGGCCAGCGCGTAGACGTCGGTCCACGGGCCCTGCTTCATGCTGGGCACCTCGGCGTACTGCTCCAGCGGCGCGTAGCCGGGCTTCAGGATGACCGTCAGCGCCTGCGTCATGTCGCCGATCACGCGGCGCGCAGCGCCAAAGTCGAGCAGCAGCGGCTTGCCGCTGCCGGCCAGCAGGATGATGTTGTCGGGCGCGATGTCGCGGTGGTAGCAGTGCTCGGCGTGGATCACCGCCAGCGCCTCGGTCAGCGGCGCCAGCAGCCCGCGCAGCCAGGCCTCGTCCGGGGCCGAGCCCATCTCGCGCAGCTTGTCCTTCAGCGTCATGCCCTCGTAGAAGGGCATCACCATGTACGCGGTGCCGTTGGCTTCCCAGAAGCGGTAGACCTTCACCAGCGACGGGTGGTCGAACTGGGCCAGCAGCCGGGCCTCGTTGACGAAGCTCTTCAGCCCGGCCTCGAAGGTCTCGCGGTGGCGCTCGCTCTTCACCGACACCTGCGTGCCGCCCTTGCGCGCGGCCAGCGCCGAGGGCATGTATTCCTTCAGCGCGACGCGGCGGTGCAGCGAGTGGTCCTGCGCCAGGTAGACGATGCCGAAGCCGCCTTCGCCGAGCACGCGCGTCAGTTCGAACTCGCCCAGCCGCGTACCCACCGGCAGCGCGTTGCCGTCGTCGTCGGACGCGGACGGGCCCCTCGCGGCGGGCGGGGCCGGGCCGTCCGTGCGCGGCGCGATGACGGTGCGATCGTCGTCCTGCGGCACGGGGAGGGCGCCGTCGTCCGGGCCGGCCGGGGGCGGCGTGGCGGGCGCGTTGGCGCCCCCGGGCGGGCGGATCAGGGTGCGATCGTCGTCGTCGGAAGAACTCATCGTGGTGCGCTGCGGCGGGGCGTCAACTCAGGGCCCCGCCGGGCGATTGTCGTTCACGGGTGGTGCCTCGCCGGCCGCCGCTCCGAAGAGCCGCCGGGGCAGGGCCTGCAGATCGAGCCCGGCCGACTGCAGCAGCTGCGGCGCGGCAAGGTCGGCATCCGCATACCAGTAGGCGGTGCCCTGCGCCTGCCTGGGCCAGCTGGCGGCGGCCAGCGCTGCCAGCGCCGATGCCGCATGGCGGTGCCCCGCCAGCGGCAGTGCCTGCACACCGGCCGGAGGCGCCGCAGGGGGCGGTACGGCCACCGTGTAGAGCGGCAGGCCGATGCGCCCGAGCTCGGCTTCCAGCGTGTCGAGCGACCAGTCCTCATGCAGCGCATCGGCGGCGGCTTCGTCGAGGCGCAGCAGCCAGCGCCACAGCGCCTCGGCCCCTTCGCCGTCGGCCGGCAGGCCTGGCAGCGGCTGGGCGATCGTCAGCGGGTAGTAGCGGCCCACGCGGTCGACCGAGGGCATCAGCACGCCGGCCCACAGATGGTCGTCGACCACGCCCGGCATCAGCAGGAAGCGCCAGCTCGGGCTCGCGAGGTAGCCGTCGAGCCAGCCCGGCGCCTGCTGCAGCGAGGCCAGGCCTTCTGACAGCCAGGCGTCCCAGCGCTGGATGAAGCCAGCATCCAGCCGCCGGCTCGCGAAGTCGCCCAGCGTCGGCAGCTTGCCGTGCCAGCCTGCCGCCGTCACCCGCGGCCCCACCGGCGTTGCGCTGCGTCACTCCCCCCAGCCTGCCGACTGGACCCCGCAAACGCCGGGGATCCGGCTTGGCCGGTCCCAGGGCGTTGCCCCCTCGAGGGGGCGGCCGAAGGCCGTAGGGGGTGGGCCATCAGAGCGCGCCCGGGCAGCGGAACTGCTGGATCTCCCGCATGCGGAACGGGTTCAGCACGCTGTTGGCCGTCACGTCGAAGCGCACGCGCTGGCCTTCGAGCTGCATCACCACGCTGAACTTCTCCGGCTGCGGGCCGGGCTGCACCTCGAAGCGGTCGAACATGCGGAAGAGGGCCCACGGGCCTTCGAACGTGAGCGGCGCGCTGCCCGGCGTGCCGCTCAGCCTGACGGTCGAGGCCACGCGCTGGCTCGGCCAGCTCACGGTCGCGGCCGCGCCGCTGCCGGGCGCGAACTTGACGACCTGCCCGTCGATGTCGAGCGCCACCTCCTGCAGCGTGCCCATCTCGGCCGCGCGCAGGTCGAGCCTGAAGCCGGGCGTGCGGCCGCCGCCGCGGAAGAAGGCTTCCTTGATCTTCGCCGCGCGCTGGAACTCGGCCAGCGCCGCGGGCGCGGCCGGCCGGCTGCCGTCGGCCAGCGGCTTGTAGGTCCAGGTGGCGCCGCTGGTGTCGACCAGCGTGGCCAGCCGCTGCTGGTAGAAGTTGTCGAGCATGCCGCCCGGCCCGAAGAGCTGGCCGAAGTCTTCCGGCAGCACGTCGGCCCGCGAGCTGGGCGCGAACGGGTAGCGGTTGGCGACGGCCCGGCTGCAGAAGTCGAAGATCGGTTTCAGCTCGCCGGTCATCACGTCGCGCTCGGCCACCCGCCCCTGGCGCGCGCTCACGTCGGCCAGCGCCTCCAGCATCGAGCGCACCGGCTCGGGTTGCTGCGCGGCCACCAGCTTGGCGGCCCCGCCGCCGCCGGGCGGGGGCGGCGACTTGCTTTTCTGCGCGGCGTCCACCGCCTGCAGCTGCGCGAACACCTCGCCGAACGCCTTGGTGGTGTCGTCGATCGGCGCCGGCTGGCCCTGCACCTGCCGGCGGATCGCGGCGAAGTGGTCGTCGACCATCTTCTCGACCGGCCCGGCGGCGGCCGCCACGGCCGGGCCGCCACCGGCCAGCTTGGCCAGGTCGGCCTTGGCCTGGTTGGCGGCCTGCGCCGCCTTGTCGAGCGCGGTGGGCGCAGCGGCCGGCGGCACCAGCGTGGTCTCCGCCGCCACCGCGGTCATGTAGAGCTTCAGCGGCGAATCGACGCCCGACAGCAGCCGGGCCACCTCCATGCTGCGGTCGAGGCTGGTGAGCTTGACCAGCCGCACGTCGGCGAGGAAGGCATCCCAGGTCTTGATGTAGTCCTGCAGGTACAGGCGCCGCACGCGGTCGGCCAGCTCGTTGCCCAGCAGCGCGCCGGCCGCCTGCTGCGCGCCGCCGCGGCGGCCGAACACCCACTGCTCCTCGGCCGCCAGCTGCGCGGCCGACAGGGCCACGCTGCCCTGGAAGGCCTTGACGTAGCCCTCCCGCGTGTAGAAGCCCGGCACGCCGCGCGACAGCGGCTCGCCGCTCGCGCGCTCGAACACCTTGTCGGCCTGCGGGCCGGCCTTGGCGGCCACCGAGAACTCCGGCAGGTCGCCGCGGAAGCGGCGCTTCAGCCGGCTGTAGATGCGGTACTCGATCGGGAACGAGGCCAGCATGTCGCGCACGCTGGTCACCAGCGCGGTGTCGATCGGCCTCGCGCTCTGCGGCGCGCCCTGGGCCAGCAGCGCGTCCAGGTGCGCGTCGAGCGCGGCGCGCTGCTCGGGGGGCAGGTTGCGGAACTGGGCGTCCCAGTCGATGCCGATCCAGGCCTTCAGCGTCTCGGCGTCGAACTCGTCGGGCGTGTAGAGCATCAGGTAGGCCTTCAGCGCTTCGTAGGCCTGCTCCAGGTTGTCGCGGTTGGCGGCGCGCAGGCGCTCTTCCAGGCGCTGCGCGACGCGCGGCAGCAGCGCGTGCTCGAGCAGGCGGCGGTAGCCCAGGCGCGCGCCGGCGTCGAGCTTCTCGCCCTGGTAGAGGCCCAGCGTGTCGAGCAGCGGCGGGTCGTCGGGCGCGAAGCGTTCGCTGTGCGCGGCGTTGCGCACGGCGGTGAGCGTGGGCGCCAGCGGCGCGGGGTCGGCGCTGGTGGCGGGCGGCAGCGCGTCCACCGCCTGCTGGATCGCGGGCAGCTTGGCGGCCACTTCCTGGTCGTAGGCCTGGTTGCGCACGTAGCTCACGGCCCAGCCCACCAGCAGGGCCGTGGCGGCGAGGGCGATCGACGCGAAGCCCGCCATCCGCAGCGCGAAGCGGCGCCGTTCGGCCTGCGGGTTGGCGGAGACGAGGTGCGCCTCGGCGAACACCACGTCCTGCAGCAGCCGGCGCAGGAAGAAGCTCTTGCCGCGGCCGCCGGCCGTGGCCGCGGCGGCCCGGCGGTCGAGCCCGAACGAGCGCGACAGCGTGCCCATCACGCGGTCGATCGGGGTGCCTTCCTGCGTGCCGCTGGTGAAGTACACGCCGCGCAGGTTCACGCGGTCCTGCAGCGCAGGGGCGGGCCCGAACACCTGCTGCAGGAAGCCGGCGAGCACCGGCTTCAGGCTCGCGAACTCCTGCGGGAAGGCGAACATCGCGGCGCGCTTGCTCACGTCGCGCTCGGCCTGCAGGCGGTCGACGAGGCCGGCCGCGAGGCGCGCTTCCAGCGCCATGAACTGGGCGTCGAACTCGGCCAGCGGGTTCTCGGGCAGTTCGGCCTGCGCGGGGAAGGTGAAGCCCCAGACCTGATCGCGCTCCTCCTTGCCGAGCGCGTCGAAGCTCTCCATGAAGCCGGCGATCAGGTCGGCCTTGGTCACCATCACATAGACGGGCGGGCGCACGCCGAGCTTGCCTTGCAGCTCGTGCAGGCGCGCGCGCAGCTTGGCGGCGTGCTCCTGGCGCTCGGTGGCGCCCTGCTGCAGCAGGTCCTGCACGTTCACCGTCAGCAGCACGCCGTTGATCGGGCGACGCGGGCGCGATTGGCGCAGCAGGTTCAGGAAGTTGTCCCACGCGCTGGCGTCCACCTGTTGGTCGGATTCCTGCAGCGCGTAGCGGCCGGCGGTGTCGATCAGCACCGCATCGCTGGTGAACCACCAGTCGCAGTGCCGCGTGCCGCCCACGCCCTTGACGGCCGCGCCGCCCTTGTCGTCGGCACCGACGAAGTCGAGCCCCGCGTGCAGCAGCGCCGTGGTCTTGCCCGAGCCGGGCGCGCCGACGAACACGTACCACGGCATCTCGTAGAGCGCGTCGGAGCCGCTGAGCCAGCGCTTGCCGCCGGGGCCGGCCTTGAGCTTGGCCACCGCGTCGCGGAAGCGCTGGTCGAGCGCCTGCGCTTCCTGGTCGGCCGCGCTGGGCCCGGGCGCGATGCCCTTCAGCAGCTCGGCATTGGTGCGCTTGCGCCGCCAGCCTGCATAGACAAGATGGCCGATCCACGCCAGCCACATCAGGCCGATGACCACGGCCCGCGCCGTCACGCCGCCCAGCGGCCGAGAGACGTCGCCCGCCGCATCGGCGCCGAAGGCCAGCAGCGGCCCCAGCCACCAGACGATGGCGCTCAGCGCCAGCACCGCCAGGCTGCCCAGCACGGCCTTGCCGAGCAACACGTTCAACACTCGTTTCATGGACTGCTTGCTCCGGGGCGGCGGCTCAGTTCTTCGGGCTGGCGGGGGTGGGCGCGGCGCCCGACAGGCCCGGGCCGTCGGCCGGCGGCGGCGCGGCCAGCGTGATCTCGACGCGCCGGTTCTTCGCGCGGCCGGCCGGCGTGGCGTTGCTGTCGACCGCCTCGCTGTCGGCGCGGCCCTCGGCCTTCAGCCGCTGTGCGGGCAGCGTGGCGCCCAGCAGCGCCTTCACGCTGTCGGCGCGTTCCTGCGACAGGTGCCAGTTCGACGGGTAGCGCACCGAGCGGATCGGCTGGTTGTCGGTGTGGCCGGTGACGAGCACCGGGCCGGGCAGCTGCTTCAGCGCCTCGGCGATGCGGCCGATCAGCGGCTTCACGCGGTCGGCCACGTCGGCGCTGCCGGGCTCGAAGAAGCCGTCGCCGCGGATCACGATCACCGAACGGTCGGCGAAGTCACGCACCTCCACCAGGCCGGCCTGGATGTCGGGCGCCAGCAGCCCGGCCAGCCGCGGCTTCTCGGCCGGCAGCGGCGGCGGCGCGGGCGGCGGGGCCTTCACGTCGAGCGCCTGCAGCGCGCTGAAGGTGGGGTCGGTGCGCGCGTTGATCGCGAGCCGCAGCGCGACGAACACGATCGCCAGCAGCAGCGCCGTGGCCGCGGCCACCACCCACACCGGGATGCCGTCGCGCAGCCGCGCATCGGCGCGGCGCACGCCGGCCCAGGCGGGCGAGAGCTCCTTGTCGACGGCCGGCGTGTGCTGCTTCAGCATCTGCGCCAGCCGCTCGCGCACGGTCTCGAGCTGCGCGCGGCCGTTGTCGATGACGCGGTAGCGGCCCTCGAAGCCCAGCGCCAGCGCCATGTACATCAGCTCCAGCAGGTTGCGGTTGGCCGGCACGTTCTCGGCCAGCTTGCCCATCAGCTGGAAGACCTTCTCGCCGCCCGACACCTCGTTGTGGAACAGCACCAGCAGGCTCTGCGAGCCCCACGCGCCCGAGCCGCCCCAGGGCGTGCTGGAGGCGCATTCGTCGATGAAGGTGCACAGCACGTAGCGGCCAGCGATCACCTGCTCGTTCGGCAGGCCCTGCGCGCGCGTGGTCGATTCGAACTGCTTGACGCCTTCGGCCAGCGCGGCGCGCAAGGCGGCCGGGTTCGGGTGCTGCGGCATCGTGCGCAGCCGGGCGGCCGTGCCCAGCAGCGGCGAGGCGGCCTGCAGCAGGGGGTTGAAGCCGGCGACGCCGGGCAGCTCGGGCAGCGGCGCGGCGTCGAGCGCCGGCATGCCGACGGCGGGCGCCGGGATCGGCTGCGCGGGCGCGGCACCGGGGCGTGCACCCCGGCCCGCGCTGGGTTTGATCACCGTCCGGTCGGACTCGAACGCTGAGAAGGGATCGTCATTGCTCATGATGGGGACTGCCTGCTCTCAACGTTGGCGCATCACGGCCGGATGGCCCAGAACTGGAGCTCAATGCCGGGGAAGTCGCCCGAGAGGTGCATCGCGAGGCCGGCGGAACGTTCCAGTTCGCGCCACAGCTCGCTGCCGCGGGTCTCCAGCTCGAAATAGCTGAAGCCGCCGTGGTACGGGATCTGCCGCGGCGCCACCGGCATCGGCTTCACCGCGACGCCCGGCAGCGCCAGGTTCACCAGGTCGCGGATCTTCTCGGCCGGGCCGATCTTGACCTGCGACGGGAAGCGCGCGCGCAGCGCCTCGCTGGGCATCTGCGCGTTCACCGCCAGCACGAACTGCGCGCGGCGCTGCAGGTCGACGTCCGGGATGATGGCCACGCGCACGCCGTGCTGGCGCTGCTGCAGCTCGATCGGGATCGCGGTCTGCTCCAGCACCATCGACAGCGACTGCCGAAGGTCGCCCATCACCGCGCGGAAGCAGGTGGCGAGGTCGTCGTGGCGGTAGGGCGGGTAGTCGACCGGGCGCTTGCGTTCGCGGAAGGTCGACAGCTCACCGGCCAGCTGCAACAGCGTGGCATAAAGCCGCTCGGGCGCCAGCACCGGCAGCTGCGGCAGGTGCGCCAGCAGCGGCTCGGTGCGGTTGAGCGTCTGCAGGAACACGAAGTCGGCGATCTCGCCCACCCCCGCCCGGCCCGGCTGCGCCAGCCGCCCGGCCAGCGCCTCGCCGCGCTGCCGGACCATGCCCAGCACCTCGCGCAGGAAGCCTTCCAGCAGCAGGTTGCCCGCGACGTGCAGCGTGGGCGGGATGTACTGCGCATCGAGCACCAGCCGGCCGTCGGCACGCTTCTCGACGATGCGCGCCACGCCCAGCTGCGCGAAGCCTTCGTTGGCATCGCGGGCCAGCATCAGCCGCAGGTTGAGCCGGCCGATCTGCACCGGCACCTGGCGCAGGCTCACCGCATGGCTGTCGGCCACCTCGACATCGCTGGCCAGGAAGCGCGGCGGCATGGTGGGCGCGCTGTCCTCCACGTCGCTCTCGGCGACCCCGGGACGGGCCAGCGCCGCGACCAGCAGCACGGGCTCGTCGCGCACGTCGGCCGGGATGTCCAGCGCCGGCGGCGCGGCGTCGTGCGAGGGCACCGCGAACGGCGTGCCGTCGGGCAGCACGCCCGTGGCGGCCGTCAGCGCCAGCTGGCCCTGCAGCAGGGCGGCCTCGTCGATGGCCAAGCCCGTGAAGCCCCAGTAGTGCGGCGTTACCGCGTTGACACGTGCATCCACCAGGCGCGAGACGAAGCGGTCCTGCTGCTGGAAATGCTGCGGCTGGAGGAACATGCCCTCCGTCCACATCACTTTGTTCTGCCAGGTCATGAAGTGTTGTGTTGTGTGGCTTGGCGGGCTGCGGCCCGGGAGGGCGGGCGGCAGGCGGGGCGGCCAGCACCCCACATGCGTGCCTGCCCCGCAAAACGAGGTGGCAACGATACACGCCGGCGCTTGCATCGTCACGCGCCGCGGAGTAGTGAAAAGG
This sequence comes from Aquincola agrisoli, assembly GCF_036621135.1. Classification (NCBI taxonomy): domain Bacteria; kingdom Pseudomonadati; phylum Pseudomonadota; class Betaproteobacteria; order Burkholderiales; family Sphaerotilaceae; genus Aquincola; species Aquincola agrisoli. Next base: position 330,400 of record NZ_JAZIBG010000020.1, read on the forward strand.
ACCGCTATCGGACGGGGGTGTGGGATGTTCCGCACAGTTCGGGCACTATGATTTGCATTCCGTCACGAGTGCAGCGAGGCGCGGCCGCCAGGCCGGGGCGCAGCACGCCAGTCGTCAGTTGGGGATACGAACCATGAAGCGCTCACCCACCGTCTTGCAGCTCGGCCGCGCCGTGGCCGCAGCGGCAGGCCTGGCGACCCTGCTCCACGCCCATGCCGCCGATGCGCTCGACGTCGGCGACCAGGTGCCCGAGGCGTCCGCGGTCAAGGAAGGCCTGTTTCCGGAAGACGCCTGCAAGGAGCTGGAAGCCGCCGGCTTCAAGTGCATGGGCTTCAAGCCCGCGGTGCGCTACTCGCTGCCCGCGGCGTCGTTCAAGGTCGGTTCGGCCGACCTGCCCGAGGTGCTGCGCCGCCAGCTCGACGTGTTCGCCGAGGTGCTGCGTGGCCGCAGGGACACCGGGCGCGCCGTGCGCATCGAAGGCCATGCGGACGCTTCCGGCACGCCCGAGGCCAACCAGGCGCTCTCGCAACGCCGCGCCGATGCGGTCAAGCGCTACCTGGTCGACAAGGGGGCGGACGGCGGGATGCTGGAAGCCGTCGGGCTGGGCGCCACGTCGCCGAAGGTGGGCAACGATCCGTTTGCCGCGGCCAACCGGCGCGTCGAGATCGGCCGCGCGAAGCCCTGAGGGCACGCCGGCACGCGGCCCGGTTCAGGGAATCTGGTGCGTGGCCTGGCCGGCCTGCACGAACTCGATCACGCCGCCGTAGACGCACATCAGCTTGCAGGTGTCGTCCAGCGCCGGCGCGTTGCACAGCATCACCGTCGGCGCGCCGGGCACCCACGGCGCCGGCGTCGCGGGCACGCAGGGCATCGGGGTCAGCACGCCCATCGCCGCGGCGGTGGCCGCGGCCACCGTCGGGTTGGCCGGCGACTGGCACATCCCGAACGGCATCACGTTCATCATCGGCACGTGGTCGAGGATGTTGGCGGCGACCATGTTGCTGGTCATGACCGTCTTCGGCGTCGGCATGAAGCTGCTCGGCGCCATGCCGAAGCTGCACTTCAGCAGGCCGCCCATGCAGGTCTGGTTGGGCATCGCTCGAACTCCTAGGCCGGCACCGGCGCCGTCCACACGGTCAGGGCGGTGAAGTTGTCGTGGCTCGTCTTCTGCCGCGTGGCGGCGGTGATCTCGCGCTCGAGCGCCGCCAGCCAGGCCGAGGGGGAGGGCGAGTCCGCCAGCGTCGACTCCAGCACGGCGTCGGGCACGTGCTCCCACAGGCCGTCGGTGCAGAGCAGGAACACGTCGCCGGCCTCGACGACACGCGGCTCGCCGCTGTCGCTGACCTCCAGCACGTCGGAGGCCGTGCCCAGCGCCGAGCGCAGCTCGCTGCGCTGCGGATGGTGGCGGGCCTGGTCGGGCGGCAGCAGGCCGGCATCGACCAGCGACTGCACGAGGCTGTGGTCGCGCGTGCGGGTGTGCAGCCGGCCCTGGCGGAACCAGTACAGGCGGGAGTCGCCCGCATGCGCCCAGTGCACGCGGTGGCCGACGAAGTCGATCACCAGGCCCACGACCGTGCTGAACATGTTGGCGCGTTCGGTGTCGGGCACCCGGGCGTCGATCACCGCGCGGTTGGTATCGAAGACGAGGTCGGTCAGCTGGCGGCTGCCGGTCGTGGGGTGCGCCGCGAAGCCCTGCAGCATGCGCTCGACGACCAGCCGCGCGGCGATGCCGCCGCCGCCGTGGCCGCCGGCACCGTCGGCGAGCACGCAGCAGAGTTCATCGACCGAGTGCCAGTGGCCGCAGGCATCCTCGTTGGCCTTGCGGCCGCCCATCTCGGACAGCATGGCGACTTCGAGCGCGAGCATCGGGGGTCTTTCGTCGGGCCGCCGGATCAGCGGCCCTGGTCCTGCTGGAGCTGGTCGATGTGGGCCTCGTAGGCCTTGCGGAAGGCCTTGCCGAAGAGCTCCTGGAAATCGTCGGCCGCCTCGGCGGACAGCTGCGTGTAGAGCTGCTGGAACTGCTCCCACAGCTGGGCCTTGCGGCCGGAGGGCAGCAGCCCGGCGAGGCCGCTGCGCTTGCTGATCTTGCCTTCGAGCACCGCCGGGTCGAAGCGCTGCAGCACGCCTTCGAGCGCCGAGCGCATGCCGGCCATCACCCCGAGCTGGTGGGCCCGCAGGTCGTCGAAGGCGTCTCGCATGGCGTCGGTCGGGCCCATGAAGCCTGGTGTCGGCGCGCCCAGCAGATGCTTGAGCGCGACGTCGACGTTGGGCGAGAACTTCAGCGGGTTGTTCTCGCGCGAGGCCATCAGCGTCACGTCGGCGCGCATCTCGCGCTTGATCGCCGCGCGTGCCACCAGCAGCTCGACCGCGCCGCGCGTGGCCTCGCGCAGCAGCGCGCCGGTGCGGCGCATCTGTTCGGCGTCCATCGAGCGCAGCTCGGAGGCCGGCAGGCCCAGGCCCTCGGCCAGCGCGGCCACGAGGTCGTCGCCGGCGGCCGCTGCACGCGCAGGGGCTGCCGCAGGGCGCGGAGCCGACGGCGGCAGGATCAGGGTCTGCGGATCGTCGGCGGCTGCGGGCGGCAGCACCGCCGGGGGCGCGCCAGGCGCCTCGGACGGCATGCGGCGCACGCCGGGCAGCGTCACGACCTTGCTCTCCCGCGTCGGGTGGTCCCAGGACAGGATGGCGCCGGGCGGCAGGCCCGGGGCGGCAGCCGGGGGCGCGGGCGCCGGGGCTTCGGCCGGCGGGGCGAGGGCCGCCTCGGCGCGGGGCGGCTGCAGCGAGGGTGCCTGCCACGGGGTGTGGAGGTCCGGCACGTGGTCCGGCAGGGCTGCCGCGGGTGGCGGCGGCGCCATGCCCAGGGCGCGCAGCGGGTCCGCGTCGGCCGCGGTGTTGGGTCCGGTGACCGGCGGGGCGAGCGGCGTGCCCGCGAAGGGGTCCGGCGTGCCGGCCCCGGCCCCGCCCCCGAGGCCGAACAGCGCATCGAGCGAATCGCCGCCCGAGGGGCCGGCGAGCGGCAGGTCGGGGATGTAGGGGCTGCTGGCGGGTGGTGCGGTGACGTAGCCCAGGTCGAGCGACTGGGGGCCGGTGGGGCTGCTGATCGGCGCGGCGAAGGGATCCCAGTCGTCGGGGATCGGGCCGGCGGCCGCGGGTGCCGGCGACGGGGGCAGGCGCGAGGCACCGGCGGCACCGGCCGGCGGCGCCGCGCCGGGCGACGGCCCAAAGGTCTGCGTGAACAGCGGTGGCGGCGGCGGCGGCGCGGCCGCGGGTTGGGCGCCGCCGGCATCGCCGAAGAGGTCGGCGAAGAGGTCCTTCGCGGTGGTCTGCTGGCCGACGGTCACGCCGATCAGGTAGCCGCCGATCTGCAGCGTGTCGCCGTGCTTCAGCGGCGCCTCGCGGCCGTTGCCCAGCGGCTGGCCGTTGACGATCACGGCGTTGCTGCCGCGGTCGACGAGCGCGTAGCTCCCGTGCCGGAAGACGACCTGGGCGTGCACGCGCGAGATGGAGCGCTCGGGGTCCGGCAGCACCAGCTGGTTGGTGTCCGCGCGGCCGATCGTGCCGCCCAGCTCGTCGAAGCTGGCCGCGAGCGATGCCGTGGCCTGGCCATTGAAGCTCTGGACGGTGAGGACGATCATGGGCGACAGCAGGGGTCCGATGAGGGGGATCGCGCAAGCATAGCGGCAGGCATGCGGCCGCGCTGCTAGCGCATCACGTGGCAGTGGCCTTCGACGACGCCGACGCGCACCGGCCAGGCATGGCTGCTGCCGTCGGGCCCCGTTTCGGTGCGCAGGATGGGCCGGCCCGCCGCGTCGACGCACTCCAGCAGCCGCCCGCCCGCGCAGGGGCGCAGCTGCACGTCGGGCAGGGCCGGCAACACCATGCGCAAGGCCTTGGTGGCATGCAGCATCTGGATGCGCGCACGCCAGCGCGCCGCCAGTTCGGCCGCGGGCTTCTGGTAGGCGATCGCCAGCTCCTCGAAGCGCAGCCGCGCGGCCTGCACGAAGGCATCGGCGTCGCCCCGGGCCAGCGCCACCGCCAGCCCTTGCACGAAGCCGGCGACCAGCGGCTGCACCGCGGCCGGATCGCCCGCCGGCGGCAGGTCGAGCCAGCGCCAGCGCGGGAAGCTGATGGGCAGCTCGGTGCTGCGCTGGGCCGTCAGCGGCGGCGTGTACAGCTCGCCCTCCGGCAGCGCCAGTTCCAGCTCGGCCAGCGTGCGCGCGCTGAGCTCGCTGCCGACCTGGCCGATGCGTGGCAGCAGCAGCCTGGCACGGGCGGCCAGCGGCTGGGCGGCCAGCCGCGGCGCGGCCGGCGCACCGGCAGGCACCGGCTCGATCGACAGCGTGAGCAGGTTGGTGCCGGCCAGCAAATATTCATGGACCGGCACGTTCATGGTGCCGCCGCCCGCGGGGGTGCGTGCCACCGGGATGTCGTTGATGCGCGCCTCGGCGGCGCAGCCGGCCGAATGCAGGCGAAGGAGCAGCAGTCGTTCCATGGCCGTCAGCCGAGGCTCCAGTCGAGCAGGGGCAGCGCGGGCAGCAGCGCGAGGTGGCGGCGCACCTGGCCGAGCAGCGGGTCGGCCAGCATCACCGGCGCCACCACCGGCTCCACCGAGGCCCGCACGAACCACTGCCAGCCGCTGCCGCCCGACAGCCGCGGCCGCAGCCCCGCCTCGCCGACGATGGCGCCGCTGCAGGGGCCGGCCTCGGCCCAAACCAGGCCGTCGTCGTGGGCGATCGGATCGACGGCCATGGAGAAGGGCAGGCGGAAGGCCGCCCTGCAGGGCAGCACCGCGTCCAGCAGCCCCGGCTTCGCCTGCTCGCGCAGCACGCTGCGCTGCAGGCGCACGTCGCCCTCGGCCGAGAGCTGCACGCGCGCGCGGCTGCCGCCGAGATCGAATTCGCCGTCGAGCGACACGGCCAGCCCGCAGCCGAGGTCGAGCTCGCCGGCCACACGCATCAGCGCCTCGCCGGCCAGGCCGCCGGCGCCTTCGCGCCAGCCCCAGGCGAGCGCCGCGCGGCCGGTGAGCAGCGCAGGCCTGGCCTGCATGCCGGCGTTCTGCGCCCGTTGCGACCACTGCTCGAAGAGCCCGCCGAACCCCTGGCGCAGGGCCTGCGCCAGGCCCTGGTCGAAGCCCTCGATCCAGCCCCTGGCATCGAGCGCGAAGCCGTCGCGCTCGATGCGGCAGCGCGTGGCGGGTGTCGCGCCCGCCGCGGGCGCCGCTGCTGTGGACCAGGTCCATTCGGGCCCGGCCTCGCGCTGCAGCGCGAAGAGCCACTGGTCGGCCGGGTAGGTCCACACCTGCGTGCGCAGCGGGCCCAGCGGCAGGCCTTCGTCGCGCAGCGCACAGGTGGGCGTCTCGAGCAGGGCGACACCCGGCGGGATCTCTTCGGCCAGGGCCAGCCCGAGCCCGGTCGCAGGCGGCTGCGGCGCCATCGCCGCGACGGGCCAGCTCACGGCGCGGGCCTCGTGGCCGTGCCAGCGCGCCAGGCCCTCGGCGCCCAGCCAGCGCACGGCGGGATGGCGCTCGCCGCAGCCGCCGTGCAGCGCCTGGCGGACCTGCAGCCGGGCCTGCGGGCCACGGCCGGGCGCGTGGGTGAGCACGCTGAGCACCGCGGGCGCGGGGTGGGCGCCGTCGATGCGCAGCGCCGCGGGCGGCGGCGGGCCCGGCACCCGCTGCCACTGGCCCTCGACCGCCCGGTACTCGTGCCGCCAGTCGGCCTCGAGCACCCGCAGGTCGATCGCCTCGATGTCGCAGGCCTGGCGCGGCAGCGGCTCGGCGTCGGGGTCGGCGGCGCGCCGGGCGGCGTCTGCACGGTCGGCCAGCGCGGCATCGGCGCGCTGCAGCGCCGCGGCGTCGCCGCCCTGGCGCTGCAGTTCCGGCACGGCGCGGTACTTCAGCTGGTGCAGCTTGACGGCGGGCGCGAGCCGTTCGTCGGCGAGCAGCGCCAGCGCCCATTCGTGCTGCGGGCGGGTCTCGAAGGCCGGCCCGAAGGCGAAGCACAGGTTGAGGTAGCGCGCTGCCTCGAGCGGCGCCACCAGGCCGTGGCGCGCGGCCTGCTGCACGGCGGTGTCGAGGAAGGCCGCGCGCCGCTCGCCCAGGCGCCCGGCCACGGCCGGCCAGTTGGCCTCGACGAGGGCGGCGAAGTCGTCGGTGTCGGCGGCCTGCATCGGCATCAACCCGCCAGCCCGGCGCGGCGCAGCAGGTCGAGGTAGCGCGCGCCGTCGGGTTCGGCCTGGAAGATGTCCTCGCCGTCGAGCATGTAGGCCTTCAGCAGGTGCTCGCGGCCTTCGTCGTCGCGGCCGAGCCGGGTGCTGCTCTGGCCCAGCCGGTAGTGCACGAAGGGGTTGTCGGCCGCACCCGGTCCGTTGAGCGCGTCGAACAAGGCCGCCCGCGCCGCGCCGAAATTGCCCAACTGGTAGTACGCATCGCCGATCGAGGTCTGCAGCCAGGTCCAGGCCTCCCAGTCGGCCGCCGGCGGCGGCAGCAGCGCGAGCGCCGCGTTCCAGCGGTCGATCGCGGCGGCATAGCGGCCATCGTCGAAGCGCTGGCTGCCTTCCTCCGACAGGCGCTCGACCTGCGCGTGGATCGCCTCGGGCAGCTCCATTCAGCCCCCCGATGCGCGCTTGAGATAGAAGGCGAGGTACTTCGGGTCCTCGCCCTCGAAGGGGCGCTTCTTGAAGCGCTGGTACTGCGCGTGGAAGCCGCGGTAGGCGGCGTCGAGGTCGCCCGCCTCGTGGTCGACCGTTGCCGCCATGAACTCGACATGGCCGGTGCCGTCGGCCGGGCCGTAGGCCTCGCGCATGCGCTCCAGCCACGGGCGGGCCTTGGCGGGCTGGTGCGTGTCGCGGAAGAACTTGACGAGGCCGCCGGTCATCGACTGCGCGCGGTCGTACGCGAGCTTCGGCTCGGGCAGCAGTGCCCAGGCGGCCAGGTAGTCGGCCTCGGCGGCGGCGATGTCGCCGGCCTTCCATGCGGTGCGTGCACGCAGCGTGTGGGCCTGGAAGGCCTCGGCGATCTCGGGGGGGAGGGGTTTGGCAGCCATCGAGGGCCCTTCAAGGAACGGGCGGCAGGTAGGTGTGGGTCTGGCCCAGTACCGCGCCGGCGGAACGGTTGATGCTGAAGTGGTCCAAAGTGTAGTTGTCGGGGTTCAGCATGAACTCGCGCACCTGCGGCGACCTGGCGCCAAACTGGCGACCCGTGTCGTTCCACCAGGTGACCGCGTCGCGCCCCGGCGCGTGCGACATGTCGGCCTTGGACAGCGGGTACCAGTTGCCGTTGCTGGCCAGGAACTCGGTGTCGCCGAAGTCGTCCTCGCGCAGCGTGCCCTCGGTGCGCATGCGCTCCTGCACCTCGCGGCCGGTGCGCGAGCCCCTGCCCGGCGTGCGGCCCATGTACTGCTCGCGCAGCTTCTTCGGCTTGGCCGCGGGGGCCGCTGCCGGCGGCGGCGGGGCGGCGGGCGGCGGGGGCGCCGGCTCGCGCAGCTGCGACGGCGTGACCGACTCGCCGCTGCGCGCCGACGTGCCCCCCACCGCGCGGTGCTCGCGCAGCCGGGGGTTGCGCATCAGCGCCTCGGCGTTGGCCGCGACCCAGTCGGCGAAGCCCGCGCCGAGGCGGCTCTGCCGCAGCGCGGCGACCAGCTCGCCCGCCGACGACGAGGCACGCCCGGTGGCCGACACCGCCTGGGCCATCGTCAGCCGCGCGACGATGGCCATCAGGATCAGCAGGATGAGCCGTGCCGCCGCGTCGGCGAAGAGCCGGCCCGCCGCTTCCACCTGGGGCGTGCGCCGCGGCGTGCCGTGCGCGTCCCAGGCCATGCCCACGGCCTGCAGCACCATGCCGCTCACTTCGCCCAGCCCGCGGCCGATCGCCGCCGCCAGGAAGCCGAGCCCGAGCCAGGCCAGCAGCGCCATGCCCACGTCGGTGCCCACCGCGGCGCCGGCCGCCGCGCCGGGCACGGCCCCCACGCCGCCGGCCAGCGCGCCGATGGCGGCGCCCACCACGCCGCCGAGCGCGGCCGTCGCGCCGACCACGCCCATCATCATCAGCAGGCCCGGCAGCAGACCTTCCAGCAGGGCCTTGAGCTGGCAGCCGGTCTCGCGCGCGATGGCCTCGGGCGCCTCGCGCAGGCCGATCAGGTAGGCCTCCTGCACGCAGCGCGCGCGGCGCCACAGCGTGAGCGGGTCGTGGTCGCTCGCCAGGCCGTCCTGCGCGCCGGCGACGCTGCCGGGCCGGCAGCCGGGCGCCCGCTGCAGCGTGCCGTCGTCGGGCTGCAGCGTCTGCTGCTCGCTGCAGGTGGGGCCTGCGAGCCGGTACTGCGCCACCCGTCAGCCCTCGCCGCGGTCCGTCACGCGAGCGGGTCCGTCGGCACCTCGGGGGCCTGCGGATCCTGCGTGGCTTCCGGTGTCTTCGGGCTCGCGCCGCCGCCGGAGCCGCCGCCGCCGCCCGAGTTGATCAGCACCATCGCGCCGGTGATCGCGACGTTGGCCGGCCCGATCACCACCGAGCCGCCGCCGCACTTGAGCGTGAGCATCGCGCCCGCCTCGATCACCACGTTGGCGCCGCCCTTGATGTGCACGTTGGCCGCGGCCTCCACGCCCAGGTTGGCGCCGACCTTTTGCACCATGTCGGCCCCCGACTGCGCCGAGACGGCGGCCGCCGACTTCAGCACCAGGTCGCCGGTGACCTTCAACCCGTACGCGCCGTCGACCTGGTTCGCGCTGTGGCCGGTGACCTTGAGGCTCTGGTTGCCGGCCACGCTCTCCTTCAGGTCCTTGCCGATCGTGCGCTGCACGTCCTGCTTGATCTCCTCGTTCTGGTTGTTCTTGACGATGCGGTACTCGTCGTTGTCGACGAGGATGCGCTTGTCGTTCTTGACGTACTGGTAGAAGTCCTTCTCGGCCTGGAACCAGATGTACTCGCTGCCCGCCTTGTCCTCGAAGCGCAGCTCGTTGAAGTTGGCGACGGCCGCGCCGGGCGTCGACATGGTGCGCAGCGTCGCCACGGTCTTGTTGGCGGGCAGCGCGTAAGGCACCTTCTGCACGTCGTTGTAGACGCGGCCGGTGACCACGGGCCGGTCGGGGTCGCCCTCGACGAAATCGACCAGCACCTCCTGGCCGATGCGGGGCAGCGCGATCATCCCGAAGCCCTTGCCGGCCAGCGGCTGCGACACACGCACCCAGCACGAACTGTTTTCGTCCTTCTGGCCCTGGCGGTCCCAGTGGAACTGCACCTTCACCCGGCCGTACTCGTCGGTGTGGATCTCGTCGCCCGAGGGGCCCACCACCACCGCCGTCTGCGGCCCCGGCACCGTGGGCTTGGGCGTGGTGCGCTGCGGCCGGAACACCTCGCTCGCCGCGGTCGCGGTGAAGCTGCAGTGGAAGTGGCTCGTGCCCTGGCCCGACTCCTGGTCGGTGTAGGCGGCGTCGATGCGCGTGGCCAGCAGCACGTGGGCCGCGTTCTCGGCCGCGCGGGGGTGCTCGGCCAGCGTGAAGCGATGCCCCACCGCCAGGCCGCGCACGTTGCCCGAGCCCGTCACGCGCAGGTGGCGCGCATCCAGCTCCTCCATGCGCAGCGCCGCGTAGCGGCTGCCGTCGCCGGCCGTCTGGTAGTCGCCCGGCGGGTCGTAGTGTTCGTAGGCGGCCACGGCGCCGCTGCGCGCGGAATCGGTGGACGCCAGCAGCGAGGTCTCGGGCGTGGTGAAGTTGTAGTCGTTGAGCGTGACCTTGCCCGGCTGCACCTCGAGGCTGGTGCGCCACTGGGTGATCGCCTCGAGGTCGAGCATGCCGTCGAGCGACTCGCGGAACTTCACCGTCTCGTGGCCCGCGTAGGCGGTGTGCGCGCTCATCTTGTCGACCACCACCAGCGTGTGCCCGCCCTCGGTGTGCCGGAAGTAGTAGTAGAGGCCTTCCTGCTCCATCAGCCGGCTGACGAAGTTGAAGTCGGTCTCGCGGTACTGGACGCAGTAGTCGTAGGTCGGCAGGCTGCCGGAGAGCTCGAACGCCACGTTGTGCGCGTAAGGCTCGAACACCGTGTTGAGGATCTGCTGCGCATCCTGCTGCTGGAAGATGCGCGTGTCGGCGCGCCGCGTCAGCAGCCACAGCCAGGGCCGCAGCACCATGCGCACCGACAGCAGCTTGCCGGCCATGCCGTCGATGCCGGCCGTCGTGACGAGGCCGTGGAAGTGCCGGGTGCCCTCGGCCAGCTCGATCGCCACGTGGGCCGGCGTGCCCAGCAGCGAGGCGACGTCGACGTCCGGGTCCTCGCTGAGGGCGTGGACGTGGAACTCGTACAGTCGGCCCATCTCCTCGGTGGCCGACAGGCTGCGGAAACGCAGGGCCCCGTCGCCCAGGCGGGTGCCAAGGCTCATGAGGGGTGCGGCGCTGGCGTCAGGCATCGTGGCTCCGGGAGGCGGGGGGCGGCAGGTCCATCGGGGGTGGCAGGGTCATGCGGCAGTGCGTGCGGTCACCAGCCAGCCGGTGACCTGCTTGCCGGCCTCCTTGCGCAGCACGACCGCGTCGATGCGCGGCTCCGCCAAGCCTTCCGAGGCCAGCACGCCGCGCACGTAGGCCGCGGCATGGCTGTAGCGGCCGTGCGGCTCCAGCTGGAAGCCGGCCGCCGGCGCGGCGCCGTCGTCGGGCAGCGCCTCCACCGTGAAGGCCAGCAGCCCGCCCGGCCGCAGGCTGCGCGCGGCGGCGGCGAGCACCTCGTCGAGCCGGCCGAAGTAGCACAGCGTGTCGGCCGACACGATCACATCGAACGCCTCGGGGTGTGCCTGCAGCCAGGCCGTCAGCTCGGCAGCCTCCAGCTGGTCGTAGCCGCCGCGGGACCGGGCCTGCTGCAGCATGCCGGGCGAGAGGTCGACACCGGTCAGCCGGCGGGCGTGCGGCGTGAGCCACGGTGCGCACAGGCCGGTGCCGCAGCCGGCGTCGAGCACGTCCAGTTGCCCGCCGCCCGCGCCCAGCTCGCGCAGCAGCGCCTCGCCGACGAGCCGCGGCGCCTGGTACTCCAGCGCGTTCAGGCGTTCGTCGAAGCTGCCGGCGAAGTTGTCGAACACGTCGACCACGTAGTCGTCCGGCGCCCGCTCCGGCACGCCCTGGCCGGTGACGGCGGCCAGGTGGTGCCGTGCCTGCACGCTGCTGGGCTCGTGCGCGAGCCAGTCGCGGAAGACGGCCGCGGCTTCCTCCAGCCGCCCGCTCTGTGCGTAGACGATGCCCAGCAGCCGGCGCGTGCGCCCCTCGTCGGGCCGCAGTTCGAGGGCGCGTGCGAAATGGCCGAAGGCCTCGGGCAGCCGGTCGACCATCGACAGCAGCGATGCGTAGTTGAAGTGCGCGTCGGCGTAGTCCGGGTCGTGCGCGAGCACGCGCTGCAGGGCCACCTCGGCCTCGGCGTACCGGCGCAGGCGCATCAGCATGCAGCCCAGGTTGTTCATCACGTCGAGGTTGCCGGGATCGAGGTCGAGGCAGCGCTCGTAGGCCTGCGCCGCCTCCTGCCCGCGGCCGGCCTCCAGCAGCGCGTTGCCGAGGTTGTTGTGCCACGCCGCCACCGCCGGGTCGATCCCGACCGAGCGCTCCAGCAGCGCCAGCGCCTCGTCGCGCTGGCCGCGCTGGTGCAGCAGCATGCCGAGGAAGTGCAGCGTGTTGGCGTCGTCCGGCTTCAGCTCGAGCAGGCGCCGGTAGAGCTTCTCGGCGCCGTCCCAGCGGCCGTCGCGGTGCAGGCTGACGGCCATGCGCAGCGCCTCGTCGTAGGTGACTTCGGCCTGCGCAGGCGGGCTGCCGGTGGGAAGGGCGGTGGTCATCGGCTTCAGCCGTTCATGCGGAAGAGTTCATTCTCCTTCGCGCTCGTCGGGGCCTTGAACTGGTGCGTGCCCTTGATCAGCACGATGGCGTAGGCCAGGTGGCCGGTGCGCTTGTTGCCGTCGGTGAAGCCCTGCACATGCACGATGCTGGTGAGGTAGAACATCGCGATGCTCTCCCACTTGGCGTTGCCGAAGGCCGGCCAGCTGGTGTCGGCGCAGCCGGAGGTGAGGTCCAGGATGTAGTCCAGCAGCAGGCTGCCGCCGACGGTGGAGGGGTACTTGGCGCCGCCCATCAGGTTGATCCGGTAGGGCGCGGCGTTGGGCATGATGCGCTTGTAGAGCTTGCGCAGCGGCTGCGAGGTGCGCCCCAGCGCCATGCCCATCGGCCCGGCGTGGCCGGCGGTGGCGGGGATGTTCTTGGTCAGCAGTTCGCGCATCGCCGGGATGCCTGCGGTGTAGCCGCCGCAGATCCAGTTGGCGGCCTGGTCGATGGCCAGTTCGCGGCCCGCCAGCCCGCCACGCAGCGGGTTCTTGTAGTAGTCGGCCGTCGGGCGCAGGTTGGCGTTCAGGAGCGTGCCCAGCGCGCCGTTGGCGCTCTGCGGCACGAGCGAGTCCACGTACAGCTTGCGCGCGGTGTAGTTCTCCCGCTCCGTCTTCATGAAGAGCGCGGCGTCGCTTTCCTTCAGCTGGTCGATCTTGAAGTTCTGCGTCCACTTGTCGTAGACGGTCTCCAGGAATTCCTTCGCCGCCTCGCGGCCCAGCGTGCGCTCGAGCTGGTCGAACTGCGCCCGGCTGTCGGCGTGCGTCTGGATGCCGCGGCGCCAGGTGACCTTCTTGCTGGTGAAAATGCCCATCTACTACCTACCTCAGCAGTGGTTTGTCGGTGGTGGCGCGCGCGCCCCGCAGCGGGAACCGCCGGCCTCGTTCGGGAAACTCAGGCGAACCGGTAGCTGAACTGGCCGTCGGCCACCCCGACCGTCACGCCTTCGATCGGCTTGCCTTCCATCATCCGCGTGAGGAACTCGCGGCTGATGTCCGGCAGCATCGTGTTGGTGAGGATCGCGTCGATCATGCGGCCGCCCGATTCGCTCTCGGTGCAGCGGCTGACCACCAGCTTCACCACGTCGTCGCCATACTCGAACGGGATCTTGTAGCGGGCCTCGACGCGCTTCTTGATGCGGCCGAGCTGCAGCCGCACGATGCTGCCCAGCATCTCGTCGGACAGCGGGTAGTACGGGATCGCCACCAGCCGGCCCAGCAGCGCGGGCGGGAAGATCTTCAGCAGCGGCTCGCGCAGCGCCTTGGCCATGCCCTCGGGGTCGGGCAGCAGCTCCGGGTCCTTGCACATGCTGGCGATCAGGTCGGTGCCGGCGTTCGTCGTCAGCAGGATCAGCGTGTTCTTGAAGTCGATCGAGCGGCCTTCGCCGTCTTCCATGAAGCCCTTGTCGAACACCTGGAAGAAGAGCTCGTGCACGTCGGGGTGGGCCTTCTCCACCTCGTCGAGCAGCACCACGCTGTAGGGCTTGCGGCGCACGGCCTCGGTCAGCACGCCGCCTTCGCCGTAGCCCACGTAGCCCGGGGGCGCGCCCTTGAGCGACGAGACGGTGTGCGCCTCCTGGTACTCGCTCATGTTGATGACGATGAGGTTCTGCTCACCGCCGTACAGCGCCTCGGCCAGCGCGATGGCGGTCTCGGTCTTGCCCACGCCCGAGGTGCCGGCCAGCATGAACACGCCGATCGGCTTGGTGGGGTTGTCCAGGCCCGCGCGCGAGGTCTGGATGCGCTTGGCGATCATCTCCATCGCGTGGTCCTGGCCGATCACGCGCTTGCCGAGCAGCTCGGGCAGCTTCAGCACCGTCTCGATCTCGTTGCGCTGCATGCGGCCCACGGGGATGCCCGTCCAGTCGCCCACCACCGCGGCCACGGCCTGGTAGTCGACGGTCGGCAGGATCAGCGGGCTTTCGCCCTGCAGCGTGGTCAGCTCGGCCTGCACGGCCTGCAGGCGCTCCAGCGTCGCGGCGCGGTCGGTATCGGACAGGGCCGTGGCCGCCGCATCGGCGGCGGCCTGCGCTTCCAGCGCGCTGCCCGTGCCTTCCACCGGCAGCGTGCCGCCCGGGCCGCCGCGCAGCTTGGCGCGCAGCGAGAGCAGCTCGTCGACCAGCTTCTTCTCGGCGCCCCAGCGCTCCTCCAGCGTCGACAGCCGGGCCTGTTCGTCGGCCAGCGCGGCGCCGGCTTCCTCTTCGCGCTCATGCACGTCGATGCCGATGGCCTTCTCACGGCCGATGATCTGCAGCTCGGTCTCGAGCGACTCGATGCGCTTGCGGCAGTCGTCCACCTCGGCCGGCGTGGCGTGCAGGCTCACGGCCACGCGCGCGCAAGCGGTGTCGAGCAGGCTCACGCTCTTGTCGGGCAGCTGGCGCGCCGGGATGTAGCGGTGGCTCAGCTTCACCGCGGCTTCGAGCGCCTCGTCGAGGATCTGCACCTTGTGGTGCTTCTCCATCGTGCTGGCCACGCCGCGCATCATCAGGATGGCCTTCTTCTCGTCGGGCTCGTCGACCTGCACGTTCTGGAAGCGGCGGGTCAGCGCCGGGTCCTTCTCGATGTACTTCTTGTACTCGGCCCAGGTGGTGGCGCCCACGGTGCGCAGCGTGCCGCGCGCCAGCGCGGGCTTCAGCAGGTTGGCTGCGTCGCCGGTGCCGGCCTGGCCGCCGGCGCCCACCAGCGTGTGGGTCTCGTCGACGAACAGGATGATGGGCTGCGGGCTGGCCTGCACCTCCTCGATCACCGAGCGCAGGCGCTGCTCGAACTCGCCCTTCATGCTGGCGCCGGCCTGCAGCAGGCCGACGTCGAGCGTCAGCAGCTTCACGTCCTTCAGCGCGGGCGGCACGTCGCCGCGCGCGATGCGCTGCGCGAAGCCCTCCACCACCGCCGTCTTGCCCACGCCGGCCTCGCCGACCAGGATGGGGTTGTTCTGCCGGCGGCGCATCAGGATGTCGACCACCTGGCGGATCTCGTCGTCGCGGCCGACGATCGGGTCCATCTTGCCGCTGCGGGCCTGCTCGGTCAGGTCGGTGGTGAACTTCTTCAGCGCTTCCTGCTTGCCCATCGCGGCCGGCGCGATGGCGCCGCTGGCTTCGCCCGGGCCCGCACCGCCGCCGGAGCCGTCGGTGGCGCCCTGGCCGTCTTCCGGCGAGCCTTCGATGAGCTTGGCCAGGTTGTCGGCCAGGTCGTCGGGCTTGATCTTCTCGAACTGGCGCGAGATGGCGAAGAGGGCGTTGCGCAGCAGGTTCGTCTTCAGCATGCCCAGCAGCAGGTAGCCGGTGCGCACCGTGCTGTCGCCGAACATCAGCGAGCCGTAGACCCAGCCGCGCTCCACCGCGGTGTCGATGTTGTCGGAGATGTTGGAGATCGACGTCGCGCCGCGCGGCAGGCGGTCGAGCGAGGTGGTGATGTCCTTGGCCAGCACCGAGGCGTCGAGCCCGTAGTGCTTGATGATGCGGTGCCAGTCGGAATCGGCGCTCTGCACGATCTGCGAGACCCAGTGCTCCAGCTCGACGGTCGGGTTGCCGCGCAGCTTGCAGAACACGGTCGCACCCTCGACCGCCTTGTAGGCGAGGGCGTTGAGCTTGCCGAAGACGGCAACGCGGCTGATTTCTGCCATGGTCAGACCTCTGTGGATTCGGTGGGGGACGCGGATCGGTGGTTCTCTGTCATCTGTCGGCGGTGCAGCGAGCGCAGCGCCTCGGCGGGCGGCAGGCGCATGTGCGCGAGGCCGCCGCGGCCGGGTTGCCGCAGCCAGCAGTCCCAGCCCAGGCGGCCGTGGCGGCCCAGGCGGGCAGGGCGGATGTCCTGCGCCTGCAGCGCCAGGCGCATCGACCAGCCGAATTCCTCGCCGACGTACTGCTTCACCAGCGCGACGAGCGCCGGCAGCACCTGTCCGCCGGGCAGCAGCGCGGCGAAGGCCGTGTGGTCGAGCGGGCCGATGTGCAGCACGAAGTGGTGCTGCCGGTCCCACACGGTGGCGCCCAGCACCGCGCCGGCGCCCAGCCGGGCGCCGAGGTTGCGGCGTCCGCCCCGCAGGCGGCCGATGCGGGTGCGCTCGCCGGCCTGCAGCGGCAGCCATGCGCCGGCGAACTGCTCGACCTGCACCGTGCGGCCGAGCATGCCGCCCAGCAGCGCGGCCAGCCCTTCGGCGCTGCGCGACTGGCGGGTGAACACGCCGGCGAAGTGCAGCTTGACGTGATCGTGCACCGCATCGCGGCGCTGCAGCGCGGGGCTGCCGATGCCGATCAGCGAGCCAACAAGCGCGGCGAAGCGGTCGTCGCCGGGCCGGTCGAGGCTGACCGCCGGCTGCGCCTGCGCCCAGGCGCGGTAGAACAGCAGCAGCAGCCGGTGGTGGAAGAGGTCGGCGAAGCGCGTGAAGGTCTCGTCGCCGTGGTGCAGCTCGCGCTCCCGCGCATATTCGGTCAGGTGCAGCGGCAGCGGGCCGTTGGGCCCGAACAGCCCGAGGAAGCGCACATCGATGCGCGGCGGGCGGTGGGCGCTGCGCGGCAGCACGGCGTGCAGCGTGGCCGGCGCGAACGAGAGGTCGGGCGACTGGCCCAGCCGCACAGGCTCGTCCTGCGGGCGACGGGCGGTGCCCAGGCGCGGCTGGGCCGGGTGCGCGGCCTCGATCAGGCGCAGCGCATGGAAGAAGTCGTAGCGCCACGGCTCGGCCGCCAGCGCTGCCAGGAGCGTGTCGGCCGTGCTCACTGGACCCTCCGCACTGTGAGTTCCGGGATGAGCGCTTGGGAGCGGCCCGGCGCGCACTGGACGACCCTCCGCACTGCGTGCTCCGGTATGAGCCCTTGGGAGCGGCCCGGCGCGCTCATAGGACAGGCCGGGTGCCGCAGGTCGGCCGGCCCGCCAGGATGACCCCGCGCGTCGCCGAACGCACATGGGTCTCGGTGAAGCCGTTCATCGACACGTGCCGCGCCAGGAAGCGCTCCAGCACGCAGCCGAGCAGGAAGGCGCTGCTGCCCTGGAACGCGAGCTCGTCCACCTCCAGCTCGATGCGCACGCCGCGGCCGAAGGCGATCGGCCCGGGCAGCGGCAGGCGGCGCACCACCGGCTCGGTGCGCACCGACCGCAGCCCCTCCACCTGCTTGTGCTGCGCGGCGTCGGCCTCGTGCACGTAGAGCCGCAGCATCTCGCGCAG
The DNA here is from genome assembly GCF_036621135.1 of Aquincola agrisoli. NCBI lineage: Bacteria > Pseudomonadati > Pseudomonadota > Betaproteobacteria > Burkholderiales > Sphaerotilaceae > Aquincola > Aquincola agrisoli. Next base: position 347,389 of record NZ_JAZIBG010000020.1, read on the forward strand.
CGCCGCGGCGCCCTGCTCGGCGTCGGTGTCGAGCAGAGACAGGTGGTTGAGCGAGAGCTGGTTGATGAAGCGCCAGGCCACGTTGCCTTCGCGCAGCGCCGACAGCGGCCGCGAGGGCCCCTTGAGCACACGCACGCCCTTGACCGGCGCGGTGGTCTCCAACGTCAGCTCGGCCCCGACGGGCAGCAGCAGCGGCAGGTCGCGGTTGCTGCACAGCGCCTTCACGCCGAGCTGCTGCAGGCTGCCGCCGTAGGGCGCCTCGCGTGCATCGACCACGCTGATGAACACCTCGCTGCCGATGTAGGACGAGCGCGGCCCGTCGCGCTTCTGCGTGGTGGACAGCAGCCTCGGCTCGCGCTGCATCGCGTAGTAGGCGTCGTGCTCGCGGTCGGCCGTGTGGAAGGCGGCGTACAGCGGCATGAAGCGCCGCTCGCTGTGCGCGCCCACGCCGTAGCCGGTGACGTCGAGGATGTCGTGCACCTCGTAGTCCATCGGCCGCGCGCGGTCGACCACGACGTGGAAGTCGCTGGTCTGCGGACCCACGTGGATGCGGTCGCAGCGCTGCTCGAAGAGGTTGATCGCGGGCACGCAGTGCAGCGCGAAGCAGCCCGCGTCGACCGACTGCTGCAGCGCGGTGTCGCCGCGGGCGAACAGCAGCACGATCTCTGCCTCCTGCCCGCCGAGCTCGCGCAGCGCCGCCCCGAGGCCGCACAGGTCGAAGAACAGGAAGCGCTGCGGGAACGCGAAGTACTCCTGCATCAGCCGGTAGCCGTCGAAGCCGGGCAGCGCCGAGGGCAGCAGCGCGTGCTCCGGTTCGAAGCCGACGGTGCGCACGTCGTCCGGGTCCAGCGTGCGGAAGCGTTCGCGCCCGTTCGCCCGGCCCGCCTGCGCGCCCGCGGGCATCACCAGCGCGCCGAGCAGGTGGCCGCAGACCGATTCGTGCAGCCGGTAGGCGATGTCGTCGATGCCGGCGCAGTGCACCCGCAGGTCATCCATCGCGATCTGCGAGAAGTCCAGCCCCGCCGTGGCGCGCAGCTTCAGGCGCACGCCGCCGCCGTAGGCGCGCCATTCGGGCAGCGAGGCCAGCGGCAGCTGCGTGGCATGGGTGAAGTACGCCGCCTCGGTGATCTCCAGCGGCCACAGCGTCACGTCGTGGCCGGTGCGGAAGCGGCAGGCCGTCTGGCCGGCGCGGCCGGTGGCGCTGCGCAGCATGCTGCCGCGCGGCAGCGTGGCGCCGGCGGCGAGGCCGGCATCGGCCAGGTCGGGCTGCAGCTGCGCCACCAGCATCGCGGGTGTCGGCGCGAGGAAGTTCGGGTAGACGATCTCCAGCAGCCGCTGCGTGAAGCGGGGGAACTCGGCGTCGAGCTTGAGCTGGATGCGCGCGGTGAGGAAGGCGAAGCCCTCGAGCAGCTGCTCGACGTAGGGGTCCGCGACCTCCACGCCCTCCATCCGCAGCCGCCCCGCGATCTTCGGGAACTGCTGCGCGAACTCGGCCCCCATCTCGCGCAGATGCTGGAGTTCCTGGTTGTAGTAGCGCAGCAGCCTCGGGTCCATCGGCCGCCCTACCGGGTGAGTTCCTTGATGTCGACCCGGCCGGTCTCCAGGTCGATGTCGGTGTGCAGCAGCAGCTCCAGCGGCACCGGCTGGGCCCAGAGCTGCCCGCTGATGCGGAAGCTGATCTGGTTGTGGTGGTCGAGCTGCTCGTCGGAGACCAGGGCCTCCACGCGCAGCGTGGCGGCGAGGATGCGCGGCTCGTGGTCGATGATCGCCTGGCGCACCTGCGCCTCGAGCGAAACCGCATCCACCGACGACGCGCACAGCCCCGACAGCGCCGGCAGCCCGTAGTCGAGCACCGAGCGCTTGGCATGCGGCCAGGCGTCGAGCGGCTGCGAATCCGACAGCCGCGCGCTGTTGAAGAGCCAGCTCAGGTCGCGCAGCACCGCATGGCGCAGCTGGTGGCGCGAGACCACGCGCTGGTCGGCGGCCTCGGTGGTGTGGCCAGGGTCGTCGTCGCGCAGCCGGTCGAGCAGCGCGGGCTGCAGCCGATCGGTGACTTTCTGCAGGTTCATGGGCCGGACTTCCGCCGCGCTGCCGCGGCTATGCGGCGGACGCGAAGGTGATGGCGCGGGTGTCCATCAGCGGCAGGTCGCCGGCATCGGTGGCGAACATGCGCTGGCCGGCGCCGACGTAGACGCCGGGACGCGGCTCCTGCCAGTCGGTGCGGCGCGCGAGCGCCAGCAGGCCGTCCGACAGGTCGGTGCCGGCGTAGCGCGTCGGCACGAAGGCCACGGTCTCGCCGCCGTTGGCGAAGAGGAACTGCGCCGGCGTCCAGACGCGGTCGCGCAGGTCGGCGGGGGCCTCGAACCGCACCTCGGCCAGGCGCGTCATCGGCACCCAGTAGTAGCGGCCGTTGATGATGGCCTCGAACACCGGACCCAGCCGCATGTCGGCATCGGCCAGCCATTCGAAGGCCTGGCCGTCGGCCTGCCCGGGGCAGGCGGGCGCCTGCTCGAAGGCCTGGTCGCGCAGGCGCTGGGCGTCGTCGGCCTCGCCGCGGCCCTCGCGGATCAGCGCCTCGACCAGCAGCGCGACCCAGGCCTCGGGCTCGCCGAACAGCAGCGGCACCTTCCGCCCCGCGAAGACCGCCTCGCGCAGGCGTTCGCAGGGAATGGTCTCGCGGTAGGTCTGCACCATCGGCAGCGTGGAGGGGTCGAGCTCGCCGGCCACGTTCAGCTGGTTCAGCGCGCGGTCCCACAGGCCCAGCACGCACAGCAGCTGGAACAGGAACACGCGCAGCTTCGGATCGGCCGGCCGGGCGCGGACCTGGTCCTGCAGCAGCTTCAGCGCGCGCTGCGGGTCACCTTCGCGCAGGGCGTCTTCCGGCAGGGTACTCATCCGGCGATCTCCGCGGTGAAGGACGACGCGGCCTTCTTGCCGCCCTTGTCGTCCTGTGAGCTGTAGGCGATGTCGATCTTCTCGAACGCGATGGACAGCCGCTCGACCAGCTCGGGGCTGTCGGGCGAGGCGGTGCCGATGTCGAAGGCCGTGATGCGGCCACGCTCGATGGTGATCACCAGGTAGTCGATGGCCGGGCTGCCGCCGCTCTTGCGGACCGACAGCACGGCCTTCTTGATCTGCTCGTTGTTGCGCATCACCGACATCAGCGCGGTCGATGCGCTGTCCACGCCCTTGGTGATGCGGATCTCGGAGAGGGCCGCGCGCGAGGCCGCGCCGATGCCCCCCAGGCCGGAGGCGGCACTCATGCCCCACGACCATTCCCGTACCTCGATCTCGCCGATGTGGGACGCAACGTTGGATTCGCCCCGGATCGCACCGGTGCTCTTTCCCTCGATGCGCAGATGCATATCGCCTTTGGACATGGCATGCGCTCGTGAACGACAGGGATGGAAAGGACGGAAGGCACGCACCGCGCGCCTTCCGATGGGGCCTGCGTGCGGCCGCAGGGGCTACGCAGTGCGGGCGATCAGCCCTCGGCGTTGCCGGCGATGTCGAAGCCGTAGTCCTTGGTGCCGCCCTTCTTGGCGCCCTTTTCGTCCTGCGGCTGGAACTTGTACATGAACTTGGCGAAGTTCAGCGTGACGTTCTCGGTCAGGCGGTCCTCGCCGCCCGAGCCGCCGGTCGACACCGAGGTCACCAGCACTTCCTCGAGCTTGAGCACCACGTACTCGACCGGCGTGCCGCCGGCCTTGCGCACGATCAGCGTCGCCTCGGGGTAGTGCTTGCCTTCGCAGCAGGCCTTCAGCAGCGCGTTGGACGAGGCGTCGATGTACTTGGTGAAGGACAGGTCCTGCACGTTGACCTTGCCCGAGCCGCCGCCGCCGCCCATGTGCGTCGTGCCGCTGTTGCTCATGCCCCAGCTCCAGGCCAGGACGTCGATCTTGCCCTTGTGGACCTTGTCCTCGGATTCACCTTCGATGTCACCGATCTTGATGAACATGTCTACAGCCATGATGGATCTCCTTGTTGCCCCAACATTGATGGGCGGTTATCGCTGCATCGCGTGTCCGCTGAATGGACGGACGCCCTCCCGTGCAGCTGCCAGGAGGCCTGCGTACTGACTTCTGGAAAGGGAAGGGGTCGGGTGCTCAGCCGGCCTTGGCGGAGGGCAGCTTGGACACCAGCCGCAGCGACACCGTCAGCCCTTCGAGCTGGTAGTGCGGCCGCAGGAAGAACTTGGAGGTGTAGTAGCCGGGGTTGCCCTCGACCTCCTCCACCACCACCTCGGCGGCCGCCAGCGGCTTGCGCGCCTTGGTCTGCTCCGAGGAGTGCGCCGGGTCGCCGTCGACGTAGTTCAGGATCCAGTCCTGCAGCCAGCGCTGCACCTCGTCGCGCTCCTTGAACGAGCCGATCTTGTCGCGCACGATGCACTTCAGGTAGTGCGCGAAGCGGCAGGTCGCGAACAGGTACGGCAGGCGCGCGGCCAGGTTGGCGTTGGCGGTGGCGTCGGGGTCGTCGTACTCGGCCGGCTTCTGCAGCGACTGCGCGCCGATGAAGGCGGCGAAGTCGCTGTTCTTGCGGTGCACCAGCGGCATGAAGCCGTTCTTGGCCAGTTCGGCCTCGCGCCGGTCGGAGATCGAGATCTCCGTGGGGCACTTCATGTCGACGCCGCCGTCGTCGGTCGGGAAGGTGTGCGTGGGCAGGCCCTCGACCGCGCCGCCCGACTCGATGCCGCGGATGCGCGAGCACCAGCCGTACTCCTTGAAGGAGCGGTTGATGTTCGTCGCCATCGCGTAGGCCGCGTTGGCCCAGGTGTACTTGCTGTGGTCGGCCGCGCCGGTGTCTTCCTCGAAGTTGAAGGCCTCGACCGGGTTGGTGCGCGCGCCGTACGGCAGGCGCGACAGGAAGCGCGGCATCGCCAGGCCCAGGTAGCGCGAGTCGTCGGATTCCCGCAGCGAGCGCCAGGCGGCGTACTCGGGCGTGGTGAAGATCTTGGTCAGGTCGCGCGGGTTGGCGAGTTCCTGCCAGGAGTCCATCTGCATCACGTTGGGCGAGGCGCCGGTGATGAAGGGCGCGTGCGCGGCCGCGGCGACCTTGGCCATCTCGCCGAGCAGCTCGACGTCGGGGGCGCTCTGGTCGAAGTGGTAGTCGCCCACCAGGCAGCCGAAGGGCTCGCCGCCGAACTGGCCGAATTCCTCCTCATAGAGCTTCTTGAACAGCGGGCTCTGGTCCCAGGCCGTGCCCTTGTAGCGCTTGAGGGTCTTGCCGAGATCCTGCTTGCTGATGTTCATCACGCGGATCTTCAGCATCTCGTCGGTTTCGGTGTTGTTGACGAGGTAGTGCAGGCCGCGCCACGCGCCTTCGAGCTTCTGGAAGTCGGCGTGGTGGAGGATGAGGTTGATCTGCTCCGACAGCTTCTTGTCGATCGCGGCGATCATGTCCTCGATCGACTTGACGGTGTCCTTGCCGATCAGCTGCGTCTGCGCCAGCGCCTGCTGAGCGAGCGTCTGGACGGCCTGCTCGACGGCGCTCTTGGCCTCGTCGCTCTTGGGCTTGAATTCCTTCTGGAGCAGCGATGCGAGGTCGCTGCCTTCGAGGCTGACTGCAGCCAATGCGGAACTGGTTTGGGCTTCTGCCATGGTGACTCCAGGATTCGGATGCGCTGGGAGGGCCGGCCGTCAGGCCGCGCCGCCTTCTTCGGCCGGCTTGGCCGAGGTGGCCAGCGAACCGAGCAGTGCCGGGTCGGCCAGCACCTTGGCGATCAGTTCCTCGGCGCCGCCCTTGCCGTCCATGTAGGTGACGAGGTTCTGCAGCTGCTCGCGGGCGGTCAGCAGCTTGTTGAGCGAGTCGACCTTGCGCGCCACGGCGGCGGGCGAGAAGTCGTCCATGCTGTCGAAGGTCAGGTCCACGCTGATGTTGCCTTCGCCGGTCAGGGTGTTGGGCACCTGGAAGGCCACGCGCGGCTTCATCGACTTCATGCGGGCGTCGAAGTTGTCGACGTCGATCTCGAGGAACTTGCGGTCGGCGACCGGTGCGAGCGGGTCGGCCGGCTTGCCCGACAGGTCGGACAGCACGCCCATCACGAAGGGCAGCTGCACCTTCTTCTCGGCACCGTAGACCTCGACGTCGTATTCGATCTGCACTCGCGGTGCCCGGTTGCGGGCGATGAACTTCTGGCTGCTACCCATGATGGACTCCTTGGTTGAACGGCCGGGCGTTGGCGCCCTTATGCGGACTCATCGTCCAGTTGCACGCTGTCGGGATCGACGCCCATCACACGGGCCACTTCGGCCAGCGAATCGGGAGCCAGCTCTTTCATCAGCTGCAGGAAATTGCGGTTGATCATGCGGCGGGCCCGGCGCAACAGCAAGGGTGCGGGGCTCGTGGGTTCGGTGCGCTCCAGGTACTCGCACACCATGTCGATGGCACGCAGCGCATCCTCGCGCGTGGCCACCGTGCCCGACAGGCCGCGGGCCGGTGCGGCGCGCGCGGCGCCGGGGGCGGCCTCGGTGCCGGCCTCGTCGGCCGCAGCCTCGCCGTCGGCCCCGGCGTCGGGGGCCGCGGCGGGCGCCGGCATCACCCCGACCAGCGTGTGCAGCAGCGACTGCAGCGGCTTCAGGTCCGGTGCGGACTCGATGCCCGCCCGGTCGTTGGCCAGTGCGGACAGCGTCTTGAGGTGGGCCATCGCCTGCGCGGGCAGCTGGCTGAGCGCCGGATCCTGCGCGACGGCCGCGCCCAGCATCTGGCCGAGCTGGTCGCGGGTGTAGGCGGGCTCGCCGTCACGGGCCGGCATCAGCCCGAGCGCCACCTCGACCGAGCGCACCCGCACCTCGCCGACGCCCCGCTGGCTGAACAGCAGCGCACGCCGCACGTCGCCCACGAGGCCGTCGGACTCGCGCAGCACGCCGAGCGCGTTCATCCGCGCGTAGGGGTCGCCGTCGTCGGGGTCGGGCAGCGGGTGCAGGGTTTCCCAGAAGGTCTCGAGCAGGCCATGCAGCAGGCGCAGGCCCTCGGGCACCGCGGCGAAGCCTTCGAGGTGCGTGCAGGCGCGGACCCAGAGCACGGCCACGCGCAGGTCGCGTGTGCGCTCCATCAGCGCTTCGGCCTCGGCGCGCACCACGCGCCAGTCGGGCGGCACGGCGGCTTCGAACTGGGTTTCAGGTTTGCCGGCGGCCGACTGGTTCAGCGCCAGGAAATCGTTGTCGTATTCGAGGTCGGGCCCGCAGGGCGCGTTCTCTTCGGACAAAGGCTGCAGCCATCCTTCGATGGCGCTGGTGCCCGTGAAAACGTCGCTCACCTCTGCATCCCCAACATGCCCGGTCCGCTCTCGACTTTTTCTGAATTGTTGTGTGGTGTGTTGTCAACAACAACATGCAGTATTTGCATGGCTCACCAGCGAGGCGCGAGTGTCGCAGCGTTCAGGGGCTATGAAAAGCGCCAAGTGTGGTTTAGGGCACTCATCGAGCCTCCTGGTGCAAATAGTGTGAAGTCGTTGGCTACTATCCGCCGCCGGCGAAGTGATGCCGGCGTCGGGGGGGCGATGTTGCGAGGGGCGGAACGACCCGGACGGCGTGGGGCGGCCGGGCGGGGGCAGGCGTGGCGTTCGTGGGCGGGGCTGTGTGCCGGCGTGTGCTGGAGCGCCTTGTCCGTGGCGCAGGCCGACCGGGTGGTGCCCACGCCGGCGGAGCTGGCACCGCGCATCGCGCCGACGCCCGGCGATGCCGCCAGCCTGCCGCCGCGGCCCGTGCCGCGCGAGCTGGCCAAGCCGCAGGACGAGGTGCTGCTCGACGTCGTGGCCTACGAGGTGGCGCCGGATGCGCCGCCTGAACTGCGCGCCGCGCTGCCCGCGCTGACGGCGGCCTACGTCGGCCGGGCGCGCTCGTACGAAGACCTCGTCAACGCCACCACCGAGGTCACGCGCTTCCTGCAGCGCGAACTCGGCTACTACCTGGGCTATGCCTACCTGCCGGCGCAGGCGCCGGAGGGCGGCGTGGTGCGGATCGCGGTGCTGGAAGGCCGGCTCGACCGCGTCGAGCTGCGCTGGGACGACCGGGTGCCGGTGCGGCGCGAGGTGGTGGAGGCGTACCTCTCGCACCTGAAGCCGGGTGACATCCTGCGCGTGCGCAACGTGGAGCGCGTGGTGTTCCTGGTCAACGACCTGCGCGGCATGAACGCGCGCTTCGACGTGGCAGCGGGGTCGCGGCCCGGCACCGCGATGCTCGTCGTCACCCCGCAGGCCGAGGCGCGCTGGTCGGGCAAGGTGGACGTGGACCTCAACGGCTCCCGCTTCCTCGGCACCGAGCGCATCGGCGCCGTGGCGTTGTACGCGAGCCCCTTCGGCCGGGGCGACGGCTTCACCGCCACCGCGCTCAGCTCGTTCGGCAACGGGCTGCGCTTCGCGCTGCTGGGCTACGTGTCGCCCGTTGGCAGCAGCGGGCTCAAGCTCGGGGCCACGGTGTCCACCGTCGACTACGCGCTGGACAGCGCGACCTTCGACCTCGGCCTCAACGGCAGCGCGCTCAACGTCACGGCCTACGGCCTCTACCCCTGGGTGCGCTCGCGCAACCTGAACCTCTTCGGCCTGGCCTCGCTGGAATACAAGCGCTACGTCGACCGGCAGGACGTCACCGCCTCGGTGACCCGCAAGACCGTTCACAGCCTGACCGCCGGCATCACCGGCGACTTCCGCGACGCCTGGCTGAGCGGGGCCGTCAACGCCTACGAGCTGAACGTGTCGGCCGGCAGCGTGCGCTACGAGGGCGGGCGCAGCAGCCAGCTCGACGATGACGCCGACCACGTGAAGCTGATGTTCTCGATCAACCGGCTGCAGAACCTCGTCGACAACCGGCTGCTGCTGTACCTCGCGCTGCGCGGCCAGCTCACCGGCCACCGGCTCGACACGACCGAGCAGTTCCGCCTCGGCGGCCCCGATGCCGTGCGCGCCTTCGCGGCCGGCGAGGCCACCGGCGACCGCGGCGCGGTGATGACGGCCGAGCTGCGGCTGCTGCCGCCGGAGTCCTGGCTGGGGCCGCTGGCCCGCGAGCTGGTGTTCGGCCTGTTCTACGACGCGGGCCGCCGCGGGCTGCGCCCCGGCGCGGACGGCGGCGAATCGCGCAGCTTCTCGGGCGCCGGCGTGTCCGTCTCGTGGGAGCGCCCGCGGCAGTGGGCGCTGCGGGCGAGCCTGGCCACGCCGCTGGCCGGCGATCCGCGCGGGGATCCGCGCGAACGCGATCCCCGCCTGTACCTGCAGCTCACCCGCGTGTTCTGACGCGCTGCCCTTCGGCTGTTCTTGAAGAGGTTCCCGTGATGCCTTCCTTGCGCCGCTCCGCCACACGCCGTGCAGCTTCCCGTGCGGGCTGCCCCGCGCAGCAGCCCGGGTGGCCCGTGTTGCGCCCGGTGTGCGCGGCCGCGGCGCTGCTGGCCTGCGGCGCCGCCGGGGCCCTGCCGCAGGGCGGGACCGTGGTGGGCGGCGAGGCCTCGATCGTGACGGCGCCGTCGCGCACCGAGATCATCCAGACGACGCAGAAGGCGGCGATCGACTGGCAGCACTTCTCCATCGGCCGGCACGAGACGGTGCGCATCGAGCAGCCGGGCGCGGAGGCGGTGCTGCTCAACCGCGTGGTCGGCGGATCGCCGTCGGTGCTGCTCGGGCAGCTGCAGTCCAACGGCCGCGTCTACCTCAGCAACCCGCGCGGGATCATCTTCGGTGCCGGCGGGCAGGTGGACGTGGGCGGCCTCGTGGCGACGACGCTGTCGATCGACGATGCCGCGCTGCGCGCGGGGCGCTTCGATCTCTCGCGCGGCAGCGAGGCGCCCGGCGCGATCGAGGTGGCCGGCGACATCCGCGCCGCGGGCACGGTGGCGCTCGTCGCCCCGGCGCTGGCGGTGGCCCCCACCGGCCGCATCGCGGCGCCGCGCATCGGGCTGGCGGCGGCCGAGGCGGTGACGGTCGACGTCGACGGCGACGGGCTGGTCTTCTTCAACATGCGCGGGGAGCAGGCCGCGGCGCGGCTCGAGGTGCTGGGCGCGCTGCAGGCCGACGGCGGCCATGCGGAGCTGCGCGCTGCGGCACGCGCGGGCTTTGCGGACACGGTGCTCAATATGGAAGGCATCGTGCAGGCGCGCACGCTGGGCGTGCGCGAGGGCCGCGTGGTGATCGACGGCGGCGGCACCGGCATCGTGCGCGTGGCCGGCCGCATCGATGCGACCGGCCTGCAGGCCGGCGCGCAGGGCGGTGCGGTCGACGTGCTCGGCGACCGGGTGCTGCTCGATGCCGCGGCCCGGGTCGACGCCTCGGGCGCGGCCGGCGGCGGCAGCCTGCGCATCGGCGGCGATTTCCAGGGCGCGAACGGCAGCGTGCGCAACGCCAGCCGCGTCGCGGTGCTGCAGGGCGCCACGATGCGGGCCGACGCAATGGCGGCCGGCGACGGCGGGCGGGTGATCGTCTGGTCCGACGAGGCGACGCGCTTCGCCGGGCACCTCAGCGCCCGCGGCGGTGCGGCGGGCGGCGACGGCGGCTTCGCCGAGGTGTCGGGCAAGCAGTTCCTCGACTACGCCGGCGTGGCGGACCTGGGGGCGCCCGCCGGGGCGGCCGGGCGGCTGCTGCTCGATCCGCTGAACCTGACCATCGGCGGCACCGCGAACCTCAACGGCGACGCGACGGCGGGCGACGACCTGTCGTCGCCCCTGCTGGCCTTTGCCGATGCGCCCGGTGCCGGCAGCCAGATCACCGCGGCCGCCGTGGTCGCGCAGCTCCAGGCGGGCGGCGGCACGTCGGTGGAACTGCAGGCGAGCAACAACATCACCGTCGGTGCAGCCGTCAGCGCCAACTCGGGGGCGCTGACGCTGCGGGCCGGCAACAGCATTGCCGTCAATGCGCCGGTCTCGGTGGCCGGCGGCCTCCAGCTGCATGCCAACGACGGCGGCGGGCCCGCCAGCGGCTCGGGCCGCGTGGTGGTGGATGCGGCGCTGACGGCCGCCGGCGGCCAGGTGCTGATCGACAACCACGGCAGCAGCGTGGCGAACGGGATCAACGCCGCGGTGCAGGGCGGCAGCGTGGTGCTGCGCGGCTCGGCCAACGTGATGGGCACGCTCGCCGGCACGGCCATCGACATCGACGGCGGCACCGTGACGCTGGGCGCGGCCGACCGGCTGGCCGACGGTGCCGCCGTCACGGTGGCCGCCGGCGCGGCGCTGGCCCTCGGCGGCTTCGACGAGACGGTCGGCAGCCTGTCGCTCGCCGGCACGCTGAGCAACGGCACCCTGACGGCCGCCACCTATGCGCTGGCGGGCGGCACGGTCCATGTCAGCGCGGGGCTCGGCACCGGCACCCTGACCAGCACGGGCCTGAGCGCGCTGGACGGCACCTCGGCCGCCTCGACGGTCGACGTGGCCAGCGGCACGCTGGCGTTGGGCGGCGGCCCGAACCGGCTCGCCGACACCGCGGTGGTCACGGTGGCCGGCGGGGCGACGCTGGCACTGGGCGGTTTCGCCGACACGGTGGGCAGCCTGGCCTTGTCGGGCACGCTGAGCAACGGCACGCTGACGGCGGCCGCCTACACGCTGGACGGCGGCACGGTCGCTGCCAGCGGCGGCCTGGGCACCGGCGTGCTGACGAGCACCGGCAGCGCGACGTTGAACGGCACCGCGGCCGCGGGCACGGTCCACGTCGACGGCGGCACGCTGGCGCTGGGCGCATCGAACCGCCTGGCCGACGGCGCGGCCGTCACGGTGGCCGCGGGCGCGACGCTGGCGCTGGGCGCGTCCAGCGACACGGTGGGCAGCCTGTCGCTGGCAGGCACGCTGGCCGGCACTGGCACGCTGACGGCCGCGACCTACGCGCTGGACGGCGCGCAGGTGCAGGCCGGCCTGGGTGCCGGGGCGCTGACGAGCGACGGCGCGGTGCGGATCACCGGCCAAGCCAACGTCACGACGGCGGCGGTGCGCAGCGGCGTGCTGTCGGTGGGCGACGGCGGCGCGGGCGGCTCGCTCGGCGGCAGCACGACGGTGGCCGCGGGCACGACGCTGCGCTACGACGTGGCCGGCCCGGTGGCGCTGGGCGCGGTGAGCGGCGACGGCACGGTGGAGCATGCCGGCAGCGGCGTGATGACGATCGGCCAGGCGGTGGGCGTGGGCCTGTTCGAGGTGAGCGGCAGCGGCACCGCGCGGCTGGCCGCGGCGGACCGCTTCGGGGACGGCGTGGCCGTGCGGGTGGCAGGCGCGGGCCGGCTCGACCTGGCCGGCTTCAGCGACACGGTCGGCAGCCTGGACCTGTCGGGCACGCTGGCGGGCACCGGCACGCTCACGGCCGCGAGCTACACGCTGAACGGCGCCACCGTGGACGCGAACCTGGGCGCAGGCACGCTCACCAGCACCGGCGCCACGCTGCTCAACGGCACGGCGGCCGCGGCGGTGGTGAACGTCGACGGTGGCACGCTGGCGCTGGGTGCATCGAACCGGTTGGCCAACAGCGCGGCCGTCACGGTGGCCGATGGCGCGGCGCTGTCGTTGGGTGGCTTTGCCGACACGGTGGGCAGCCTGTCGCTGGCGGGCACGCTGGCCGGCACCGGCACGCTGACGGCCGCCGCCTATGGGTTGAGCGGAGGCACCGTGCACGCGAGCCTGGGCGCCGGCGTGTTGACCAGCACCGGCAGTTCGACGCTGCACGGCACCGCGGCCGCAGCCTCGGTCCACATCGACGGCGGCACCTTGGCGCTGGGCGCTGCGGACCGCCTGGCCGACACGGCAACGGTCACGGTGGCCGCGGGCGCGACGCTGGCGCTGGGCACGTCCAGCGACACGGTGGGCAGCCTGTCGCTGGCAGGCACGTTGGCCGGCACCGGCACGCTGACGGCCGCGACCTACGCGCTGGACGGCGCGCAGGTGCAGGCCGGCCTGGGTGCCGGGGCGTTGACGAGCGACGGCGCGGTGCGGATCACCGGCCAAGCCAACGTCACGACGGCGGCGGTGCGCAGCGGCGTGCTGTCGGTGGGCAACGGCGGCGCGGGCGGCTCGCTCGGCGGCAGCACGACGGTGGCCGCGGGCACGACGCTGCGCTACGACGTGGCCGGCCCGGTGGCGCTGGGCGCGGTGAGCGGCGACGGCACGGTGGAGCATGCCGGCAGCGGCGTGATGACGATCGGCCAGGCGGTGGGCGTGGGCCGGTTCGAGGTGAGCGGCAGCGGCACCGCGCGGCTGGGCGCCGACCACCGCTTCGGGGACGGTGTGGCCGTGCGGGTGGCGGGTGCGGGCACGCTGGACCTGGTCGGCTTCAACGACACGCTGGGCAGCCTGGACCTGTCGGGCACGCTGGCGGGCACCGGCACGCTCACGGCCGCGAGCTACACGCTGAACGGTGCCATCGTGGACGCGAACCTGGGCGCAGGCACGCTCACCAGCACCGGCGCCACGCTGCTCAACGGCACGGCGGCCGCGGCGGTGGTGAACGTCGACGGCGGCACGCTGGCGCTGGGCGGCGCGAACCGGCTGGGCGACGCGGCCGCCGTCACCGTGGCCGGGGGTGCGGTGCTGTCGCTGGGGGGCTTTGCCGACACGGTGGGCAGCCTGGCCTTGTCGGGCACGCTGGGCAACGGCACGTTGACGGCGGCCACCTACGCGTTGGACGGCGGCACGGTCAGCGCCAGCGGCGGCCTGGGCGCCGGCGTGCTGACGAGCACCGGCAGTTCGACGCTGAACGGCACCGCGGCCGCGGGCACGGTCCACATCGGCGGCGGCACGCTGGCGCTGGGGGCCTCGAACCGCCTGGCCGACGGCGCGGCCGTCACGGTGGCCGCGGGCGCGACGCTGGCGCTGGGCACGTCCAGCGACGCGGTGGGCAGCCTGGCGCTGGCAGGCACGCTGGCGGGCACCGGCACGCTGACGGCCGGGAGCTACACCCTGAGCGGCGCCACCGTCGACGCCAACCTCGGCACCGGCACGCTGGCCAGCCGGGGCGCCAGCGTGCTGAACGGCAGCGCCGCGGCGCTGGTGGTGCGCGTCGATGACGGCTCGCTGTCACTCGGCGCCGCGGACCGGCTGGCCGATGCGGCGGCCGTCTCGGTGGCCGCAGGCGCCACGCTGGCGCTGGGCAGCGCCTCCGAGGCCGTCGGCAGCCTGGCGCTGTCCGGGACGCTGTCGGGCACCGGCACGCTGACGGCGGCGACCTACACGCTCAGCGGCGCCACCGTCGACGCGAACCTCGGCGCGGGCGCGCTCGCCAGCACCGGCGCCACGCTGCTCAACGGCACGGCGGCCGCGGCGGTGGTGAACGTCGACGGCGGCACGCTGGTGCTGGGCGCGTCCGACCGGCTGGCGGACGGCGCCGCGGTCCGCATCGCGGGCGGCGCCACGTTGTCGTTGGGCGGTTTCAGCGACACGGTGGGCAGCCTGTGGGCGGCGGGCACGCTGTCGGGCACCGGCACCTTGACGGCCGCGACCTACACCTTGCAGGGCGCCCGGGTCGAGGCCCACCTCGGCGCGGGCACGCTCGACAGCCGGGGCGCGACGGTGCTCGACGGCAGTGCGGCGGCGACGGCGGTGACCGTCACCGACGGCACGCTCGCGCTCGGCGCGGCCCACCGGCTCGCCGATGCCGCGCACGTGGCGGTCGCGGCCGGTGCCGCCCTCGTGCTCGGCGGCGACGAGACCATCGGCTCGCTGGCGGGCGAGGGGCGCCTCATGCTCACCGGCACCCTCTCGACAGGCGCTGCGGCCAGCACGCACTTCGCCGGGTCGCTGGGAGGCGCCGGCGGCCTGCGCAAGCTCGGCGCGGCCACACGCTTCACCCTGGCCGGCACGAACGCCTTCACCGGCGACACCATGGTCGACGGCGGCACGCTGGTGCTCGACAGCGCGCTGGCCTCGCAGGCCGTCGTGGTGAACGCCGGCACGCTGGCGCTGGGCGGCGCCGACCGCCTCGCCGACGGCGCGCAGCTCCAGGTGGCCCGCGGCGCCCGCCTGGCGCTGGGCGCCTTCGACGACACCCTCGGCCGGCTGTCGCTGCAGGGCACGCTGGACGGGAGCGGCACGCTCACCGCCGCGCACTACGCGCTCGACGGGGCCGTGGTCGACGCGCACCTCGGCGCCGGCGAGCTCGCCAGCACCGGTGCCACCACGCTGAACGGCACGGCCGGCGCGCAGGTGCTGCGGGTCGACGGCGGCAGCTTGGTGCTGGGCGGTGGGGGGCGGCTGACGGCGCTGCCGCAGGTGGTGCTGGGGGCTGGCGCCGCGCTGGTGCTGGGCGGGGCGGAGACGATCGGCAGCCTGTCGGGGCACGGCACGGCGGCCCTGGGCGCCCACGTGCTCTCGACCGGCGCGGGTGGGGCCAGCCGCTTCGACGGCAGCCTGACCGGCGACGCCGCGAGCGGCCTGGTCAAGCAGGGTGCCGGCACCTTCGTGCTGGCGGGCGACAACCGCCACGGCCGCACCACGGTGGAGGCCGGCACGCTGCAGGTGGGGGTGGGCGGCGCCTCGGGTTCGCTGGGCAGCGGCCCGGTGCACAACGACGGCCGGCTGCTGTTCGACCGCGGCAGCGCGCTGCGCGTCGATGCGCCGATCACCGGCAGCGGCACGCTGGTGCAGGCCGGCGCCGGCCGGCTCGTGCTGGCCGGCACCAACACCTATGCCGGCGAGACGCAGATCGCGGCCGGCACGGTGCTCGAGATCGGCGAGGGCGGCACGATCGGCGGCGGCGACGTGGCCAACGAGGGCCTGCTGTCGGTCCAGCGCGCCGGCACCTTGACGCTCGCCAACCGCATCGGCGGCAGCGGCGCCGTGTCGCTGGGCGGCGGCGGCACGCTGGTGCTGACGGCGGACAACACCTACGCCGGCGGCACCGCCATCGGCGCCGGCAGCACGCTGCAGCTGGGCGACGGCGTCGGCAGCAGCGGATCGCTCGGGCAGGGCGACGTCGAGCTGGCCGGCACGCTGCGCAATGCGCGCAGCGGCACGGTGGCGATCGCGAACCGCCTGGCCGGCGCCGGCACGCTGGCCCACGACGGTGCCGGCAGCCTGCGGGTGGTGGGCGACAACACGCTCACCGGCGCCACCGTCATCGGGCCGGGCACGCTGATCGTGGGCGACGGCGGCACGGCCGGGTCGATCGGCACCGGGCCGGTGGCCAATGCCGGCACGCTGCGCTTCGAACGCAGCGACGACGTGGCGCTGCGCGGTGCGGTGTCGGGCATCGGCGGACTCGAGCAGGCTGGCACCGGCACGCTGCGCCTGGTGGCGGACAACGGCTACACGGGCACGACGCGCATCCTCTCCGGCACGCTGCAGGTGGGCGATGGCGGTAGGGCGGGCTCGCTGGGCGGCGGCGCGGTGCACAACGGCGGGCTGCTGCGCTTTGCGCGGGCCGACGACGTCACGCTCACCGCCGCCGTGACGGGCGAGGGGGCGCTGGAACAGGCCGGCCCCGGCCGGCTCACGCTGGCCGCGGCGGGCAACGGCTACACCGGCGGCACGGCCGTGGCGGGCGGCACGCTCGCCACCGCGGGCGACGAGCGTCTGCCCGACGCCGGCCGCGTGGCCGTGGCCGCCGGTGCGGGGCTGGTGCTGGGCGGCGCCGAGACGCTGGGCGAGCTTCAGGCCGCGGGCGAGGTGACGCTGGGCGGCGCGCTCACCGCCTCGACGGGCGCGCTCGTGTTCGGGCGCAGGCTGGGGGTGGCCGCCACCGCCGGCCCGATCACCCTGCGTGCCACGGAGATCGTCGCGGAAGCAGGCGACTACGACTTCGGCAGCCAGGCGCTGTCGCTGGACGCCGGCATGGTGCGCCTGCTGTCCGGCAACGGCGCGGTGGACGGTGTGGACACCGCCTACCGCGACCTGACGCTCGGCGCGGTGACGCTGGCGCAAGGCGGCCGCATCGACGCCGGCCGGCTGGTGCTCGACGGGGCCTTGCGGCTCACGGCGGCCGGCGGCACGCTCGACCTGCGCGCCCACGCGGCGCCCACGGTGTTCACCCTGCAGCCGGGCCTGCTCGGGCCGAACAGCGAGCTGCTGGCGCTGTCGGAGGCCGTCGTCGTGCAGCGGACCGGCAGCCTGATCGACACCGTCGAGGGCTCGGCGATCGCCTTCCGGACGGTGAACGGCGGCTCGGTGCACCTCGAGCAGGACGCCAACCGCTTCCTCGGCGGCCTCTCGGTGGTGACCGGCGGCGCGGACTTCGGGCGGGCCTGGCAGCAGCACGCCGCGCCCGGCTCGCCGCCGACGGCGCGGCAGGACGAGGTGCGCGTGGCCGGCAGCACCATCGTCGTGGGCGGCGGCCAGGGCACGGCGGCCAACGGCATCGAGGCCGACGTGGTCTACCTGCGCGCCGGCGCGCTGCGCACCGAGGGACCGGGGCTGATCGCCGCCCGGCTGCCCTACGGCAACCTCGCCGTGGGGGCGGGACAGTCGCTGCCGGGGCTGACGCTGGAGCTGACCGATGCGGCGTTCGATGCGCCCGACACCCGCTACACCTTCGGCAACCCGCACGGCGACCGCGAGATCCGCGTGCAGGTCGGCAGCCGCGCGACCGGCCAGCGCACGGACGGCCTCGACGCCGGCTTCGTGCGGGTGCTGCCGATCGGCGGCGCACGGGGCGGCACCGCGGTGTACCTCGTGGGGCCCGACGCGGGCGGCGCGGCGGGCTACCGCTTCTTCGACAGCGGGGCGGGCCGGCTCAGCGAGATCCCGGTGCTCTACAACGGCTACCTGCCGGCCTCGCCGCAGCTGCAGGGCTCGCTGTCGTCGGTGGCCGCGGTGTCGGAGCAGGCGCGCAAGGACCGTTTCGAGGAGGCGGTGCGCACCGAGAACGTGGCGGTGCGGCTGCGCGCCGGCGTGATCGCCGAGGTCGGCCCCGGCCGGCCCGCCACGCAGGGCAGCGACGGCATCCGTTTGCCGGAACAATGCGAGGCGCTGGGGGCCACCCTGGCGTGTGGACAAGACCCTCAGGAAGTCGTGCAGTGAAGTCGTCGCGTTTTTCTCCGTCGTCGCCCGAGGCCTTGCGCCGCCGGCTCTGCCAATCGCTGGCACTGGCCTTTGCCGGGTTCGGCGGCGCGGCGCGCGCGCAGTACGGCGGCTACGGCAGCCCCCCGCCGGCCGCCCCCGCCGCGCCGGTGCCCGTGCCGGCCGCGGCCCCGGCTGTGGCATCCACGCCCGCGGTGCCGCGTGCCGGGGGCGAGACGCGCCTCGCGCTGGTGATCGGCAACCGCGTCTATCCGACGCCGCACGACCTGCCGTCGATGCACAAGAACGTGCGCGACATGCAGGCGGCGCTGGAGCAGCGCGGCTTCCGCGTGACCGCCGGCGTCGACCTGGATCCGTCCCAGAGCAAGGCCGCGATCGACGCCTTCGAGCGCGAGGTGCAGGCTGCGCCGCCCGACGCCGTGGTGTTTTTCTATTTCAGCGGCCACGGCGTGCAGGCCGAGGCCGAGAACCTGCTGGTGTCGTCCGGCGTCGACCCGGGCCGGCCGGACGCGGTGGCCAAGGGCAGCATCGTGCTCGGCCCCGACGTGGTGCTGCGCCTGCAGGGCCGGCCGCAGGGCCTGACGATCGCGGTGATCGACGCCTGCCGCACCGACCTGCGTGCGGCGCTGAAGCCGGGCGAGGGGCTCAACCAGGTCGAGGCGCCGCCCGGGTGCCTGATCGCCTTTTCGACCGGCGCCGGGCGGCCGGCGCTGGCCCCGAACAACGAGGCGCAGAACACCTTCTACACGGCGGCGCTCGTCAACCAGCTGACCAGCGCCTCGGGCGAGCTGTCGTTCTCCGACCTGTTCCGGCTGGTCAAGCTGGAGACACAGCGCACGATGCTCAACCACCCGCTGGCGCTGATCCGGCAGTTTGCGCAGTTCCCGTTCATCGCCGAGAACACGCGGCAGCCGGTGCTGCTGGCGCCGCGGCCGGCACCGGCGGCGGTGGCGGCGGGCGGGCGCTTCAGCACCGAGGACGAGGCGCGCGATTGGGCGGCGCTGCAGGCGACGGCCTGGCCGCCCGACGTCGTCAAGCAGGCCGACCAGTACCTGGCGCGCTACCCCGGCAGCAAGCTCGCCGGTGCGGCCGAGGTGGTGAAGGAGGGCGCGACGGAGGCCGCGGCCATCCTGCGGCGCAACGACATCCGGCTCTTCCGGCGCTCCTTCGACATGCCGCCGGGCGCCGATGCCGACTACCAGGCCGACCTGCTGAAGTCCGCGCGGGGCGACAAGGACGCCGCGGCCCGCATCGGCCGGGTGTGGCGCACCGAGGCGCAGTCGGGCCCGGAGGTGTCGCGCTACGAAGGCTGGATGCAGTACGCGGCCGAACTCGGCAACGGCATCGCGAGCTATGAGCTGGCGCTGCACTACCGCCGCACCGGCCAGCCCCAGCCCGCCGCCCGCTGGGAGACCCGCGCGCGCGAACTGGGCTACACGCCGCCGCCCTCGCTCGACAACCAGCGCAAGTGAGCGAGGCCGCTGCCGCAGGCGCAGCGGCCCGCTCCGTTATGCTCCCGGGCCGGCCGGGGTGGCGAAATCGGTAGACGCCGCAGACTTAAAATCTGCTGCCGCGCAAGCGGCGTACGGGTTCGAGTCCCGTTCCCGGTACCAGGCAGATCCAACGCTTCTACATGACAAGGGCCCGAACACCGGGCCCTTCGACTTTGCCGGCCGCACGCGCACCTGGCCGCCGCTGTACGAACTGGCGGGTATCTCCTGCTGTTTTCGCAGGACGCACCGCCGTTCTGTTTCCTTACGCTCTCCGCGGGCCACCGCCCGGGCTTCCCCAGGGGAAGGCGGGTGCCGTGGTGTGTTGCATCAGCATCTCCAGGAGCAGTATCCACATGCGGTTTCACCAGGTTTGGGGCACGGCCCTTAGCGTGATCGCGCTCGCCGCCTTGTCGGCGTGTGACGACGACGGTTTGAATGGCATCGACGGCAGCAACGGCATCAGCGCGCTGCTGAAGACCACGGCCGAGGCGTCGAGCAGCTACTGCCCCAGCGGCGGCACGCGCATCGAATCCGGACCCGACACGAACACGAACGGCACGCTGGAAGCCGGCGAAGTGACAGGGACCCAGTACGTCTGCAACGGCGACACCCCCGCCCGGCCACTCACGGCGATGGCCGCCGAGCCCGCCGGCGCGCACTGCGCCACCGGCGGCACGCGGATCACCGCGGGGGCCGATGCCAACGGCAACGGCACGCTCGACGCCGCCGAGGTCAGCTCGACGGCCTATGTCTGCACCGGGGCGGTCGGGGCCACGGGCACCACCGGCGCCACGGGCGCGACGGGGTCCGACGGCTACACGCACCTCGTGGCGCTGGCGGTCGAACCCTTGGGCAGCGCCAGCTGCACGTACGGTGGCACGCGCATCACGAGCGGCCTCGACACCGACCGCAACGGCAGCCTCGCGGCAGGCGAGGTGGCCGCCACCAGCTACGTCTGCAACGGCGCCGGGGTCACCTGGAGCAACGTCGTCAGCGACACCAGCGTGCAAATGGCCTCGCACATGGGCTACATCGCCAGCAACACGACGACGGAGGTGGCGTTCTCGCTGCCGGTGTCGCCGGCCATCGGGGACATCGTGCGCGTGAAGGGCGGCCTCGGCGTGGGCTGGAAGATCACGCAGGCCGCCGGCCAGTCGATCGACCTCGGCGACCTGCGCACGTGGTCGTCGCTGTCGGGCCAGGCGTGGACCGAGCTGCCGGTCCAGATCGGCGTCGGCTGGGAGACCTTCGTCGCGAGCTCCAGCAGCGGCCAGACCGTGGCCGCGGTCACCCGCTGGCTGACCGACGTGGGCGTCAGCAAGGACGGCGGCGCCACATGGGCGCTGACGACGCTGGGCCCGAACGTGCGCGATGTCGCCGTCTCGCCGAACGGCAAGGTGATGTACGTGAGCACCCTGGACCCGGCCAACGGGATGTATGTCTCGAGCGACGAGGGGGCCACCTGGGCCGCGCGCACCTTGCTGACGGACGTGATCGACGCGGCTGCCTACACGAACGGCGTGGTGGCCATCGGCACGTTGGGCGGCATCACCGCACCGTACCGTTCCACCGACGGCGGGGTCAGCTGGACCTCGTTGCTGCCGACCGGCGCGCCGCCGTCGGCGTGCTGGCGCAGCATCGCGGTTTCCGCGGACGGGCAGCACATCGCGATCGGCGGCAATGGCAATGGCAGCTGCTCGGCCATCCCGGTCTTCGTGTCGCACGACGCGGGCGTTTCCTGGATCGCCAGCGATGCCACGAACGGCCCGCCGCAGAACCGGATCCAGATGGTGGCCATCTCCGGCAGTGGCAACACCGTGGTGGTGGGTTCGTCCGATGGCGGCATCGGCCTGCGCGTGTCCACCGACGGCGGCCGCACCTACCGCCAGTCGACCATCACCGACGGCCTGTACCCGGAGCTGACCGGCAAGATCGCGCTGTCCGCCGACGGCCGCCGCATGGTGGCGCCCGCCACCAGCAGCCGGGTCTATACGTCGAACAACACCGGCTACACCTGGAGCGTCCAGACGGTCGCCCGCGGCGCCGTCAGTGCCGCCGGCTCCAGCACGCTCGATGCCGTCTATTACGCCACGCCCCGCGGCGTGGATGGCGGCTACGTGTTCAAGAGCGAGTCGGTGCTGTCGTCGGTCTCCGGCACCACGGGCGGCGTGGGGGGCCAGGTCAGCGGCACGAGCGGCGATGCGCTCGAGCTCCAGCACCTCGGCAGTGGCGTGTGGAGCGTGCTCGGGGGCGTGAGCAACCTGCTCGTGGTGCGGTAACCGCTGCACCCCTCGCGCGATTTGGGGTGCAGCGGTGGCCGTTCAGTTGCAGCGGCCGTTGGCACCCGCCACGCTGAGCCCGCCGGCCCCCAGCAGCGCGATCGCGATCGCGCCGAACAGGTACAGGCCCTGCAACTCGAGCGCCCAGCCGCCCTGCGGCGTCAGTGACATCAGCTGCGATGCATGCGCCAGGGCGATGGCCACCACCATGTTGACGGCGATGACGACCGCGGCGAGCCGGGTCCACGCGCCGATGATCAGCAGCAGCGGCGCGAGCACCTCGCCGACGTAGACCCCATACGCCAGGAACGCCGGCAGGCCGGCGCCCTGCAACATGCCGGCGATGCCGCCGACGCCGCTGCCGATCTTGAAGATGCCATGCAGCAGCATCAGCACGCCGACGGCGAGCCGCAGGACGAGCTTGCCGATGTCGTCTGAAGGGGTGGCCACGGCTCTTTGGGAGGGGACAGAGGGCATGACGAGGGGTCTCCGTTGAAAAGCTGGACGGGCGACGATCTTGCGCAATGAAGCGCGGCGATGTTACGGCTGATCGCGGCTTCTGCTGACACGCGGCGGTGGTAAGGTGGGCCTTTCCCAGGAGCCTTGATGACCCCATCGCCCCGGCTGTCGCCTGTCCTCAGGCGCGAGGCTCTGCGCAATGCGCTGCTCGAGACGGTGGACCTGCTCCGTCGCTGCCGCGCGTCGGAGATCACCCCCGGCTTCATCGACGACTACGTGGCGCTGAACTGGCTCGAATGGAGCGGCGGCAGCCTGAAGCTGACGATCACCGGCCGCAACATCTGCAAGCAGGTCGCTGCCAGGCTGGACTGAGTAACCATAGCGGCCGGCGCCTGCGGCCGGCGAGCGCGATGTGGTGGGGCGACGTGGGAGGGCGACGCCATGAGCGACACTCCCGGCTGCGTTTCTCACCGCTGGCGTGCGCCGTTTCCATGTCCCTGAACCTGTCTGATCTGGCGCGCCTGTGGCGGCCCGTCGTCGCGATGATGCTCGTCATCGTCGCTTCCAACTTCCTCGTCCAATACCCGATCAACGAATGGCTCACCTGGGGCGCGTTCACCTTCCCGGTGGCCTACCTGGTGACCGACCTGACCAACCGTGCGGTGGGGCCGCAGGCCGCGCGTCGCGTCGCGTGGATGGGCTTCGCCATCGCCGTCCTGGTCTCGCTGCTGCTGGCGCCTTGGCGCATCGCCGTGGCGTCCGGCGTGGCGTTCATCGTGTCGCAGCTCCTCGACGTGGCGGTGTTCAACCGCTGGCGGGCGCAGTCGTGGTGGAAAGCCCCCTTTGTCGGGTCTTCGGTGGCGTCGGTGATCGATACGCTGCTGTTCTTTTCGTTGGCGTTCGCGGGCACCGAGCTCGACTGGGCCGCTTTGGCGGCGGGCGATCTGGGCGTCAAGTGGCTGATGGCCGTGCTGCTGCTCCTGCCCTACAAGGCAATGCTGCCGAGGCTGCATCGTTGGGTACCGGCGGCGCGCTGAGTTGCTGCCGCTGATGCGTGATCGCGACATCCCCCCGCTCGGGCGATGCGGCCCCCCGGGTTGGGCGCCAAGAATGATTGCAAAGGAGCGCTCCACCATGAATCCCCCGACCTGCACCCTGATCCGTGTCTCCCTCAAGAGCAACGGTGCCGGCGTGCGTGACGTCGAGGTGATCGAGGAGCCGCCGGTCTTCCATGCCTGCCGCAGCACCCAGCGCCTGCTCCGCCCGTATGCCAGCCCCGAGGGCGCCGCCTGGTTCGAGAGCCTGATGGCCGAGTTCGACAGCGGTTCGGCCGTGCCCGCCCGCGGCGGCAAGGCGCGCTCGACGCCGTCCTGACGCATCGGGCCCCGTCTGCCTCGATGCTAGTCTCCGCCCTCCACGGCGGGAGGCGATTTGGGCTGGTTTCCACAAGAGGCGCTCAACGAGGGCGTTCGCAAGCGAGAGGTGTTCGGGTGGGCGATGTACGACTTCGCCAACTCCGGCTACACGACGGTGGTGCTGACCGCCGTGTTCAACGCGTACTTCGTCGGCGTGGTCGCACGGGGCGCTTCCTGGGCCACGCTGGCCTGGACGCTGTGCATCGCGGTGTCCAGCGCGATCACCATGGTCACCGTGCCGGCACTGGGTGCCCATGCGGATCTTCGCGCGGCGAAGAAGCGGGTGCTCGGCTGGACCACGGCAGGCTGCGTCGCGGCCACGCTCGCGCTGGCCTGGTGCGGCGAGGGTGACGTGGCGCTGGCGGCCGTGGCCGTGGTGGTGTCCAACGTGTTCTATTCGTACGGCGAGGCCTTGAACGCGGCCTTCCTGCCCGAGCTGGCGCGGCGGGAGGCGATCGGCCGCGTGTCGGGCTGGGGCTGGAGCTTCGGCTACTTCGGCGGCATGCTGTCCCTGGGGCTGTCATTGGGCTATGTGCTGTGGGCGCAGCAGCAGGGGCAGCCTGCGACGCAGTTCGTGCCGGTGACGATGCTCATCACCGCGGCCGTGTATGCCGTGGCCTCGCTGGCGACCTTCGCGCTGCTGAAGGAGCGGGCTCTCGCTTGCGCAGCGCCGGCAGGCGCCAGCCCGCCGGCGGGCGGCGTGCGCGCGGCCCTGTCCCGCCTGTTGCAGACCGGCCGCGACGCGCGCCGCTACCGCGACTTCGCATGGCTTCTGGCCTGCGGAACGGCCTACCAGGCCGGCATCGCGGTGGTGATCGCGCTGGCAGCCGTCTACGCCGAGCAGGCGCTTGGCTTCGAGCAGACGCAGACGATGGCCCTGGTCTTCGCCGTCAACATCGCATCCGCGGCGGGTGCGTTCCTCTTCGGCTACTGGCAGGACAAGGCGGGCCACAAGCTGGCTCTGTCCACGACCTTGGTGGGATGGATCGCGATGACGCTGATGGCGTTCGTGGCGACAACGCCGGGCCTCTTCTGGGCAGCCGCCGTGCTGGCAGGGTTGTGCATGGGGTCGAGCCAGTCCGCCGGCCGCGCGTTGACGGGGCTGCTGGCGCCCGCGGAGCGGCTGGCCGAGTTCTTCGGGCTCTGGACCTTCGCCACCCGGCTGGCGGCGATCATCGGGCCCTTGACCTACGGCCTGGTGACCTGGCTCACCGCCGGCAACCACCGGCTCGCCATCCTGTCGACGGCGGTGTTCTTCATCGCGGGGCTGGTGTTGCTGCGGCCGGTAGACCTGCAGCGCGGCATGCGCGCCGCCCGGCATTAGCGCCACCCGGCCGCAGCGCGTTCAGACGGGTGCGACCTGGGCGGCGATGCGCAGGCCCATCCAGCGCTGCGCCAGTTCCTCGAGCCGGGACGGGTCGCCGGTGCTCCACAGCTCGACACTGCCGGCGGCGGTGCCGGGTGCGCCCGGCGGCAAGGCCTGCGCCAGTGCGAGCGTTCGTCGGGCCACGGCCTGCGCCGTGTCCACCAGCGCCACCTGCGGCCCCATCTCGGCGCGGATGTGGTGCGCCACCAGCGGATAGTGCGTGCAGCCCAGGACGACGGCATCGCAGCCGGCCTCGCGCAGCGGGGCACAGTGCTCCGCGACGCACGCCTTCACGGCAGGGCTGTCCAGCGGGTGTTGTTCGATGGCCTGCGCCAGGCCGCTGCAGGCCTGGAGATGAAACGCCACCGGGCCGTGGGCGCCCTGCGCCAGCCGCTGCAGCAGGGCGCGGAAGCGATCGCTCTGCAGCGTTGCGCGCGTGGCCATCACACCCACCTGGCCGTTGCGCGTGAGGGCCAACGCGGGCTTGACGCCCGGCTCGATGCCGACCACCGGCCAGTCGGGCATGCCTGCGCGCAGCGCCTGCACGGCGGCGGCGGTCGCGGTGTTGCAGGCGATGACGAGCATCTGTGCCCCTCGCGCCCGCAGGAACGCGGCGATGCGGTGGGTGCGTTCCCCGATGAAGCCAGCGCTGCGCTCGCCGTAGGGCGCATGGGCGGTGTCCGCCACGTACAGGAGGGCTGCGGCAGGCGCCGCCTCGCGCAGGGCATGGAGCACCGACAAGCCACCCACCCCTGAATCGAAGACGCCGATGCGGACCGGCCTGGGCGTGGGGACCATGCAAGCGAACTGCGGAGGGAGGGGGCCGGCAGTGTAGGGGCCTGCGGGGCAGGCGGCCGGAATGCGCCAACTTTGGCCGTTAGAATCGAACGACCGTTCGTTTCCGGGGGTGCGTAGTTCACGCAGGCCGCTGGAACCGGGGTCGGCAACGAGACGAGATTCATTTGCATCCGAGGAGCACAAGCGCATGAAGATCCTGGTCCCGGTGAAGCGGGTGGTGGACTACAACGTGAAGGTGAGGGTGAAGGGCGACGGCACGGGGGTGGACATTGCCAACGTGAAGATGTCGATGAACCCGTTCGACG
>NZ_JAZIBG010000021.1:0-20880 GCF_036621135.1 Aquincola agrisoli
AGCAAGGTCATCGTCGCGATCAACAAGGACCCGGAGGCGCCGATCTTCTCGGTGGCCGACTACGGGCTGGAGGCGGACCTGTTCACGGCGGTGCCGGCCTGGGTGGCGGCCGGCTGAGCGGCCGCCACCCCGCTGGGCACCTGCCTCAATGCAGGCCGTCGGCTTCTTCGGCCATCAGCGCCTGCTTGCGCTCCATCAGCGCCGCGCCGATCGCCTTGATGTCGATGCGGCGGCGCAGCTTCGGGAACAGCTCGTCCTGTTCCTCCTTGACGTGGTGGTCGATGTACTCGCCCAGCACCTTCACCTTGGCGTCGTACAGCGGCTCGTCCGGCGTCATGCCGCGGATCTGCGCGATCAGGTCCTTCGCGCTCTGGTGCTCGACGGCGGCCTCGTCCACCAGGTCGGCTTCCGGCAGCACCTCGCGGGCGGCGGGGTAGAGCAGCTCTTCCTCGATCTGCGCATGCACCGTGAGCATCAAGCAGATCCGTTCCGCCACCTCCTGGCGCTGCGAGGCCTGTGCTTCCGCCTTCGCGAGCTTGTCGTACTGGCGGAACAGCTTCTTCACTTCCTTGTGGTCGTCGGTCAGCAGGGTGATGGCGTCCGGAGCCTCACGGGTCTCGCGGGCGGCGGCGCTGCGGGTGCTGCGGCTGGTCGTGGCTTGTGCGTTGGGCATGGCTGCGTCCTCAATGGGTGCCTTGGCTGCGAGGCAGGCAAGGCGGGTTCATGGATGGGTCGGCCTCTACCGTAGCGGACGCGGGCCCGCTTGTGCAGGCCCTCGGCCCATGTCGCGCGCCCCGCTGACGACGGGGTGGGCAGCCGTCCGACATCCCCACGGCGCCGCGGCCTCGAACACTCCGCAGGCACCCTGCGCTGTGGGCATCGGCTGACAACGGTGACAGTCCCCGGCCGGCCCGCGGATGGGCCGCTCGCCCCTGCCTGTGCCGCCGCCCGGGGCCCTAAGGTTGGAGCACCCATCCACCACCCATCACAGGAGACCCTGATGAACGAACATGATCAAACCCTGGCAGACAAGAAGTCCCACCCCGTGGCCACCGGTACAGGCGCCGTCGTGGGCGGCGTCGCCGGCGGTGTGGCCGGTGGCGCCGCGGCCGGTGCGGCCGTCGGCGGCATGACCGGGCCGGTGGGCGCCGCCGTGGGCGCCGTGGTCGGCGCCGTCGCGGGCGCCATGGCCGGCAAGGGCATGGCCAAGGCTGCCGACCCCGCCGTCGAAGATGCCTACTGGCGCGACAACTACTCCACCCGCCCGTATGTGTCGCAGGGCAGCACCTACGACGACTACGGCCCGGCCTACGGCTATGGCGTGGACGCCTATACGCGCTATCCGGACCGCTCCTTCGACGACCTCGAGTCCGACCTCAGCCGCGACTGGGGCTCGCGCCGCGGCACCTCGAAGCTCGAGTGGGAAACCGCCCGCCCGGCGTCGCGCGATGCCTGGCAACGCCTGAGCGACCGGGTCGAGCGCGCCATCCCCGGCGACTCCGACCGCGACGGCCGCTGACGGCCCGCCCCGACGCTAGACCGCCGCCGCGGCCTCGGCGTCGAGGATGTGCAGGCCGGTGCCTTCGTGCTTGGCATGGCGCTTGGCGATCGCGGCGGCGTTCGCCACCCCGTCCGAGCGGCGGAAGCGCCCTGGCGCGACCGGCACCGCCCCGATGCACAGCGTCGTGCAGGGGTGGAAGCGCATGGTGCCGTGCCGGTCTTCCGCCACCAGGCCGCCCGCGGCCAGCGCCTGTGCATCGAACAAGCTGCGTGCGCGCACGTTGAAGGTCTCGACGATACCCTCGCACTGCGACTGCCAGTCCGGGCTTTGGAACACCGCGATGAAGTCGTCCCCGCCCACGTGGCCGACGAAGTCGCGCCGCGGATCGCAGTGCGCGGTGAGGATCTCCGCCACCAGCCGGATCATCTCGTCGCCGCGCCAGTAGCCGTACTGGTCGTTGAACGGCTTGAAGTGGTTCAGGTCGGCGTAACACGCGACGAACTCGCAGCCGCCGTCGAGCAGGCGGTCGATGTGGTCGCTGATCGGGATGTTGCCCGGCAGGAAGGTCAGCGGGTTGGCATGCCGCGCGGCCTCGATGCGCGCCTCCGTCACCGCACGCACCAGTTGCTCGCCGGTGCCCAGGCCGCGGTAGCGGCCCCCCTCCGTCACGATGAAGCCTTCGGTCAGGTAGCGCTGGTCGGCCGAGGTGAGCACCGAGGTCAGCTCTCGATCCCCGTATGGATGTCGACGTGCAGCGGCTGCTGGTTGCCGTGCAGCAGCGCCGGCCGCCGGCCGTAGAGCTCACGGAAGTAGGGCTGCGCGTAGGCGGTGACGAACTTCTGGCGGTTCACCAGCGCCAGCGGACGCTCGTCCTCCACGATCGCGATGGCATGCAGTTCGGGCTCCGCCTGGAAGCGCGCGAAGGCCTCGTCGTGCGTCATCACCGGCGCGGCCGGCGGCACGGCGCGGCACAGCTTGGCCGCGGTGAGCCCGCCGTGGTTGGCCGCCCGGCGCCGCTGCGGCAGCACCGCCACCTCGCGGCTGGCGAGCACGGCCTGCGCGGGCGGCAGCGGCTCGGCCACGGCGGCGGGCTGGGGCCGGCCCAGCGCAAAGCCCTGGCCGTAGCGGATGCCGAGATCGCGCACCACGCGCAGGTCTTCGCC
The DNA here is from genome assembly GCF_036621135.1 of Aquincola agrisoli. NCBI lineage: Bacteria > Pseudomonadati > Pseudomonadota > Betaproteobacteria > Burkholderiales > Sphaerotilaceae > Aquincola > Aquincola agrisoli. Next base: position 2,665 of record NZ_JAZIBG010000021.1, read on the forward strand.
GGTCTCGATGCCTTCGGCCACCAGTGCGGAGCCGAAGGTCTCCGCGATCTGCAGCAGCGCGCGCAGCGTCTGCAGCTTGTCGCCGTTGCCGGCCAGGCCGCGGGTGAAGTACTTGTCGATCTTGACCACCTCGGGCTTCAGCTCCGACCACAGCCGCAGGCTGGAGCGGCCGTCGCCGAAGTCGTCGAGCGCCACGCCGATGCCGCGGCGGCGCAGCGCGAGCACGGCGGGCTGCAGCCGGTCAACGTCGCGCACGTGCTCGTGCTCGGTGATCTCGATCACCAGCGCGCTCGGCGGCACGCCGCGGCTGCGCACGATGGCGACGAGTTCGTCCAGGTCGTGCGCCTCCAGCGTCGAGACCAGCGCGGCGGCACTGAGGTTGACGAAGAGCTTGCCGTCTGCACGCTGGCGCGCCCAGGCCACGATGGCAGCACGCAGGCAGGTGAGTTCCAGCTCGATGTTGACACCCTCGGCCCGCGCCGCGGCGAACAGCGCGTCGGGGTGCGGCCAGGGGCAGCCGGGCGGTGTGCGCGTCAGCGCCTCGTGGGCGTGGATGGCACCGTCGCTCAGTTCGACGAGGGGCTGGAAGTGCAAGGAGTTCGAGGCGCAGTACCAGATCGTGCAGCGCGGCAAGGCCTGGGACCTGAGCAAGGTCAACGTCGAGAAGTTGCGCGAGGAGTTCAAGCAGGCGCCGTTCAAGAACATCCAGATCGCCGACCTGCAGGCCTTCTTGCAGCGCAAGCTGGCCGAGATGCTGGCGCAGAACAGCACGCGAACGGATTTTCTGCAGCGGCTGCAGAACGTGATTGACGCCTACAACTCGGGCGCCACGTCCACCGAGAACTACTACGAGCTGACAGCTTACGCCCAGGCGCTGAAGGAAGAGGCCGAACGGCACATCCGCGAGGGACTGACCGAGGACGAGCTGGAGCTGTTCGACCTGCTCAAGAAGCAGTCACTGACGCAGGACGAAATCCAGCGCGTGAAGCTGGCGGCCAAGCATCTGCTCAAGCGCTTGGTGGAGGAGCAGCCCAAGGTGCTGATCCAGAACTGGCACCAGAGCGCGCAAACGCAGAAGCAGGTGCGGGCAGAGATCGAGCGCGTCCTCGACGCGGATCTGCCCGACAGCTACGACCGAACGACGTTCAAACAGAAGTGCGACAACGTCTACGACCTGGCCGTGGAGTACGCGATGCGGGGCAAGAAGTGGGCGGCCTGAGAGCTCAATGACGCATGGGCGCCTCCAAAAAATCCCACGAGCCGCCGCGCTCTCGATCTGAACCTGCGTCGATTCACCGCACGATCTTCTGCGCATCCATCTGCGCCCGCAGCTCGTCCGCCACGTTCTCGATCCGCACCTGTGTCAGCCCGAACAGCGGATCGCCTTGCAGCGCGGTCTCCATCGGCGTCTTGCTGCGGTAGCGCTCCACCGCCTGCACGGCCAGCGTGTGGAGCTGGCGGTTCTTGGCTTCGCCGTCGGCTGCGAGCTGCGCTTTCTCAACGCATTGCTGCCTCCGGTCCAGCGCGGGCAGGCCGGTGCGGCGGCGGATGTCGGCGATGTCGAGCGCGCCGTTTTTCAGCCCGTCCAGCGTCAGGCCCACCTGCACCGGGTCCCAGTGCCTGAAGGTGAGGCCGGTCGTCAGGTTGATGGGCCGGAACTTCGAGGCCAGGCCCCACACCGGGCTCGCGGCTCGCGATGCCGTCGAAGTTCAGGTCGTCGGGCCACAGCAGGTCGGTGCTGTAGAACGGGTTGGGCATGCGCCCGCCGATCACGATCGGCTCATTCGGGCACGTCGGGATCGGCCAGCGGGTCGCGCTGCGCGCTGCGCAGCAGCATGTTGCGCGACATGGCCAGCGCCACTGCTTGCGCGCGGTTGCTGGCGCCGAGCTTGCGCAGGATCTTCTGGATGTGGTTCTTGACCGTGAGCGGGCTGATGCCCAGCAGGTCGCCGATCTGCAGGTTGCTCTTGCCCTCGCGCACCCAGCCGAGGATCTGCCGCTCGCGCTCGGTGACCGGCGCGGCCGCGGTGCTGCGGCGTGGCAGCATCTGCGGCGGCAGGCTGTTCATCTCGTGCTCGGTGGCCTGCACGCGCAGGTAGGTGGCGTGCAGGTGCGGCAGCAGCAGCTCCAGGTGCAGCAGCTGCTGCGCGCCGATCGCGCCCTGCCTGTCCGCGAAGATGAAGAAGCTCTCCAGCTCGGCCGGCCGCTGCGGCCGCGACACGCCGTGCATCAGCAGCTGGGTCAGCCCGGCCTCGGACAGCATCGCGGCATCGCCGCCGCCGGCCGCCTCGAGGGCGTGCAGCGGCACGATGGCGGCGCGGCGCTGCGCGCCCAGCCAACGGCCCTGCAGCTCGCCGATCAGCGGGGTGCGGGCATCGGCCAGCGAGGCGAGCAGGGGCGGCGGCAGCACCGCGCTGTGGAACACCTCGAACACCAGGTCGCGCCGCAGCCGCTGGTAGGAGCCGCAGACGGCCAGCCCGTGCGGCACGAGCGCATGCAGCTGGCTCTGCAGCCACACGAAGAACTGGTAGCGGCGGCGGACCTGCGGCGCGGACTCGAGCGCGCGGACCAGCGCTTCGGCACTTCGGGGCGAAAGCACCGAGTCATCCATGTAATGCATTGGCGTGCTGGTGTCGAAACGTGGCAGTTTCGTTTCTGCAGATGACCGGACATCGCGTGCCATGCGCCGAAAGGATCATGGCGCGGAGAAGCATGCAGTCATCGGTCCGCGGCTGGCGGCCTTCAGGAGACGATCGGTTTCGACTTCGCACCCGGCGGCGCGCCATGATCTGCGGTTGTCGCCGGGCGGTTGCCGCACCGGGCGCAGGGGTCCGCGGCCTGCAGGGCACGGCCGCCGGGGGAAGCAGGGTGGAGTGTGCGGCCGGCGCATGACAGTGTGTTGACGGCGGGCGCGCGCCCTTGCGCCGGCCGACCCAGGCCGGTCGCCATCGGGTTTTCCCCTGCGAGGCTTGAAAGCAGGCCGAAAGTGCGCCGTCGCTAAGGTTCGCTCCGTTCACGGCAGCTTGACCCTTGGAGACACCCATGACCGCAAAGACCCTGGCGACCGCCCTCGTGCTGGCCGCCGCCGCCACGCTGGCCGCGGCCGGCCCGCTCGACAAGACCGAATGCATCGCGCCGGCCAAGCCCGGCGGCGGCTTCGACCTGACCTGCAAGCTCGTGCAGAGCGCCCTGCTGGACGGCAAGTTCATCGCCGATCCGATGCGCGTGACCTACATGCCCGGCGGCATCGGTGCGGTGGCCTACAACACCGTGATCGCGCAGCGGCCCGACAACGCCAACACCATCGTCGCGTTCTCCGGCGGCTCGCTGCTGAACCTGGCGCAGGGCAAGTTCGGCCGCTACAACGAGAGCGACGTGAAGTGGCTGTCCGCCATCGGCACCGACTACGGCGCCGTCGTGGTGGCTGAGGGCTCGCCGTACAAGACGCTGAAGGACGTGATGGCCGCGATGAAGGCCGACCCCACCAAGGTCGTGCTCGGTGCCGGCGGCACCATCGGCAGCCAGGACTGGATGAAAGCGGCGCTGCTGGCCCGTGCGGCGGGCGTCAACCCGCGCAGCATGCGCTTCGTCGCGTTCGAGGGCGGCGGCGAGGCGATGACCGCGCTGCAGGGCGGCCACATCCACGTGTTCACCGGCGATGCCGCGGAAACCCTGCAGCAGGCCAAGGCCGGCAGCAAGGTCCGGGTGCTGGCCGTGATGGCCGACAAGCGCCTGCCGGGCGACATGTCCGGCGTGCCCACGGCCAAGGAGGCCGGCGCCGACATCGAGTGGCCGATCGTGCGCGGCTTCTACGTCGGGCCCAAGGTCTCCGAGGCCGACTACAAGGTGTGGAGCGACACCTTCTCGAAGATGATGGCCACGCCCGCCTACGAGCGCCTGCGCAACGAGCGCGGCCTGTTCCCGCTGGCGCTCGTGGGCACCGAGCTCGACGCCTACGTGAAGCGCCAGGTGGCCGACTACCGCAAGCTGGTGGAAGAGTTCGGCCTCAACGTCGCCAAGTGAAGCCGGCCATGAGCGATCGACTCCTCGGGGCGGCCTGCCTCGTCGCGGCGGCCTGCATGGCCTGGGCCGCCCAGGGCTACGCCGCCGCCATCTCCTACGAGCCCGTCGGTCCGCGCGCCTTCCCGCTGCTGCTGGCCGCGCTGCTGGCGGCCGGCGGTGCGTGGCTGGTGTGCAAGCCGTCGCCGGACCGCGGGCAGTACGCCCAGCTGCCGCTGCGCCTGCTCGGGCTGTGCGTTGGCGCGGTGTTCCTGTACGCGGCGGCCTTCGAGACGCTGGGCTTCCCGCTGGCCACCGCGCTGATGGCGGTGCCGGTGGGCATGGCCTTCGGCGGCAGCGCGCTCAAGTCGCTCGCCGCCGGGGCGGGGCTGGGCGTCGGCGGCTACTTCATGTTCGACCGGCTGCTCGACGTCGTGCTGCCCGCGGGTTGGCTGGCGCCGCTGCTCAGGGGGTTGTGATGGACACGCTCACCCACCTGGCCACCGGCTTCGGCGTCGCGTTCACGCCGATGAACCTGTTCGTCGCCGCGCTGGGCGCGCTGATCGGCACGGTCGTCGGGCTGCTGCCGGGGCTCGGCCCCATCAACGGCGTCGCCATCCTGATGCCGCTGGCGTTCGCGATGAAGCTGCCGCCGGAGACCTCGCTGATCCTGCTGGCGGCCGTCTACATCGGTTGCGAGTACGGCGGGCGCATCTCGTCGATCCTGCTCAACGTGCCGGGCGATGCGGGCGCGATCATGACCGCGCTCGACGGCTACCCGATGGCGCGGCAGGGCCGCGGCGGGGTCGCGCTGTCGATCTCCGCCTGGAGCTCGTTCATCGGCTCGCTGGTCGCCACGGCCGGCATCGTGCTGTTCGCGCCGCTGCTCGCGGGCTGGGCGCTCTCGTTCGGGCCGGCCGAGTACTTCGCGCTGATGTGCTTCGCGTTCGCCTGCCTGGCCGGGCTGCTCGGCGACGCGCCGGTGAAGGCCGGCGTGGCCGCGGTGCTCGGCCTGTCGCTGTCCTGCGTCGGGCTCGATTCCAACTCGGGCGTCTACCGCTTCACCGGCGGCGACATCCACCTGTCGGACGGCATCCAGTTCGTCGTGGTCGTGATCGGCGTGTTCTCGATCAGCGAGATCCTGCTGATGATCGAGAGCCACCATGCGGCGCCCGGCGCGGTCAAGGTCACCGGCCGCAAGCTTTTCAACCTGCAGGAGGCCCGGGAGACCTGGTGGTGCACGCTGCGCTCCAGCGTGGTCGGCTTCGTCGTCGGCGTGCTGCCGGGGGCGGGCGCCACGGTCGCCAGCGCAATGACCTACACGATGGAAAAGCGCCTCACCGACAAGGACGGCACCTTCGGCCGGGGCGACATCCGCGGGGTCGCGGCGCCGGAGGCCGCCAACAACTCGGCGGCCACGGGCTCCTTCGTGCCGATGCTGACGCTGGGCGTGCCGGGCTCCGGCACCACCGCCGTGATGATGGGCGCGCTCGCGCTCTACAACATCACGCCCGGTCCGGCGCTGTTCTCGCAGCAGCCCGCGCTGGTGTGGGGCTTCATCGCGTCGCTGTTCCTCGCCAACGTGATGCTGCTGATGATGAACATCCCGATGGTGGGCCTGTTCACCAAGCTGCTGTCGGTGCCCAACTGGCTGCTGGTTCCCAGCATCCTCTCGGTCAGCGCCGTGGGGGTGTACGCGGTGCACGCGACGACCTTCGACCTGGTGCTGATGGCCGTGCTCGGGGTGGCGGGCTACCTGCTGCGCAAGCAGGACGTGCCGATGGCGCCGCTGATCCTGGGCTTCGTGCTGGGCGGCCTGATGGAGCAGAACCTCCGCCGGGCGCTGTCGATCACCCAGGGCGATGTGTCGATCCTGTTCGAGAGCCCGATCTCGGTGGGCCTGTGGATCTGCGCCGCGCTGATGCTCGTGGTGCCGCCGCTGTGGCGTGCGCGGGCCCGGCGGCGCGGCCACCGGGCGCCGCTGGCCGAGGCCGTCGCGCCGGTTCAGGAGGCCGGGGGCTGATGGCCGCCCGCGCCGGCCGGCAGCGGAAGCTCGAGGGTCGCGAGCAGGCCGCCCTCGTTCGGCTCGCGCGCGAGGATCAGGGCTCCCCGGTGCCGCTTGGCGATGGACGCGACGATCGCCAGCCCCAGCCCCGAGCCGGCGCCCTGCGAGTTGCTCGCGCGGAAGAAGCGTTGTGTCGCCTGCGCCAGCTCCGCCTCGGGGATGCCGGGGCCGTTGTCGCCCACGTGCAGGCAGGCCCGGTCCGGCCGCGCCTCGGCCCTCACGGTGATGCGCCCGCCCGCCGGGGTGTGCCGCAGGGCGTTGTCGATCAGGTTCGACAGCGCCTCCTCGACCAGTTCGCGCTGCACCGGCGTCCGCAGGGGCACGGCGGCCGCCTCGAAGCCCAGGTCCACCCCCTTGTCGCGCGCGGCTGGCCACCAGCGCTTGGCCACGCCGCCTGCCAGGGCCGACACGTCCGTCGTCTCGCACGCCAGTTCCAGGGCATCGGCACGGGCCAGCGCCAGCATCTGATTGGCCTGGCGGATGGTGTGCTTCAGCTGCTGCCGCATCGCGCGCAGCGTGTCGCGCACGGTGGCGATGTCGGGCTCGCGCTGCGCGTAGGTCACCTGCGTCAGCAGCGTGCTCAGCGGCGTGCGCAGCTGGTGGGAGGCGTCGTCGAGGAACCGCCGCTGCGTCGCGAGCAGCTCCCGGTAGCGGAACACGTGCTGGTTCATCGCTTCCACCAGCGGCAGCACGTCGGCCGGCACGCGGTGCAGGTCGACCGGCGAGAGGTCGTCGGACGCGCGCGAGCGCACCTCGTGGCGCAGCTGCTGCAGCGGCCGCAGCGACCAGCTCACCGCGGCCGCGACCATGCCCGCCACGACGGCCGCCAGCAGGATGTCGCGGGCCACCGCGTTGACGATCAGCTGCTGGCTGAACTGGCTGCGCGAGGCGAGCTCTTCCGCCACCTGGATCACGAGCCGCCGGTCGCTGCTGCCGCCCACCGGCCGGTCGAGCGTGCTCACGTAGGTGCCGACGCGCACCGGGCTGCCCGCGTAGTCGACCGTGGCGAAGTGCGGCTGGCGGTCTTCCAGGCGCTCGCGCGGCATCGGCAGGTCGGGGTGGCCGATCTCCACCAGGCCGTCCTCGGTGGCGATCCGGTAGTACACCGGCCCGCTGGCGGTGAGCTCGAAGAACTCGAACAGCAGGTAGGGCAGCTCGACCCCCAGGCCGCCGCTTTCGGTGGAGACGTTCGCGGCGATGGAGCGGATGGCGCCGTACAGCGAGCGGTCGAACGCCGCGTTGACGGCGGCCTGCGCGGTGCGCCAGGTCATCACGACCTGGATCACGCTGGCGGCCAGCACGCCGGCCAGCAGCACGATGATCAGCGTGCGCCGCAGGCTCATCCGGTGGAGGGCGTCGATATTCACGGCAGCACCTCGAGCACATAACCCAGGCCGCGCAGCGTGGAAATTTGCGCGCTGCTGCCGGCCAGGCGTTTGCGCAACCGGTGGATCAATACCTCGATCGCCTCGGGGTGTACGTCGCTTTCGTCCGAAAAAACCCGGTCGAGAATTTCCCGCTTGGCCAGCGGCTCGCCGCTGCACTGGATCAGCGTGCGCAGCACGGCATGTTCGCGCGCGGTCAGGGCCAGCGGTTCGTTGTCGATCTGGAACCGTTTTGTGACGGCGTCGTAGCTGAGATTGCCGCACACGAAGCGAGAAAACTCCCGCCCCCGCGACCGGCGTACCAGTGCCAGGAGCCGGGCTTCCAGCTCCTCGATTTCGAAGGGTTTTGCCAGAAAATCGTCGGCGCCCGCCTTCAGGGTGGAAACGCGCTCGGCCAGGCTGTCACGGGCCGTGAGTATCAAAATGGGCAGCCGCTCGTCGTGCTCGCGCAGGTCGGCGAGCACGTCGTGCCCGTCGAGGCCCGGCAGGCCGAGGTCGAGGATCAGCGCGTCGTAGCGCGTACCCCGCAGTGCACGGCGTACCAGGCGCCCGTCGGCCACCCAGTCGACCTGGTATTCGCTCTGGCCCAACGCGCGCACCAGCCAGTCGGCGAGTGCCGATTCATCTTCCGCGAGCAGCAGCCGCATGGTTTTCTCCGGAGCCGGAAATGGATCGACTCCCATGCCGGCGATTGTCGCCTCAGCTGGCGGTGCCAGCCCAGATCAGAGTAAACCCGCAGGGAATGGCTTTCAGTTCGAAAGGCCGTTGAAAGCCTCGGCGGATTATCGTCTCTGCAAAGGACGCGTACTGCAGGCCTTTGTCGACGAACCTTTAGAGGAGACATGACCTTGAAAATGATTTTCCCCCTCGGCGCCCTGGCCACAGCGACGATGCTGGCCATTGGCCTGACGGCCTGCGGCGGCAGCGACGATGATTCGAACAATGCGCCTGAAAACGTCAGGATGACCTGGTTCGGCATCACCAACTGGCATTATCAGGTGGGTGACCTCGGCATCATGCTCGACGGCGCCGTGGGATATCCCGCGCGCAATCCGAATCCGGAGATGGTGGCCAAGGTGCACGAGGCGCTGAAGCTCAAGGGCACGGTCGACGTGGTGCTGCTCGGCCACCTGCACGGCGACCACTCGGTCGACACGCCGGAGTGGGCCAAGCAGACGCAGGCGCAGTACTACGGCTCCAAGGCCGCCTGCGAGGAGGCGGTGGCCTATGGCATCCCGGCGGCGAAGTGCACCGCGCTCTACGGCGGCGAGAAGGTGGTGCTGAACGAGCACGTGACCATGCGCGTGGTGCGCTGGGTCCACAGCATCGGCTGCGGCCAGTTGCAGAACGGCGGCGGCATCGAGACCTTCGGCTACCTGTTCACCGCGAAGACGCCCGCCAAGACGCTGACCTGGTACGTCACCGACAGCGGCGCGGGCGGCCGCGACCTGACCACCGACCAGGTCGACCGCGACGGCGTCAACCGGGGCGCGCCGCTGACCAACCTGTCGAACGCCGTGCGCGACGCGGGCATCGGCGGCTTCGAGGTCTGGCAGGGCGGCCCGGAGTCGCGCGTGGTGAACCAGGCGCGCACCGTGGTGCCGGCCTTCGACGTCAGGTACTTCATGCCGCACCACTACGGCGCGCGCGGCGGCTTCAACATCCTCAACGGCCTGCACTACCCGTACAGCGAGGACGAGATGCCCGAGCTGAAGAAGCTGCTGGCGGGCGCGAACGTGCCCCAGATCTATTCGAAGAACTTCTTCGACGCGTTCGTGTACGACAAGGACGGCGTCAGGCAGGTCGACAACGCCGAGGTCAAGCTCGCGATGGGCCTGCCGGCCTCCGGCATCGGCCCCGGGGTGCAGGGCGAGAACCCGCGCGCCGGCGAGATGGAATGCGCGGGTGACTGACGCCGGCCGGCGACGTCGGGGGAGCGCGCGGTGATCGAGGTGCAGGGCCTGCGCAAGTCGTACGGCGGGCGCGAGGTGCTGCGCCTGGACCGGTGGCAGCTGCCGTCCGCGGCGAGCTGCTGCGTGACCGGCCCGTCGGGCAGCGGCAAGTCGACGCTGCTGGAGATCCTGTGCGCGCTGCGCCCGGCCGACGCCGGCACGGTGCACGTCGGCGGCACCGCGGTGCACGGGCTGGCGCGCCGCGCCTCCGACCGCTGGCGCGGGCGGACGGTGGGTGTCGTCACCCAGTCGCCGCACCTGCTGGACATCCTCAGCGTCGAGGAGAACGTGGCCCTCGCGGCGCACATGGCCGCGGCGTCCGTCGACCGGCGCCGCGTCGGCACGCTGCTCGAACGCCTGGGCATCGCGCACCTGGCGCGGCGGCGCACGCGCGGCCTCTCGCAGGGGGAGCGCCAGCGCGTCGTGCTGGCCCGCGCGCTGCTGTGCGGGCCGTCGGTGGTCGTCGCCGACGAACCCACCTCGCACCTCGACGACGAGGCCTGCGAGGCCCTGTGCACGCTGCTGGCCGGCTGCTGCGCGGAAGCGGGCGCCACGCTGGTGGTCGCCACGCACGACCGGCGCATCCTGCCGCGCTTCCAGCACCGGCTGCAACTGGCGCGGGTGGAAGCGATATGAGCGCGCCGGGCCGCTCCCAAGCGCTCTTCCCGGAGCACGCAGTGCGGAGGGTCGTCCTGTGAACGCGCCGGGCCGCTCCCAAGCGCTCATCCCGGAGCACGCCGTGCGGAGGGTCGTCCAGTGAACGCGGCGGGACTGGCATGGCGCCGCATCGTGCGGCGGCCCGCCGCGACGCTGCTGAACGTGCTGCTGCTCGCGCTGGGCGTGGCGTCCATCGCGGCGACGATGCTGGCGCTCGGGCAGGCCACCCGGGCGGCCGAGCGCAACGCCGCCGCCGCCGACCTGGTGGTCGGCAGCCGGACCAGCCCGGCGCAGCTGGTGCTGTCCGGCATCTTCCACCTCGACGCGCCGCCGCCGCCGTTCGCGCTGTCGCTGCTGCAGCCGGTGCTGGCGCACCGGCTCGTCGAGCGCTGGGTGCCGGTGGCGCTGGGCGATTCGCTGGCGGGCCACCGTGTCGTCGGCACCCGTCCTGCCGATTTCGCCGGGCTCTACGGCGGGGTGCTCGCCGCCGGCGCCTGGCCGCAGGGCGCGGGCCAGGCCGTGCTCGGCGCCGATGCCGCCCGCCGCACCGGCCTGGCCGTCGGCGCGGGTTTCGCGACAACGCACGGCCTCGCCGAGGCGGGCGAACCGCACCACGGGCACGGCTACCGCGTCGCAGGCGTGCTGGCACGCACGGGCACCCTGCTGGACAAGCTGGTGCTGGTCTCGCTCGAATCGATCTGGCAGGCCCATGCGGCGCCGCCGTCGCCGCCGGCGTTCGCCGCGCGCGCCGGCGATCCCACGGGCCAGGTGAGCGGGGTGCTGATCCGGTTCCGCTCGCCGCTGGCGGCAGCCGTGCTGCCGCGGCTGGTGGCGTCCGTGCCGACGCTGGTGTCGGCCTCGCCGGCCCACGAGGCGGCCAAGCTCTTCGCCCTGGTGCAGTGGGGCTCCGACGGCGCCGCGATGCTCGGCGGCCTGCTGCTGGTCTGCGCGGCGCTGGCCGTGGGCGCCGGCTTGATGGCGTCGCACCGCGAGCGGATGCGCGACGTCGCGGTGCTGCGGCTGCTGGGCGCCTCGCCGCGCATCACCGCGACGGCCGTGCTGCTGGAGGCCACGTTCGTCGGGCTGCTCGGTGCGGCGGCGGGCCTGCTGGCCGCGCACGCCGCGGTCGAGTTCGCCGGCAGCCGGCTGCCGGTGTCGGCGCCGCCCCTGAGCGGGCGGGTGTTCGATCCGCTGGAGCTGGTCATCGTGGCCGCGGCGCTGGCGGTGTCATGGATCGGGGCGGCGCTGCCGGCCTGGCGGGTGCAGCGCGCGGCCGTGGCCGACGCGCTGCGGATGGAGTGAAAGGAGCGATGGGCATGACGACTTCGGATCAAGGACGGCGCACGCTGGTCGCCGGCACGCTGGCGGCGCTGTGCGGCCTGGGGGGCGGCGCCGCGCGGGCGCAGCAGGGGGGCGGCGCGGGGCTGCCGGTGATCACCTGGGAGCTGATGGCGCAGGCCCGCGCCAGCACGAAGCCCTCGTCCACGGCCATTGACTTCCCGGCCGCGCTGGTGCGCCTGGACGGCAGGCAGGTGGCGGTGACGGGCTTCATGGTGCCGCTCGAGGCCAAGGCGCAGCAGACGCGGTTCCTGCTCACGCAGAAGCCGCAGGACTGCGAGTTCTGCATCGAGGGCGGGCCGTCGGCGTACATCGAGGTCCGCAGCGACCCGCTGAAGTTCAGCTCGAAGCCCTTCACGCTGGTTGGGCGCATCAAGCTGCTGCGCGACGACCCGTCCGGCATGTACTACCGCCTGATCGACGCCCGGCAGGTGCCTGCCTGACGCGCCCCGCCGAGGTGCGGCGCGGGTCCCACTCCTAGGGATGGCCGCCACCGGTCGCCGGCCTACAGTCGGTCGACTTTTTCGACCCGTACCGCGATGCTCGCGTCGATCCCCAGCCCTCTGGAGGCCCAGGCCGTCTGTGAACGGGTCGGGCTGGTCGGCTGCAGCGCCGCGTACCGCGACCTGGTCGACGCGCTGCGCCGCTGCGCGGGGCTCGACGCCACCGTGCTGCTGGAGGGCGCCACCGGCACCGGCAAGGAGCTGGCCGCCCGTGCACTGCACTACCTCGGCCGGCGCCGCGGCGGCCCCTTCGTGCCGGTCGATTGCGGCGCGCTGCCCGAGACGCTGTTCGAGGGCGAGCTGTTCGGCCATGCGCGCGGCGCCTTCACCGACGCCCGGCGCGACATGCACGGCCTCGTCGCGCAGGCGCGGGGCGGCACGCTGTTCATCGACGAGATCCACACGCTCGCGCCGCGTTCGCAGGCCGCGCTGCTGCGCTTCCTGCAGGACCACCGCTTCCGGCCGCTGGGCGGCGAGCAGTGGGTCGAGGCCGACGTGCGCGTCGTCGCCGCGGCCAACCGCAGCCTGGAGCAGGGCGTGCGCGAAGGCTGGTTCCGCGGCGACCTGTACTTCCGGCTCAACGTCGTGGGCGTGCGCCTGTCGACGCTGGCCGAGCGGGCCGAGGACGTGCCGATGCTCGTGCACGCGATGCTGGCGCGGCTGGCGGCCCACTACGGCGTCGCGCCGCGGGCCTTCGACGCCGCCGCGCTGGCGCAGCTGTGCAGCGCGCCCTGGCCCGGCAACGTGCGCGAGCTGGAGAACGTGGTGCACCGCTCGTTCCTGCAGTGCGACGGGGAAGGGCCGCTGACGCTGCCCGGCGGCACCGGGCCCGCGGCGGCGCCGGCGCCCGCGCCGCTCGACTACAACGGCGAGCGCGCGGCGCTGCTGTGCGCCTTCGAAGCCGCCTACCTGCGGCGCATCCTGACGGCCGCGCACGGCAACGTCACGCAGGCCGCGCGGCTCGCCGGCAAGGAGCGCCGGCTCTTCGGCCGCATGCTCAAGCGCCAGGGCATCGCACGCGCCGATTTCCAGGACCGGTGAGCAGCCGCTGCCCTGGGCCGGGGCTCAGCGCCGGCGCGCGCGTGCGTTGCGGATCGCCGCCTCCATCTCGGCCAGTGCCGTCTTCATGTCGACCGTGTTCATCACCAGGTCGGCATCGGCGGCGCTGCGCGGCATCTCCAGCACCTGGGTGCGCGCCGGCTTCGCGGGGTTGTGGTAATCCGTCCAGATGCGCACCTTGAAGAGGTTGCGCCGGCCCGTGGCGTCGACGATCGCGAGCTGGTAGTCGATCCAGTGCTGCCGCGTCGTGCCGCTGAAGGTCTGGTGCTCGGTGACGAGGCGCAGGTCGAGGTCGGGCCGCGCCTTCGTCAGCTGCGAGAAGTACAGCTCGATGCCGCGCGCCTGCAGCTGCTGGTTGACGTAGGTCGGCGCGAGCGGGATGTGGTTGTACAGCTCGAAGCCGGTGCCCTGGCCGCGTGTGTGGGCGCGCTGGTGGTCGACGCCGGTGGTCTCGCGCACCGGCACGCCCTCGTTGCTGATGCCCTCCGCATCGACGCGCAGCTGCGGCGGCTTGCCGGCCTCCCAGCCGCGGCGGCCGATCGGCGCGCCCAGCGGCGCGTCGCTGCGGATCGTGCCCTCGGGCGTGCGCCAGGTGCGCTGGCCGCCGGGGAACTCGAAGATCGTGCCGTGCGGGATCGCCTCGGTGAAGAACTCGTGCAGGTTGTTGTCGTCGATCTTGACCAGCACCCAGTCCTTCGGACGGTAATTCTTCAGCGGCGAGGCCGGGCGCAGCCGGCGCAGGTCGGCCACGCGGTCGATGGTGGCGGTGATCGGGAAGTCCTTCGTGATGCTCGACTCGCGCACCGCCTGTGCCGCCACCGGGTCGGCGGCCGGGAACAGGCCGCGCGTGACGACGAACTGGCCGTCCTTCCACTCCTTCCAGGGCACCGCGATGCTGCGGCGCTGGAACTGCAGCTCGCCTGTCTTGCGGTTGAACACCCAGCGGTACTGGTCCGGCTCGTAGTTCATCGCGCCCTCGCCGAAGCGCGCGCGCGCCTCGTCGCGGCCGGTCTTCTCGTAGGCCAGGTTCTCGGTGTTGATCTGCTTCTTCAGCGCGGCCAGTTCCTCGTCCAGCGCCTTGACCTTCGCGAGCACCGCGTCGGCCTGCGCCTGGCGCTGGGCCGCCGGCGCCTTGACCGCGGCCGCCGCCTCCTCGCGCACCGTCGCGGCCCGGCCGGCGAGGTCCTGCAGCGCCGGGCGGTGCTGGCTGGCCGTCAGCATGTGCTCGGACAGCTCCTGCACCTGGTCGACCGTGTTCTGGCTGTGCAGCAGGCAGGGCGGCCCGCTGCAGCGGGTGATGCGGCCGTCGTCCCAGAGGCGGTAGGTGTGCGTCTCCCGGTTGACGGGGTTGTGGTGCACTAGCTGCCCGACCTCCTTGGCCTTGCCGCTGCCGCGTGCGGCGTTGTGGCCGGCGGCGTCGGCGACGGCCTCGGCGGCCTCGTCGACGCCGGCCGTCAGCTGCCGGGGGTTCAGCGGGTCGGCATCGAGCGTCAGCTGAGGGCGCTTGTTCCAGTCGTGCGCGCCCGCGCGCAGCGTCGCGAAGGTCATCGCGCCGGTCAGCAGCCCCATCATCACCAGCTCGCGCATCGCGCGGCTCTTCTCCTCGGGGCTCATCTTCGAGTTCTGGATGGCGCGGAACTGGGCGACGAAATCGTGCCCGACGACGCCGACGTTGATCACGTCCATCGCGATCTGCCCGCGCCGCACGTAGAAGTAGGCGCTCTCGGCGATGCGGGCGGCGCGGGTCGCGCTGCCCGCGGCACGCGCCACCGTGGCGATGCGGCCCAGGCCCATGGTCAGCATGTTCACGAGGTCGAGCGCGACGTCCCAGTAGAAGCGGTCGACGTCTGCCTGGGTCAGCACGCCGTGCGCGTCCATCTCCTGCAGCCGGTGGTAGCCGCCGAGGATGGACAGCGCGGTGCCGCCCATCGCGGTGGCCAGCGCCAGCGCCGCCGGCGCGCCGAACATCGGCATCAGCACGCCGCCGATCACCACCAGCGCCATGCCGATCAGCTTCAGCCAGTCGCCGAAGGGGCGCGGCGCCGTCGTCTTGAGCTGCCCCGGGGTGCCCGTCAGCGGGTAGCGCCAGTACAGCATGCCCTTGGGGAAGAAGTCGCGGTGGTTCAGCTCCTCGAACAGCGTCGGCGGCGGGTCCATCCTGTCGATCGAACGGGGATCGAACCGCTCGCGCGCCAGGCCCTCGTACATGTTGACCGTGTAGGCCTGCTTGACGGTGCGCCCGCCGGGGCGCAGCGGCGCGGTGATGTCGTGCAGCTCCCAGGTGTAGCCGACCGGCACGGTCTTCGATCCCGGCTCGACCGGCGTGCGCACGAGGTAGAAGTGCCAGGGGATGCCGCGCGCGCCGGTCGTGCGCCGGCCCTTGTCGTCGGTGACGTCCTCGAACTCGAACTCCGGGTAGAAGACCGCCTGGATCTTCAGCGCTTCGGGGTGCTTGTCCTGGAAGGCCTGCTGGCGCTCCAGCAGCCCCTGCGCGAAGTCGAACTGGTCGACCAGGTCCTTGCCCTCCCAGCCCCAGTTGCCGCGGGTGCGCAGGATGCGGTCCATCTCGCCCACGCTCCAGCGGTACTCGGTGCGGACCTTCTTCCATGCGGCCACGTCGGTCGCCGCCTGGGACGAGGCCAGCGCCTGGTTGATGCGCAGCACCCGCGGGCCGACCTTCGTCGCGGTGCCGGTCGACGTGGTGCGCACGTCGTCGGGCAGCGCCGGCTCCGAGCGCGGCAGCGCGCCGGGCAGCGGCGCCCCGAAGCCCTCGAGGAAGTCGGTCGCCGGCGTCGGCGCCGGGGCGTGGCAGCCGCCGGGGCAGCTCATCTTCGGCATCGCCCGGCGCGCGTCCCGGCGCAGGCGGCGCTTGTCCTCGGCGCGGTCCATCTCGCCGAGCAGCTTGCTGACGGTGCCGAAGTAGCTCGCGTAGGCCTTCTGCGCGGGGGCCATCGCCTCGGGGGCGATGCTCCCGGCCGGCGCATCGATGTAGTTGTCGACCAGCACCGTGGCCTGCGCCGCCTGCAGCCAGTGCAGGCGCAGCTCGGGCGTCAGCGCGCCGGTGGGCAGGCCCAGCAGCTCGTCGCCGAGCATCGGCGGGGCCTTCAGCGCGTTGTCGAAGAGCGCGAGCCGCGCCTTGGTCGCGGCGAGCTGCGTGCCGGCGATGTCCTCGCGCAGCGACTGGGCCTGCTCGTCGAGCGCGGTCTCGTGCTGCGCCTTGTGCAGGCCGGGCCAGCGCGCCAGCAGCTTGCGCCGCGCTTCCTCGGCGGCGCGCTGCTGGCGTTCCTCGCGGATCTCCCACGGCCGCTTGTGGCAGCTCGGGCACACGTCGTCGTAGCGCTCGCCCTGTCCCTTGCCGAAGCCGGCCTCGAAGTCGGCCTGGGCCGCTTTTGATGGAAAGCCGAAGTTCGGGTCGCCGAAGGCCGTGCGCGGCTTCTGGGCGTTGAGCTGGTCGAAGGCCGTGAGGCTTGCCCGGTTGGCCTGGTCCTTCTGCCAGGCCTCCAGCAGGCGCATCTGCTCGGCGTCGAAGCCGCCTTCCGCCTGCGCCCGCGGGCCGCCGCCGCGCTGGCGCGGCGCGCCGGCGCCGCGGCCCTGCTGCACCGTGTGCACCACCTCGTGCGCGATCAGCCGCCGGCCCTCGCGCGACGACGGCCGGTACTCGCCCGCACCGAACGCGATGTCGCTGCCGTGCGTGAAGGCCCGCGCGCCGATGCGCTCGCTGGCCAGCGCGGCGCGCTGGTCGGTGTGGATGCGCACCGCGGAGAGGTCGGCGTCGAGGTGGCGCTCCAGCGGGGTGCGCAGCGCGGCGGGCAGCGGCGTGCCGTCGCCCAGCGGCAGCCGCTCGACCGCGGGCTGCGCAGCCGCGCCGGGCAGGGCCTGGCGCTGCACCAGCCCGGGCGTCGCCGAGGCGGCGCAGGCGCTGCAGCAGGGCGTCTCGCCGCCGCCCGCGAAGCGCTCGGCCAGCGCATCGGCCTCGCGCTCGGCGGCGTCGCCGGCCTGCCCGAAGCGCAGCTTCGCCTGGATGCCCAGCGCTTGCAGCGCCGCCTGGTTCGGCCTGCCCGCGCCGCGGTGCCCCGGCCGCGCCGCTGCCTCGGGGGACGCGGTCGCGGCACAGGGGCCGGCCGCGGCGGCGGTGCACTTCGCGGCGCCCATCAGCGCCTCGCGGCGCCGCTGTAGCGGGCGCCCGCCGCATGGCCCTGCTGCGCCTGGCGCCGCGCCAGCGCGTGCAGCAGGTGCTCCATCGACAGCGCCGTGCCGGCCGAGGCGGCGAGGAAGGCGGCGTCCAGCGTCGCGGCCTGGATCTCCCCGCCGGTCACGTCGAAGCGCTCGGCGAGGTAGGCGTAGTCGATGTCGTCGGCGCGCGGCAGCGCGGGCGGCAGCATGCCCCGCCACAGCCGTTCGCGCAGCGGCGGGGCGGGCCGCGCGAACTCCACCGTGTAGTGCATGCGGCGCGCGAAGGCGGCGTCGAGGTTCTTCGGCAGGTTGCTCGCGAGGATCACGACGCCGGGGTGTTCCTCCAGCTTCTGCAGCAGGTAGGCGACCTCCAGGTTCGCGTAGCGGTCGTGCGCGTCCTTCACCTCCGAGCGTCGGCCCATCAGCGCATCGGCCTCGTCGAACAGCAGCACGGCGCTGCTGCGGGCGGCGGCGCGGAACACGCGGTCGAGGTTCTGCTCGGTCTCGCCGATGTACTTGGAGACCACGCCGGCCAGGTCGACGCGGTACAGCGGCAGGCCGCAGGCCTGGCTGACGACCGCGGCGGCCATCGTCTTGCCGGTGCCCGAGGCGCCGCAAAACAGCACCGCCAGCCCGGCGCTGCGGCCGGTGCGGCGCGCCAGCCCCCAGTCGCCGTAGACCTGCTCGCGCACCCGGATCGCATCCGCCACCTCGCGCAACTGGCGCTGCGTGACCTCGGGCAGCACCAGCGTGTCCCAGCCGTGGCGGCGCAGCACGCGGCTGGCGACGCCGCCGAGGGCCTCGTTGGCGCGTGCGTGCGCCTCGTCGTCGAGCGCCGCGGCCAGCGCTGCCGCGTCGTCGACGGGCGGGTGTGCCCAGGCGACGGCGGCCGCGGCGGCGCGGATGCGCATGGCCGACAGCGGGTAGCGCAGCGCGAGCGCCGCGATGTCCGGGCCGTCGAGCGCCAGTCCCTGCGCCGCCAGCGCGGCCTGCCACAGCGCGGCGCGCGCCTCGGCCTGCGGGTTCACCGCGGCCAGGCGCAGGTGCGGCTAGTCGGCCAGCGCCGCGGCGGCCGGCGTGCCGGC
>NZ_JAZIBG010000022.1:0-5506 GCF_036621135.1 Aquincola agrisoli
GACGACGACGACGAGAAGATGGCTGCTGAACGCGGCGGGCACGGCGCTGCTGGCGCTGAGCGCGGTGGTGCCGCTGCAGGCGCAGGCGCAGGACATCAAGGAGCGCAACCTGAAGTTCGCGCTGAGCCTGGCCAAGGACCACCCGCTGGGGGTGGGGGCGCAGAAGTTCGCGGACCTGGTGTCCGCGCGCAGCGGCGGCAAGATCAAGATCACCGTGTACCCGGCGGCCATGCTGGGCAGCGACCCGCAGAACCTGTCGGCCGCGCGCGGGGGCACGGTGGACTTCACCACCATGGCCACGGGGCTGTTCGTCGGGCTGCACAAGGACTTCATGCTGTTCGACTTCCCGTTCCTGTTCAACGACGCGCAGGAGGCCTACGCGCTGGCCGACGGCCCCGTCGGGCGCAAGCTCCAGGACAAGCTGCCCGAGTACGGCCTGGTCGGCCTGGGGCTGTGGGACCTGGGCTTCCGCAACATGACCAACAGCAAGCGCCCGATCGAGAAGTACGAGGACCTGGCGGGGCTGAAGCTGCGCGTGCTGTCCTCGCCCATCTACATCGACCTGTTCAACACCCTGGGCGCCAACCCCGTGCCCATGACCTTCGGCGAGCTGTACATGGCGCTGGAGAGCAAAACCGTGGACGGCCAGGACAACCCCGTGGGCGTCATCGAGAACGCCAAGTTCGCCGAAGTGCAGAAGTACCTCTCGCTGACCCGCCACGTCTACACCGCCATGCCGGTGGTCATGAGCAAGAAGACCTGGGACGGCATGTCCGCGGCCGAGCACAAGATCATCAGCGAGGCCGCGCGCGAGGCCATGCTCGAGCAGCGCAAGATCTCCCAGTCCAAGGAGCTGCAGTCCATCGGCCAGCTCAAGGCCAAGATGCAGGTCAACGAGGTCAGCCCCGGCGAGATCGCGCGCCTGCGCGACAAGGTCAAGCCCGTCGTCGACAAGTACAGCAAGGAAGTCAGCGAAGCGCTGGTCGCCGAGGCCAACGCCGAGCTGGCCAAGATGCGGGGCGCCAAGTGACGGAGCTGCGCCATGCACGGCTGCTGATCGGTGGCGAGTGGGTGGACGGCGCCGAGCGCTTCCCCGTCTACGACAAGTACACCGGCGCGCTGATCGGCCACGGCGAGTCGGCCTCGCAGGCGCAGGTGGAGGCGGCGGTGGCCGCCGCCCGCCGCGCCTTCACCGGCCACCAGCTGGCGCCGTACGACCGCTTCCTCATCCTGACCCGGGCGGCCGCGCTGATCGAGGAGCGGCGCGAACTGCTGGCCCGCACCATCACGGCCGAGGCGGGCTTCCCGTCGGTCGACGCCCAGAACGAGGTGAGCCGCGCGGCGCAGACCTTCATCCTGTCGGCCGAGGAAGGCAAGCGCCTGGCCGGCGAGGTGGTGCCCATCGAAGCCGCGCCGGGCCATGCGCACCGCATGGCCTTCACCATCCGCGCGCCGCGCGGCGTGGTCTGCGGCATCACCTCGTTCAACTCGCCCCTGAACATGGTGGCGCACAAGGTGGCGCCGGCGCTGGGTGCGGGCAACACCGTGGTGGTGAAGCCGCCGCAGACCACGCCGTTCTCGGCCGCACTGCTGTGCCAGATCCTGCTCGACGCGGGCCTGCCGCCGTCGCACCTCCACCTGGTGCACGGCCCCGGCAGCCAGATCGGCGGCTGGCTGGTCGACCACCCCGGCATCGACTTCTACACCTTCACCGGCAGCACCCCGGTGGGCCAGCGCATCCGCGCCAGCGTGGGGCTGCGCCCGGTGGCGCTGGAGCTGGGCTCCATCGCCGCGACCATCGTCTGCGAGGACGCCGACCTGCAGCGCGCGGCCACCCGCGTCGTGCAGTCGGGCTTTCGCCGCGCGGGCCAGGCCTGCACCTCCACGCAGCGCCTGTTCGTGCAGCAGGGCGTGCTCGATGACTTCCTGCCGCGGCTGCTCGAGGCCGCGCGCGCCCTGAAGGTCGGCGACCCCCACGACCCCGCCACCGTCATCGGCCCGATGATCAGCGAGGCCGAGGCCCGGCGCGCCGAGCGCTGGGTCGAGGAGGCCGTGGCCGAGGGCGCGCGCGTGCTGCTGGGCGGCACGCGAGAGGGCGCGCTGATGCAGCCCACCATCCTCACCGACGTCACCCCGAAGATGCGCGTGCTGCGCGAGGAGATCTTCGCGCCCGTCTTCTCGGTGATCCCCTACGGCGGCTTCGACGAGGCCGTGGCGCAGGTGAACGCGACGCCCTTCGGCCTGGCCGCGGGCCTGTTCACCCGCGACGTCATGCGTGCGCTCAACGCCGCGCGCCAGCTGCACGTGGGCGTCGTGCACATCAACGAGCCCTCGACCAGCCGCGTCGACCTGATGCCGTTTGCCGGGGTCAAGGACAGCGGCATCGGCACCGAAGGCCCCCGCTACGCCATGCGCGAGATGACCGAGGAGCGCCTGATCACGGCGAGCCTGTCCTGAGCACGACAAGGAGGAACCCGATGGAACAGAACAAGATGGACAAGATGACCGGCGCGATGTACATCGCCCAGTGCCTGAAGCAAGAAGGCGTCGACAAGGTCTTCGGCCAGTGCGGCCACACCAACTACGCGCTGATCGACGCCTGCCAGCGCCTGGGCATCGAGTACGTGTCGTTCCGCCACGAGCAGCAGGCGGTGCACGCGGCCGACGCGTACTTCCGCGTGTCGCACCGGCTGGCGGTGATCAACGTGCACCTGTCGCCCGGCCTGACCAACGCGCTGACCGGCGTGGCCACCGCCGCGGCCGACGGCACGCCGATGGTCGTGATCGCCGGCAACACGCCGTCGTACCACCACGCCCGCGAGGCCCACCAGCAGATGCGGCTGCATGCCGACGCCTCCCAGGGCGACATGTTCCGCCCGGTGTGCAAGCGCGTGTGGCGCGTCGACGACGCGAAGTTCCTGCCCGACGTGATGCCGCGTGCGCTCAACCTCGCGCAGACCGGGCGCTCCGGCGCGGTGCTGGTGGACGTGCCGATGGACGTCTTCTCCGGCATCGTCGAGCCCGCCGGCGAGGCCCCGATGGCCGCACGCCGCCCGGCCTACCGCCGCGTGGCCGGCGACGCCGAGGGCGTGGCCCGCGCCGCGGAGCTGCTGGCCAAGGCGCAGCGCCCGGTGATCTTCGCCGGCAACGGCGTCACCCTGTCGGACGCCTCGGCCGAGCTGGCGCAGCTCGCGCGGCGGCTGCACGCCCCGGTGGCCACCACGCTGATGGGCAAGGGCCTGTACCCCGAGGACGACACCCTGTCGCTGGGCACCACCGGCATCTGGGGCACCCGCGCGGCCAACGACACCACCCGCACCGCCGACGTCATCCTGGCCGTGGGCACCGCCTTCGGCGAGGCCGACTGCAGCTCCTGGCGCCCGGAGCACACCTTCGACATCCCGAAGACCCGCCTGATCCAGATCGACATCGACCCGGTGGAGATCGGCAAGAGCTACCCGGTGGAGGTGGGCATCGTCGGCGACGCCAAGGCCACGCTGCAGGCCCTGATCACGCGCCTGGGCGAGGCCCCGCGCGCCGAGGCCGCCGCGCGCGCGCAGCTCGACCAGGTCGCCCAGCGCAAGGCCGCCTGGCAGCAGGAACTCACCGCCTCCCAGCACGACACCGGCCGGCCCATCCACCCGGCCACGCTGCTGCGCGAGCTCTCCGAGGCCGCGCCCGACGACGCCATCTTCGTGACGGACGTGGGCTGGAACAAGAACGGCGCCGGCCAGCAGCTGCAGGTCAAGCGCCCGCAGTCCTTCATCACCAGCGGCGGCATGGCCACCATGGGCTTCTCGCCCGCCGCGGCCATCGGCGCCAAGCTCGGCGCGCCGAACCGCAAGGTGATCGGCCTGGTGGGCGACGGCGGCCTGACCTCGGTGATGGGCGCGCTGGCCACCTCGGTGGAGCTGAACATCCCGGTGCTGTGGCTGCTGTTCAACAACTTCTGCTTCTCCACCATCCGCACCGTGGGCGGCACCTACTTCAAGAACACCTACGGCACCGAGTTCCAGCGCCCCGACGGCCAGGCCTACAACCCCGACTTCATGCTGATGGCCCAGTCCTTCGGCATCGCCTCGTCGCTGATCGAGGACCCGCGCGAGCTGGGCGCCGGGCTGCGCCACGCGCTGGCCCAGGACCGGCCCTACCTGCTGGAGGTGCGCACGCGCGGCGACCTGCCCATGCCGCGCACCGGCTTCTGGGACATCGCCGAGTTCCTCGAAGGCGGCAACCTCATCTCCGACTGACCGCCGCGGCGAAGACCCCCCGATGCACAGCCACACCGCCATGCCGCTGCCTTCGCGCGACTACACCCCCGCCGCCACCGGCACGCTCGAGGGCCTGCGGGTGCTGGACCTGTCGCGCCTGTTCGCCGGCAACGTGATGACCCAGATCCTCGGCGACTTCGGCGCCGAGGTGATCAAGGTCGAACCGCCCGCCGGCGACACGCTGCGCGCCTGGCAGACCCGCGGCGTCTCCACCCACTGGAAGCTCTACGCGCGCAACAAGAAGAGCCTGTGCCTGGAGCTGCGCCAGCGCAAGGCCTGCGAGCTGCTGCTGGAGCTCGCGGGCTCGGCCTCGATGCTCGTCGAGAGCTTCCGCCCGGGGGTGCTCGAGCAGATGGGCCTGGGGCCGGACGAGCTGCTCAAGCGCAACCCCAAGCTCGTGATCGTGCGCATCTCGGGCTGGGGGCAGTCGGGCCCGTACAGCCAGCGCCCGGGCTTCGGCACGCTGATCGAGGGCATGTCGGGGTTTGCGGAGCTCAACGGGTTTGCCGACCGCGAGCCGGTGCTGCCGCCGATGTACCTGGCCGACGGGGTGGCGGGGCTGTACGGCGCCTCGGCCGCGATGATCGCGCTGCGCGAGGTGGAGCAGCGCGGCGGGCGCGGCCAGGTGATCGACCTGCCGCTGCTGGATCCGCTGTTCGCGCTGCTGGGGCCGCAGGCCGCGCAGTACCGCCTGACGGGCACGCTGCGCCAGCGCACCGGCAGCCGCTCGACCAACTCGGCCCCGCGCAACGCCTACCGCTGCAAGGACGGGCGCTACGTGAGCCTGTCGGGTTCGACGCAGAAGATGGCCGAGCGCACGCTGCGCGCGGTCGGGCGCGCGGAGCTGATCGACGACCCGCGCTTCCGCACCAACGCCGACCGGGTGCGCCACGCCCAGGCGCTCGACGAGGTGATCGGCGGCTTCATCGCCCAGTACACCCAGCAGGAGGCGGTGGCGCTGTTCGAGCGCGCCGAGGTGACGGTCGGGCCGATCTACGACATCTCGCAGATCGTCGAGGACCCGCACGTGATCGCCCGCGAGCTGCTGGCCGACTACCCCGACGAGGAGATGGGCCGCCTGCCCATGCACCACGTGGTGCCGCGCCTGGACACCACCCCGGGCTCGATCCGCCAGCCCGCGCCCAAGCTGGGCGAGCACAACCGCGAGCTGCTGCGCGAGCTCGGCGTCGACGACGGCGGCTACCGCGCGCTGGTGGAGGCCGGGGTGGTCTGCG
>NZ_JAZIBG010000023.1:0-76586 GCF_036621135.1 Aquincola agrisoli
CGCCCATACACACCCAGCCAGCGAAGCAATCACTGCCACCAGAGAGACCGGCCTCGAAATGCCAACTGCAATGCCAAATGAAAGCAGCACGGGCAGAACATATGCGGCGGCAGCCGTGATCGGCCCGCCAAACACCAAAGCCTCAACCCCAAGCAACAGCGAGCGAAACTTCATGATGCCAACGTTTGAGCTAACCGGACCGTTGCGGTATGTGGCTAAAGGCCCAGAATGAAATGGCGGGCCTTTAGCCGCATGCCGCAACGGGTCCGGTTGAGCGAATGGTTAGGCTTCACTTGCGTGTCTCGGGTTCGATCTTGCGCAGAACGACGTGGATTGTGGAAAGATAGAAATAGAACATCCAGCTAAGCCAAATTCCAGCATCGTAGGCTGTCCGCTGCTTATCGTTGTGATGACGGATGCCAAAGTTGTTGGCAATGTTGAACAAATCCTTTTCGTCGGCACTTGTAAGTAGGCTCTTGACTTGAGGTCTCAGATATTCGAGAACATCTGCAAGGTCGCGCACGGCCTGACGTCTGTCATCGACTGTGGATCCATGCCTGCGATAGCGTAAGGCAGCAGCCGTGACACGCGAAAGGACATTCTGGTCTTTCGCAGGAAGATCGGCTTCGAAAATTGGCTCGAATCCAGCCTCAGGCTTATGAAGAACTTCGCCATCTGATGAAATTTCGAACCGATGCTCGTAGTGGGCAAGAACAGCGTTAACTTTCACCCTGAAGTCGTGTTGTCCCTGAACCTTATTGAAGGTCTCCCAATGCATTCCACACTGATTGTAGGAATGCATGGTTCCATCTATCGGTTTGGAGACGTACTGATGCAGAAACTCTAGAACGTCGAAAAAGTCATCTTCGGTGTAAAACAATGCCTTTTCGTGGATCGGCCACAGACCTGTCTTTCGGATTGTGAGGAGCATCTCCAGTTCAGGATCGCGCACCTTTCCATCCACTTCTCCTGCATCCACGCACGTGTAGCCAAATGACTCATCGAAATATCCGTCAGTTCGCATCTGAATAAAGAGGCGTACGAACAGACCGAGCGTATCCCGTAGCGGCAAACCCTTCAGATTGGGATTCGTGCCTTTGCGAATTGAGTAGAACTGGCGCGGCATGGCGTTCGTGAAGCTTAACGACTTAAGCGGCGGGCCGAAGGCCAGTCCGCTTGAAGGAAGGGTTAGCCGTCTTGAGCGCCGCCCAAAGGTGCTTTGCAATCGCCTCGTAGTTTGAAGCCATCGCCTTCGCTGACTCCGCCTGTTCGATAGGCGATACGAACTGCACCAACGCGATTCTCAGCGCTTCTCGTCGATCCTCATTCGACGGATGTGTCGACGAGGGTGACGTCTGAAAGAGGTCGTCGTTACCTTGCCGAGCAGCATATGCATACCGATCTGCCATGTCTAGCGATACGAAGAAAAGTTCGACGCCGACATATGCCAATGCGGCGTCATAGCCGCTCGCGCGAAGGGTAAGAGCGAGGCCAAGAATGTCGGCTTCGTGCTCTTGGCGATGGGACGAGCTCCAGGCTTCGGAACTAACCGCATTCAGCCCCAAGCCCTTAAGCAGGTCGGACAAGTGCCCTGCATATACATGCCCAATTTCGTGTGCGACGACAAAGAGTTCCATACCCTCACGAAGGATCGTCACAAGCTGAAGGTAGTCTGACTCGAGCGGGTAAGGCTTCGAGTTTGAAGGCGCACCTGTGGACGTGTACGCGGCAAGGAGGTCTTCTAGATGCTCCACAATGTCCGGGGCGCTCTCAAGCCGCCTTTTCACCTCAGGCAGCTCAGTGGAGAAGGAAAGCATTCCTTCTCGGCCAAGGATTGGGAGGCATCTTGCAAACGTTTTGGCAAAGAGGTGGCAATAGAGAAAGAGTTGGGAGTCAAATAGAAGAAATGGTCTGCTCGAACCGGGTAGGGAAACGGCACTCGCGTTGACTCTGCCGGTCGGTATGCACGCGAAGTGAGGGAACTCCTCGGTGCTTAGTCCCAGGTCCCGCGCGGCGGATTTAACCTTCGAGACGAGACCCTCAAGGATGCGAAATTGCAACGGTGAGTCATACCGAGTTGGAAGCTGAACATCTTCCTGCTTCCGAATGCTCTGGCGCACAGAGTCTGAGATCCAGGCCATCTTGTCAGCGGTGGCGTCGATAACAGCCTGCAAGAAAGCAAGATCCTGCTGCGCTAAGTGTTGAGATTCGTCGTGCAAGGTTCCAAACTGCCCCTCCTTGAGGAATTCCTCGAGGCAACCGAAGTCACTGTCGCTATCGGACCGAAACGTTGTGGGCATAGTTTGAGACGGCTAACGTTTGATAACCGGACCGTTGCGGTATGTGGCTAGAGGCCCAGAAAGAAGTGGCAGGCCTTTAGCCGCATGCCGCAATGGGTCCGGTTGAGCGAATGGTTAGGCCGCAACTCACTCGGCGTGCAGTTCAAGTGCTTCGTCATAGAGTGATTTGTACGTTAAATGAAATGCGATCTTTCCAGCGATTTCCTCATTGACTGCAACTTGCGAGAGCGATTGGCCGGGGAAATCCACGTCAGCGATGACTACTTCACCTTGCGCTGGAATGGCGGACCCTTTGCCGGGCAGTCCAAAGGTGTTCAGCTTATAGTTAAACTTCTGCCCAATGACGTACTTCAAAAAGTCAGAGACTTCATCCGTTTGAAGGCCAGGGGGAACGAAACGAATATCATCCTTTGTGAAGTATCGTTCAGTGACTATGGCTGGACCCAGCCCCAAGTTTTTCACTGAATATATGATTCCCGCGCCGGCCAATGAGTTCTTTCTAGCAATGTGCCAAACTAGATGTGGGCGAACGCTCAGTCGGTTGTGGTGGCGGGCGACCCATGCTTGATATGCCGTAGCGACGAATGCAAGCGTAGCCACAGCTACGGAGCATGTTGCAATGATGTCGGAGGCAGTCATCTGTCGGTTGGATTTGCGGCCTAACGTCCGAGTTAACCGGAGCAGTGGGGTATGACGACGTTTGGGGCAGAATGAAATGGAGCCCCAAACGGCGGCATGCCCCACTGCTTCCGGTTGAACGAATGGTTAGGCATCACCGACGGATTGCTGAAAGCCAAGGCTCCTTATCGACCTCAAAGACGCCGCGTGCGTAGGGCAATAGATCTGGCGATGTTCGCGCCTGGCTTCCAACGAGATAAAGCTCCACGTTCTCAGCTTCTACAAGATTCTGGACCGGCTCATGAAAGTCACCATCGCCGGCACAGAGGACTAGTTTGGTCCAGTGACGCTTATTGAAGGATCGAACCATATGAAATGCCAAACCAACGTCGACAGCCTTCTGGCTTACCAGCTCGTACTGGACAGAAGGATCAGCAGGATGCAAGACCGGACCTCCGCCAAGTCGGTCCGGCCAGAATAACTTCTTCTTGCTGAGCCAGTACATTTTCACCCGCAAACCAGGGCCCGCTGGCGGCGGGATCATTAGAAAGTTATTAAATCTCGTAGCGCGCGGTGGATCATCATCGCTATTGAAGTAGTACGCCTCATCAATGGTGTCTGAAAGAGCTTGCTCAATCTGTAGCCTCAGCTTGATGTAGTCAAACTGACCGGGATACGTCTTATAAAGAAAAGAGCCGTCAACGAACCACCCGATACTCATGCTATTACGCTCCTAGCGAAAGGTGCCTGTGATGCCCAACGTTTGACATGAGAGGCGGCGCAAGGGCGTAGCCTTGTGACGTCCTCTCGATGGAAGGGTTAGAGCTCACTGCGCAGATCTTCGAGGCGTTGCGAAGCGCCAAGAAGAATGAACTGACGGATCCCATGTGCCTCTCGCAACCACCGACCATGCCGACCTAAATATTCGATGGGCGACTCATCGGGATTGTTTCTCTCGTCCTGGAAGCCGAAGTTGGAACTGATCTTCGAGATTTGATCAGCCAGCGCATGCTTGGGCAGCATTGACTCCTTATCAGTTGCCGCTGTGCGAAAAAGCGAAACGGCAAAGTCTGACAGGCGATTTGGCTCCCGATCAATGATGGCTGGAGAGTGCCAGCTTATATCCAGGCCGGTCACGGAGTACGCGTAAAAGTGATTGTGATCGGCTACGCGTTCATGCGGTGGTATTGAGACATGCTCTCGTAAGAAGGGAATCGCCGCGAAATGGCTAATCCAGTGTCTCTGGTAAATCGAGTGGCGTATTCGATAGTAAAACGGGTCGAGCAGGAATCTATCCGTAGAGCTATTCAATGCTGAGTGGTAGGCCGTCTTGTCCAGTAGAAGCGGCGCTACGTAGATTGCACGAGACCACGGAGGGCGTTCGTATTCGAACAGGATGTTGTGCTGAAGGTCATGTGCGTTTTT
Organism: Aquincola agrisoli; assembly: GCF_036621135.1. NCBI lineage: Bacteria > Pseudomonadati > Pseudomonadota > Betaproteobacteria > Burkholderiales > Sphaerotilaceae > Aquincola > Aquincola agrisoli. The sequence continues at coordinate 4,344 of NZ_JAZIBG010000023.1, forward strand.
TGCCTTTTCCCTGAGCTGGAAGAAGAGTGTTGGATCTTGTTCGAGATCGTGGCGCGCACGGAACTCGCGAATATCTTCGAGTGGACTTCTGCCTTTCCGAATAGAGGGCTTCACAACGGATGTGGACTTTAGTCCGGCAGACTTCTTGAACTGCATGTAGATCGCTGTTGCCCGGTCGTATAGCCTGTCAGCTCCAGTGCGTTGTTCATCGACATCGAGCAATCGAAAAGGGCTGTCCACCTCCGGTGGTGTGCACCAGCCAAAGAATGAAGCAACGTCGGCTTCAATCTGTCTCTCCGATAGGTTGCCCTTTATGTAGTACTTAGGTACGTCAGCCATACTGATTTTGGTGGGTGAACTCTAACTAGATTTAGACCTCACGATGCTAGGCGCCACATGCGGCCTAAGTCAACGGGCCGCACCCGACGCCACCCTCACGATCTCATCAAAACAGAGGATGGCTGATTCGCATTAGGCCGCCTAAAAATTCGCGGATGCACCCCGCCTCTTCCGCGCTCGAAAACGCCACCCCATCAAGCACCCCAAACGAGCCGAAGCTGCTCGACCAAGTACGCACCCGCATTCGGACGCTGCACTACTCCATTCGCACGGAAGAAGCGTACACAGGCTGGATACGTCGTTTCATCCTCTTTCACAGGAAAAAGCATCCGCGGGATATGGGCGCGGTGGAAGTAGAAAGTTTTCTTTCATCGCTGGCGACACAGAACAACGTTTCCGCCTCTACGCAGAATCAGGCCAAGGCGGCCGTTCTATTTCTCTACAAGGAGGTTCTCAAAATTGATCTTCCATGGCTGGAAGGAATTACGGCCGCGCGCGTTCCGCGACGGCTGCCTGTGGTTTTGACACCGCATGAAAGCCGGGCCATGTTGAACGAGCTCGACGGCACGATGTGGCTCGTCGCTTCCTTGCTCTACGGCACGGGCATGCGCCTGCTCGAAGCGCTGCGCTTGCGCGTGAAGGACATCGAGTTCGATCGCCGCGAAATCGTGGTTCGCGAAGGCAAGGGCAACAAGGATCGCGTAACGGTTTTGCCCGAAAACCTGATCACTGCGCTGCAGCGGCAACTGGAGAAAGCCCATGCGCTGCACGACGCCGACTTGGCACAAGGCCTGGGCGCCGTCTACCTGCCCGATGCGCTGGCGGTGAAGTACCCGAACGCCGCCCGCGCCTGGGGCTGGCAGTACGCGTTCCCCAGCCCCTCACTGTCGAACGATCCACGCAGCGGGCAGCGGCGGCGCCACCACCTGCTGGAACAGTCGGTGCAGCGCGCCGTGTCCATTGCCGCGCGGCGTGCCGGCATCGACAAGCCCTGCACGCCGCATGTGCTGCGCCACAGCTTCGCCACGCACCTGCTGCAGGCCGGCTACGACATCCGCACGGTGCAGGAACTGCTGGGCCACGCCGACGTGTCGACCACCATGATCTACACGCACGTGCTCAACAAAGGCGGCCGCGGCGTGCGCAGCCCGCTCGATCAGCTCTGACGCGCCTCGCCCCCCTCAAGCCACCTGCCGCGAAGCCGCCGCCGCGATCGCCGGGTTGCGCCACTGGCGCATCAGCCCTTCCCATTTGCCGCGCGCCGCCGCCAGGTGCCGCGCCTTCACGTGCCCGTACCCGCGGATCTCTTCCGGGATGCGCGCGATCTCGATCGCCAGCGGCAGCTTTTCCGGCGTCAGCCCGGCCAGCAGTTCTTCCACGCACTGCTGGTACTCGCCGATCAGCGCCCGCTCGGTGCGCCGCTCCTGCGTCCGCCCGAACGGATCGAGCGCCGTGCCGCGCAGGCCCTTCAGCCTGGCCAGCACGCCGAAGGCCTTGTGCATCCACGGACCGAAGGGCCGCTTCACCAGCTCGCCGCGCTCGTTGTGCTTGGCCAACATCGGCGGCGCCAGGTGGTGCACCAGCTTGTAGTCGCCTTCGAACATGCCGTCGATCTTGGCGGCGAAGGCGGCGTCGGTGTGCAGGCGCGCCACCTCGTACTCGTCCTTGTAGGCCATCAGCTTGAACAGGTAGCGCGCCACGGCTTCGGTGAGCCGCGTGCCGGCACCCGCCTGGGCCTCCACCGCCCGCACGCGCTCGACGAACGCCTTGTATTGCTGCGCGTAGGCCTCGTTCTGGTAGCGCACGAGGAAATCGAAGCGCTTGCCGACCAGCTCGTCGATCGACGGCTTCTTGACGAACTGGATCACCTGCGCAGCCTGGAACAGCGCCTGCACCGCGGCCAGGTCGTGGGCGCAGCGCCGGCCCCATTCGAAGGCGGCCTTGTTGTTGTCGACCTGCACGCCGTTCAGCTCGATCGCGCGCATCAGCGCGGCATGGCCCAGCGGGATGCGGCCCTGCTGCCAGGCGTAGCCCAGCATCAGCGGGTTGGTGTAGATCGAATCGCCGACGAGCTGCACCGCGACTTGGTCGGCGTCGAAGGCGCCGAGGTGGCCGGCGCCCACCGCTTCGGCCAGGGCCGTCTCGCAGCGGCCGCCGGGGAACTGCCAGTTCGGATTGCTCACGAAGGCGGCCGTGGGCGCGCCGTGGGTGTTCAGCGCCACGTAGCTGCGGCCCGGCGCCAGCACCGCCATGGTCGCCTTGTTCGCACCGACGATCGGGTCGCAGGCGATCACCAGGTCGGCCTTGGCCGTGTCGACCTTGGTGGTGTAGATCGCATCGGCGCGGTTGGCGATCTGGATGTGGCTCCAGGTCGCGCCGCCCTTCTGCGCCAGGCCCGCCGCGTCCTGCGTGATGACGCCCTTGCCTTCCAGGTGCGCGGCCATGCCGAGCAGCTGGCCGATGGTGATGACGCCCGTGCCGCCGACGCCGGCGACGACGATGCCCCAGGCCTGCTCCGCCAGCGGCAGCGCGGGCTCGGGGATGGGCGGCAGCGCCGACAAGTCACCCTTCTTTTCTTTCTTGGGCTTCTTGAGCTGCCCGCCTTCCACCGTGACGAAGCTCGGACAGAAGCCCTTCAGGCAGGAGTAGTCCTTGTTGCAGGTGTTCTGGTTGATGCGGCGCTTGCGGCCGAACTCCGTCTCCACCGGTTCCACGCTCAGGCAGTTGCTCTGCACCGAGCAGTCGCCGCAGCCCTCGCACACCAAATCGTTGATCACCACCGTCTTGTCGGGCGTGGCCAGCTTGCCGCGCTTGCGGCGGCGGCGCTTCTCGGTGGCGCAGGTCTGGTCGTAGATGATGGCCGTGGTGCCCTTCAACTCGCGGAACTCGCGCTGGATGCGGTCGAGCTCGTCGCGGTGGTGCACCGTCACGCCGGGCAGCAGGCTCACGCCGTCGTACTTCTGCGGCTCGTCGGTCACGATCACGGTCTTGGCCACGCCCTCGGCGTCCAGGCTCTTCATGATCTGCAGCACCGAGTGGCCTTCGGGCCGCTCGCCCACCTGCTGGCCGCCGGTCATCGCCACCGCGTCGTTGTAGAGCACCTTGTAGGTGATGTTCACGCCCGAGGCGATGCTCTGGCGGATGGCCAGCAACCCGCTGTGGAAGTAGGTGCCGTCGCCCAGGTTGGCGAACACGTGCGCGTCGGTGGTGAAGGGCGCCTGCCCCGTCCAAGCCACGCCTTCGCCGCCCATCTGGCTGAAGGTGACGGTGCTGCGGTCCATCCAGGTGGCCATGTAGTGGCAGCCGATGCCGGCCAGCGCGCGCGAGCCTTCGGGCACGCGGGTGCTGGTGTTGTGCGGGCAGCCGGAGCAGAACCACGGCGCGCGGTCGCCGGTGGGCGTGCCGCTGTTCACCACCAGCAGCGTGCGCTCGGCGGCGTCGATGGCGGCCAGCCGCGCATCCATGCGCGCGGCGACGTCGTCCGGCACGCCCAGCTTCTTCAGCCGCTTGGCGATCGCCTTGGCGATGAGGGCGGGCGTGAGGTCGGCCTTGGCGCGCAGCAGCCAGTTCTCGCTCGGGTTGGGCATGGCCCATTCGCCGCCGGTGAGGTCGCCCTCGGGCTCGTCGAACTTGCCCAGCACGTTGGGCCGCACGTCGGCGCGCCAGTTGTAGAGCTCTTCCTTCAGCTGGTATTCGATGACCTGGCGCTTCTCCTCGACGACCAGGATCTCCTGCAGGCCCTGCGCGAAGTCGCGCGTGATGGTGGCTTCCAGCGGCCACACCACGTTGACCTTGTGCAGCCGCACGCCCAGCGCGCGGCAGGTGTCGTCGTCCAGGCCCAGGTCGGCCAGCGCCTGGCGGGTGTCGTTGAAGGCCTTGCCGCTGGCGATGAGGCCGAAGCGGTCCTGCGGGCCGGCGATCACGTTGTAGTTGAGCTGGTTGGCGCGGATGTACGCGAGCGCCGCGTACCACTTGTAGTCCATCAGCCGCGCTTCCTGCTCCAGCGGCGCGTCGGGCCAGCGGATGTGCAGGCCGCCGGGCGGCATCACGAAGTCTTCCGGCAGCACGATGTTCACCCGGTCGGGGTCGACCGACACCGAGGCCGACGACTCCACCACCTCCTGGATCGTCTTCATGCCCGACCACACGCCCGAGAAGCGGCTCATCGCGAAGGCATGCAGGCCCATGTCGAGGATGTCCTGCACGCTCGACGGGAAGAACACCGGCAGCCCGCAGGCCTTGAAGATGTGGTCGCTCTGGTGCGGCGCGGTGCTGCTCTTGCTGATGTGGTCGTCGCCCGCGATGGCGATCACGCCGCCGTGCTGGGCCGTGCCGGCCATGTTGGCGTGCTTGAAGACGTCGGAGCAACGGTCCACGCCCGGGCCCTTGCCGTACCAGATGCCGAAAACGCCGTCGAACTTCCTGCTCTGCGGGAACAGGTCGAGCTGCTGCGTGCCCCACACCGCGGTGGCGCCCAGTTCCTCGTTCACGCCGGGCTGGAACACGATGTTCTGCGCCTTCAGGTGCTCGCGCGCGGCCCACAGCGCCTGGTCGTAGCCGCCGAGCGGCGAGCCGCGGTAGCCGCTGATGAAGCCCGCGGTGTTGAGGCCGGCCGCCGCATCCCGCGTGCGCTGCAGCATCGGCAGCCGCACCAGCGCCTGCACGCCGCTCATGAAGGCCCGGCCGGTGGCCAGCGCGTACTTGTCGTCGAGGCTGACCGTCTCGAGCGCGCGGCGGATGGCTTCGGGCAGGGGTGCGTTCATGCGGCGGTACTCCGGTGGCGATGGCTTGGAACGGCAGGCGGCCCGGGCTCGTGGCCCAGGGCGCCGGGGTTGCAGGCAGTGTAGATTTCACGGTCTGCGAAGTGTTTGCGTTGTTTGCCGATGTGAGCCTTGTTTGAGCAACAATCTTTCTTCAATAAAGCTTTGATGCAAACGATGCCATCGCGATCCGTCAAATCAGGGAAAACCCCATCCACCCCGGCGGACGAAGACCCCCACGGCAGCGAGCTCGATCGCTACGACGTCGCGATCCTCGACGAGCTGCAGCGCGACGCACGCCTGTCCAACGCGGAGCTGGCCGCGCGCATCGGCCTGTCGGCGGCGCCCACCTGGCGGCGCGTCAAGTGGTTGGAGGAGCAGGGCTTCATCACCGGCTACCGGGCCGAGATTGACCGCCGCCGCATCGGCCTCGGCGTGTTCGCGTTCGTGCGGGTGGATGCCGAGCGCAGCACCGGCTCCGCCACCAAGGTGCTCGAGGCCGCGCTGCGCGGCCTGCCGGAGGTGATCGGCTGCCACTACATCAGCGGCGCGGGCACCTTCGAGCTGCAGGTGATGGCCACCGACCTCGACGCCTTCTCGCGCTTCGCGACCGAGACACTGCTCAACCTGCCCAACGTGAAGGACATCCACACGAGCTTCTCGCTCGGCGAGGTGAAGTCCGGCGCCGCGCTGCCGCTGGCGCACCTGCACAAGAAGAAGTAGCCCATGGCCACGGACAGCCCCCGCCCGGCGCCTCCCCGCGCTAGCGCCCCCGCCCCCGCCAGCGCGCGTGCGCTGCCGCTGCTGCACCTGCTCCTGGCCGTGGCGATCGTCGCGGTGTGGGGCACCAATTTCGTGGTCATCAAGATCGCGCTGGCGAAGCTGCCGCCGCTGCTGCTGGCCACGCTGCGCTTCGTGTTCGCAGTGCTGCCGGCCATCTTCTTCCTGCCGCGGCCTGCCGTGCGCTGGCGGCTGCTGGCGGCCTACGGCGTGCTGGTGGGCGCCGGGCAGTTCGGCCTGATGATGGTGGCGATGCGCGCCGACATCACGCCCGGCCTGGCTTCGCTGGTGGTGCAGACGCAGGTGTTCTTCACCATCGCGCTGTCGATGCTGCTGCACCGCGAGCGGCTGAACGTGCTGCAGGCGCTGGCCCTGGCGCTGGCAGCCGGCGGGCTGGTCGTCATCGCCACCCATACCGACGCACAGACCACCGCAGCGGGACTGGCCATGGTGCTGGCCGCCGCGCTGTGCTGGGCCAGCGGCAACCTGGTGGCCAAGGCCGCGGGGCCGGTGAACATGCTGGCCTTCGTGGTGTGGGCCAGCCTGTTCTCGGTGCCGCCGCTGCTGCTCACGTCGCTGCTGCTCGAAGGCCCCGCGCTGATGCGCCACAGCCTGGCGAACGCCGACGCGGTGACCTGGGCCGCGGTGGTGTGGCAGTCGGTCGGCAACACGCTCTTCGGCTACGTCTGCTGGGCGTGGCTGCTGGCCCGGCACCCGGCGGCCGCCGTCTCGCCGATGGCGCTGCTGGTGCCGGTCTTCGGCATGGGCACCTCGGCGCTGGTGCTGGGCGAGCCGCTGCAGCCGTGGAAGCTGGGCGCAGCCGCGCTGGTGCTGGGCGGGCTCGCGCTCAACGTGCTGGGGCCGAGATGGGTGCGCCGCGCACGCTGAAGGCGCGCCGTTGCGGGCGGCCTGACGCCGAGCTGACAGACCTGCACCGCGCCGGGGCGGCATAGCATTTGCATCACTTTTGGTGCGGCGATGGGCCGCGCACTCTTTTCGGGAGCGCACCGCCATGAACGACTACACGATCCAACTCGTCAAGGAGAGTTTCGACCTCGTGGAACCGATGGCCCCGCAGGCGGCCGCGCTCTTCCATGAGCACCTGTCGCAGATGCACCCGACGCTGCAGTCGCTGCTGGAAGGCCATGCCGACGTGCAGGGCGAGAAGCTGCTGCAGGCGGTGGGCGAGACGATCCGCCAGCTCTGGGAGCCCGGGACGCTCGAGCCCGTGGTGCATGGCCTGGGGCAGCGCCATGCTGGCCTCTTCGGCCTGCGCGACGAGGACTACGACGCCGTGGGCGGCGCCCTGCTGAAGACCCTGGAGCAGGGCCTGGGCCCGGCCTTCGACGACGAGACGCGCGCCGCCTGGGTCGACGTCTACGCCGCGATGACCGGCGCGCTCAAGCAGGTGGCCGCCGACCACGCGGCGCGCTGAAGCCGGCGGCGCCGGCTCACCGCGGCGCCAGCACCCACATCCGCAGGCGCTGCTTCATGCGGCCCGCCTGCTGCTCGGCCATCTCGCCGGGGCCCCAGAAATAGTCGGCCCGCACCGCGCCGACGATGGCGCTGCCGGTGTCCTGCGCCATCACGAGCCGCCGCAGCGGCGTGCTGGACAGCGGCTCGGTGGTGTCCAGCCACACCGGCGTGCCGTAGGGCACGCTGCGCGGATCGACGGCGATCGAGCGCTCCGGCGTCAGCGGCACGCCCTGCGCGCCGCGCGGGCCGGCCGTGGGGTCGGGCAGCGGCTCCTCGCGGAAGAAGACGGTGCGCGGGTTGCTCCACAGCATCTCGTTGACGCGCCGCGGGTTGCGCCGCGCCCATTCGCGGATCGCCGGCCACGAGGCGGCGTCGGCGCGCAGCTCGCCCTGGTCGATCAGCCAGCGGCCGACCGACTTGTAGGGCTGGTCGTTGTGCCCCGCGAAGGCCACGCGCACCACCTGCTGGCGGCCGTCGGGCTCGGTGATGCGCAGCCGGCCCGAGCCCTGGATCTGCAGCACCAGCGCGTCGAGCGGGTCGGCCACGTAGGCGATCTCGCGCCCGCGGAGCGCCGCCTGCGCGACGGGCAGCGTGTCGATCTGCTGCCGCGTCCAGTACGGCTTGCGCTGCGCCAGGTCGGCCGGCGACATGTGCAGCGGGATGCGGAAGCCGCCGCGGGGCTGGCGGCTCGCCTCGACCAGCGGCTCGAAATAGCCGGTGATGAGGCCCTCGGGCTCGGGCCGGTCGAGCGGCTCGACGCGGTAGGGCTGCAGGCGCTGCACGAACCAGGCGCGCACCGCGGTGTCGTCGGGCACGGGCGCGGCCAGCAGCGCCTCGGCGCACAGCCGGCTCCAGCCGGGCGCCGGGCGCTCGCAGCCGCGCACGAAGGCCGCCCAGGCCTCGGCCGTGCGGTCGGCCTCCCAGTCGGGCAGGTCCGTCCAGGCCGCGGGGATCCAGCGGGCGCCGGCACGCTCGACCACGCCGGCGGGCAAGCGCTCGCCCGGCGGCGGCGGCGGCACGCTGCCCGCGGGCTCCTGCAAGGGCGGCGTGGAGCAGGCCGCCAGCACGGCGCACACGCCGGCCGCCAGGCCGCGGCGCATCGTTCGGTAAGCTCGCAGCATGTGGTTGATTCTGTTGGAAGCGCTGGGCGCGCTGGTGCTGTTGATCTTCATCGTCTGGTGGACCATGTTCTCCGGCCGCCGGCGCGGCGAGCGCCGGCACGACGCCGACGAGCCGCCGGCCCCCTGACCCCCTGCGCTGCCGTGCGCCTTCACCGCGGCGGCAGGAAGAAGCTCAGCGGCTGCGACAGCAGCCGGCGGCGGATGGCCGCATAGATGTGCTTGCGCTCGCGCACCCGGATGCCGCGCGAGCGCATGGCCACCTTGAACGCAAGCCAGAAGCTGACGGTCAGGTTGAGCACGCCGGTCACCGCGATGCCGGCCACGCACCACCAGAAGGGCGCGCTGCGCAGGATGCCGAAGCCTTCGGCCCCCACCGCCGCGGCGAGCTGGCCGGTCGACAGCGTCACGTGCCGCACCTCGATCGGCAGGCCGAAGAACGCGAACACCACCGGCAACACGCCGAGCATGAAGCCGAGCGACACGTTGGCCGCGAGGCCGGAGATGTTGGCGCGCCACCAGGCGGCCCAGCGCTGCGCCCGCGCCGCGCCCAGCCGCGCGACGATGCGCGGGTTCCAGGCGATGGCGCCGTCGAGCCGGTGGAAGACGAACCAGTTCTCGGTCCAGCCGGCGATCAGCGAGCTGGCGAAGAGCAGCACGCCGGTGAAGGCGGCGTAGAGCGCCGTCGGCCCGAGCAGCGTCAGCGAGTGCAGCACGTACTCGGCCTCGCGCGGCCCGACCAGCGGCTCGCCAAACGCCGCGCGCCACGCCAGCTGCACGCCCAGCACCAGCGGCGCGCAGAGCGCCAGGTTGCCGATGATGCCGGCGGCCTGCGAACGGATGAGCTGCGCCACCTGGTCGACGAAGGCCTCGACGGCGGCGGCATCGTCGGCCTCGCCCCGGGTGCGGGCGGCGTCGCGCACCTCGCTCAGCTTGGAGGCCATGGCCGGCGCCGTCATCGCGGGCTGCTTGGTCGCCACCGTCCAGTGCAGCAGCATGATCAGCACGAAGCTGGCCGCGTAGTTGACGCCGGCCCAGAAACCGCCCCAGAACGCCGAGAGCCCCAGCGCGGCAACGCCGAACTTGACGTAGGTCGTGCCGGCGATCACCAGGCCGCCGCCGGCCGCGCGGTGCAGCATGTTGCGGTACTGCTCGCGGGAGCGGGTGATGTAGTGCTCGCCGGTCTCCGCGCTGCGCTCGGCCACCTGCCGCGCGAGCTGCGAGTAGTGGCGGGCCATCAGGTTGCGCACGCCGCGCCGCCGGCCCGCCACCTGCACGAGCGTGGCGACGAGGTGCCGCACGTCGCGCGCCGGCGCCTCGGCCAGCACGCAGCCCAGCAGCTGCTCGACGCGGCGGCAGCGTTCGTGCAGCTGGTCGATCTCGAACACGATGTCGACCGAGACGCCGTATTCCTCCAGGTGGTCGACGATGCTGTCGGTGGCGCGGCGGCAGGTGTCGAGCAGCGCGCGCAGGTAGCGGGCGGCCTGCAGCGCGGCCTCGCGCTCGCCGGCCAGCACCGCCTCGCGCACGCGCTCGGCCGCCAGCGGCAGCTGGCGGAACGGCTCCGACACCAGCAGCGCCCGGCTCATGCGCTGGCGCAGCGGCGGCGAAAAGCCGGCCGCCTGCACGGCGCTGACGAGGATGGTGGTGGCGTCCAGCAGCGTCTGGCGCCAGTGGCCGGCGGGCAGCGCACCGGCGTCGGCCGGGTCGTGCGCCGGCATGGCGAGCGCCGCGACACGCGCCAGCAGCGCGTCGTCGAGCTGCTCGATCCACGCCGCGTCGCCGCCAACGAACAGCAGCGGGAAGAGGCTCGCCAGGTCGCCGGTGGCCGGCGAGCCGGGCAGCAGCTCGGCGCGCACCCGCTGCCACAGCTCGCTGCGCAGCGCCATGCGGTGCGAGAAGCCGAAGTCCGCCAGCAGCGCGACCGCGTCGATCTCGCGCCAGAACGACTGCAGCATGCCCTGCACGGCCGCCTTGTGCTCGGGGCTCTGGTCGAGCACGCGCAGCAGGTGGCGCAGCCGCAGCAGCGGCATCGGCGTCGTGCGCTCGGCCGTGCCGGCGACTTCGCGGCGCGTCGGCGCGTGGCGCAGCCACTCCATCAGGCGCACGAGCCACATGTGGCGCTCGGCCTGGCCGGCGCGCGCGTCCGCCGCGTTGAGCAGCGCCGTCAGGTCCCAGGCGATCGTGGGTTTGGCAGCCGACACGCTGTGCCGCCCGCCGTCAATGCAGTTGCTGCGGCTGGGCCAGCATGAACTCGGGCACCTCCACCTCGAACGGGTGGGCCTGCTCGGTCATGCAGAAGAAAGTGCCGCGCATGGTGCCCTGCGCGGTCGGGATGCGGGTCCAGCTCGTGTACTCGAAGCTCTGGCCCGGCGCCAGCAGCGGCTGCTTGCCGACGACGGCCAGCCCGCGCACCTCCTCCACGTGGCCGGAGGCATCGGTGATCACCCAATGCCGCGCGATGAGCTGCGCGGCGATGTCGCCGCTGTTGGTGATGTGGATCGTGTAGGCGAACGCGTGGTGGCCGTCCTGCGATTGCTCGGGCAGGTATTGCAGACGCACGGTGCAGCGGAACTCGGGGTGGGCCATCGCCGCCATTTTAGGAGCCCCCCGTCTTCAAGGGGTGCCGCACCACTAATGCACACCCCACCGCCCGTTCACGGGGCACCCCACCCTCAAGAGGGAAGCGCGTCGCTACGATTAACTTGCAGTTACTTACAAGGCACGCCCCGAGCGTCACCGCATGCCCCGCAGTCCGTTGTTCCGCACCGCCCGTGCCTGGCTTCCCCCGTTGGCCTTCGCGGCGGCGTGCACGCTCTGCACCCCGGCGCTGGCGGTCGCCGATCCGAAGGCCGCCCGCTACTACGAAGACGCGCTGTCGCGCTACGAGAAGCAGGACGTCAAGGGCGCGATCATCCAGCTGAAGAACGCGCTGCAGATCGACAAGAACCTGCTGCAGGTGCACGTGCTGCTCGGCAAGTCGCTGCTCGCCAACGGCGAGGCGGCCACGGCCGAGGTGGCCTTCCTCGACTCCCTGCGCCTGGGGGTCAGCCGCGCCGAGGTGATCGTGCCGCTGGCCGAATCGCTGATCGCGCAGGGCAAGCAGCCCGAGCTGCTGCGCCATCCGCGCTTCGCGCCCACCGGCCTGCCGGTCGAGGTGCAGGCGCCGCTGCTGCTGCTGCGCTCCGCCGCCGCCTCCGACATGGGCGAGGCCGACGAGGCGCTGAAGGCCGTGCAGCAGGCGCGCCTGCTGCTGCCCCAGTCGGCGGACAGCTGGCTGGCCGAGGTGCCGATCCGCTTGCGCACGCGGCAGCTGGCGGAGGCGACGATCGCCGTCGAGCGCGCGCTCGCCCTGGCGCCGAAGTCCGCCGAGGCCTGGTACCAGAAGGGCTCGATCGTCCATCTGCAAGGCGACCTGCGCGGCGCACTGGCGGCCTACGGCCAGGCGCTGCAGCTCGCGCCCCAGCACGTCGAGGCCCGCGTGATCCGCGCCGGCCTCTACCTCGACCTGCGCCAGGACGCCGAGGCCCGCGCCGACGTGGCCGAACTGCAGCGCCTGTCGCCACGCGAGCCGCGCGGCGCGTACATGCGGGCGCTGCTGGCCGAACGCAGCGGCGACCTTCCCGCCGCCCAGCTGGCGCTGCGGCAGGTCACGGACCTCATCGACCCCGTGCCGCTCGACTACATCCGCTACCGGCCGCAGGTACTGATGCTCAACGGCCTGGCGCACTTCGGCCTGAACGAGCGGGCCAAGGCCAAGCCCTACCTGGAGCTCTTCCAGCGCATGCACGGGGCCAGCGCGGTCTCCAAGCTGCTGGCGCAGATCTACCTCGACGAGGCCAACACCGACCGCGCCATCGTGCTGCTGGAGACACAGCTCAAGGCCACGCCCGGCGACGGCCAGGCGCTGACCCTGCTGGCCGCCACGCTGATGGCGCGCGGCCAGCACGCACGCGCGGCAGACCTCATGCAGGAAGCCCTGGCGACGCGCGACGCCCCCGAGTTCCGCACGGCGCTGGGCCTCAGCCTGATCGGCAGCGGCCAGTCGGCCAGCGCGATGGCCGAACTGGAGGCCGCGCTGCAGAAGGACCCGCACCAGACGCAGGCCGCGGTGTCGCTGGTCGGGCTTTACCTGCTCAAGGGGCAGTCCGGCAAGGCGCTGGCGCTCGCCGAAGGGCTGGTGCAGCAACAGCCCGCCAGCGCCGGCTTCCAGAACCTGCTCGGCACCGCGCGCCAGCGCAGCGGCGATGCCGCGGGCGCCCGCAAGGCCTATGAACAGGCGCTGCGCCTCGACCAGCGGCTGCAGCCGCCGCAGCTCAACCTGGCGCGGCTCGATGCCGCCGAGGGCCAGTTCGATGCCGCGGCGAAGCGGCTGGCCGCGCTGATCGGCCGCGAAGAGAAGAACGTCGACGCGATGCTCGAGATGGCCACCCTGTCCGAGCGCCGCGGCCAGCCCGTGGAAGTGCGGCGCTGGCTCGAGAAGGCGGCGGCCGCCACCGACGGCCGCGACGTGCGCCCCGGCTTGTCGCTGGTCCACCTCCACCTCCAGGCGGGCCAGCCGGAGGCGGCGCTCGAGCCGCTGCGCCGCCTGCACGCCAAGGCGCCGCAGAACCTGGCCGTGCTGCTGGCCGATGCCCGCGTGCGCCTGCTGCTCGCCGACCCGGTGGCGGCCCGCAACACGCTGGCCACGGCCACGCGCATCGCCAACTACGACGCCCCCGTGCAGGTGGAGATCGCCAACCTGCAGATGGCCGCCGGCAACCCGGAGGGCGCCGACTACAGCCTGCAGAAGGCCTTGTCGAACCAGCCCGACCACCTTCCCGCGCTCGCCCTGCAGGCGGACCTGGCGCTGCGCCGCGGCGACATCCCGGCGGCCGACGCTGCGGCGCGCCGCATCATCCAGAAAGCGCCGCGCCGCGCGGTCGGCCACAGCCTGCTCGCCGATGTGGCGATGGCCCGCCAGCAGCCGGCCGCCGCCATCGAGCAGTACCGGCGCGCCCACCAGGTCGAGCCGTCCACCGAGACGGCGATCCGCCTGTTCAGCGCGCTGGGCAGCCAGCCCGACGGCGCCCGCACCGCCCTGCCCACGTTGGAGCAATGGGTCAAGGCCCAGCCGAAGGACCGGACGGCGCTGCGGGCCCTGGCCGACGGGCAGGCGCGCGCCGGCCAGTTCGCCGCGGCCCGCGCCAGCTACGAAGCGCTGCTCAAGCTGGCGCCTGCCGATGCACGTGCACTCAACAACCTCGCCAACGTGCTGCTCAAGCTGAAGGACCCGTCGGCGCTGCAGGTGGCCGAGCGCGCGCTGGCGGCCAGCCCGACCGACGCGGACGTGATCGACACCGCGGGCTGGGCCGCCTTCCAGGCCGGCCAGACCGACCGCGCGCTGCAACTGCTGCGCGACGCACGCCTGCGCGCACCCGACAACCCCGACATCCGCGTGCACCTGGCGACGGTGCTGGCCCAGATCGGCCGCCGCGACGAGGCCCGGGCCGAGATCGACGCCGTGCTGCGCAGCAGCGTGGCCTTCGACGGCGCAGCGCAGGCGCAGGCGCTGCGGCGCACATTGAACTGATCCAGGCGTCGGTCCGCTTTACACCTGCGTCGATCCGACACCGCCAAAAACCCGTAAACCGTTGTCACGCCAGTAAAAAACCAAACGGCACACAACTTGCAATCAGCGTTACCAAACATCACAGGGGCCTTGCCATGATCACCACCAAGCATCTGCTGACTGCCGCCGTCGCCCTGGGCGCGGCGTGCCTCGCGCCGGCCTCGTTCGCGGCCATGACCTGGGGCTTCCAGCAGCCTGGTGTGTGCAGCCAGAACAGCAGCAACGCCAACAACTACGGCAACAGCTGGGCGTGCGGCGGCGGCAACCCGGCCTTGACCGTCAGCGGCTACTCCGTCGGCACCAGCAGCGGCAGCACCTTCGCCACCGCCTTCGTCGACGACAACGGCGGCTACGGCTTCGGCGTGAAGTCGCGCACCGAAGGCCTCACGGTGACCTCGCCGCAGCATGCGATGGACAACAACACCGGCACCGACGTGATGCTGCTGAGCTTCTCCAGCAGCGTGATCCTGCGGCAGCTGACGCTCGGCTACTTCAGCAACGACTCCGACATCACGCTGCTGCGCTACACCGGCAGCACCAACCCGCTCGCGGCCGGCGACCTCACCGGCCTGCGGGTGGGCGAGCTGATCACCAACGGCTGGTCGCTGGTGGGCAACTACAACGACATCGGCAAGACCACGACGAACGTCAACGCCGCCGGGGCCAGCTCGAGCTGGTGGCTGCTGGCCGCCTACAACTCGACGCTCGCCGGCAGTTCGGCCAGCGCCAACGGCAAGACCGCCGATTCGCTCTCCGACTACGTGAAGGTGCTGAGCGTCGTCGCCGACGCCGTTACGCCGCCCACCACCGGCCGGGTCTCGGAGCCGGGCTCGCTGGCCCTCGCCGGCATGGCGCTGCTGGGTGTGTTCGCCACCCGGCGCCGCCCCGGCAAGGCCGCCTGACGCCGCCCCCGGCGCGCACCGCCCGACGAAGAGCCGGCCCCCGGGCCGGCTTTTTCATGCCCGGACGGCCGGCGGCGGAAGTGCCGTAAGACAATGCCGCGATGCCCACCCACCGCATTGCCCCCAGCATTCTTTCGGCCGATTTCGCCCGCCTGGGCGAAGAGGTCCGCCACGTCATCGCCGCCGGCGCCGACTGGATCCACTTCGACGTGATGGACAACCATTACGTCCCCAACCTGACCTTCGGACCGATGGTGTGCCAGGCGCTGCGCAAGCACGCCGCGCAGGCCGACGGCACGCCGGTGCCGATCGACGTGCACCTGATGGTGGAGCCGGTCGACGCCTTGGCCCAGGCCTTCGCCAAGGCCGGCGCCGACCTCATCAGCTTCCACCCCGAGGCCAGCGCGCACGTGGACCGCACCCTGCAGCTCATCCGCGCCGAGAAGTGCCATGCCGGACTGGTCTTCAACCCCGGCACGCCGCTGGACGTGCTGGAGTGGGTGATCGACAAGGTCGACCTCATCCTGATCATGAGCGTGAACCCCGGCTTCGGCGGGCAGAGCTTCATCGACAGCGCGTTGCGCAAGGTCGAGCAGGCCCGCAAGCTGATCGACGCCTCCGGCCGCGAGATCCGCCTGGAGGTGGACGGCGGCATCAAGGTCGACAACATCCGCCGCGTGGCCGATGCGGGCGCGGACACCTTCGTGGCCGGCAGCGCAATCTTCGGCCAGCCAGACTACAAGGCGGTGATCGACGCGATGCGGGCCGAGCTGGCCTGACCGGCAGGCCCGCCGCGCGTTCTCAGCGCACCTTCGGCGGGTCGGACGCCGGCGACGAGGCCGCGGAGGCCGCCGACGGCACGGCCGCGGGGCCCACGGTGCGCGTCACCGTCTCCTTGTAGACGCCGCCCGACTTCACGCTCCCGCTCTGCAGCCCCTCTCCGCGCACCCGGCTGCGGCAGTCCGCCTGGTCGGCAGCGGGCAGCGCGTCGCAGCGCTTCATCGCATTGGCGTCGTAGCGCCCGGCCTGGCCGTCGTCGAGGGTGCCCCGGCGGCGCTCGTCCTGGGCCGCGCCGGCCTCGCGCAGGCAGGTCGCGCGGTCCTGGTGGGAACGGCCGTCCACGCAGGCGGCCCGCTCCTGCTCGGACAGCGCCCGGGCCTTGCCGCCGGACGCCGGCTCGGCGGCCCAGGCGGCGGTCGACACGCAGGCGGCCAGCACGCAGGCCGCTGCAAGAGAGGTGGGGGCCGGGAAAGACATCATCGATCCAGTCGGGTGAAGAACACCTCACAAGCCTAGGCGGCCCGCCGCGCCGGCTGCGCCAGCCGGGGGCGCATGCGCATGCCTCGCAAACGCCGATGGCGCCGTAGGACATCGCCGGCCGGCCCGGGGTCGGTCGGTTATGGTCGTCGCCTATGCCTTCCCTCGATCCCCGCACGCTGCAAGCCGCCATCGTCGACCTCGACGGCACGATGGTGGACACGCTCGGCGACTTCGTCGTCGCCCTCCACCGCATGCTGGCCGACCTGGCGCTGCCGCCGGTCGACCGCGCCTTCGTCGAGCGCACCATCGGCAAGGGCTCGGAGCACCTGCTGCGCCAGACGCTGGCCCATGCCGGGGGCCGCCCGGAGCAGTTCGACGCGGCGTGGGCCCGCTACCAGGCCCACTACCTCGCGATCAACGGCGAGCATGCCACCGTGTTCCCCGGTGTCGCCGAGGGGCTGCAGCGCCTGCGCGAGGCCGGGCTGCGGCTGGCCTGCCTGACCAACAAGCCGCTCGCCTTCGCCCGCCCGCTGCTGGCGGCCAAGGGCCTCGACGGCTACTTCGGCGCGGTGTTCGGGGGCGACAGCTTCGAGCGCAAGAAGCCCGACCCGCTGCCGCTGCTGAAGACTTGCGAGGTGCTCGGCACCCCGCCCGCGCGCACGCTGATGCTGGGCGACTCCGCCAACGACGCGCAGGCGGCCCGCGCCGCCGGCTGCCCGGTGGTGCTGGTGACCTACGGCTACAACCACGGCGAACCGGTGCGCGGCGTCGATGCCGACGGCTTCGTCGACCGCCTCGACCAGCTGCCCCTCGCCCGCTGACCGCGTGCGCACGGCCCTGCATTTCGACCTCACCGACCTGCGCCTGATGCTGCGCGTGGCCGAGTGCAACAGCCTCACGCGCGGTGCCGAGGCCGTGCACCTGTCGGTGCCCGCCGCGAGCACGCGCATCAAGCACCTGGAGGAGAGCGTCGGCGCCAAGCTCCTGCTGCGCACGAGCCAGGGCGTGACGCTCACGCCCCCCGGCCAGGCGCTGGTGCACCATGCCCGCGTGGTGCTCGCGCAGATCGAGCACCTGCGCGACGACCTGCAGGAATACGCCGAGGGCATCAAGGGCCACCTGCGCATCTACGCCAACACCACGGCGCTCGGCGAATACCTGCCACCCGTGCTGCACCGCTACCTGCAGGCCCACCCGGACGTCAGCGTCGACCTGCGCGAGCGGCTGAGCCACGACATCGTGCGCGCCGTGACCGAGGGGCAGACCGACATCGGCATCGTGGCCGGCAACGTCCGCACCGAGAACCTGCAGACCCGCCCGTACCGCAGCGACCGCCTCGTGCTGGTGGTGCCGGCCGGCCACCCACTGGCCGGCGAGGCGAGCGTGGACTTCGCGGACAGCCTGGCGCTGCCCCACGTCGGGCTGACGGAGGCAAGCGCCCTGCACGGGTTCCTGCGGCAGATCTGCGACGGACTGCAGCGCTCGCTGCGCCTGCGCATCGAGGTCGGCAACTTCGAGGCCGCATGCCGGATGATCGAAGCCGGCATCGGCGTGGGCGTGCTGCCCGATTCCGCGGCACGCCGGCATGCCCACACGATGGCCATCGTGCGGGTGCCGCTGCGCGACGCGTGGGCGTTGCGGGAGCTGCAGGTCTGCGTCCGCAACCTCGAGACGCTGCCGCCCTTCGCGCGCGACCTGGTCGCGCTGCTCGACGAGGACGCACGCGGCGCGGCGCCCGCCTAGCCGGGACATGCTCCTACGCGCAGCCGGCGCACGGTCCGATCGCCCCGTCCACCCTGGCGACGTACAACTGGAACAGCTCGGTACGCCGGGCGATTTCTTTTGCACCCAGACAGGAGACGGCCATGAATCCCAGCTATGCCTACGAATCCGGCGACGTCATTTCCTCGGACCGCGTCGAAGGCACCACCGTGTACAACGAGGCCGGCGAAAAACTCGGCTCGATCGACGACCTGATGATCGACAAGCGCAGCGGCCAGGTGCGGTATGCCGTGCTCGAGTTCGGCGGCTTCCTCGGCATCGGCACCGACCGCTATCCGCTGCCGTGGAGCGTGCTGAAGTACGACACCACGAAGGACGGCTACGTGGTGCCCATCAGCAAGAGCCAGCTCGAAGGCGCGCCGAAGTACACCGAAACGGACGTGCCCGTGTACGACCCGGACTACGGCCGCCGCGTCAACAGCTACTACGGCGTGACCTGGCTGCCTTGATCGGCCCTCGGCGCTGAGCGCCGGCTCAGCGCCGCACGGCAGCGGCCATCGCGCCGGCCCGGTCCGCCGGCACGAACAGGTACCAGCGCGCGGTCATGGCGCGAGCAGGCGCGGCACCAGAGGTGCGTCGGCCAGCGACCAGATCGCCGCGATCACGCCGCGCATCTCGGCTTCGGTGGCGCCGCCGCCATACGCGGCCAGGCGCACGGCCTTGTCCTCCAGCTCGGGACGGCTGAGCGTGTTGCCCGGGTCGCCCTTGGGTTCGTCGACGCGGGCCGACAACCGGCGGCCGTCGACCGTCTCGACCTCGACTTGGCCGATCCAGCGCGCGGGGTAGGCGGCGTCGACCTCGGGATCGAGCTGCATCCGCACCTTGTCGCGGAACGCCACCACCGGCGCGGCACGGTAGTGCGCGTCGAACTCGGCGAGGCCGGCGTGGCCGTGCACCGCGATGAGGCCCAGCACCGTGCCCATCGAGAACTTGGCCTGGTGCACCGTCTGCGGATCGATCACCGGCCCGAGCACGTCGATCGCGCTCTGGTGCACCCGCGCCGTCACGCGGGCAATGTCGCCGGCGGCCAGCCGGTGCGCGTGCATCACGCGCTGCAGCGCATCGGCCGCCGGATGCGTGTGGCGGCAGGACGCATGGAACTTGAACGAGGTCTCGGCCAGCGCCCAGCGGGTGCCCAGGCCGTCGGTCAGGCGGGACGGGTCGCTGTCGCTCGACATGCCGGCCGCCATGCCCTGCGGGCCGTCGAGGATGTGGCGTGCGCCGGTGAAGCCGTCGGCCGCGAGGTAGGCGGCGGTGAGGCCGGTGCCGGCGGCATGCGCGGTGTGCAGCTGCTTGGAGTCGGCCGCGTCGCGCAGGAACTCCCACAGGCCTGCCGCCTGCGTGCCGGCCGAGCCGAAGGCATGCCGCATCTGCGCCGCATCGAGCCCGAGCAGCCGCCCCACGGCCGCGGCCGCGGCGATCGACCCCGCGGTGCCGGTGGTGTGGAAGGTGCGGTAGTGCGAACGGCCCAGGAACTCGCCGACGCGGATGCCGACGTCGTAGCCCGCGACCACGGCGGTGAGCAGCGCCGCCCCGCTGCGGCCCAGCGCCTGCGCCACTGCCAGCGCCGGCGGGAACACGACGGTGGCGGGGTGGAAGACCGAGCCGTTGTGCACGTCGTCCTGTTCCGCGAAGTGCGAGGCCGCCGCATTGGCCATCGCGGCCGCCAGCGGGCTGGACAGGGTGCGGTGCACCAGCACCTCGCTCGGCCCGTCGGACGGGCCCATCTGCGTATGGAAGCGCACCAGGCTCTCGACCGGACGCGCGCCCTTGCCGGCCAGCGTGGAGCCGAACCAGTCGAGCATCAGGTCTTCGGCGCGGCGCAGCACTGGCGCGGGAATGGCATCGAACGCCAGGCCGGCGGCAAACGCGGCGAGTATGCCGGTGGGGTCGGCACCAGCGGACGTCATGGGAGGTTCTCCTTGCAGAGGATTCAGAGGGCGTGCTCGGCGCGCAAGCGCGCGATGTCGCCGGGGCCGTAGCCGAGTTCGGCGAGCACCGCGTCGGTGTGTTCGCCCAGCGCGGGCACGGGGCCGATGGCGGCGCCTTCGGGGCCGGCGACACCCGGCGGCAGCAGCGCGGGCACGGCGCCCGCGGGCGTGCCCACCTCCGTCCACCGGCCGCGGGCGGCGAGCTGCGGATGCGCCCACACGTCGGCCATCGTGTTGACGGCGGCATTGGCGATCTGGGCGGCGTCCAGCCGCTCGACCACCTGCTCGGCGGTCAGCGGCGCGAAGGCCTCGACGATCAGCGCATGCAGGGCCTCGCGGGCCTGCACGCGCCGGCCGTTGGAGGAGAAGCGCTCGTCGGTGGCCAGCGCCGGCTGCAGCAGCACCTGGGCACAGAAGGCCTGCCACTCGCGCTCGTTCTGCAGCCCCAGCATCACGCTGCGGCCGTCGCCGGCGGGGAACGGACCGTACGGGTAGATGGTGGCATGCGCCGCCCCGGCCCGCGGCGGCGGGGCGGCGCCGCCGTAGGCGTAGTACAGCGGGTAGCCCATCCACTCGACCATCGCTTCCAGCATCGACACGTCGATGCGCTGGCCCTGCCCGGTGAGGCCGCGCTCGATCAGCGCGGCCAGGATGTTGGTGTACGCGTACATGCCGGCGGCGATGTCGGCGATCGAGCAGCCGGCCTTGGCGGGCTCGTCCGGCGAGCCGGTGATCGACACGAACCCCGATTCGCTCTGAATCAGCAGGTCGTAGGCCTTCTTGTCGCGGTAGGCGCCCGGGCGTTCGGGATCGTCGCCGTAGCCGGAGATGTCGCAGACGATGAGCCGGGGATGCCTGGCATGCAGCGCCTCGAACGACAGGCCCAGCCGCGCCGCGGCCCCGGGCGCCAGGTTCTGCACCAGCACGTCGGCCCGCGCGAGCAGCCTCGCCAGCACAGCGCCCGCCTGCGGGTGCTTCAGGTCGAGCGTGACGCTCTGCTTCGAGCGGTTCGTCCACACGAAGTGGGAAGCCAGGCCGTTGACACGCTCGTCGTAGCCGCGCGCGAAATCGCCGACGCCCGGCCGTTCGACCTTGATCACGCGGGCGCCCAGCTCGGCGAGCTGCCGCGTGCAGAAGGGCGCCGCGATCGCGTGCTCCAGCGTGACGACGGTGATGCCTTTCAACGGCAGGGTCCGGGCCATGCTCAGAAGCTCCGGGGCAGGCCGAGCAGGTGCTCGGCGACGTAGGACAGGATCAGGTTGGTCGAGATCGGCGCCACCTGGTAGAGCCGCGTCTCGCGGAACTTGCGCTCCACGTCGTATTCGTTCGCGAAGCCGAAGCCGCCGTGGAACTGGATGCAGGCGTTCGCCGCCTCCCAGCTCGCCTTGGCCGCGAGGTACTTCGCCATGTTCGCCTGCGCGCCGCAGGGCTGCTGCGCGTCGAACAGCGCGCAAGCCTTCCAGCGCATCAGGTTGGCCGCCTCCACCTCGATGTAGCTCTCGGCGATCGGGAACTGCACGCCCTGGTTCTGCCCGATCGGGCGGCCGAAGACGACGCGGTCCTTCACGTAGGCCGTCACGCGGTCGATGAACCAGTAGCCGTCGCCGATGCATTCGGCCGCGATCAGCGTGCGCTCGGCGTTGAGGCCGTCGAGGATGTAGCGGAAGCCCTGGCCCTCCTCGCCGATGAGGTTCTCCTCAGGGATCTCCAGGTTCTCGAAGAACAGCTCGTTGGTCTCGTGGTTGACCATGTTCGGGATCGGCCGCACCTCCATGCCTTTGCCGACCGCCTCCTTCAGGTCGACCACGAAGATCGACATGCCCTCGCTCTTCTTCTTCACGTCAGCCAGCGGCGTGGTGCGCGCCAGCAGGATCATCAGGTCGGAATGCTGGATGCGCGAGATCCAGACCTTCTGGCCGTTGACGACGTAGCGGCCGTCCCTCTTGACCGCCGTGGTCTTGATCCGGGTGGTGTCGGTGCCGGTGGTCGGCTCGGTCACGCCCATCGACTGCAGGCGCAGCTCGCCGGTGGCGATCCGGGGCAGGTAGCGCTGCTTCTGCGCCGCGCTGCCATGGCGCAGCAGCGTGCCCATGTTGTACATCTGGCCGTGGCAGGCGCCGGAGTTGCCGCCCGAGCGGTTGATCTCCTCCATGATCACCGAGGCTTCGGTCAGGCCGAGGCCGGAGCCGCCGTACTCCTGCGGGATCAGCGCGGCCAGCCAGCCGGCCCGCGTCAGCGCATCGACGAAGGCCTCCGGATAGGCGCGCTGCTCGTCGATCCGGCGGTGGTATTCGTCGGGAAACTCCGCGCAGAGCGCGCGCACGGCGTCGCGGATGTCCTGGTGCTCGTCGGGGGTGTGGTGGTTCATCTCGGGCGGGTCCGGGTCATGAGAGTTCGGCCGTGGCCTGCATCGCCAGCAGGCCCTCGTGGTCACGCGCCCACAGCGCGAACCGCCCGTCGCCGTCGGGCCTGCCGCAGACATGGAAGCGGTGGATGTCGAAGATCGGCCGCACAGCCTTGAACTCGAAGCGCCGGACCCCGGCCCCGGGCCGCTGGCGGCGCAGGTTGTCCAGCAGCAGCGTCGCGATCAGCGGCCCGTGCACGACCAGGCCCGGGTAGCCCTCGACCTGCGTGACGTAGGGCTGGTCGTAGTGGATGCGGTGGCCGTTGAAGGTGAGCGCGGAGTAGCGGAACAGCAGCACCGGGTCGGGCACGATCTCGCGCTCGAAGGCGGCATCGGCCGGCGCGGCCTGCGGCTGCGGCACCGGCGCCCCGGGCTGCGGCGCGTCGCGGTAGACGATGTCGTGCTCCTCGGTGAGGGCGGGGCCGGCGGCGCCGGCGTAATCGTGCCGCACCGTGACGAAGACCAGCGAGCCGCTGCGGCCCGACTTGGTCTGCACCTCGGTGATGGTGGAGGTGCGCACCGCCGGCTCGCCCACCTTCAGCGGCTGGTGGAACGCGAGCCGTCCGCCGGCCCACATGCGCCGCGGCAGCGGCACGGGCGGCAGGAAGCCGCCGCGCCTGGCGTGGCCGTCGTCGCCGATGTCGCGGGCGAGCGCCTGCGGCGTGAAGTAGATCCAGTGCCACAGCGGGGGCACGGAGGTGCCGGCCTGCGGCGCCGGGTCCTCGCGGTCGAGGGTGGCGGCCAGCGCGGCGAGCGGCGCGGCGGTGATCAGGTCGGTGCGCCGTTCGCTGCGGCCGACCCAGGGGCTGAAGTCATCCAGGGGAGCAGTCATGGCCCATAGCATCGCGTGCGACCGGCCGCCGCGCCATTCGCATTTGCGAAAGCGGGCGTTTTGCGCCGCCGAAACGGCCGGCGCCGCTGGCACACTCGGCCCCCTCCCGGGCCGGTGCGCCATGCAGCAGATCTTCGCCGTCACGATCCCGTTCTTCGCGCTGGTGCTGTGCGGCTACCTGGCCGCGCGGCAGCGCGTGCTGCCCGAGAGCGCGGTCTCCGGGCTCAATGCGTTTGTCCTGTATTTCTCGCTGCCGTGCATGCTGTTCCGCGCCGGCCGCAGCCTGCCGGTGGCCGAGCTGCTGAACCCGGTGGTGCTGGGCGTGTACGCAGTGAGTGCGCTGGTCATCGTGTTCGGCACGGTATGGCTCACCCGCTCGGCGCACGTGCACCTGAAGGACGCCGCCTTCGGCGCCCTGGTGGCCGCCTTCCCCAACTCCGGCTTCATGGGCGTGCCGCTCGTGGCCACCCTGCTGGGCCAGGCCGCGGCCGGGCCGGTCATCAGCACGATGCTGACCGACATGGTGTTCACCTCGTCGCTGTGCATCGCGCTCGCGCAGGCGCACGAGGCCAGCGGGCAGGGCCGGCGCGCCGCCGCGCTGAGGGCGCTGCGCGGTGTGGCCTCGAACCCGCTGCCCTGGGCGATCGCGGCCGGCGCCGTGGCCGGGGCGAGCGGCCTCGCGCTGCCCGGCCCGGTTGACTCGATCATCCGCATGCTGGGCGACGCCGCGACGCCGGTGGCCTTGTTCACGATCGGCGCGGTGCTCTGGCACGCCGGGCAGCATGCACACACCCGCACGCCGGTGCGGCGCTACCTGCCGGTGGCGCTGATCAAGCTCGTCGTGCATCCGCTGCTGGTATGGAGCCTGGGCCGCGCGGCGCAGGCGGCAGGGCTGCCGCTGACGGACCTGCAGCTCACCGCGCTGACACTGGCCGCGGCCCTGCCGAGCGCAAGCAACGTCTCGCTGCTCGCCGAACGCTTTGGCGCGGACAACGGCCGCGTCGCGCGGATCATCATGTGCTCCACCGTGCTGGCCTTCGGCACCTTCTCGCTGCTGGCCGCGGCGTTCAAGGTGGGATGACGCCGTTCGGCCATCGCTCGAAATGACCCGCCGATTCCGCCGAATTCGCTGAATCAAATTTGCAGCTTCACATACATTGAGTGTGGTTCGGATTCGTCCGGGAGGCGCAAATGCAGGAGTCGACGGTGTACCGCGCACCGCCGCGCTGGTCGGCCGCCGAGCTGCTGGCCGCCGTGCGGGAGCGGCTGGCCACCGGCGCCGCCGATGCCGCCACCGTGGGCCTGGCGCTGGGCGGCCCCGGCGCCGGCGCCGCGGGCCACGTCACCCACTGGCACTACCGGCAGCGCCTGCACGAGCCCTGGCAGCTCACGCTGACGCTGCAGTGCCCCGCGCCATTGCCCGCGGACCTGCTCGGCCAGGCCGCCGTCTTCTGGCAGCGCTGCGGGGCGGGCTTCGCCGGCCTGCACGGGCGCATCGCCCTGCTTGGCCGCGGCCGCGCCTCGGCCGACGGCGTCGCCCACCGCCTGCAGCTCGAGCCCGGCGTCGCCGCCCTGGCACGCACCCGGCGCTGCCGGGTCTTCCAGCGCCGCACCTGCACCGAGATCGCCACCGCCGTGCTCGCCGAGCACGGCCTCGCGGCCGAACTGCGCGCGCTGCCCCCGCTGGCCCGCTGGCGCCAGCGCACCCAGTCGCGCGAGCCCGGGCGCGCCGACTTCGAGAGCGACCTGCGCTTCGTGCAGCGCATCCTCGCCGACGAAGGCCTGGGCCTGTGGTGCGAGCCCGATGCCACGCAAGGCGAGCGCCTGGTCATCGGCAGCGCAGGCCTGGGCGCGCGCGCCGCGCACGCGGCCCCGCTGGCCTTCGCGCCGCCCACCGGCCTGCCCGCGCCCGGCACCGACCACCTGCTCGACGCCGAGCTGCGCCTGGCCAGCGCCCCCGAGCGCAGCCGCACCGTCGCCTACGATCCCCGCCAGGGCCGCAGCTTCTCGGCCGAGGCCGAGGACCCCCACGCCCCGCCGCCGCCCGGCGGCGCGCCCCGCACCTGGGAGGCCTACCTGCCCGGGGCCGAGGCGCTGGTCTTCGACGGCGAGGCGCTCGGCGTGCCCGCCTGGCTCGCGCGCCAGGCCCGCCTGGGCGACCAGCGCCACCGCCAGCGCCGCCAGCTGCTGGTGGCCACCCGCCCCGCGGCCCTGTGGCGCTGCGGCCAGACCGTCACGCTGCAGGCCGGCGGCGTGGCCGCGGCGCTGCAGGGCCGCTGGCTGCTCACCGCGGTGGACGCCGGCAGCGACGTCGGGCCGGCGCTGGCCGGCGACGCGCCCGCCGACCCCGGGCGCGCCGGCCTGCGCTTCGAGGCCAGCCCCGAGGCCGCGTGGTCGTCCCTGGGCTGGGTGCCCGAGCCGCTGCCCGCACCGCGGCTGGACTTCGAGCAGGCGTGCATCGGCGCCGGGGGCGAGCCCTACGCACGGCTCGATCCCCACGGGCGCTACCAGGTCGCGCTCGCCGCCGACCTGCAGCCGGTGCCCGGCGCCAGCAGCCGCCCGGTGCGCCACCTGCGCAGCCATGCCGGGGCCGACCACGGCTGGCACCTGCCGCTGCACGAAGCCGCCGAGGTGCTGCTGAGCTTCCACGGCGGCCACCCCGACACCCCGATGAGCGCCCGCGCGCTGCACGACCACCGCCGCCCGGACCCGGTGGGCGCGGCCCACGCCAGCCGCCACCTGCTGCGCACCGCGGCCCGCAACCAGCTGCGGCTGGAGGACCGCCGCGGCCGCGAGCATGTGCAGCTCGCCACCCCGCAGGCGCGCAGCGCGCTGCAGCTGGGCCACCTGGCGGACGGCCGGGGCCGGCTGCGCGGCCGCGGCTGGGAGCTGCGCACCGAGGCGGTGGCCACGCTGCGCGCGGCGCAGGGACTGCTGGTGACCAGCCATGCCGCCGAGGTGCGCGGGCGCCTCGCCGACGACGGCGCACCCCCCGCGGCGCCGGCGCACCTGCTGCACCACCCGGGCCACGCCGACCTGCAGGGGGCGCTGGCCGCGGCGCAGCAGCGCAGCGACGCGGCCGCGCAGGCCGGGCTCGGGACGCTGGCCGCGCTGGCGCCGGCGCTGCAGCTCGGCCGGGACGCGGCGCGCAGCCGTGCGCCGCTGCTGCAGTACGCGAGTGCGGCGCAGGGGGCACAGCTGACGCCGGGGCCGCAGCTCACCGCGGCCCACACGCTGCTGGCCAGTGCGCAGGGCTGCCTGGAGCTGGCCAGCGCGGACCAGGTGCGGCTGTACGCCCGCGAGGGCCTGGCCTGGCACACCGAGGGCCATGCGCCGCAGGGTGCGGGCGAGGGCGGGGCGCGGGTGGACGTCATCAGCCACGGTTCGGACGAGGTGCAGGTGCGCGAGGGCAGCGCACGGTTTGTGGCGCAGGGCGACGTGGTGCTGGAGTTCCGCGGTGCACGCGGGCTGCTCACCAGCGAGGGCGCGCGCATCGAGCTCACGCAGGACGGCGTGCTCACCATCACTGCCGACCGCGAGCTCATCGTCGAGGCCGGCGGCATCGACCTGGGCGGCGCGCAGGACTGGGGGGCGGGATCGGGCAGCGTCGGAGACGGGCCGCTGGCCTGGTGGGGGCGCATGGACGTCGAGGATGTGTGCCTGGAGTGCCTGGCGGCGGCCACCGCGGCGGGCAGCCGCCTCATCCGGGTGAGCTGATGGCCCCGCCCCTTTATTTCGCGCAGGACCCGCTGGCGGAGGGCTTCGCCGACCAGGTGCTGGCCGACCACGGCCGCCTGAATCAGGATCGGCCCGGCCTGCCTCTGCTGGCCGTAGTGAACGCCGCGGCCGACGACGGCCTCGCAGCGCACCTGGAGGCGCAGGCGATCCCCTTCCGCGGCGTGTTCGACGAAGGGCCGTTCCAGCGCCTCGCACAGGCCGGGCCGCTGCTGGTGCTGCCGCCCGCCGCGGCCGGCGCTGCGCGGCAGCTCGTGCGGCGGCTTCGCGACAAGCCGGCCTTGAGCTTCATCGCCTGCGCCGCGGACGCCGAAGCGATCCGCACGCAGTGGTGCCAGGCGATGCAGGTGGCCGCCGACGACGAGCCGGGGGCGCGGTACCTGCTGAACCTGGCCGACACCCGCTGCCTGCCCGATGGCCTGGCCCTGCTGGCGGCGGTCGCCGGGCCGACCCTGCTGCCGGCCCCCGGGCGCATCTGGTATCCCGCGCGAGACGGCCTGCTGCGCTGGGCCGACGTGGAGGGCACGCCGGCGGACGCCCCGGTCCGGCCGTTGGACGCGGCGCGGTGGGGCGCCTTGCTCGAGGCCGGCGAGGCGGACCTGCTGTTGTCGCAGGTGCACCTGCACCGGCCCGAGTTGCTGCAGTCACGAAGGCCGTCCGAGCTGTACCACGCGGTGCAGTGCTGGTTGTGGCGGCAGCCGAAGCCGCGGGACGACGTGCCGGCCCTGGTGGCCGAGTGCATCGGGTGGCTGGCCTCCGGGGCACCGGCATGACCTGCGCAACGCCCTGGGCCCCGGCGCTCGCCGCCGCGGTGCTGCTCTGCGCCTGCCGCCCCGCCCCGCCTGATCCCGACGCGCTCATCGGGGTCTCCATCACCGGCATCAACTACACCGACGAGGGCGTCCAGGACTTCTTCGTCGACGGCGCCTGGGGAGCCAACCTGCCGACGTATGGCGGGGGCGGTGGTACCACCTGCTGCGTGATGCTGCCCCGCACCTGGCGTCCTGGCCTGACCGTCACCGTCAAGTGGACCATCGGCCACTACACCCGGCCCTACAAGCTGCGCAAGCACATCCCCGTCATGGAGCAGCGCGCCTGCTGCTGGTCTGAGCGCTCCCTCGAAAAGACCGTGCCGGTGCAGCAGTACGCCAAGCCCGCCAAGTTGCAGGTGTTCTTCCTGCCGGACGACGAGCTCGAGATCTGGGTCTTCGATGCCACGCCACCCAACCCCGACCACCCTTCCGGCCGGCCCTACCCCCTCGACCCGCGCCCGCCCGAGGAGGAGTGATGGACGCCGAGCCTCGACCCTCCAACCCCTTCGAGCGGCGGTCCGTGAAGACCACGCCGGCGCGCCGTCTCAGCATCGCCGTCGCCGTGACGGCTCTGCCGGGCCTGCTCTGCGCCTGCCGCCCTGCCCCGCCCGACCCCGACGCGCTCATCGGGGTGTCCATCACCGGCATCAACTACACCGGCGAGGGCGTGCAGGACTTCTTCGTCGACGGCGCCTGGGGGGCCAACCTGCCGAGCTATGGCGGCGGCGGCAAGACCAGTTGCTGCGTGATGCTGCCCCGCGCCTGGCGCCCCGGCCTCGCCGTCTCGGTCAAGTGGACCATCGGGCACTACACCCGGCCCTACAAGCTGCGCAAGCACATCCCCGTCATGGAGCAGCGCGCCTGCTGCTGGTCTGAGCGCTCCCTCGAAAAGACCGTGCCGGTGCAGAAGTACGACCGGCTGGAGGACATCCAGATCTTCTTCCTCCCAGACGATCAGATCGAGGCCTGGGTCCACCACTCCCTGCCGGTCGACCCTGCCCACCCCTCCGGCCGGCCCTACCCCCGCGACCCACGCCCGCCTGAGGAGGAGTGATGGACGCCGAGCCTCGACCCTCCAACACCTGCGAGCGGCGGCCCGAGGTAATCACGCCGACGCACCTTCTTAGCATGGCCATCGCCGCGACGGCTCTGCTGAGCCTGCTCTGCGCCTGCCGCCCCGCCCCGCCCGACCCCGACGCGCTCGTCGGGGTCTCCATCACCGGCATCAACTACACCGACGAGGGCGTCCAGGACTTCTTCGTCGACGGCGCCTGGGGGGCCAACCTGCCGACCTATGGCGGGGGCGGCAAGACCAGTTGCTGCGTGATGCTGCCCCGCACCTGGCGTCCTGGCCTGACCGTCAAGGTCAAGTGGACCATCGGCCACTACACCCGGCCCTGGTCCTACCGCAAACACCTGAGCATCGAGGAGGAAGGCCGCTGCTGCTGGACCCAACGCTCCCTCGAGAAGACCGTGCCGGTGCAGAAGTACGACCGGCTGGAGGACATCCAGATCTTCTTCCTCCCGGACGACCAGATCGAGGCCTGGGTCCACCACTCGTTGCCGGTCGACCCTGCCCACCCGTCCGGCCGGCCCTACCCCCGCGACCCGCGCCCGCCCGAGGAGGAATGATGGCCACGGGACCTCGACCCCCCAATCCCTGCGAGCGGCAGCCCGTGGCGACCACGCCAACGCGTCGCAGCATGGCCATCGCCGCGACGGCTCTGCTGAGCCTGCTCTGCGCCTGCCGCCCTGCCCCGCCCGACCCCGACGCGCTCATCGGGGTGTCCATCACCGGCATCAACTACACCGGCGAGGGCGTGCAGGACTTCTTCGTCGACGGCGCCTGGGGGGCCAACCTGCCGACGTATGGCGGCGGCGGCAAGACCAGTTGCTGCGTGATGCTGCCCCGCACCTGGCGTCCTGGCCTCGCCGTCACGGTCAAGTGGACCATCGGGCACTACACGCGGCCCTGGTCCTACCGCAAGCACCTGAGCATCGAGGAGGAAGGCCGCTGCTGCTGGACCCAACGCTCCCTCGAAAAGACCGTGCCGGTGAAGAAGTACGACCGGCTGGAGGACATCCAGATCTTCTTCCTCCCGGACGATCAGATCGAGGCCTGGGTCTATCGCTCGTTGCCGGTCGACTCTGAGCACCCCTCCGGCCGCCCGTACCCGCGTGATCCCAACCCCCCGGAGGAACGATGATGAGCGTCGAACCGCTGCACGCGCCGGAGTTCGAGGTGCGGCCGTTGAATACCGAAGAGGCAGCGGCACGCCTCCAACTGTTAGGGGACGGTGGCACGCGAGCCGATCGATGCGAAGTGCCCATCTGGGTCAGCTTTTTCTTCGATGGCACCAACAACAACCTCGAACGCGACCGCGGCCTGAACGCACACAGCAACGTGGCCGTGCTGTACCGGGCCACCCGAGATGCGTGGGAGGACGGCTATTTCAGCTTCTATGCCCCGGGTGTCGGCACGCGTTTTGAGGACATCGGGGAGTATGGGGAGTTGCCGTCAGGCAAGAGCCAGGGCAAGGGAGGGGATGCGCGCATCAACTGGGCATTGGTGCAACTCCTCAATGCGGTGCATCGGCGTTGCCACGGCGGGCAGCGCTTGGTCGATCCGGCTGAACTTCTTTCGCTGATCACGTCCAGCACCCTGCACGCCGTCGGCACGACCGACAACAACCTCGCCGGCAAGCGGCTGGCCTTCGCCATGTTGGCCAAACGGCTTCGGGCGTCCCTGACCAAGGAGGATGGCCGCCCGCGCCTGCCCCGCATCGCGCAGATCCACCTCAGCGTCTTCGGCTTCTCGCGCGGCGCTGCCCAGGCCCGTGCCTTCTGCTTCTTCCTCCACCACCTGCTGGATCGCGGCCACAAGCTCGCGGGCATCCCGTTGCGGGTGGAGTTCCTCGGGCTGTTCGACACCGTGGCATCGGTCGGCGTGGCCGACGCGGCGGGCTACATCCCGTTCCGAGGCTTCGGCGGCTGGGCCAATGGCACGCTGGAGATCCCGACGCCGCTGGTACGGCGCACGGTGCACTACGTCGCGGCACACGAGATACGCAAGGCCTTCCCGCTGTCGAGCATCCGCGACGGCGAGGTGTACCCGCCCGGCTGCACGGAGATCGTCTTCCCGGGCGCGCATTCCGACGTGGGCGGCGGCTACGCCCCGGGCGACCAGGGCAAGGCGGTGGGCGAGCGCCAGCGGCTGCTGTCTCAGGTGGCGCTCGTCAACATGTACATGGCGGCCTACAAGGAGGGGGTCCCTCTGATGACCCTTGAAGAGCTCGGCCAGCAAGGGCCCGCGGGACAGGGAGCGATCGAAGACCTCCAGATCCACCCCGACACCATCGCCCGCTTCAAGGCCTACCTGGCCGCGCTCCGGGCGCCGGCCGGCCCGCTGGCGCAGCAGGTCCGCGGGCACATGCTGCGCTACTGGCAGTGGCGGGAGTCGGTGCGGCTGCGCACGCCCCAGGCACGGACGGGCCTGCCGGCTGCACCGGGCACGGGCATCGCCACCCTGGGCAGCTACAAGGCCGCGTCGGCCCAGGACCGCATCGACCTCTGGGAGAGCGAGCTGGATTTCTGCAGGCAGGCCGTCGAGCCGGCGAAGACGAGCGATGCGCACCAGGACTTCCGCATCGCGACACGCAGCCCGACGACGCCCGCGTTCGAGCACATGTTCGACGACCTGGTGCACGACTCCCACGCTTCCTTCTACATGACGGGTCCCATCACCGCGCAGGACCGCCTGGACAAGATCCGGCAGGCGCAGCGGCGTGAGGCCGCGCTGCGCCAGAGCGAGGCCCGGTGGGAGGCGCATCGGCAACGCCAGCCCAACCGCCAACTCCCGCCCCTCCCGCAAAGCATGCGGCTTTCGCCCCTCGAGCGGCGCATCCTCGAACACCAGAAGACCCACCCCGGCGAGTACCCGCTGGTGACCGACGCGGACACCGAAGACCTGCTCGACATGGACGGCCTGGTGAACGAAGTGGCCGTCGACGCGGTGGCGGGCGACACGCGCCGGGAAAGCGGCGGGCATGTGCGCTACCGGGCCATCTACACCTCCAGCCGGGGCGTCGTGGACCAAGCCGCACACCATGTGTCGCGAATGGCGCGGGCTGCTGCGTCGGCCCTCGGCGTCGGCAGCCCCGCGGTGCCCAGGGGCTCTGCGGCACCCCTCGTCCGCCTGCCTTGAGGCGCACCCGCGGCGCCACCGCCCCGCCCGGTCGTGTCCTTTTGCGACAGGCCCCCGGCGCGGCACGGCGCCTGCCAAGGGAGTTGCCCTGCCCCCTGAAAAAGGTCCCGCCATGCTGCTCGAAGGCTCCTGCCACTGCCGCGCCGTGCGCTTCTCGGTCGAGTCGCACGAACCCGTGCCCTTCATGCGCTGCTACTGCAGCATCTGCCGCAAGACCGCCGGCAGCGGCGGCTTCGCGATCAACCTGGGCGCCGACTTCCGCACGCTGGAGGTGGAAGGCCGCGAGCACCTGGGCGTGTACCGCGCCCGGATGGAGGACGGCCGCACCAGCACCGGGCAGCGCCACTTCTGCCGCGAGTGCGGCAGTGCGCTGTGGCTCTACGACCCGAGCTGGCCCGACCTGGTGCACCCGCATGCCGGCGCGGTGGACACGCCGCTGCCCACGCCCCCGGTGGTCACGCACATGATGCTGGGCAGCAAGCCCTCGTGGGTGGCGCTGCAGGTGGACCGCGACGACAGCATCGCCGACACGTATCCCGACGAATCCTTGGCAGACTGGCACCGCCGCCATCACCTGAGCCGCTGACCGCCAAGGCCCTTGCGCCTGCGGCGGCGGCCCGCCACCGAGGAGCCCGAGGATGAACCGTCCGATCGCCGCCCGTGCCGCACGCGCCGCACGCCTCCCAGCGTCGTCGCCAACCCCGGCGACGGACCCCCAGCGCACGGAGGACGCATGGACGCGCTGAATGACGCACGGAGCACCGCCCCCGGCCGCTTCGAGGGCGGCGCGGCGTTCTGCGAAGGCCGCTACGTGCCGCTGTCGGAGGCCAAGATCTCGCTCTTCGACTGGGGCTTCACCCGATCCGACGCCACCTACGACGTGGCCAGCACCTGGCAAGGCGCCTTCTTCCGCCTCGACGACCACCTCGACCGCTTCTTCGCCAGCCTCGGCAAGCTGCGGATGACGATCCCGTACAGCCGCGCGCAGGTGCGCCAGATCCTGCATGGCTGCGTGCGCGCCGGCGGGCTGAAGGACGCCTACGTCGCGATGGTGTGCACCCGCGGCGTGCCGCCGCGCGGCGCGCGCGACCCGCGCCTGGCCGAGAACCGCTTCTACGCCTACGCACTGCCCTTCGTGTGGATCGCCCCGCGCGACAAGCAGCTCGCGGGCATCGACATGCACATCAGCGAGCGGCTGCGCATCCCGGCCGCGTCGGTCGACCCGACCGTCAAGAACTACCACTGGCTGGACCTGGTGCAGTCGATGTTCGAGGCCTACGACCGCGGCCGCGACACGAGCTGCGTGGTGGACGAGCGCGGCAACATCACCGAAGGGCCGGGCTTCAACATCTTCGTCGTGCGCGGCGGCGTGGTGCGCACGCCCGACCGCGGCGTGCTCGAAGGCATCTCGCGCCGCACCGTCATCGAGCTGTGCGACCGGCTGGGCATCCCGCTGCGGCAGGAGCCCGTGCCGGTGGCCGACGTGCTGGCGGCCGACGAGGTCTTCCTCAGCTCGACCGGCGGCGGCGTGCTGCCCATCGCCAAGGTCAACGGCCAGCCGCTGCGCCTGGCGCACCCCGGCCCCACCACCACCCGCCTGTACGACGCGTACTGGGCGATGCACGACGAACCCGCCTACCGCGATCCCGTGGAATACACCCCATGAACGACACCGCCCTGCCCACCGCCGCCGAGGCCGCCGCGGCCACCGCCCCCGTGAAGATCGCCGTGATGGGCGCCGGCGCCGTCGGCTGCTACTACGGCGCGCTGCTGGCCGCGGCCGGCCACGCCGTCACGATGATCGGCCGGCCGCAGCACGTGCAGGCGATGCAGCGCGACGGCCTGCGCCTGTCGACCGCCGACGGCGTGGAGTTCGTGGTGCCGGTGCAGGGCAGCACCGAGCCCGCCGGCGTGCAGGGCGCCGCGCTGGTGCTGGTGTGCGTGAAGTCGACCGACACCGACGCCGCCGCGGCGGCGATGGCACCCTACCTGGCGCCCGACGCGGTGCTGCTGAGCCTGCAGAACGGCGTCGACAACGCCGAGCGCCTGCAGGCCGCGCTGGGCCGCCCGGTGCTGCCCGCGGTGGTCTACGTGGCCACCGAGATGGCCGGCCCCGGCCACGTGAAGCACCATGGCCGCGGCGAGCTGGTGATCGGCCCGTCGGCCCAGAGCGACCGCGTGGCGGCCCTGCTGGGCGCGGCCGGCATCCCGGTGGAGGTGTCGGACCACGCGATGGCCGCGCTGTGGACCAAGCTCATCCTCAACTGCGCGTTCAACGCGCTGTCGGCCCTCACCCAGCTGCCCTACGGCCGGCTGGTGCAGGTGACGGGCATGGTGCCCACGATGCGCGACCTGGTCGACGAATGCCTGGCCGTGGCCCACGCCAGCGGCGTGACCACGCTGGAAGACGAGGTGGTGTGGCAGGCCGTGCTGCGCATCGCGCAGACCATGCCGGCGCAACGCTCGTCGACCGCACAGGACCTGGCCCGCGGCAAGCCCACCGAGATCGACCACCTCAACGGCTACGTGGTGCGGCAGGGCGAGCGGCTGGGGGTGAAGACGCCGGCCAACCGGGTGCTATGGGTGGCGGTGCGGGGGGCGGAAGCGGCGGATTGAACGTGCGAGGCGGTGCGCGCCATGGCGCGACGCCTCAGTCGCCGTGCTTGTAGCCAGCTTCCCGCTGGCTGCGCAGTGCGAGCAGGAACACCGTGTCGATCTCGGGCACGTACCGGTACAGCGCGACATGGCCTCGCACGACACGGCCGATCACCAGTTCGCGTTGCCCGGCTCGCGCAGAACGACCGATGAGCGGGCTGGTCGCCAACGCGTCGATTACGCGCATGAGTTCATCGAGCCGCGCCACCGCGGCCCCTGGATCGAACTGGGCGACGTGCTCGAAAAATCGGTCGAAGTCCTGCCCGACTTCGGGTGCCACTTCGATACGGGTCATCGGCCGGCCTGACCGCGGGCCGGCTTCGGGGGAGACGCCTTGCGCGCAGCCTTCTTTGCGGCGGGTTTCGGTCGGTCGATCTCCTGCGCACGGGACTGCAGTTGCGCCCGCATCTCTTCCCATGAATTGGTTTGGCCGGTCGCCACGATCCGCGCCCAGCGCTCGTCGGCCACACGATGGAATTCATCGCTGCGCTCGGCCTGCTCCACCGTCTGCGCGATCGCCTCGACGATGAACGCATGCGATGTCTTGCCGGCACGCTCGGCCGCCTTGGTGATGCGCATCTTCATCTCGTCATCGAGCCGAATCGTGGTGGTGGACATGGCCGTCTCCGGGAACAACTCACAGGTCGGCAAAACATAGCACATTCGTGCTACGCCTCGCCGCAGCCAGTACCTGCGGACAAGCACGACCGGCCCAGCACTTGTCGAGCGCGCATCGATGCTGCCGAGCCCCGCCGGTCAAAGCGAAAGCATCTCCGCCTTCAGCGTTTGCAAGCACGCCTCGCCGGCAGCCGCCAACCTGGCCTTCAGCAGCGCCGCCTGCCCGGCCAGCAGTTCGTCATAGGTCGGCGCACCTTCGTTCGTTTCGGGTATCTGCTTGCAGAAGCCTTCCGCGACGACCGACTTGCTCTGGGCGTCGATCAGGCGTGCCTTGGCGGTGTAGATGACGCGGTAGTGCGTCCAGTCGCTGGGAAAGTAGCCGAAGCTCCAGTTGAGCGTCTGCACGTCCACGATGAACCGGGCCGCCCCGTTCGCAGCGGTGGCCACGCCAGCCACGTCGTCGACGGCCACTGAAACAGGTTGATCGGCCGCCCGTGCCGAATAACCGCCGGCCAGCGATGCCACGAGCCCGGCCGCGATGGCATCCGCGGGATCGGCCACCTTGTTGCGGGCGATGATGCCGTTGCCTTCGCTGATCATCGCCAACGCGCCCAACACGGCGAACGCCGCCTTGCCGGCGGTCATGGCGGCGAAGTCGGGGACGGCGCGCTTCGTCGTCGCCACGCGCTGATCGCGAAGCTCGGATTTCGCACCGGCCGACACCGGCTGCTTGTTGACCGACGCGCAACCTGCCAGGACAACGGCCGCGGCGCAGACGACACCTCTAGACATGTACATGGATTCCCTCGGGGTTTGTTGATGCTTCATCGAGCCGGCGCATTCTCGCGGCGCGCCCTGCGAGGTGCACCGATCACGCGCAGGCACTGCCTGGCACCACCCTTGCATACAAGCCGTGTGCACCAACCCCGCACGCACCGCCACGGAGCACGCCGCTTGTCCGCCGCCCCCGATACCGCCATCCGCCCCGAGCAGATCGCCGACCGCATCGTGGACGCGATCCTCGCGCGCAAGCTCTCGCCCGGGCAGCGCCTGGGCGAGCAGCCGCTGGCGGACCTGTTCGGCGTCAGCCGCACGCTGGTGCGCGAGGCGCTGGCGCGGCTGGCGGCGCGGGGCATGGTCGAGGTCAATTCGCGCCGCGGCTGGTTCGTGGTGCAGCCTTCGCCCGACGATGCACGCGAGGCCTTCGAGGCGCGCGAGGTCATCGAGACCGGCCTGCTGCAGGCCCTGGCCGCGCCGCTGCCGGCCGGCGCCATCGGCCGGCTGAAGCACCACCTCGCGCAGGAGCTGGCCGCCATCGAGAAGACGGAAGCCGAAGCCGCCGCGGCCGACACCGGCGAGCGCAGCTGGCTGCTCGGCGACTTCCACGTGTGCCTGGCCGACTGCGCCGGCAACTCGCTGCTGGCCGACATCCTGAAGGACCTGACGGCACGCACCACCTTGATCGCCACGCTCTACCAGAGCACGCACGAAGCGCGGCAATCGTGCGCCGAACACGTGCAGATCGTGGCCGCCCTGGAAGCGGGCAACATCCCGCTGGCGGTGCAGCGCATGCGCGAGCACCTGGGCAGCGTGGTCTACCACCTGCATGCCGAGGCCACCGCCGAGGACGACCCGCTGGCGCAGTTGCGTTCGGCGCTGGCCCTGCACCCCGCCGCCGACGCGGCCGCCGACGCGGCCGCCCCGCCGGCAGCCGCGCGCAAGCCGCGCCCGCGCCGGCGCCTCTTCACCGACCTGGTCGCCGAGCCGGCGGCCGGGGCCCCCACCGCTTTCGATCCATCCCACCTGCAGGAGCCTTGACCATGCAACGCCGTCCCTTCCTCGCCGCCGCCGCGGCGGCCGCCGTCCTCGTGCTGGGCGCCGCGCAGCCCGCCGCCGCGCAGACCGCGCTCGACGACATCACCACGAAGAAGGTCATCACGATCGCGATCCCGACCGACTAC
The DNA here is from genome assembly GCF_036621135.1 of Aquincola agrisoli. Classification (NCBI taxonomy): domain Bacteria; kingdom Pseudomonadati; phylum Pseudomonadota; class Betaproteobacteria; order Burkholderiales; family Sphaerotilaceae; genus Aquincola; species Aquincola agrisoli. The sequence continues at coordinate 41,524 of NZ_JAZIBG010000023.1, forward strand.
CCGCCCTACGGCTTCGTCGGCACCGACCTCAAGCCGCAGGGCCTGGACATCGACATGGCGCAGCTCATCGCCGCCAAGCTGGGCGTGAAGGCCGAGCTGGTGCCGGTGACCAGCGCCAACCGCATCCCGTACCTGCAGACCAAGAAGGCCGACCTGGTGATCAGCACGCTGGGCAAGAACCCGGAGCGCGAACGGGTGATCGACTTCACCGCTGCCTACTCGCCCTTCTACCAGGCCGTGTTCGGCCCGAAGAACATCGCGATCAAGACGCCGGCCGACCTGGTGGGCAAGACGGTGGGCGTGACCCGCGGCGCGATGGAGGACCAGGAGTTGTCGAAGGTCGCGCCGTCGAACGTCGACATCAAGCGCTTCGAGGACAACAACGCCACCGTGGCCGCGTTCGTCTCGGGCCAGACGCAGGCGATCGCGACCGGCGCCTCGGTGGCCGGCAACATGATGGTGCGCAACCCGGGCCTGAACGCCGAATACAAGTTCGTGCTGAAGGACTCGCCCAACTTCATCGGCATCGCCAAGGGCGAGGACAAGCTGAAGGCGAAGGTCAACGAGATCATCGCCGCGGCCAAGGCCTCGGGCGAGCTCGACACGATGTCGAAGAAGTGGCTCGGCCGCCCGGCCGGCGCGCTGCCCGAATAAGCGCCCCACTCTCCCGACGAAGAAAGGGCGCACGATGCTGCAGCTCGACTTCCTGGCCGTGCTCGTCGATTGGCCGATGCTCGCCCGCGGCATCGGCATGACGGTGATGCTCACGGCCATCTCCACGCTGATCGGCCTGGCCGTGGGCGTGTTCGGCGCGTGGGCGCGCTCGCAGGGGCCGGCCTGGCTGGCCTGGACGATGGGTACCTACGTGGAGCTGATCCGCAACACGCCGTTCATCGTGCAGCTCTTCTTCGTGTTCTTCGGGCTGCCGAGCCTGGGCGTGAAGCTCACGCCCGAGCTGGCCTCGGTGATCGCGATGGTGCTGAACCTCGGTGCCTACTCCACCGAGATCGTCCGCGCTGGCGTCGAGGCCACGCCGCGCGGCCAGTTCGAGGCCGCGGCGAGCCTGGCGCTCACGCCGGCGCAGACTTACCTGCGCGTGGTGCTGCCGCCGGCGCTGAAGCGGGTGTGGCCCGCCGAGGTGAGCCAGATCGTCATCGTGATGCTGGGCTCGGCGGTGTGCGGGCAGATCGCCACGCAGGAGCTCTCGTACTACGCCAACCTCATCCAGAGCCGCAACTTCCGCGCGTTCGAGGCCTACATCGTCGCGACCGTGCTGTACCTGGCACTGGCCGTGGCGCTGCGGCACCTGCTGCAGTGGGCGGGGCCGCGCTTCCTGTTCGGCCGAAGCGGAGCACGTTGACATGGTCGATTTCTCGTTGTGGGACATCCTGCGCAACCTGCTGCTGGCCGCACGCTGGACGGTGGCGCTGTCGCTCATCGCCTTCGTCGGCGGCGGCCTCGTGGGGCTGGCGCTGCTGGTGGCGCGCATCGCCCGCTGGCCGGGTGCCGACCGCTTCGTGCGGGGCTACGTGCAGCTCTTCCAGGGCACGCCGCTGCTGATGCAGCTCTTCCTCGCGTACTTCGGGCTCGCACTGATCGGGCTCAACGTGTCGACGTGGACGGCGGCGGGCGTGGCGCTCACGCTGTACGCCAGTGCCTACCTCACGGAGATCTGGCGCGGCTGCGTGAACTCGATCCCCAGGGGCCAGTGGGAGGCCTCGGGCAGCCTGGCGCTGTCGCTTGGCGAGCAACTGCGCCACGTGATCCTGCCGCAGGCGCTGCGCATCGCGATCGCGCCCACCGTGGGCTTCGCGGTGCAGGTGGTCAAGGGCACCGCGCTCGCCTCGGTGATCGGCTTCATCGAGCTGACCAAGGCCGGCACGATGATCAGCAACGCCACCTTCCGCCCGTTCACCGTGTATGCCTGCGTGGCGCTGATGTACTTCGCGCTGTGCTTCCCGATCTCGGCCTGGAGCCGCCAACTCGAAAGGAAACTGCACCGTGCTCGCTGAACCGCAAGCCGTGGCCGCGGCATCGGCCGTCACGCGCCGCCCCATCGTCGAGATCACCGCGCTGCGCAAGCGCTACGGCACGAACGAGGTGCTCAAGGGCATCGACCTGTCCGTGCAACCCGGCGAAGTGATCGCCATCATCGGCAAGAGCGGCTCGGGCAAGAGCACGCTGCTGCGGTGCATCAACGGGCTGGAGGAGTTCCAGGACGGCGCGCTCACCGTCGACGGCCAGCACCTGCGCTACGACGACCCCAAGGCCATGCGCGCGCTGCGCCAGCACGTGGGCATGATCTTCCAGAGCTTCAACCTCTTCCCGCACCTGAGCGTGGGACGCAACGTGATGCTGGCGCCGTCGCTGGTGAAGAAGCGGGGCGGCACCGAGGGGGAGGCGCTGGCGCGCCGGCTGCTGCAGCGCGTGGGACTGGCGGAGAAGTTCGACGCCTTCCCCGACCAGCTCTCGGGCGGCCAGCAGCAGCGCGTGGCCATCGCGCGTGCGCTGGCGATGGAGCCGGGCGTGCTGCTGTGCGACGAGATCACCTCGGCACTCGACCCCGAGCTGGTGGGCGAGGTGCTGCGGGTGGTGGAATCGCTCGCCGAGGAGGGCATGACCCTGCTGATGGTGACGCACGAGATGAACTTCGCGCGCAAGGTGGCCGACCGCGTGGTGTTCATGCACGCCGGCCGCATCCACGAGATGGGGCCGCCGCAGGCGATCTTCGGCGCACCGCAGACGCCGGAGCTGCAGTCGTTCCTGTCGGCGCTGAAGGACTGAGCGGCGCCCCGCGGGGCCCGCGGCCCCGCGTCCGGCGCCTAGAGCTGCAGCAGTTCCTCCAGCCGCCGGACCGCGATGCGCACCGGCACCGTGGGCGTGTGTTCGCCGAGGCCGGGGCCGTGTTCGTCGGGCCGAGCGATGAACGCGGTCTGCAGGCCGGCACGTGCGGCGGCGGCGAGATCGGAGGAATGCGCGGCCACCATCATCACCTGCTGCGGCGCCAGGCCGAGCGCGTCGGCCGCGGCCAGGTAGACGGCCGGCTTGGGCTTGTAGTCGCGCGCGAATTCGGCGCCGAGGATGGCGTCCCAATGCCAGCGGTTGTGCCGCGCCAGGTCGACCATCAGCGACACGTTGCCGTTGGAACACGGCGCGAGCAGGAAGCGCTCGCGCAGGCGCGCGAGGTCGGGCGTCACGTCGGGCCAGGCATCGAGCCGGTGCCATGCCAGGTTGAGCCGCGTGCGCACGGCCTCGCCGACATGGCCCAGGCCCAGGGCCTGCAGCACCACGTCGAGGTTGCGCCGGTGCAGCAGGTCGAGCTTGCTGAACGGCAGGCGGCCGGTGCGCACCTCCTCCATCGCCGGCTGGTACTGGTCGCGCCAGTCGTCGGCGAAGACGTGCCAGTCGGCCTGCACGCCTTGGGCGCCGAGCAGGGCCTCGGCCTCGCGGGCGATCGAGCTGCGCCAGTCCACGAGCGTGCCGAACACGTCGAAGATCAGGGCTTGCGGTGCGGGGGGCGTCATGCGTCGTCTCCTTGCGTGGACGGCAAGCATGGCATGGCCGCACGGCATCGGCACGGCGGTGCAGGCAAGATGGCGGGCCGAGCCGGCAACCGAGGCGTCCGCCGCGCCCGGGCCGGCACCGAAGGAGACCGCATGTGAATGCCCCGCCTGCCCCCTGCCGCCGCCGCTGGCCGCGGCACCTGCTGGCCGTGGCCTGCGCCTCGGCCTGCGCCGTCCCGGCCGTTGCCTCCGCGCAGGCCGAACCGCCCGCCGGCGAGGCCGCCCGCTACGTCCAGTTCGCCGAGGACTTCACCGCCAACTGCGTATCGCGCAACGGCGTGCAGATCCAGGTGAAGAACACGCACCCGACGCGCACGCTGCGGGTGTACCTCGACCGCGTCTACCGCGGCGTCGGCACGGGCGATCGCTCGCGCTCGGAGCTGGCACCCGGCGCGGAGCCCCAGCCGCTGGGCTGCTCGGTCACGCTCGACGGCGGCAAGCAGGAGTGGCGGCTGGTGCGGGCGAGCTTCATCGACTGAAGCCAGGCCCGCACCGCCGCCGGCTCTCGGCTAGATCGCCAGCGGGTCGACGTCGACCGCCCAGCGCAGCACGCCCTTGTGCTGCGCGCGCAGCGTGTGCATCTGCGGCAGCCAGCCGGCCAGCAGTCGCTGGAGCGCGCCGCGCGTCGGCGACTCGACCAGCATCTGCATGCGGTCGACGTCGGCCACCCGTGCCACGGGCGGCGGCACCGGGGGGTAGATCGTCACCCCCATCGACTCGGCCTGCGCCTGGACCCGCTCGGCCGCGGCGCGCAGGAAGGCCTGCGCCACCGCCGCCTCCCGGGCTTCGGCGCGCAGCAGCGCCAGGCTGGCGAAGGGCGGGAGGCCCGCCGCCAGGCGCTCTTCCAGCTGGCCGGCGGCGAAGGCCTCGTAGTCGTGGCGGCGCAGCGCCGCATACAGCGTGTGCCGGGGGTGCCAGGTCTGCACCCACATCTCGCTGCGCGCCGCCTGTTCCGCGTCGCGGCCGGCGCGTCCGGCGGCCTGCATCAGCAACGAGAAGAGCCGCTCGGGCGCGCGGAAGTCGCTGGCGAACAGCGCGCTGTCGGGGTTGACCGCCGCCACCAGCGTGATGCGGCGGAAATCGTGGCCCTTGGCGATCATCTGCGTGCCCACCAGCACGTCGACGTCGCCCGCGTGCACTGCGCCGAGCTGTGCTTCGAGCGAGCCCTTGGTGCGGGTGGTGTCGGCGTCAATGCGCGCCACGCGGGCACCGGGCAGCAGTTCGGCGATCTGCTCCTCCAGGCGCTCGGTGCCCCGGCCGAGGGGCGCGATGTCGAGGTTGCCGCAGTCCGGACAGGCCCGCGGCACGCGCTCGGTGAAACCGCAGTGGTGGCAGCGCAGGCTGCGGTCGCCCTTGTGGAAGACGCGCCAGGCGCTGCAGTGCGGGCAGCCGCTCTTCCAGCCGCAGGCGGTGCAATGCAGCACCGGCGCGTAGCCGCGGCGGTTGAGGAACAGCAGGCTCTGCTCGCCGCGCTCGATGCGTTCGGCGATGGCCTGGACGAGGGGCGGCGCGAGCGCCGGGCCGGCACTGCCGCGTTGGCGCGGCAGGGTGTTCATGTCGAACAGCCGCACCCGCGGCAGCACGCCACCGCCGATGCGCTGCGGCAGCGCAAGCCGGCGGTAGCGCCCCTCGAGCACCCGCTGCCAGGTTTCGAGCGACGGCGTCGCGGAGCCGAGCACCACCGGCACGCCTTCGACGTGGCCGCGGTACACCGCCAGGTCGCGCGCCGAGTACCTCGCCCCCTCCTGCTGCTTGAAGGAGGGGTCGTGCTCCTCGTCGGCCACGATCAGTCCGAGGCGCGGCAACGAAGCGAACACGGCGAGCCGGGTGCCGAGCACCAGGTCGGCCGCGCCCAGGTGGGCCAGCATCCAGTGCCGCAGGCGCTGCGCCGGCGTGAGGCCGCTGTGCAGCGAGACGAGCCGGCGGCCGGCGAAGCGCTCCGCGAAGCGCGCCTCGAGCTGCGGCGTGAGGTTGATCTCGGGCACCATCACCAGCACCTGCCTGCCGGCCGCCAGCGCGGCCTCGGCGGCGTGCAGGTAGACCTCCGTCTTGCCGCTGCCGGTGACGCCGTGCAGCAGGTAGGTGCCCGGCGCGGCGCCGATGGCTTCCACGGCGGCGCGCTGTTCGTCGTTCAGCGCGGGGCCGTGCAGCGGATCGCCCGGCGCCGCGGCCGGGGGCGCCTCGGCCCGGTGCAGGCGCGCGATGCGCCGGGTGAGCTGTACGTCGTCCAGCTTGCGCAGTTCGGGCGGCAGCACGGCCAGCGCCAGCTCGCCGAGCCCCCGTTGGTAGTAGGCCGCCGCGAAGCCCACGAGCTGGCGCCAGCTGTCGCCCAGCGGGGGCAGCGATGCCAGCACCTCGCGCACGGGCTTGAGTTCGGGCGGCGCATCCCCTGGGGGGCGCTCCCAGACGATGCCTGGCACCTCGCGCCGGCCCAGCGGCACACGCACCAGGGTGCCGGGCGGCAAGCCGGGCGCGGTGCTGGCGTAGTCGAGGGGTGCGCCCAGCCCGGTGTGCTGCGGGGTCTCCACCGCGACGGCGACGGTGACGAGGTCTACTTGCATCGCAAAGCTCGGTTCCACCTCACCGATCGCGCCTAAGTTCTTGATGACAAAAGACTTTCACCGGTTGCCCAGAATTTCTGTGGATAACTATGTGCAAAAGCTGAAGGCAGACGCGCTAAATACTTGATTCACCAAGGCTTCCCCTTGGTTTGCCCAAGCTTGCAGCAAAGGCCGAAGCTCGAAAAATCAACAACTTAGCGCGCTTTCGGGTATTCCTGATGGCAGGCGGCGATGTTCGAGCATCTGACTTTCCCAGGCTTGCTTTTTGGGGATAAGTCAAGGGCTTCGCAGCGCTTTCAGGCCGGGGGATGCGCCGTGCGGCGGGCCGACGCCACATCGACCTGCCCTAAGTACTTGATCGGCATCGGCTTTTTGAAGTTGCCCCAGTTTTCTGTGGATAACTTTGTGCAGAAGCTGGAGGCAGCCGCGCTAACTGCTTGATGCACCGGGGATCTTCGCCAGATTGCCTGCTCTTGAGGCATCGTCATTTTTTCAATCAAATCAACAACTTAGATATCGAGAATAAAAGTTGTGCGGTAACTGACGGGCGGCCGTAGGCTGCGAAGTGGGGACCAGCACGATGGGGATAAGTCAAGCCCCCGAGAACTTTTTTTGTCGATGGGCCTGCCGCGGTGACGTCGACGATCGGCTGCGCTCTCAGGGCTTCTACGGGGTTACCCAGACTTTCTGTGGATATCTTTGTGCACAAGCTGGAGGCAGACGCGCTAAATGCTTGATTCCCCTGGGGGCCACCCTAGGTTGCCTGTTCTTGGGGCAGCCGGTGAAATTCAAGAAAATCAATCACTTAGCACATGTGCTCGCGCGCCGGGACCAGCGCGCGCGTCCCCAAAATGACGCTGACCGGCAGGTCGTTTTTGGGGATAAGTCAAGTCTTCCAGACCATTTCGAGCGGTTTTCAGGCAAAAGCAATCGCTTCACGCTGCACCGCGCCATTGACGGGAATGGCGGTGGACCTCGTCGACGAGCACCGCCACGGCCTCGGGCGGCGTGTACTGGGAAATGCCGTGCCCGAGATTGAACACGTGGCCGCCGCCACGCGGGTCACCGAAGCGGTCGAGTACGCGCCGCGCCTCGGCTCGCACGGCGTCCTCGCCGGCGAAGAGCACCATCGGGTCGAGGTTGCCCTGCAGCGCGACACGGTCCCCGACACGTGCCCGGGCCGCACCGAGGTCGGTCGTCCAGTCGAGGCCGACGACGTCGGGGCCCAGAGCGGCGATCTGCTCCAGCCACGCGCCGCCGCCCTTGGTGAACACGATGCAGGGGATGCGCGTGCCTTCGTGTTCGCGCTTGAGCGCTGCCAGCACCCGTTCGGTGTAGGCCAGGCTGAAGGCCTGGAAGGCGCCGTCGGCCAGCACGCCGCCCCAGCTGTCGAAGAGCATGACGGCCTGCGCGCCGGCCTCGATCTGGGCATTGAGGTACCGGGCCACCGCCTCGGCGTTGATGGCCAGGATGCGGTGCAGCAGGTCGGGGCGGGCGTACAACATCGTCTTGATGCGGCGGTAGTCGTCGCTGCCCGCGCCCTCGACCATGTAGCAGGCCAGCGTGAAGGGGCTGCCGGAGAAGCCGATCAGCGGCACCCGGCCCGCCAGCGCCTTGCGGATCGAGGCGACCGCATCGAACACGTAGCGCAGCTTGTCCATGTCGGGCACGGCCAGCGCATCGACGGCCGCCTCGTCGCGCACCGGATGCGCAAAGCGCGGGCCCTCGCCCACGGCGAAGCTCAGCCCCAGGCCCATCGCGTCGGGCACGGTGAGGATGTCGGAGAACAGGATCGCCGCGTCCAGCGGAAATCGCTCCAGCGGCTGCAGCGTCACTTCCGTCGCGTAGGCGGGGCTGGTGGCCAGGCCCATGAAGCTGCCCGCGCGGCTGCGCGTGGCGTTGTATTCCGGCAGGTACCGGCCGGCCTGGCGCATCAGCCAGACGGGCGTGTGGTCGGTGGGCTGGCGCAGGCAGGCGCGCAGGAAGCTGTCGTTGAGCAGGGGGGCAAACATCGGCGGATTATCGGTGCCGCCCTCGCGTGCCAGCCGGACGCCGGGGCTACATGCGTTCGGCGCGCTCATGCGGCGGCGGCAGGGCCTCCCCGGCCAGCCAGGCCTGGGCCAGCGCGGTCGCGTCCCGCTGCTGCGAGGCCTGCCACACCAGTTCGGCCGGCACCACCCGCGTGCCGCCGGGCGCCTGAGCCAGGCCGCGCGCCAGCTCGGCCGCGAACTCGGCGACCTTGGCCGCGCGCACCGGCCGGTCCCGCTGCGGCACCATGAAGCGCAGTTGCGACAGCATCAGCTGCGCCACGCGCTGCAGCGCGCCGTCGGCGGCGCCCTCCTGCGGCGCCCGCGCCGGACGCATGAAGACCACGTGGCGGAAGCCGAGCGATGCGACGGCCTGCTCGTCGAGGTTGGCGAGGCCGGCCTTGAGCGCGTCGGGCACGCGGGCGGCATCGTGCGGCAGCACGACGAGCAGGTCGTCGATCCCGCCCTGGTGGAACGCGGCTGCGACGGCGGCCAGGTCCTGCGGCAGCGGGCGGTGCAGCGCCGCTTCCCGGCCATGCGCCAGCCGCGGCGCGTCAAGCACGATCACCCCCGTCTGCGCCCCGAAGGCCGCGAGGTGCGGGACGACGCCGGGCCAGGGCAGCGTGGCCATGCCGCGCGGCGTCGGATGCAGGGGCTGCAGGGTGGTGACCGCCACCGCCGCGAAACCGCCGCGCCCCAGCAACTGCTCGAGCACGGCGGCACCCAGTGCGCCTGCCGCGCCGGCCACCACCGCGCGCCGTGCCAGGGGGGCCGCGGGACGCGGGTGTTGCGCGCCGCGCAGCGCGTTCTGCAGCGAGTCCATCGGCGCAGTATGGACCCCGCGCGGTGTGCATCCGCATGCAGCACGGCGTTAGCATCCCGGCGTCCCAGGAGGAGGAACCCCCATGAACCTGATCCCCCCACGCTCCCGCGCCGCGCTGGCCGCCACGGTGCTCTGCGCCGCCGCGATGCTCTCGGGTTGCGGCTACAACGACTTCCAGCGGCTGGACGAGGAGGTCAAGGCCGGCTGGAGCGAGGTGCTGAACCAGTACCAGCGGCGCGCCGACCTGATCCCCAACATCGTGAACACGGTCAAGGGTGAAGCGAACTTCGAACAGGAGACCCTGACGCGCGTGATCGAGGCGCGCGCCAAGGCGACGTCGATCCAGGCCACGCCGGAGCTGATCAACAACCCCGAGGCGTTCCAGAAGTTCCAGGCGGCGCAGGGCGAGCTGAGCGGCGCGCTGAGCCGGCTGCTCGTGGTGTCGGAGCAGTACCCGAACCTGAAGGCCAACCAGGGCTTCCAGGACCTGCGCGTGCAGCTCGAAGGCACCGAGAACCGCATCACTGTGGCGCGCAACCGCTACATCAAGTCGGTGGCCGAATACAACGTGCTGGCGCGCAGCTTCCCGACCAACCTGACGGCGAAGGTCTTCAGCTACGAGGTCAAGCCGACCTTCACGGTGCAGAACGAGGCGCAGATCTCCACGCCGCCGACGGTGGACTTCGGCCGGCCCGCGGCCCCCGCCGCATCCAAGTAGGCACCCGATGCTCCACGCCGCCCTGCCCGGCTCCGGCCGGTACGACGCCGTCCCCAGGGCGGCCCGGCATGGGCTGGCCGCGCTGCTGGCGCTGCTGGTGCTGCTGGCGTGGCCGGCCGCCGGGCTGCATGCGCAGCCGCTGCAGCCCGTTCCGGCGCTGAGCGGGCGGGTCATCGACCAGACCGGCACGCTGACGGCCGCGCAGGCGGCGGCGCTCGACGGCAAGCTCGCCGCGTTCGAGGCGCAGCACGGGCCGCAGATGGTGATCGTGATCGTCCGCACGACGCTGCCCGAAGACATCGCCGATTTCACGCAGCGGCTGGGCGACGCGTGGCAGCTGGGCCGGCGCGACGTCGGCGACGGGCTGCTGCTCGTCGTGGCCAAGGACGACCGCAAGGTGCGCATCGCGCCGGCGAAGTCGCTGGAGGGTGCGGTGCCCGACCTGGCGGCACGCCAGATCATCGAGCAGCGGATCCGCCCGGCCTTCCGCGCCGACGACTACGCCGGCGGCCTGAACGCCGCGGTGGACGCGCTGATCGCCCGCGTGCAGGGCGAGGGCCTGCCCGCGCCGCAGCCGGGCGCCCGCAGCGGCGCCGAACCCGGGCTGCAGTGGGAGGAGTTGCTCATCTTCTTCTTCGCCGCCGTGCCGATCATCGGCGCCGTGCTCACCGGCGTGATGGGGCGCAAGCTCGGCGCAGTCGCGACGGCGGCGGCGGCAGGCGGGATCGGCTGGTGGATTTCGGCCAGCGCCCTGCTGGCCGGCGCCGCGGCGGTGCTCGCCCTGGTGCTGGTCGGGCTGTTCGGCATCGGCGCCTCCGCCGGGCGGCGGGCGTCCTCCGGGGTTCGGCGCGGCGGCCGGGCCGGCGTTCCGCCCATCATCTGGGGCGGTGGAGGTGGTGGGGGCGGCTGGGGCGGCGGCGGGGGCGGGGGGTTCTCGTCGGGCGGCGGTGGCGATTTTGGCGGCGGTGGCGCCTCGGGAGACTGGTGATGGCGGGACAGCGCCCCTTGCAGACTTCGCGCTGGCGCCGGCTGCTGCGGCACCGCCTGCTGGACGAGTCCGACGTGCGCCGCGCGCTCGACGATGCCGCAATGGGGCGCCTGCAGGCCCGCATCGAGGCCAGCGAACAGCGGCACAGCGGCGAGATTCGCCTCGCGGTGGAGGCCGGGCTGCCGCTGTCCTACCTCTGGCGCGGCCTGCCCGCCCGCGCCCGGGCGATCACGCTGTTCGGCAAGCTGCGCGTGTGGGACACGGAGCAGAACAACGGCGTGCTGATCTACCTGCTGCTGGCCGAGCACGCCATCGAAGTGGTCGCCGACCGCGCGGCCGCCCGGGAGATCGACGCGCCGCAATGGCAGGCGATCGTCGGCGGCATGCGGGAAGCGTTCCGCGCCGGCCGCTTCGAAGAGGGCCTGAACGCCGCGATCGACGAGGTCGACCGGCTTCTGACCGAGCGGTTCCCGCTGCAGCCCGGCGCACGGACGCCGAACGAACTCCCCGATTCGCCATGGGTGGGCTGACGGCAAATACATCCTGTTCCACTTGCCATGGGACTAGGGGGTAACCAGGGGCTCTGGCGCTGATCTTGCTGCACTGCAACCGGCGTGATGCCGCTGCTGCAATGTTGTGCGGGTCTGATGGTCAGGCCGGTGTTGCAGTGGCACATCAGGAGGAGCCACTTTCATGAAGCCATTTTTCAAGCAGACCCTGCTACTGGGCGCTGTCGTGCTGGCCTGCGGGCAAGCCAACGCTGCGTCGGTGAAGCAGTTCGACTCGTTCTCCGACGGGGTGGAAGCCGCGACGGAGTCCGCGCTGACCCAGGTCATGGGCTCGTTCTTCGACACCTACACGTTCTCGTTGTCGGGCCTGTCGAGCGTCGAGACCTACCTGACGAACGTCCTGCCTTCGACCAGCCTGACCGGCAGCTTCGCGCTGTACAGCACCTCCGGGCTGGTCGCCGAAGGGTCGTTCAGCTCCCCGATTACGGCAACTCTTGCCGCCGGCGATTATTCTTACCTGGTGTTCGGCACGTCCGGCGCGAGCACGGGCTACTACTCGCTCGCATCGACCGTCACGCCGGTGCCGGAACCCGAAACGTACGCGCTGTTCCTGGCCGGCCTGGGGGCCATCGGCTTCCTGACCGCACGCCGCCGCTCGAACTGATCGGCCGCCTCGTTCCGGGGCATGAAAAAAGCGGGCCTCGGCCCGCTTTTTTATTGGGGCTGCCCCGGAAGGGCAGCTCGCCGCACGGCTTACTTGCGGCGGAACTTGCGCAGCGCCGCCAGCTGGGCTGCCATGGCCGCGAATTCGCTCTGCGCGGCAGCGAAATCGATGTCGCTCTTGGCGTTTTTCATCGCATCTTCGGCAGCCTTCTTCGCGTCATTGGCCTTGGCCTCGTCGAGGTCGTGGCCGCGGATGGCGGTGTCGGCCAGCACCGTGACGGTGCCGGGCTGCACCTCGAGGATGCCGCCCGCCACGAAAACGAACTCTTCCTCGCCGTTGTCGGCACGCTCGATGCGTACCGCGCCCGGCTTGATGCGGGTGATCAGCGGCGTGTGGCGCGGCAGGATGCCGAGCTCGCCGTTTTCGCCCGGCAGTGCCACGAACTTCGCCTCGCCGGAGAAGATGAGCTCCTCCGCCGAAACGACATCCACGTGTAGGGTAGCCATGGTCGGTGCCCTCGCTTACTGCAGCTTCTTGGCTTTTTCGACCGCTTCTTCGATGGTGCCGACCATGTAGAAGGCCTGCTCGGGCAGGTGGTCGTACTCGCCGGCGACGATGGCCTTGAAGCCCTTGATCGTGTCCTTCAGCGGCACGTACTTGCCGGGCGAGCCGGTGAACACTTCGGCCACGTGGAACGGCTGCGACAGGAAGCGCTGGATCTTCCGGGCGCGTGCCACGGCCAGCTTGTCTTCCGGCGACAGTTCGTCCATGCCCAGGATGGCGATGATGTCGCGCAGTTCCTTGTAGCGCTGCAGGATGCCCTGCACCGCACGGGTCGTGCTGTAGTGCTCTTCGCCGACGACGTTGGGGTCGACCTGGCGCGAGGTGGAGTCGAGCGGGTCGACGGCCGGGTAGATCCCCAGCGCGGCGATGTCACGCGACAGCACGACGGTGGCGTCCAAGTGGGCGAAGGTCGTGGCGGGCGACGGGTCGGTCAGGTCGTCCGCAGGGACGTACACGGCCTGGATCGAGGTGATCGAACCGACCTTGGTCGACGTGATCCGCTCCTGCAGGCGGCCCATTTCTTCGGCCAGCGTCGGCTGGTAGCCCACCGCGGAAGGCATCCGGCCCAGCAGCGCGGACACTTCGGTGCCGGCCAGCGTGTAGCGGTAGATGTTGTCCACGAAGAACAGCACGTCACGGCCTTCGTCGCGGAACGACTCGGCGATCGTCAGGCCGGTCAGCGCCACGCGCAGGCGGTTGCCCGGGGGCTCGTTCATCTGGCCGTAGACCATCGACACCTTCGAGTCTTCGAGCTTCTCGAGGTTGACGACGCCCGAGTCGGCCATCTCGTGATAGAAGTCGTTGCCCTCACGGGTACGCTCGCCCACGCCGGCGAACACCGACAGACCCGAGTGGGCCTTCGCGATGTTGTTGATGAGCTCCATCATGTTCACGGTCTTGCCGACGCCGGCGCCGCCGAACAGGCCCACCTTGCCGCCCTTGGCGAACGGGCAGATCAGGTCGATCACCTTGATGCCGGTTTCCAGCAGCTCCTGCGACGGGCTCAGCTCGTCGTACGAGGGGGCCTTGCGGTGGATGGGGGCCATCAGCTCGTTGCTGACCGGGCCACGTTCGTCGATCGGCGAACCGAGCACGTCCATGATCCGGCCCAGCGTGGCCTTGCCGACGGGCACAGAGATCGCGGCGCCGGTGTTGTAGACCATCGTGCCGCGGCGCAGGCCGTCGGACGAGCCCAGCGCGATGGTGCGCACCACGCCGTCGCCGAGCTGCTGCTGCACTTCCAGCGTCAGGGCCGAGCCTTCCATCTTCAGCGCGTCGTACACGCGCGGCATGTGCTCACGCGGGAATTCCACGTCCACCACCGCGCCGATGCACTGGACGATCTTGCCTTGGGCTTGCGTCATGTCAGATTCCTTTAATCAATTCCGTCACACTGCAGCGGCGCCGCTGACGATCTCGGACAGTTCCTTCGTGATCGCGGCCTGCCGGGTCTTGTTGTAGACCAGCTTCAGCTCGGCGATCAGGTTGCCGGCGTTGTCCGTGGCGGCCTTCATCGCGACCATCCGCGCCGATTGCTCCGACGCCATGTTCTCCGCGACCGCCTGGTACACCAGCGCCTCGACGTAGCGCTTCAGCAGCTCGTCGATCACCGTCGCCGCATCGGGCTCGTAGATGTAGTCCCAGCCGTACGACTGCTTTTCTTCCGCGGTCTGCGCCAGGCGCGTGCCGTCCAGCGGCAGCAGCTGCTCGACCACGGGCTCCTGCTTCATCGTGTTGATGAACTTCGTGTAGCAGAGGTAGACCTTGTCGACCTTGCCTTCGACGAAGGCATCGAGCATCACCTTGACGGGGCCGATGAGCTTCTCGAGCACCGGGGCATCGCCAAGCTGCACAACATGGCTGACGACCGGCGCGCCAAGGCGGTTCAGGAAGCCGAAGCCCTTGTTGCCGATCGCCACGGCCTGCACCTTGTTGCCGGCGTTCTGCTCTTCGCGCATGCGCGTGGTCACGGCCCGCAGCACGTTGGTGTTCAGGCCGCCGCACAGGCCCTTGTCGGTCGTGACGACGACAAACCCCGACACCTTCGACGAAGCGTCGGTGCGCATGTAGGCCGATTGGTACTCGGGGTTCGCCTGCGACAGGTTGGCCGTGATGTTGCGGATCTTGTCGCTGTACGGACGCGCCGCGCGCATCCGGTCCTGCGCCTTGCGCATCTTGGACGCGGCGACCATCTCCATGGCCTTGGTGATCTTCTTGGTGTTCTCCACCGATTTGATCTTGCCGCGTATTTCCTTGCCGACTGCCATCAGACGACTCCTCTCGAACGGGGCGACATGCTCATGCCGAATCCCCAAGCGGACGCCGCGAAACCGGCTTCGCCGGGCCGCTGGCGGCGCCCCCTGGGGGGTGCGCCGAAGGCGCTACGGGGGGGGCGCATGTCAGGCGAAGGACTTCTTGAACGCCGCGATCGCGTCGGTCAATTGCGCTTCCGAATCCTTGCTCAACGCCTTTTCCGATTCCAGCGTCGCCAGCAGCGCCGCGTGGCTCGTCTTCAGGTGCTGATGCAGGCCGTGTTCGAACGCCAGGATCTTCTTGACGTCGATGTCGTCCATGAAGCCCTTGTTGACCGCGAACAGCGTCGCGCCCATCAGGCCGATCGACAGCGGCGAGTACTGCGCCTGCTTCAGCAGTTCGGTCACGCGGGCACCGCGGTCGAGCTGCTTGCGGGTGGCGGCATCCAGGTCGGAGGCGAACTGCGCGAACGCGGCCAGTTCACGGTACTGCGCCAGGTCGGTACGGATACCGCCGGACAGGCCCTTGATCAGCTTGGTCTGGGCGGCACCACCGACGCGCGACACCGAGATACCGGCGTTGATGGCGGGGCGGATACCGGCGTTGAACAGGCTGGTTTCCAGGAAGATCTGGCCGTCGGTGATCGAGATCACGTTGGTCGGCACGAACGCGGACACGTCGCCGGCCTGCGTCTCGATGATCGGCAGCGCGGTCAGAGAACCGGTCTTGCCCTTGACTTCACCCTTGGTGAACGCTTCGACGTAGTCGGCGTTCACGCGCGCGGCACGCTCCAGCAGGCGGCTGTGGAGATAGAACACGTCGCCGGGGAAGGCTTCGCGGCCCGGGGGGCGGCGCAGCAGCAGCGAAACCTGGCGGTAGGCCACGGCCTGCTTGGACAGGTCGTCATAAACGATCAGCGCGTCCTGGCCGCGGTCGCGGAAGTACTCGCCCATCGTGCAGCCCGAGTAGGCCGACACGTACTGCATCGCGGCCGATTCGGAGGCCGACGCGGCGACGACGATGGTGTAGTCCATCGCGCCGGCCTGCTCGAGCGCGCGCACCACGTTCTTGATCGACGAAGCCTTCTGGCCGATCGCGACGTAGACGCAGGTCATGTTCTGACCCTTCTGGTTGATGATCGCGTCGATCGCCACGGCGGTCTTGCCGGTCTGGCGGTCGCCGATGATCAGCTCGCGCTGGCCACGGCCGATGGGCACCATCGAGTCGATCGACTTCAGGCCGGTCTGCACCGGCTGGTCCACCGACTTGCGCGCGATCACGCCCGGGGCGACCTTCTCGATCACGTCCGTCATCTTGGCGTTGATCGGGCCCTTGCCGTCGATCGGCTGGCCGAGCGCGTTCACCACGCGGCCGATCAGCTCGGGGCCGACGGGCACTTCCAGGATGCGGCCCGTGCACTTGACGGCGTCGCCTTCCGAAATGTGCTCGTACTCGCCCAGGATCACGGCGCCGACCGAGTCGCGCTCGAGGTTCAGCGCCAGGCCGTACGACGGCTGGCCGTCCTTGCCGGCGGGGAACTCCAGCATCTCACCCTGCATCACGTCCGACAGACCGTGAACACGCACGATGCCGTCGGTGACCGAGACCACGGTGCCCTGGTTGCGGATGTCCGACGAGGCTTGCAGGCCCTCGATGCGGCTCTTGATCAGTTCGGAAATTTCAGCGGGATTCAGTTGCATAGCATTCTCCGGTCGGCCGGGGGCCGGGGCACTCAGGCGGTGAGCGCGACCTTCATCTGTTCGAGACGCGCTTTGACCGAGGTGTCGAGCACTTCATCGCCCACGACGACGCGAACGCCGCCGATCAGCTCGGGGTCGACCCGGACGCTGAGGTTGAGCTTGCGTCCGAAACGCTTCTCCAGTGCAGAAGACAGCTCGGCCAGGGCCGCGTCCTCGATCGGGAAAGCGCTGTAGACGATGGCGTCGGACACACCGGACCGGGCGTTGACCAGGGCCTGGAACTGGGCGGCGATCTCCGGCAGCGCCGCGAGGCGCCCGTTGTCGATCACCGTACGCAGGAAGTTCTGCAGCGCGGGCGTCAGCGGCAGCCCGGCGACCGAGGCGACCAGGTCGTAGACCTGAGCCGGCTCGGCCTTCGGGTTGTCGGCGAACTGCTGCAGCTGCGCGTTGGCCGCCACCGCGGCCAGCACGTTGAGCTGCTGCGCCGCCTGGGCATCGCCGCCCGCCTTGAACAGCGCTTCGGCATAAGGCCGCGCAATGGTTGCAAGCTCGGCCATGGTGTCAGAGCTCGGTCTTCAGGCGCGACAGCAGGTCGGCGTGCACGCCGGCGTTGACCTCGCGACGCAGGATCTGCTCGGCGCCCTTGACGGCCAGCGCAGCGACCTGCTCGCGCAGGGCTTCGCGGGCTTGCACGAGTGCCTGATCCGCCTCGGCCTTGGCCGCGGCGACGATCTTGGCGCCCTCTTCGTTGGCACGCGTCTTGGCCTCTTCGACGATCGACTGGGCCAGGCGCTCGGCGTCAGCCAGGCGCTTGCCGGCGTCGTCGCGCGCAGCGCTCAGCTGCTGCTCGACGCGCTGGTTGGCTTGCGCCAGCTCGGACTTGGCCTTGTCGGCCGCGGCCAGGCCGTCGGCGATCTTGCGGGCCCGCTCATCCAGCGCCTTGGTGATCGGCGGCCAGATGTAGCGCATCGAAAACCAGACCAGGATCGCAAAGACAACCGCCTGCAGGAACAGGGTTGAATTGATGTTCACGGCACGATCCTTTCGCTCGTGAAAGGGTCAGGACGGGAAATCAGGCGGCGAGCTGGAACGGATTCGCAAAAGCGAACAGCAGCGCGATGGCCACGCCGATCAGGAACGCAGCGTCGATCAGGCCGGCCAGGATGAACATCTTGGTTTGCAGTTCGTTCATCAGTTCGGGCTGGCGAGCCGACGACTCGAGGAACTTGCCGCCCATCAGCGCGATGCCGATGGAAGCGCCGATGGCGCCCAGACCGACGATCAGACCACAAGCGAGCGCGACGAGGCCGAGGATGTTTTCCATGTTTGCTCCTAAGGAGAGGTTTTGGTGAGGAAAGAAAAACGAGAGAACCGAATCAATGCGCGTCGTGCGCCTGACCGACATAGATCAGCGTGAGCATCATGAAAATGAACGCCTGCAGCGTGATCACCAGAATGTGGAAGAGGGTCCAGACGGTCCCGGCCACCACATGCCCGACGCCCAGCCAGAAGCCGCCGGACAAGGGGTTGAATTGCCACGCCCACACGCCACCCATCAGCGCGATCAGCATGAACACGAGTTCGCCGGCGAACATGTTGCCGAACAGCCGCATGCCGTGCGAGACGGTCTTGGCCAGGAACTCGATCATCTGCATCAGGAAGTTCACCGGGTACAGGAACCACTTGTCCCCGAATGGCGCCGCCACGAGTTCGTGCGCCCAGCCGCCCGCGCCCTTGATCTTGATGTTGTAGAAGATGCAGACCACCAGGACGCTGCACGACAGGCCCAGCGTGGTCGACAGGTCGGCGGTCGGCACGACGCGGTGGTAGTCGGCATGGCCCAGGGCCGGGCCCACGCTGTGCCAGATGCCCGGCAGCAGGTCGACCGGGATCATGTCCATGAAGTTCATCAGGAAGATCCAGACGAACACGGTCAGCGCGAGCGGCGACACCAGCTTGCGGCTGGTGGCGTTGTGGATCACGCCCTTGGCCTGGTTGTCGACCATCTCGACCATGATCTCCAGCGCCGCCTGGAAGCGCCCCGGCACGCCCGACGTGGCACGGCGCGCAGCGCGCCACAGCACGAAACTGCCGAGGATGCCCAGCAGGATCGAGTACACCAGCGAATCCAGGTTGAACACGCCGAAGTCGACGATCGAGGTCTGCTTCGCAGGCTCGAACGACAGCGTCTTCTGCAAGTGCTGGAGGTGGTGAACGATGTACTCACCGGCGGTGGGTGCGTGTCCTTCTGCTGCCATCTCTGTTTGAACCAGTTGTCTTTTCGTTCATCACCGGCCGCGCCACAAGAGCGCGACCCAGTACGTTTTCAAGCACACCACCATCGCGACCAGCAGTGCCGGCCAGCTCAGATGTGGCAGAAGCTTCGGTGCGAGCACGAGCATCGCCACCGAAACAAGCAATTTCACCAACTCCCAGACCATGAAGCCGACGGCTCCGGATCCTGGCGCTCCCGTACTCAGCCGGCTGGTGAGCCCCCTGGCCATGACGGCCCCCGGGATCACCACCACGCCCGCGCCGTACAACGCCGACCAGAACACATTCGACTCCCGTGCGAACGCCACCGCAACGACCGCGAAGGTCAAGCCGACCAGGACCTGCACCCTCACCACGCGCCACGGCGAAATTGCCGGATGCCTCTCCCGCCACGCTCGGGCCTCTTCGGGCGACAGGCTCTTGACCTGCTGCTCGTCGACCTCATCTCGTCCGGTGTCGGCCCACTTGTCGGATCGGTCGCTCCGTTCAGACATCGTGCAGCTCTCTCACATACCGGCCAGCGGCAAAGCGGCGGGAGTATACGAGCAAACCCGTGCATTTCCGGGCATCCCACCCTCCTGCTGCGGATTGACACTTGCCGCCCTTCCCCTTTTGGTGCATGCGGTCTGCCCGCATCGAGCCCCGCCGCAACGTGCCGGCATGCTGAAATGACGGGTTGGTCGACTGAGGGGAACCGCTGCAGGCAGCGGGCTTCCAAACACGCATGGCTCTGCACCGCCTTCTGCTGCCGCTGGCCCTGGCCATGCCCGCCAGCGTCTTCGCCTTTCTGAGCGGCTCGCCGTCCGTCGTCAAGACCGACCAGGTGCGCGCCGAACTGGTGGCCCATGCCCCGGAGGGCGTGGAGGCCGGCAAGCCGGTCTGGCTCGGGCTGAAGATCACCCACGAGCCGCACTGGCACACCTACTGGAAGAACCCCGGCGATTCCGGGCTGGCGACGACCCTGCAGTGGACGCTGCCGCCGGGCGTGGAAGCGGGCGAGATCGCCTGGCCCACGCCGCGCAAGCTGCCCGTCGGGCCGCTGGTGAACTACGGCTACGAAGACACGCTGCTGCTGCCAGTGCGGGTCACCGTGCCCGGCGGCTTCGATGCGCCGGCGCTCGACGTGCGGCTGCATGCCGAGTGGCTGGTGTGCAAGGAGGTCTGCATTCCGCAGTCCGGCGACTTCACGCTGGCGCTGCCAACGCGGGCGGCCACCGCGGGCAACGCGGCCGACTTCGACGCCGCCTGGCGCTCGGCCCCCCGCAGCAGCGCTGCGGCCAACGCCAGCGCATCGTTGACCGACACCGCCCTCCAGCTGCGCGTCGCCGGCCTGCCGCCGCAGTGGCACGGCAAGACGCTCGACTTCTTCCCGGAGACCGCCGGCGTGGTCGACAACGCGGCGCGTGTCGGCGGCCAGTGGCGCGACGGCGTGTGGCAGGCCGCGGTCCCGCTCTCGGCACAACGCAGCGAGAGCCCGCCGCGCATGGCAGCCGTGCTCGTCGCGAAGGGCGAGGCGGCCGGGCTGGCCGTGGCGTTCGATGTGCCAGGCCCCTGGCCCGACCCCGCGCTCGCGGCCGCCGCGACGCCCGTGGCAGACGCCGAGGCGCCGAGCCAGCCGCCGCCAGCTGATGCCGGTCCGCCGATCGGGTTGGCAGCCGCCCTGCTGCTGGCCCTGGCGGGCGGGCTGCTGCTGAACCTGATGCCATGCGTATTCCCCGTGCTCTCGCTCAAGGTGCTCGGCTTCGCCACCCACGCGCACGACACGCGGGCCCGTGTGGGCGGCGGACTCGCCTACACCGCCGGGGTCGTGCTCTCGTTCCTCGCGCTGGCGGGCCTGTTGCTGGGCCTGCGCGCGGGCGGCGAGCAGCTGGGCTGGGGCTTCCAGTTGCAGTCCCCGCCGGTGGTCGCCGGCCTCGCGGTGCTGTTCACGCTGATCGGGCTCAACCTGGCCGGCCTGTTCGAGTTCGGCTCGCTGCTGCCCAGCAGCGTCGCCAGCCTGCGGGCGCGGCATCCGCTGGTCGATTCGCTGCTGACGGGCGTGCTGGCCGTGGCGGTCGCATCGCCCTGCACCGCCCCGTTCATGGGCGCATCGCTCGGACTGGCCGTCACGCTGCCGGCATGGCAGGCGCTGGCCGTGTTCGCCGCGCTCGGGCTGGGCATGGCCCTGCCCTACCTGGCCGCCAGCCTGTGGCCCGCCGTGGCCCGCGCGATGCCGCGGCCGGGGGTATGGATGCTGCGCTTCAAGGTGCTGATGGCGTTCCCGATGTTCGCCACGGTGATCTGGCTTGTCTGGGTGCTGGGTCAGCAGGCGGGCATCGATGCCGTCGCCGCGCTGCTGGGCCTGTTGCTGGCGCTCGCGTTTGCCGCCTGGGCCTTCGGCAGCCCCGGCTTCGGGCCCCGGGCACGCGCGGGCTTCGGCACGCTGGGCGCCCTGCTGCTCGGTGCCGCGGTGGTGTGGGCGGTGCCCGCACTGCGCGAGCCGCCGGCGGCCTCCGCTTCGGCGGCGCGGGCGGACGAAGCCGGTGCCTGGGAGCCCTGGAGCGCTGCCCGCGTGGCGGCGCTCACGGCGGAGGGCCGGCCGGTGTTCGTCGACTTCACCGCCGCCTGGTGCGTGACCTGCCAGTTCAACAAGCGCGGCGCGCTGGCCGATGCCGGGCTGCTGGCCGACCTGCGCACGCGCAACGTCGCATTGCTGCGCGCGGACTGGACGCGCCGCGATGCCGCCATCGGCGCCGAGCTGACCCGCCTGGGCCGCAGCGGAGTGCCGGTGTATGCGCTGTATGCCCCCGGCACGCCCTCGACGCCCCGCCTGCTGCCGGAGATCCTGAGCACCCGCGTGGTCCGCGAGGCGCTCGGCCAGCTCCCGCCCGCCCCCTGAGCCCATCCCCTCGCCCACCCAGGAGTAGCGCATGAAGACCCCGACCTTCCGCAGCCCCTTTCTTCCTTGGCCGGACCGCCGCCGCAGGGCGTGGCGCGGGCTGTGCGCAGCGACGCTGGCCGCATGGGGCGGCGCCGCGCTGGCCGCGGCTTCGGTCGGCATGCCCGCCCCGCCCTTCACGGCGGTCGACACGCAGGGCAAGGCCGTCTCGCTCGCGGACTTCAAGGGCCAGCACGTGGTGCTCGAGTGGGTGAACCCCGGCTGCCCGTTCGTGCAGAAGCACTACGACGGCGCCAACCTGCCGGGCACGCAGAAGGCGGCGAAGGCGCAGGGGGTCGTCTGGCTGGCGATCAGCTCCACGTCGCGGGACGCGGGCGACTACAAACCGCCGGCCGAACTGCAGCGCTGGATGCAGTCCAAGCAGGCGGCCGTGACGGCCACGCTGATGGACGACGACGGCAAGGTCGGCCGCGCCTACGGCGCCCGCACCACGCCGCACCTGTACGTCATCGACCCGAAGGGGCAGCTCGTCTACGCCGGCGCGATCGACAGCAGGCCCACGGCCAACCCGGCCGACATCGCCAGCGCCACCAACTACGTGAAGCAGGCGCTGGGCGAATCGCTCGCAGGCAAGCCGGTCAGCCAGCCCCGCACGCAGGCCTACGGCTGCTCGGTGAAGTACGGCAGCACCGGCTGAGCGCCGCGGGCGCGCTCAAGCCTGCGCGAAGTTGACCGGCAGCCCCGGCACGTCGACGCGCAGCGTCAGCACCTGGCCGGCCCAGGGCTGGCGCGCCAGCTCGTCGGCAGGCCGCCCGTCCCGCGCGGTGGTGACGTAGAGCGTCTTCAGGTCGGGCCCGCCGAAGCACGGCATCGTCGGGCACTGCACCGGCAGCCGCACTTCATGCAGGAGCTCGCCGCGCGGCGACAGCCGCAGCACCCGCGCACCCTCGAACATCGCCACCCAGTAGCACCCTTCGGTGTCGACCGCGGCGCCGTCGGGCCGGCCGCCGTAGCCGTCCAGGCCGGCGCCGGGCTGCTTGGCCGGGAACTCCGCCCACACGCGGCGGCCCGACAGCGTGCCCTCGACCGGATCGAAGTCGAAGGCGTGGATGGTGTGGGCCTTCGTATCGCTCCAGTACGCCGTGCGGCCGTCGGGGCTCCAGGCCAGGCCGTTGCCGACCGTGACCCCTTCGGCCTCCCGGGTGAGCTCGCCATCGGCCCAGCGGTACAGCGCCGCCGCGGGCCGGTCGCGCGGCTCGTAGATCGTGCCAATCCACAGGCGGCCCTGGGGGTCGGCCTTGCCGTCGTTGAAGCGCTCGACCGCCGGGTCGTACGGCGCCTTGGCGCAGACACGGCGCTTGCCGCTCACCGGATCGAAGCGCACCAGCCCGCTGCGCAGCGCCAGCAGCAGCTCGCCGCCGAGCAGCGGGGCACAGCAGGCGATGTCGGTGTCGAACGACCAGGTGTCGTGCCGGCCGCTCGCGGGGTCGTAGCGGTTGAGCCGGTGGCCGTGGATGTCGCACCAGTAGAGGCAACGCTCGGTCGGATGCCACATCGGCGATTCGCCGAGCAGCGACGGTGCCACGGGCACGATGCCGATGTTCCCGTCCGCCATCACGCGCGCTCCACCGACAGCGTCATGGAAGCCTCCAGGGTGTCGCCGGCGGCCAGCGCGACCAGGCCGTGCGCGAGCGGATCGGCCATGTGGATGGCATCGCTGACGTGGCTCACCGGCTCGACGCAGTAGTAGTCCTTGGCCTGGGGCGTGAACACGACCAGGTACCCCATCGACGAGGTGAGCTTCAGCGACAGCTTCTCATCGCGGATGTGCGCCGCGCCCGTCCAGCCCTGGAAGCAGTTGTCGAACGCGAGCTGCCGCACCTCGGCGTCGATGACCGGCTGCGGCACGGCCTGCGTCGGCAGCTGCGTGGCAGGGTCGGCATCCCAGCGCTGGGCCACCTCGATGTGCAGGCGGCTGTGCTCGCGCTTCGGGAAATAGGGATGCCAGCCGAGGCCGACCGGCTGCGACTGGCCGGCCGTGTTCTTGAATGCAAAGCGCAGCTCGAGCGCGGCGGGTGTCAGCACGAAGGTCTGGGTGACCTCGAAGGCAAAGGGCCAGTGCGCGTCCGGCGCGTGCACGTAGCGGATCACCGCCTGGTCGGCGCTGCTCGACACCACCTCCCAGGCGCGCAGCCAGCCCACGCCGTGGACCGAATGCGGGTTGTCGTCGAAGTTGGGCTGGGTGGTGTGGTCCTGGCCCGCCCAGTGGAAGCGGCGGAAACCGAGGCGGTTCGAATACGGCACCAGCGGGTAGCAACCCGAGGGGCGCGAGGCCTTCAGGTCGGCCGCTTCGGAACTGCGCAGCACGGCCAGGTCGCCGAGCCAGAAGCCGGCGATGCAGCCGCCCAGGTCGGGCCGCAGCGCCAGGCGCAGATCGCCGGAGTGCAGCTCGAGGGCGACGGGAGAGGATGTGGCGGTCATGGCATCCCAAGGAGGCTGTTCGGATCCGCGCATGCGGGCATGCGCACCGCGGGCGAGCCATCCTAACGCCGTGCCGACACCGCTAGCCCAGGTCCGCCTTCAGGTAGTGCGCCCCCGGCAGCGGGTTGTAGTAGTACGGCGGGATCTCCTCGAAGCCCAGCGAGCCGTACAGGTCCCGGGCGACTTCCATGTCGTCCAGCGTGTCGAGCAGCATGCTGGAGTAGCCGGCCTGCAGGGCGCGGTCCATCAGCGCCTGCGCCAGCAACCGGCCCAGTCCGAAGCGCCGGAAGGCACGGCGCACGTACAGCCGCTTCATCTCGCAGGCATTGGGATAGTCGGCATCTGGCATCGGCCTGAAGGCGCCGCAACCCGCCAGCTCTTCGTCCACGAAGACCAGCAGCAACGCGCCCTGCGGCGGCGCATACACGCCGGGCAGCGTGGCCAGCTCTTCGTCGAAGTTCTGGAAATCCAGGTCGACGCCCAAGCCTTCGGCGTACTCGCGGAAGATGCGGCCGGTCGCGTCGAGCAGCGCGGGCGTGCAGGGCTCGACCACCTCGATCCGCGGCGCTTCGCTCATCCCTCAGCCTCCCAGCGACGCCACCCACACGGCCGCGCCGATGCAGGCCGCCAGCAGCACCGCAGCCAGCCCCCACGTGCCGGCATGGTCGGCGGAGGGTGGCGTCCCGGCCGGCAGCCGCTTGTCGCCGGACAGCATCGGCCCGAGCAGGTCGCGGCGGCGCGCCAGCCGGTAGAAGGCGATGGCCAGCACGTGCAGCACCACCAGCGAGATGACGATCCATTGGCCGTAGCCGGCATGCCAGCCGGTGGCGGCGGCCGCGGTGTCGCCGGAGACGAAGCGGTACAGCGGGCCCTGGTTGGCGATCTCGTCGTCGGCGACCAGCCCGGTGCCGACCTGCGCCGCCAGCACCGCCAGCAGCGCGAACACCGACAAGGCCCCCAGCGGGCTGTGGCCCACGTCGAAGCGCCCCTGCGGGCCGGCCTCGCCCCGCAGGTAGGCGCGCACGCTGCCCGGGCCGTAGAGGAAGCTCGAGAAGCGCGACCAGCGGCCCCCGACCAGGCCCCACAGCACGCGGAACGCCAGCAGCGCCAGCACCAGGTAGCCCAGGCGGAAGTGCCAGGCCATCGCGTTGCCGCCGACCTTGGCGGTCACGACGAGCGCGACCACCGCCACCGCCAGCGCCCAATGGAAGGCACGGGTCGGCACGTCCCACACCCTGATGCGTTGCAGCGGCCCACCGTTCATCCGAGGCTCTCCGTCCAGACACAGGCCGACAAGATAACCGCTTGCCGGCCGCCGCTCCAGCCGAGAGATCAAGTGCCGCCGGCGGACTCGGCCATGGAACAAGTGCCATTCGCGGTCCGTACACTCGTTCAGCCCTGCACCGCAGGGCCGTCTCGTCCCAACGCCATCGCTCAGGAGAGTTGAATGAAGAAAACGACCCCGTTTGTCCTGGCCGCACTGCTCGCGGCCGCGGCACTGCCTGCCGCAGCCCAGTTCCAGAAGGCGGAAGACGCCATCGAGTACCGCCAGGGTGCGCTGTTCATGCTGGGCCAGCACTTCGGACGGATCGGCGCGATGGCCAATGGCCGCGCACCGTTCGATGCCAAGGCCGCCACGGACAACGCGGAGGTCGTCGCCTCGCTGTCCAAGCTGCCCTGGGCCGCCTTCGGCGAGGGCACCGAGAAGGGCCACAACACCAAGGCCAAGCCCGAGGTCTGGAAGGAGCAGGACAAGTTCAAGGCCGCCGCGACGAAGATGCAGGAAGAGGTCGCCAAGCTCAACACCGCTGCCCGGACCGGCAGCCTCGACCAGCTGAAGGCCGCGTTCGGCAGCACTGCGCAGAGCTGCAAGGCCTGCCACGACGACTTCCGCGCGAAGTAGCACGGCCAGCCGCGAAGCGAGCGGCGGCGCGGGTCATCGGGTCGGTGCGGACGCGCGCCGCGGACCACTTGGGTACAGTCCGGCGCCAAACAGACTGGAGACCCGCATGCTGCACCGCCGCTCCTTCATGGCCGCCGCCTCGCTGATCGCCCTGCCCGCGTATGTGCGTGCGCAGGCCCTCGAAAAGCCCAAGCTCACGCTGGCCGTGGGTGGCAAGAACCTCCTGTACTACCTGCCGCTGACGGTGGCCGAGCAGCTCGGCTACTTCAAGGACGAGGGGCTGGAGGTCTCGATCGTCGATTTCGCCGGCGGCTCGCAGGCCCTGCGTGCCGTGGTGGGCGGCAGCGCCGACGTGGTCTCGGGTGCGTTCGAGCACACCATCAACATGCAGACAAAGGGCCAGCGCCTGCGCGCCTTCGTGCTGCAGGGCCGCGCGCCGCAGATCGTGCTGGGCGTGAACCCGAAGACCATGCCCAACTTCAAGACGGTCGCAGACCTGAAGGGCAAGAAGATCGGCGTCACCGCGCCGGGCAGCTCGACCAACGTGATGACGAACTTCGTGCTGGCCAAGGCCGGCCTGAAGCCCAGCGACGTCAGCATCATCGGCGTGGGCGCCACGCAGGGGGCGGTGGCCGCGATGCGCAGCGGCCAGATCGACGCGATCAGCAACCTCGACCCGGTGATCACGCTGCTGCAGCGCTCGGGCGACCTGAAGATCGTCTCCGACACCCGCATCGTCGCGGAAGCCGACCGTGTCTTCGGCGGCCCGATGCCCGCGGCCTGCCTGTATGCGCCGCAGCCGTTCATCGACAAGCATCCCAACACCACGCAGGCGCTGGCGAACGCGATCGTGCGCGCCGACAAGTGGATCCAGGCCGCTGGCGGCGGCGACATCATCAAGGTGGTGCCCGACGCCTTCCTGCTCGGCGACCGCGCGGTCTACATCGATGCCTTCGTGGCCGCCAAGGGGGCGTTGTCGCCGGACGGCCTGGTGCCCGACAGGGGCGCCGAGACCGCGCTGCGCGCGCTGGCCAGCATCGACCCGGAGATCGCCAAGGCCAAGGTCGACCTGGCCGCGGTCTACACGAACGACTTCGCCCGCAAGGCCAACACGAAGTATCCGAAGGCATGAGCGCGCCGGGCCCCGTGAGTGCCGCCGCGCTGGAGCTGGCGGGCGTCGCCTGCACCTTCGTCAGCAAGGACGACGCATCGCAGCGCTACACCGCGGTGCGCGACGTCTCGCTCACCGTGGGGGCCGGCGAGTTCGTCTCGGTGGTCGGCCCCACCGGCTGCGGCAAGAGCACGCTGCTCAACGTGGCGGCCGGCCTGTTGTCGCCCAGCACCGGCAGCGTGAAGGTGTTCGGCCAGCCGCTGCAGGGCACCAACCGGCGCGCGGGCTACATGTTCCAGGCGGAGAGCCTGATGCCCTGGCGCACCGCGGCGCAGAACGTGATGGCGGGCCTGGAGTTCCGGGGCGCAGCCGATGCGCGGCCGCAGGCGGAAGAATGGCTGCGGCGCGTGGGGCTCGGCGGCTTCGGCGACCGTTATCCGCACCAGCTGTCGGGCGGCATGCGCAAGCGCGTGAGCCTCGCCCAGACGCTGGTGCTCGACCCCGACATCATCCTGATGGACGAGCCCTTCTCCGCGCTCGACGTGCAGACGCGGCAGCTGATGGAGAACGAGGTGCTCGCGCTGTGGGCCGCCAAGCGCAAGGCGGTGCTCTTCATCACGCACGACCTCGACGAGGCCATCGCGATGAGCGACCGCGTCATCGTGCTGTCGGCCGGCCCGGGGTCGCGGCCGATCGGCGAGTTCGTGATCGACCTCGAGCGCCCGCGCGACGTGGCCGAGGTGCGCACCACGCCGCGCTTCGTGGAACTGCACCAGGCCATCTGGAACGTGCTGCGCGACGAGGTGCTCAAGGGCTACGCCCAACAACTGCAGGTGAAGGCGGCGTGATGCTGGCATGGATCAAACCCCGGCCCGGCAACATCCGGCTGTGGCAGGCCGCGGTGCTCGTGGCGACGTTCGCCGTGTGGTACGTGCTCACCCGGCCCGGCCTGGTGCCGCCGTTCCTGTTCGACAACGACCAGCAGGCCGCCTTCTTCTTCGGCGAGCCGCTGAAGGTGCTCAGCCGCATCTGGGACTGGTTCTTCGTCAGCGCCGACATCTACCGGCACCTGGGCATCACGCTGCTGGAGACGGTGCTGGCCTTCGGGCTGGGCACGCTGCTCGGGCTGGGCTGCGGGCTCTGGCTCGCGCTGAGCCCGATGGCCGCCGCCATCCTCGACCCGTACATCAAGGCGCTGAACTCGATGCCGCGGGTGATCCTCGCGCCGATCTTCGCGGTGTGGTTCGGGCTGGGCGTCGCGAGCAAGGTCGCGCTGGGCATCACGCTCGTGTTCTTCATCGTCTTCTTCAACGTGTACCAGGGCGTGAAGGAGGTCAGCCCGGTGGTGCTGGCCAACGCGCGCATGCTGGGCGCCAGCCCGCGCCAGCTGCTGCGCCACGTGTACCTGCCCAGCGCGACGAGCTGGGTGTTCAGCTCGCTGCACACCTCGGTGGGGCTGGCCTTCGTGGGCGCGGTGGTGGGCGAGTACCTTGGCTCGTCGCAGGGGGTCGGCTACCTGATCCTGCAGGCCGAAGGCGCGTTCGACATCAACACCGTGATGGCCGGCATCCTGGTGCTGACGGCGTTCGCGCTGGTGCTCGACGGGCTCGTGGGCCAGATCGAGCGGCGGCTGATGAAGTGGCAGCCGAAGTCCGGCGAGACCGAGAAGCTCTGACGGCTGCACGCACCCGGTGGCCAAGGACTTCTCCCGGCTCGAGGACAGCAACCGGTCGTCCAACCTGAGCATCCACGAGGTCTCCGATCCCGCGCGCAGGCGCTGGCTGCACGGCAGTGCCGGGGCCGCGATGGCCGCGCTGTTCGGAGCTGGGGCCTCGGGCTTGCCAGGTTGCGGCGCCCTCGGCCCGCCACAGCGGCTGGGGCCGGCCGCAGCGCCCCGGCTGGGCTTCGAGGCCGTGCCGCCCTCCCGCGCGGACACCCTCGTCGTCCCGCCGGGTTATGTCGCGACGGTGCTGGCCCCTTGGGGGGACCCGGTCGGCCTGCCGGCCCGCATGCCGGCGTGGCGGCCCGACGCCGGCAACAGCGCCGAGGACCAGGCCGCGCAACTGGGCATGCACCACGACGGCCTGCAGTTCTATCCGCTCGAGGGCTCCTCGCGGCACGGCCTGCTGGTGCTGAACCACGAGTACACCGACGAGGGCCTGCTGCATCCGTTGGGCACGCGGCCGGACAGTCCGCAGGGCGTGCGCAAGTCGCAGGCCGCGCACGGCATCTCCGTGGTGGAGGTCGCGTGGCACGACGGCGCCTGGCAGCTGGTGCGGCCCAGCCGTTTCGCGCGGCGGCTGACGGCCCGGACGCCCTTCGGCCTGGCCGGCCCGGCCGCCGGCCACCGCCTGATGCGCACCGCCGGCGATCCGCAGGGCCGCACCGTGCTGGGCACGCTGAACAACTGCGCCAGCGGCCGCACGCCCTGGGGCACCTACCTGGCGGGCGAGGAGAACTTCGCTTTCTACTTCAGCGGCGGCGACCGCTTGAGCGCCGACCAGAAGCGCTGGGGCATGGCGCGCCAGGGCTTCTATCCCTGGGCGGCGCAGGATGCGCGCTTCGACGCCACGCGCCACCCGCACGAGTTCCATCGCTTCGGCTGGATCGTCGAGGTCGATCCGATGGACCCGGCCAGCATGCCGGTCAAGCGCACGGCCCTGGGCCGGGCGGCCCACGAGGGTGCCTGGGTGGCGGTGACCCGTGACGGCCGGGCGGTGGTGTATTCGGGCGAGGACGCCCGCTTCGAGTACATCTACAAGTTCGTGAGTCGCGACCCCATCGCCCCGGCCGGGCGCGGCCTCACCGCGGCGCAGGCCAACCGCGAGCTGCTGGACCACGGCACGCTGCACGTGGCGCGCTTCGATGCGGATGGCACCGGCCGCTGGCTGCCGCTGGTGCACGGCCAGGGCCCCCTCACCGCCGCCAACGGCTTCGCCGACCAGGGCGAGGTGCTGATCAAGACCCGGCAGGCCAGCGACCTGCTCGGCGCGACCCGGATGGACCGGCCCGAATGGCTGGCGATCGATCCCGCGTCGCGCTGGGTCTATTGCACGCTCACCAACAACACACAACGCGGCCAGCCCGGCCGGCCGGACGTCGATGCGGCCAATCCCCGGGCCGCCAACGCGATGGGGCAGATCATCCGGTGGCAGGAGGACGGCGACTTCGACGGCAGCACGATGCGCTGGAACCACCTGCTGCTCGCGGGCGACCCGGGCAACACGCGGCCCGAGGCGCGGGGCGACGTGCGGGGCGACTTCTTCGGCTGCCCCGACGGCCTGCTGTTCGACGACCGCGGCGTGCTGTGGATCCAGACCGACGCCCATGCCGCGCAGATGAACGAGGGTGAGTTCGCACGCATCGGCAACAACCAGATGCTCGCCTGCGACCTGTCGACGGGCGAAGTACGGCGCTTCCTCACCGGCCCGGTGCACTGCGAAATCACCGGCGCCGCGATGACGCCCGACCAGACCACGCTGTTCATCAACGTGCAGCACCCCGGCGAACCGCCCTCGGACGTGAGCCGGCCGGACGCACCTCAGCAGTATTCGCGCTGGCCCGATCCTGCCGGCGGACGGCCGCGCTCGGCAACGGTGGCGATCCGGCGGCAAGATGGCGGCGTCATCGGAACCTGACCCTTCACCCTCGAACCCGGAGGCCCTCAAGATGCTGCGCACCGACATCACCCTCGACGATCTCCACGCCCGCCAGCGCGGCACGCTGCCCGACCGGTACGGCTTCCGGCTCACCGGCCTGGCCGAAGGGCGGCTGGCGTCCCGCATGCAGATCGAGCCCTGGATGCTCGCGCCCAACGGCTTCCTGCATGCGGCGAGCGTCATCCTGCTGGCGGACACGACGGCGGGCTACGCGACGATCGCGCACCTGCCCGCCGGGGCGCGCAGCTTCACCACGATCGAGCTGAAGAACAACTTCCTCGGCACGGCCCGCGAGGGCACGCTGACCTGCGAGTGCACCGCCGAACACCTGGGCCGCAGTACGCATGTGTGGAGCGCCACGGTGCTCGATCCCGGCCAGCGGCGCATCGCGCTCTTCCGCTGCACGCAGATGATCCTGCAGTGAGCTTCGGACAAAAAAAGGCCCGCCTCTTGCGGGGCGGGCCGTAAGTCCTCAAAAGGACGTCGTTGGGGATTTGATTAAATCACATTCGCCGCGGCGGGAACCGACTATTTAGAATCACTTTTCCCACAATTTGCCAGTGTGAGGAATTTTTCTCGCTTCGCTGCGCCAACGCGGTGCGGCACCACCGTCCCGCGCCAGCGCGACAATCGCGCATGACGTCCAAGCCCCTGACCGACGACGAGTTCGCCGAACTCGACGGCCTGCTCGCCACCCTCCCCGCGCCGCTGGAGCCGCTCGAATGCAGCGCGCTCGACGGCTACCTGGTGGGCGTGCTGCTGCAGCCGCGGCCGGTGCCTGCCGCCCGGTGGCTGGCGCACGTGCACGACGTCGACGGCCGGCCGGCGCCGCCGGGCACCCCGCTGGACCGCCTCCATGCCCTGGTGCTGCGCCGCCACGCCGAACTGAACCAGGCCATCGAGCACCGTCAGTGGTTCGATCCGTGGGTGTTCGAGCTCGACGAGGAGGCGTCGCCCTCGGAGGCGGTGATGCCCTGGGTGGCGGGGTTCGCGACCGCGATGTCGCTGTTCCCCGCGTTGATGGACCTGCCCGGCCCCGAGATGCTCGAGCCCCTGGCCACCCTCTTCGCCCACCTCGACCCCGAGGACCTGGAGGACGCGGAGGAGCTGCTGGCCGAGATCGAGACGCTCGAACCCCCTGCCGACATGACGGAGGCGGTGGACGGACTGGTCCGCAGCGCGCTGCTGCTGGCGGACGTTTCCCGGCCCCGCGCGCCGGCGCGGCCGGCGCCGAGGCCCGGCGCCAGGGGCCGCGGCCCCGCCCGCGGCGCACGCCCGGGCCCGCCGGGCAAACCGCGCCGCTGAATCAGCCCCAGAGCCGGCGGGCGTGCTCGCCGAGCCCCTGCGCCACGCTGGCGAAGCGGTCGCCGCGCACCTGGCGCGCCTGCGGAAACTCCGCGGCGATGCGCTCCGCCAACGGCGTCAGGCCGGTGGAGCCGCCGGTGAAATACAGCACGTCGACATCGGACGGCCTCACACCCGCCTGGCGCGCCGTGGCCGAACTGGCATCGACGATGCGCTGCAGGTCGGCATCGAGGGCCCGCAACGCGGTGGCCTCGTCCAGCACCGCCTGCAGGCCGGCTTCGATGTCGTCCAGGGCGATGGTCGCCGCCGCCCCGCCGGCCACGGTGATCTTGGCCGCCTCGGCATGGGCCGCCAGCGCATGGCCCTGGCGCAAGGTGACGGCGCGCATCAGCCGCTCGTGCTGGCGTGCATCGGCGTAGAAGTCGCGCATGCGGCGCAGCTCGGCCACGCGGCCGGGGGCATAGACGGTGTTGATGAGGTGCCAGGTGGCCAGGTCGAAGTACACCTTGCTGGGCACCTCGCGTCCGCCGGGCCCGGGCCCGCGGTAGCCCAGCAGCGGCAGGATGCTGGCCAGCTCGAGGTGGCGGTCGAAATCGGTGCCGGCGATGTGCACGCCGTGGTTGGCCAGCACGTCGTCGTAGCGTTCGACGCGGTCGCGCCGAGCGGGCCCGACACGCACCAGCGAGAAGTCCGACGTGCCGCCGCCGATGTCGGCCACCATCACCAGGTGTTCGCGTTCGGCGGTCCGCTCGAAGTCGAAGGCCGCGGCGATGGGTTCCAGCTGGAAGCTCACCTCGTCGAAGCCGACGCCGCGTGCGGCACGTTCCAGCGCCGCCTGCGCGGCCCCGTCACGTGCCGGGTCGTCGTCGACGAAGGCCACCGGGCGCCCCAGCACCGCGCGGGTCAGCGGTTCGCCGGCCTGCGCCTCGGCGAGCGATTTCAGATGGCGCAGGTAGTCGCCGATCACGTCCAGGTAGCGCACCGCCTTGCCGCCGCCCACGTCGGTGTGCTGGTCGGCCAGCGTGGAGCCGAGGATGCTCTTCATCGAGCGCATCAGCCGGCCGTCCAGCCCGTCGATGTAGGCGGCCATCGCGGCGCGGCCGTAGCTGCGCTCCGGCTCCGCGGCGTGGGCCTCGTCCACGGCGTAGAAGACGGCGGTCGGCATCGTGCGGTGGCCCGGCTCGACCTCGACGAGGCCCGCGCCCGGCAGCGCGATGGCGGAATTGGATGTGCCGAAGTCGATGGCACAGCCGGCAGATTTCATCGTGCCCCCTTCGAAAAGGGGCGCGATTCTAGTGCGCCCGCGCCGGGCCTCAGGGCCCGCCGGCCACCAGCGACGCCGCCACGGCCCACATCACCAGCGCGACGAGCGCATCGACCGCACGCCAGGTGCCGGGCCGCGCCAGCCGGGGCGCCAGCGCCGCGGCCCCGTAGCCCAGCGACACGAACCACACCACCGAAGCGGCGACGGCCCCTGCCGCAAACGGCCAGCGGGCGCCCAGCGGCTGCTGCGCGGCCACCGCGCCCAGCAGCACCAGCGTGTCGAGGTAGACGTGCGGGTTCAGCCAGGTCAGCGCGGCCGTGGTGCCGAGCGTGGCAGCCAGCGTGCCGGCGGCGCCGCCCGCGTGCAGGCCGCCGTGGCCCGGCGAGAGGGCGCGGCGCGCCGCCTGCCACCCGCACCACAGCAGGAACGCCGCACCCGCCCAGCGCAGGACCGCCATCCAGGCCGGCGACTGCGCCAGCGTGGCCCCTACGCCGAACACGCCCGCCATGATCAACGCCGCATCGGAGGCCGCGCAGAACGCCACTACCGGCCCCACATGCCTGCGCGCCAGGCCCTGCCGCAGCACCAGGGCGTTCTGCGCGCCGATGGCGACGATCAAACCGCCCATCACTCCCAGGCCCAGCAAGAAGGCCACGGTGTCGGGTGCATGGAAAGCGGCGGCGATGGACGGTGGGATCGGCATGGCGGCATCGTGCCGCAATATCGATCTTGATGAACATTGGCTGAAAATACATCGCTGAACATTAGAGGATCTTCATGAGTCCATCGTTCGATGCGGGTGGGCTGGCCTGCCTGGTCGCGCTGGCCGACACCGCCAGCTTCGCCGGGGCCGCTGACCGCCTCGCGTTGACGCCCTCCGCGGTGTCCCAGCGCGTGCGTGCCCTGGAGGCCCAGTGGGGCCAGCCACTGGTCATTCGAACGCGCCCGCTGCAGTTCACCGCCGCAGGCGGCGTGCTGCTGCGCCTGGCCCGGCAGTGGCAGTCGCTGGGCGCCCAGGCAGCACGCGAGCTGGGCGCCGGCGCGGCCAGCGGCGAGCGCGTGCCGATTGGCGTCAACGCCGACAGCCTGGCGACGTGGGTGCTGCCGGCGCTCGACGGCCTGATGCGGGCCGGCCTGCGTGAAGGCCATGGCATCGACCTGGTGGTCGACGACCAGGACTTCACCCTGGAGGCCCTGCGGGAAGGGGCCGTGCTCGGCTGCGTCAGCAGCGTGGGCGAGCCGCTGCGCGGCTGCCGCGTCCAGCGCCTCGGCGTGATGCGCTACGTGGCCGTGGCCAGTCCGGCCTTCGTCGCCGAGATGCTTCCGGAAGGTCTGCGCGCGGCGGATCTGGGCCGCGCGCCCTTCCTGGTGTTCAACCGCAAGGACGGCATGGCCCGCGCCTGGGCAAAGGACGCTTTCGGGTTGCGCAACGTGCGCCTGCGCGAGCGGCATGTGCCGTCGTCCGAGGCCTACGTCGCCGCGGCCGAGCGCGGCTGGGGCATCGGCATCGCGCCGCTGCTGCAGGTCGAGGCCGCGCTCGCGGCCGGGCGGCTTCAGCGCGTGCGGCCCGAAGCCTCGGTGCCCGTGACGCTGCATTGGCACCATTGGCAACTGGGCAGCGAGCCCGAGGCCGATACCCGCAGCGCAACGACGCCGGACACCACGCTGTTGCACCGCATCGGTGACGCCCTGGCGCAACAGGCGGCGCAGGCGCTCGAGCCCTGAGTAACCGTCTTCGAAGTCAAGCGCCGTGAAGCGAGTGGTTCCAAGGTTGGTTGGTGCGAACCATGGCATTGAGCGTGGTCAGCAGCTTGCGCA
>NZ_JAZIBG010000024.1:0-199362 GCF_036621135.1 Aquincola agrisoli
GCGCCCAAGCTGGGCGAGCACAACCGCGAGCTGCTGCGCGAGCTCGGCGTCGACGACGGCGGCTACCGCGCGCTGGTGGAGGCCGGGGTGGTCTGCGAGCCGGCCGCATCGCCGGCGCCCGCGCCGGTGGGCGCCGTCTACGCGGAGGTGGGCAAGTGACGGCCGCCATGCCCGTGTGGCGCTCGATGCTCTACGTGCCCGTGCACGTCGAGCGCTTCGTCGCGTCGGCGCAGAAGAGCGGCGCCGACTGCATCCAGCTCGACCTCGAAGACAGCGTGCCCGATGCCCACAAGGCCGAGGCGCGCACCCGGGTGGCCGCGGCCGCCCGCCTGATGAAGGCCGCCGGCGCCGACGTGGTCGTGCGCATCAACCGGCCGCTGTCGCTGGCGGTGCGCGACATCGAGGCCGCGGTGGGCCCCGACGTCGACGCCTTCTCGGTGCCCAAGGTGGACGGCGCCGGCCACCTGCGGTTGCTGGACGAGCTGGTCGGCGAGGTGGAGCAGCAGAAGGGCCTGCCGGTGGGCCGCACGCGGCTGATCGCGCTGATCGAGACGGCCGCGGGCTGGCAGGACATGGCCGCGATCGCGAAGGCCAGCCCGCGCCTCGTCGCGATGAACCTCGGCAGCGAGGACTTTGCGTTCGACTGCGGCATGGAGCCGCTGCCCGAGGCGCTGCTCGCACCGAAGCAGCAGCTCGTCATCGCGGCCCGCGCGGCCGGGCTGATGCCGCTGGGGCTGATCGGCAGCATGTCCGACATGGCCGACGACGAGGGCTTCCGCGCGGTGGTGCGGCGCTCCCGCCAGTTCGGCTTCGTGGGTGCGAGCTGCATCCACCCGCGCCACGTGCCGGCGCTCAATGCGCTGTTCTCGGCCTCGGAGGACGAGGTGGCGCAGGCGCAGCGTGTCGTGTCGGCGCTCGAGGAGGCGCGCCGCGCCGGCCGGGGCGCCGCGTCGCTCGACGGGCGCATGGTCGACGCGGCGCATGAAGTGCGCGCGCGCCGCATCCTGGACCAGGCCGCCGTCCTGCGCGCGCGCCGGCCGCCACCGTGAGGATCTGACCCATGGATGAAGTCTTCGGCCTGTTCCCCACGCCGGTGCTGCGTGCGCCGGGCGTGCTGAACCCGCGTTTGGTGGATGGCCTGGTGCGCCACTTCAGCAGCGCCGCGCGGACCGAGAACAAGGAGTCCGGCAGCCTGTCGCACACGGCCATGCTGAGCCCCGCCGACAGCGAGCTGCTGGTCGAGGCGGCCATGCTGATCACGCCCAAGATCGTCGACATGGGCGCGCTGCTCTTCGGGCAGCGGCTGGGCTGGTCGATCAAGGAGATGTGGGTCAACCTGCTCGATACCGGCGGCCACCAGGCGATGCACAACCACGCCAACAGCTTCGTCTCCGGCGTCGTCTACCTGACGCCCACGCACCCGGGCTCGCAGACGGTGTTCATGAAGGCGCCCGGCGGCACCGACTTCGTCTTCAAGAACGACCACGCGCAGGTCGCGCCGAATGCGTTCAATGCCGACCGCTGGGTCGGCCCCGAGCCGGCACCGGGCGACCTGGTGCTGTTCCCGAGCTACGTGATGCATGCCGTGCCGCCCAACGCCGGCGAGCGCCGCATCACGATGGCGTTCAACGCCATCCCGGGCGCGCTGGACTCCTGGGGCTACGGCATCAAGTTCAGCGCTTGAGGAACGGGGCGCCACCGGCGGCCCGGCCTGGCCGGTGCCGCGGTGGCTGCTGGCGCTACCCCGGGGTGCGGGTCAGATGATCTGCTCGGCGGTCCAGCCGCCGGCCAGGGCGCGCTGGCGGATGAAGTCGGAGTCCTGCTTCATCGCGGCGATCATCACCGCCGGCGTCAGGTTGCCCGAGGTGAACTGCGCGTGGTCCGCGAAGAACGCGCTGTTCAGGCTGACCGAGGTGCCGTTGGCGCCGGTGATGGTGTATTCGATCTGGGACTCGGCCGCGCCGCTGTAGCCGCCCAGGCGCAGCAGCGAGTAGAAGGTGGCCCAGTTGATCACGCCGCCGC
Organism: Aquincola agrisoli; assembly: GCF_036621135.1. NCBI lineage: Bacteria > Pseudomonadati > Pseudomonadota > Betaproteobacteria > Burkholderiales > Sphaerotilaceae > Aquincola > Aquincola agrisoli. Next base: position 2,023 of record NZ_JAZIBG010000024.1, read on the forward strand.
CGGTGCCGGTGGCGCCCGGGGGCTGCACGCGGCCGATGCTCAGCGCGCCGGTGGTCTCGTTGATCGTCGCGCGCAGGTCCTCCACGGCGGTGCACTTGATGTACGGCATGTTCTGGCGGATCGCCATCTGCCATGCGCTGCCGGGCGCGGCGGTGGCCACGTGGCCGATCGCCAGGTTGATGCCGATCAGGTTGGGGTCGATGCCCTGCATCGCATAGGCATAGGTCGACACCGTGGTGCCGATGTTGTTGCCGTGCGTGTGGGCGACGCCGCAGAGCTTGCCGTACTGGGCGTTGATGGCCGCGAGGCGGCGGTGGTTCAGCCGCACGCCGTCGAGCACCGCGGTGATCTGGTTGCCGAAGGTGTTGGCCGGGAAGGTGGCCGCGCCCGAGTTGTTGAAGCGGTACTTCTTGATGCCGTGCGCGCCGGCGACGGACAGGATCTCGTGCACGAACTGGCTCGCGATCCAGGCCGTGTTCGCCGGATCGGCGGGGGGCGCGAAGTTCACGCCGATGTGGTCGCAGATGGCGCCCGTGCTGCGGATGCCGTTGAGCATGGCCGGCAGGTGGGTGGCCACGTTGCTCGGATGCACGTGCCCGTCGTTGCGCACGGTCAGGTCCACGGCGGCATAACCCGCCGCGCGGCAGGCCTCACCGACCTTGACGCCCGTGCCGTAGGGATCGGCCACCTGCTGGGCCTGCGTGCCGACCCACTGCAGGTGGCGCGACCAGATCTGCGTCACCAGCTGCTGGGCGGGCTGTGCCTGGGCCAGGGCCTCGGTGGGGAAGGCCACTTCCTTGGCCGTGAAGGCCGTGGCGGCCGCGGCGGCGGCCGAAAGAAAACTGCGTCGTTCCATGGTTGTGTCTCCAGTTGGTTTTGGTTCGGGGGGCGGCCAGCACGCGGGCCGCCTGTGGCGCGCTACCGGGGGGCGGTGCCGGCCTGGCGGCGGCGGGCGGAGAAGCCGACGGCGGCGATGCCGGCGAGCATCAGGGCATAGGTGGAGGGCTCGGGGACGGCGGCGATGCTGCCGGCCTGGAGCATGACGGCGGAGTCCCCGAAGGAGTCGAGGCTGTCGGCGATGCCGATGGAGATCGAGTTGACCTGCCCGACGTTGACGGGCATGGACAGGTTGAAGGCGAAGGTGAGGCCGTTGAGCTCGGTGTCGATGGCGTCGGAGAAGGCCGGGTTGTCGCGGTACAGGTTGCAGTGCGCGGAGCCGACGCAGTTGACGGACGACGCCGAGATGGGCAGCAGCGAGCCCGGCACCAGCGCGAGGTTGACGCCGTTGACGAACACGCCGAGCGCGTCGGTCGGGAAGCCGGCGCCGATCAGGCCGTTGTAGTCCTCCGAGCCGAAGACGAGGCTGAGGGTCAGCGTGGCCTGCTGGGGGATGAACTGGAACGAGAGGATGGAGGCGTTGGCCGAGCCGTCGGACGTGAGGCCGTTGAACAGGGCGTTGCCGGGGGAGGTGTTCTCGGTGAGATCGTTGCCGAAGCCGGCGGTGAAGGTGCCGGACTTGTTCGCGGAGTCGCCCGGGAACGCGGCGGAGCTGCCGATGAAGCGGGCGTCGCCGGTGGTGAGGACGACGCCGCTATCGAAGCCGATGGCAGCGCCGCCGTTGGTGAAGGTGCCGGAGGCGGAGGCGGCGCCGGTGTACTGGGCGCTGCCGGCGACGACGGACAGGCCGCTGGTGGGGCTGAGCAGCAGGTCGACGAGGGCGCTGGCCGAGGCCGGGGAGCCGTCGGCCATGGACGTCACGTTCGCTGCCGCATGGGCCGTCGCCGTGCAGGACAGGGCGATCGCCGCGCCCAGCAGGGAGGTCCGCCAGACAGGGGAGTTCTTCACTGTGTCTCCTAACTCAAGTTGCTGCCGGACGCTTCATCCGGCGGTTCGTTTCGAGCGCGATGCCGGACCCGTCGCCGGGCCCGCATCGCGCCCTTCGGTCCGTTCAAAGTGCTTGAAGGGGCCCGGTGACGATGCCATGCAGCCAACAAAGGTGCTGGGGGGTCGCCGTTTGGTGCGCCCACCCGTTCGCGGGTGGGGTGCACGGCCTCGCCCTGCCAGCCGCAGGATGCCGAGAGCCCAACAAACAAACCATCGCGTTGCGCTTTGGTTGCCGGTGCGGGGTCAGTGCATGCGCACCAGCCACCCCGAGAGCCCGGCCAGGAGGATGCCCAGGCCCAGCGAGACGGCTTGCCAGAAGCGCACCGGGTCGCGTTCCACCAGGGGCACCGCACGCTCGTGGCGGTAGCGCGGCCCCGGCGCACGCAGGTCGTGCAGCAGCTCCGACACGGCTTCCTGCCGCTTCGACGGTTCCGGCTGCAGCGCCCGGCGCAGCACGGCCTCGAGCCACGGCGGCAGGTCGGGCCGGTGGTGGCGCAGCGGCACCCAGCGCAGCCGGCGCAGGTCGGTGCGCGAGCGCAGCTGCGCGACCTGCAGGCCGTAGGGCAGGTGCCCTGTCAGCATCTGGTAGGCGAGCACGCCCATCGAAAAGAGGTCGGAGCGCTCGCTGCCGCCGTCGCCGGTGAAGTATTCGGGCGCGGCGTACTGCAGCGTGCCCTCGATGGTGTCGGCCCGCGGCTGCATGCTGCCCTCGGCCAGGCCGGCCACGTGCACCGCGCCGAAGTCGATCAGCTTCGCGGTGCCGTGCCGGTCGATCATCACGTTCTCGGGCCGCAGGTCCTGGTGCAGCATCTCGCGGCCGTGCAGCGCCTGCACGCCGCGGCCGATCTGCTCGACCAGTCCGCGCACCTCGTCGAGGCCGGGCCGCGGGTGGTCGGTCATCCACTGCGCCAGCGTCTGGCCTTCGACGTACTCCATCGCGACGTACAGGTGCGTGCGGGGCCGGCCGGGGTCGAACGGCCGTGCGAGGTGCGGGCTCGCGACGCGCTGCGCGACCCAGTCCTCCAGCAGGAAGCGGTCGAGCGCGGCCGCGTCGTCGCGCAGCGCCACGGCCGGCGTCTTCAGCGCGACCGGCGTGCCGCTGGCATCGTCGATCGCCAGGTGCACGTGGCTGCGGGCGCTGGTGTGCAGCGGCCGCACGATCGTGAAGCCCTCGAAGCGCTGGCGTGGCGCCAGCGGGGGCGGCAGGGGCAGGGCGTCGGCGAGGGACGGGGCGTGCGCACCGGGCAGCGCGTCGATGCGCACGAGCTGCACCGTCGCGTCGTCGTCGCTGCAAGCAGCGTGCGCCGCGGCCGTGAGCGCCTCGGCCGCGGCATCGAGGTCGTCGCCGTGGCGGGCGAGGGCGGCATGCACCGCGGCGGCGTCGAGGTGCGCATGGGCGCCGTCGGTCGCCAGCAGGTACACCTCGCCGGCTTCCAGCGGCCAGCGCCGGTAGTCGATCTCGACACGCGGGCCCGCGCCCAGCGCGCGCGCCAGCCAGTGGCCGCCTTCGGGCGCCGGCACGCGGTGGTCATCGGTGAGCGGCTCCAGCGCACGCGGATGCAGCCGGCACACGCGTGCATCGCCCACGTGCAGCAGGTGCGCGTCGCGTCCCTTCAGCACCAGCGCGCTGAAGGTGCAGACGTGGCCGCGGTCCTTGTCGAAGCGGGCGTCGCCGTGCATCGTCTGCGCATGCAGCCAGCCGTTGGTGGCGGCCAGCACGCGCTCGGCCGCGCGGCGCACCGTCCAGCTCTCGGCGGTGGCGTAGTAGTCGTCGAGGAAGCCGCGCACCGCGGCCGCGCTCGCGACGTGGCCGACGGCGCTGGTGCCGACGCCGTCGGCCAGCGCCACGGCGATGCCCTTGCGCGAGCGCAGCGGCTCGGGCGGCAGCACCGCCCCGTGGAAGTCCTGGTTGACCGCCTTGCCCCGCCCGGCCCGCGAATGCTGGCCGACCGTGACCGAGAGACCATGTACTGCAGCCATCGTCGCGCGGTAAGAGCTGGACATCAGAGGAGTGGATTGCGCAAGCTCCCGCCACGGAACCGGCTTTGCCGGTCCGTCGGCGGGCGGCCCCCTCGGGGGGTAGCGAGCGTCAGCGAGCTTGGGGGCTCACGTTCGCCAGCCGTTTGGGCGCGGTCTTGTAGTGCGTTGAGTACAGCGTCGCGCCGACGAAGGTGAGCCCGCCGACGAGGTTGCCCAGCACCGTCGGGATCTCGTTCCAGAGCATGTAGTCCATGAACGTGAACTGGCCGCCGAGCATCAGGCCCGACGGGAACAGGTACATGTTGACGATGCTGTGCTCGAAGCCCATGTAGAAGAACACGAGGATCGGCATCCACATCGCGATGACCTTGCCCGAGACGCTGGTGGACATCATTGCGGCGACGACGCCGGTGGAGACCATCCAGTTGCACATCACCGCGCGCACGAAGAGCGTGAGCAGGCCGGCCGCGCCGTGCGAGGCATAGCCCAGCGTGCGGCCTTCGCCGATGTGGCCGATCTTCTGGCCGATGGCGTTCGGCGCCTCGGTGAAGCCGTTGGTGAAGATGATGGCCATGAACACCGCCACGGTCAGCGCGCCGGCGAAGTTGCCGAGGAAGACGAGCGTCCAGTTGCGCATCACGCCGCCCCAGGTGGCCCCGGGGCGCTTGTCGAGCACGGCCAGCGGCGCGAGCGTGAACACGCCGGTCAGCAGGTCGAAGCCCAGCAGGTACAGCAGGCAGAAGCCGACCGGGAACAGCAGCGCGCCGATCAGCGGGTTGCCGGTGTTCACGCTGACCGACACCGCGAAGGCGGCGGCCAGCGCCAGGATGGCGCCGGCCATGTAGGCTCGGATCAGCGTGTCGCGGGTCGACATCAGCAGCTTCGATTCGCCGGCGTCGACCATCTTGGTGACGAACTCGGCAGGGGCGAGGTAGGCCATCGGGGTTCCTTCTGGAGCGGCAAAGGCAGGGCGGAAAAACAAAAACGGCGTCCGTCGCCTCGCACCTGCTGGGCAGGTGGAGGCAACGGACGCCGTCATCCGTGGGGCCGGGGCGCCGCTCGCGGGAGCGGGCTGCTGGCCGGCGAGCCGTCGTCAGCTCGAAGCACCGGATCAGCACGATCCATGCCATGCGCCTGGCGCTCGATACGCCCCGGGCCCTGTGCTTTCGGCACCAAAAGCCTGCGCCCGGCTGGCGCCCCGCGAGGTGCGCGACCCGCGGCGGTGCGCGGACGCGCCGCTTCGCGGTGCGGGCCGGTCAGCGGCCGCGCCTGCGGGCGGCGGGCGCCGGGCCGGGAGCCGGCGGCGCTTCGGCCAGCGCGGCGAAGGCCAAGTCGGGCAGTGCGAGCGTGGCCTCGGCGACATCGAGCAGCCGCCGGTTCTGGTCCATCGAGGTCTTTTGCAGCGCGCGGAAGGCCGCTTCCTCGCTGAGCTTGAGGCGCGCCATCAGCACGCCTTTCGCGCGCTCGATCGTCTTGCGCTCGTTCAGCGCCCGGCGCGCCGAAGCAAGCTCGGCCTCGGTGCTGGCGAGGCGGGCGGACTGCGCCTGCAGCAGCGCCATCAGCGCGGCCGGTTCGCTGCCGCGCGCTGCGCCGCCGGCCAGGTCCGTGACCCGCTCCGGCGGCATGGCCGCGTCGAAGAAGCGCTCGACGGCGTGCGCCTGCGGCGGCGCGCTCGTGCGCAGCTGCAGCAGCAGGCCTTCCGAGTCCTGCAATGCCCGCTGCGCCTGGGCGATCTGGGCATCGCACTCGGCGCGCAGCCGCTCGACCAGCTCGCCCTCCAGCGTCCACAGCGTGTCGATGCGGGTACTGGTCACGTCGAACCAGTCGCCGCTGTGCTCGCTGTCGAGCGGGGCGCCGTCACGCGCGGCGCACAGCGTGCGGCGCAGCCGCTCCAGCCGCACGCCCAGCGGCGAGAACTGCGCCTCGTTCCACCGCGCACGCAGCGGCGGTTCGGCGAATTCGGCGAAGACCTGAAGGCTGCGTTCCTGCGCGTCGATCAGGTGGAGCACGCGCTGCTGCTGCGCCTCGCTGCAGGTGCCGGAGGCGAACAGCAGCGCGCCGACCGCACGCTCCTGGCCTGCGGCCTCGTTGGCCTGCACCAGGTGCAGCAGCGCGACCAGCAGCCTCGACACCGCCGGAAGCGCCGCCGCGTCGGCGACGTGGAAGATCAGCTCGACCGGCCCGGCGATCAGCCGGCTGTAGGCCGCGACCGCCTCGTGCGCATCGATCGCCTGGCGCTCGACCTTCTCGCGCAGCGCCGGCAGGGCGTCGAGCCCGAGCAGCACCCAGGCCATCAGCGACAGCATCGGCGCCATCGCGCCGGCGGCCGCGGCTTCGCCGGGGGCGAACAGCGCGCGCACGCGCGCCTCGGCCGGCGCGGTGGCCTCGGCCGTCTCGCGCCGCTGCCCGGCAAAGCGCTGGCCCTGCGACGCGAGGAACACGCTGGAGGCGCCGCGCTCGCGCTGCAGCGCGTGGATCAGGCGGCCCACCGCCTCCACCAGCTCGGCCCGGCGGGCGAGCTGGTGCATGGCGTCGATCTCCGACTGCTTGGCCTGCAGCACGAGCTGCGAGGCGGAGACGGCCGGCTGGATCATCGAACTACTCCCGGAGGTTGGCGGCGGACAAGGTCGAGCATTGTCCGTGCCGCCGGGGGCCGCCGGTGCGGCTGGTCTTGCCGACCGGTCGGGCCGGCCGGCTGGGCCCGGCGGCTCAGGCGTTCAGCGCCACCAGCACGCGGCCGGCCTCGACGCGCACCGCATGCGCCTTCACCGAATGCTCGGGCGCCTCCAGGCATTCGCCGGTGCGCAGGTCGAAGTGGTTCTTGTAGAGCGGCGATGCGACGACGACGTGCTCGCCGAGGCTGCCGACGAGCCCGCGCGAGAGCACGCTCGCGCCGCTCTTCGGGTCGACGTTGTCGATCGCGTGGAAGCCGTCGGCGCCGACGCGGAAGACGGCGACGTGGCGCCCGTCGACGAGCGCGCAGACGCCCGCGTCGGGCAGGATGTCGTCGACCGTGCAGACGTCGGTCCAGGCCAGGGTGTCGGTGCTCATGGGGCGGTTCCTCGGGGTCGTGTTCAGGCGGTGGCGGGGGCCGATGCGTCGGCGCTGCGCTCCTCGGGCCGCGCCGGGCGGATCTGCCCGCGCTCGTTGACGAACACGATGCGCTCGTCGGGCCGGTCGCTGTTGACGAAGCTGCGGAAGCGCTGGCGCACGGCGGGGTCGGTCACCGCGGTCTTCCATTCGCACTGGTAGGTGTCGACCACGTGCTGCATCTGCGTCTCCAGCTCGGCAGCGAGGCCGAGGCTGTCGCGGATCAGCACGTCCTTCAGGTAGTCGAGCCCGCCCTCGAGGTTGTCGCGCCAGGTGCTGGTGCGCTGCAGCCGGTCGGCGGTGCGCACGTAGAACATCAGGAAGCGGTCGATCAGCTGGATCAGCTCGGGCTTGGAGAGGTCGGACGCGATCAGCTCTGCGTGCCGCGGCTTCATGCCGCCGTTGCCGCACACGTAGAGGTTCCAGCCCTTGTCGGTGGCGATCACGCCGACGTCCTTGCCCTGCGCCTCGGCGCATTCGCGCGTGCAGCCGGAGACGCCGAACTTGATCTTGTGCGGCGCGCGCAGCCCCTTGTAGCGGTTCTCCAGCTCGACCGCGAGGCCGACCGAGTCGTCGACGCCGTAGCGGCACCAGGTCGAGCCGACGCAGCTCTTCACCGTGCGCAGCGACTTGCCGTAGGCGTGGCCGCTCTCGAAGCCGGCCGCGATCAGCTCCTCCCAGATCAGCGGCAGCTGCTCCAGCCGAGCGCCGAACATGTCGACGCGTGCGCCGCCCGTCACCTTGGTGTAGAGGCCGTACTTCTTGGCCACCTGGCCGACGGCGATCAGCCCGTCGGGCGTCACTTCGCCGCCGGGCATGCGCGGCACGACGGAGTAGCTGCCGTCCTTCTGGATGTTGCCGAGGAAGTAGTCGTTGCTGTCCTGCAGCGCGGCCAGGTCCTGCTTCAGCACGAACTCGTTCCAGCACGACGCGAGGATGCTCGCCGCCGCGGGCTTGCAGACGTCGCAGCCCAGGCCCTTGCCGTGCTGGGCGAGCAGCTCGGCGAAGGTCTTGATGCCGCCGACGCGCACCAGGTGGTAGAGCTCCTGTCGCGAGTACGCGAAGTGCTCGCACAGGTGGTTGTTGACCGCCATGCCGCGGCGCGCCATCTCGACCTTCATCACCTGCGTGACCAGCGGCACGCAGCCGCCGCAGGTGGCGCCGGCCTGGGTGCAGGCCTTCAGCTTGGCGACGGTGTCGCAGCCCTCGCCGACGGCCGCGCAGATCGCGCCCTTGCTGACGTTGTTGCACGAGCAGATCTGCGCGGTGTCGGGCAGCGCGTCGACGCCGATGCCGGCGCGCGGCTGGCCGTCGCTTGCCGGCAGGATCAGGAAGGCCGGGTCGGCCGGGAGCGGGATCCCGTTGAGGGCCAGCTGCAGCAGCGTGCCGTACTCGGCCGCGTCGCCCACCAGCACCGCCCCGAGCAGCTGCTTGCCGTCGCCGGAGACGACGATCTTCTTGTAGACCTGCTTCAGTTCGTCGACGACCTGGAAGCTGCGGCTGCCGGCGGTGCGGCCGTGGGCGTCGCCGATGCTTGCGACGTCCACGCCCATCAGCTTGAGCTTGGTGCTCATGTCGGCGCCGACGAAGGCGGCATCGCTGCGGCCGGCGATGTGGGCGGCGGCCACGCGGGCCATGTCGTAGCCCGGCGCCACCAGGCCGAAGACCTGTTCGTTCCACGACGCGCATTCGCCGATGGCGTACACGTCGGGGTCGCTGGTGCGGCAGGCGCTGTCGACGGCGATGCCGCCCCGCGCGCCGAGCGCGAGCAGGCACTGGCGCGCCAGCTCGTCGCGCGGGCGGATGCCGGCGGAGAACACGATCATGTCGGTCTCCAGGTGCGTGCCGTCGGTGAAGACCATGCGGTGGCGCGCGAACTGGCCGTCGGTGATCTCGGTGGTGTTGCGGCTGGTGTGCACCTGCACGCCGAGGCGTTCGATCTTGTCGCGCAGCATGTGGCCGCCGCCTTCGTCGACCTGCACCGCCATCAGCCGCGGCGCGAACTCGACGACGTGCGTCTCCAGCCCCATGTCGCGCAGCGCCTTCGCGCATTCGAGGCCCAGCAGGCCGCCGCCGACGACGACCCCACGCTCGCTCTTCGCGCCGGCGGCCTGCATGGCCTCCAGGTCCTCGATGGTGCGGTAGACGAAGCAGTTGGGCCGGTCGCGTCCGGGCACCGGCGGCACGAAGGGCACCGAGCCGGTGGCGATCACGAGCTTGTCGTAGGGCACCTGCTCGCCGCTGGCGGTGGTGACGGTGCGGGTGCGGCGCTCGATGTGCACTGCCTGGGCCTTCAGTCGCAGCGAGAAGCCGGTGCGTTCGAAGAAGCCGGGTTCGACGAGCGAGAGGTCCTCGGCGGTCCTGCCGCTGAAGAATTCGGAGAGGTGCACGCGGTCGTAGGCGGCACGCGGTTCCTCGCACAACACGGTGACCTCGGCGCCGGCGAGGCCGGTCTGGGCGAGTGCTTCGAGGAACTTGTGGCCCACCATGCCGTGGCCGATGACGACGATCTTCATGTCTGGAGTCCTGCCTGGGGCGGGGCATGCAGACGTGCGCACCTCCGCCGGAACACGGGTTGGAACAACCGGAGCGCGCAGTGCACGGGGTGCGCTGCAGGCTCGTTCGGGTTCCGCCGTCATCAGCGGAGAGAGGAGCGGGCCGCGGCAGCGATACCGGGGGCGCTCGCATTCGAGAACGCAAGGACCGTGCCGGCTTTTAGGATGGGAAAGTGGTGCCGGAGGGCGGCCCGGTGCACCGCCGCGGGCCCGCCAGCGCGCCGCGCGGGTGGATCTGGTGCGCCCCACACCAGGACGGGGCGGGCGCCGCAGACCGGTGGCGTGGTGCGCTCATCCCGGCCGAACTCGGCGTGACGCCTCTGCCTTCCTAGGGAAGCAGAGGTGCGCGGGCCGGACGGGCCGCTGCATGATCCGGCTGCACAAAATTCGTGCAGAACCACCTCGAGGAGAACGGGATGACCGCTGGTTTGCGTGCCAAGACGATGGCCTCCCTGGCCCTGTGCGCGGCGTCTGCCGCGGCATGGGGTGCGGCGTGCGACGGCTCGAGCGACCCCTGCACGCTCGACCTCGGCCGCGTCGTCGTCCACTTCGACCAGGGCGCCGCCAGCTACTTCGCCAACGCGGAACTGATCAGCGGCGACGATGCGTCGTTCCAAGCCGTGCCCGACTTCTTCTCGAGCCTGGCGCTGCAGCACGCCGGGGCGACCGAAGGCTTCTCGTTCACGCCCATCGTGTACGGGGCCGTGGGTGGCAGCGGCAAGAACGGCTACAACCAGTTGCGCGGGTATTTCGACTTCACCGGGCTCTCGTTCCAGGCCAAGCCGGGCTACCGGCTCGATGCGCTGTGGTTCCACGTGGCCGGCTACGGCAGCGCCGTCGGCGATGCATCGTTCGCCTTGGGGCTTCCGGTCGGGGTGGCGTTCGAGGGCGACAACTTCGCCGGGAGCGGCCCCCTCAACCCGGACGACGGATCGGTGCACGCGGAGTTCGTCATCAGCGCGGCCTATCTGGAAGGCGAGGACGGCACCGCCATCAGCTATGGCTATGCGACCGCGGCCTTCACCGCCGCCGCCTTCACCGCCACGGTGTCCGCGGTGCCCGAGCCAGGGCCCTGGGCGCTGCTGCTCGCGGGCCTGGCCGGCGTGGGCCTGCGCGTGCGGCGCCCGCGTTGAACCGGGCGCGGCGGCGTCCAGGCCTTTCGCGGCCTGCACCGCGCGTCCGGCGTGCTGTCGGCTACCCTGGGCGGCGAGCGTTGCCGCGCCGCTGCCTGCAAGGCAAATAAAAACGGGTTGCACCTGGCGATGCAGCCCGTTGATTCGTTTGGTGGCGCTTCAGGGATTCGAACCCCGGACCTGCGGATTATGATTCCGTCGCTCTAACCGGCTGAGCTAAAGCGCCTAAGCCGCGCATTATAGCCTGCGTTTTTTCGTTCTGTACAGACCCGTCACCCCAGGATTTCATGTTCAGTTTCTTCAAGCGAAAGAAGTCGCCGGAGCCGCCGCCCGCCGTCGACCTGCGCACGCTGCCTCCTGCGCCCGCGCCTGCGGTGGCCCCTGCGCCGACCGCGCCGGCGCCCCAGGCATGGGCACCGCCCGGCGTCGACATCCGGACCCTGCGGCCCGCCGCGGCACCGGCGGAGCCGCCCCGTGCCATGCCCGCGGCGCCGCCTGTGCCGGCGATGCCCGCGGCAGCGCCGGTCGCCATGCCGCCTCCGCCCGCACCCGCACCGGCGGTGCATGCCGACCTTCGCGGCGCGATGGCCGCGGTGTCGGCCCCGCCGGAGCGCGCCGAGTGGCTCGGCAAGCTCCGGACGGGCTTGCGCAAGACCGGCTCGAACATCGCGCAGGTGTTCTCCACGGCCCGCATCGACGACGCGCTGTACGAGGAACTCGAAAGCGCGCTGCTGATGGCCGACACCGGCGTCAAGGCCACGCAGTGGCTGCTGGACGACCTGAAGCGCCGGGTCAAGGAAGCACGGGCCACCGAGCCCACGGCCGTCAAGGGCCTGCTCGCCGATGCGATCGCGGCGCTGCTCGCCCCCCTGGAGCGGCCGCTGGTCATCGGCGAGGCGACGCCGACCGTGATGATGGTCGTGGGCGTCAACGGCGCCGGCAAGACCACCAGCATCGGCAAGCTCACCCGCCACCTGGCCGACGAGGACCAGAAGGTGCTGCTGGCCGCGGCCGACACCTTCCGCGCGGCCGCGCGCGAGCAGCTCACCGTGTGGGCGGGACGCAACCGGGTCGAGGTCGTGAGCCAGGAGGGCGGTGATCCGGCGGCGGTGACCTTCGACGCCGTGGTGGCCGGCAAGGCGCGCGCGTGCGACGTCGTCATCGCCGACACCGCCGGCCGCCTGCCGACGCAGCTCCACCTGATGGAGGAGCTGAAGAAGATCAAGCGCGTGATCACGAAGGCGCAGCCCGATGCGCCACACGAGGTGCTGCTGGTCGTCGACGGCAACACCGGCCAGAACGCGCTGGCGCAGGTGAAGGCGTTCGACGATGCGCTGCAAGTCAGCGGGCTGATCATCACGAAGCTCGACGGCACCGCCAAGGGCGGCGTGCTGGCGGCCATCGCGCTGTGGGCGCGGGAGCGCAGCGCCAAGCAGCCTGGCCTGCGTCCGCTGGTCGTGTACTTCATCGGGGTCGGCGAGCAGCTCGCCGACCTGGAGACCTTCAACGCGCGCGAGTTCGCGCGGGCGCTGCTCGACTGACGGCTGGCCGGTTCAGCCCGGCCGCCGTCTGTGCGTGTCGGGCTCCAGGTCGTCGAACCAGGTCGAGGCCGGCGTCTCGCGGCCGGTGTCCGGCGGCCTGCCGTGCGACTCGACCACCAGCGGCACCGGCAGGCTGCCGACCGGGAGGTCGGCGGCCTGCGCATAGTGGCCGCGCGCTGCCTGGCGGCTGGGCAGCGGTGCGGGCCGCTCGGGCGGCTTCATCGACTCCTGGATCTCATTGGCGGAGGGCAGGTTGCCCGCCGTCCACACGAGCACACGCACGCGCGCCGCTTCCAGCACGCGTGTCAGGCGCTGCAGCCGGCGCAGGCGCTTGGCGGTGTCGTTGGGCTTGCGCAGCAGCACGACCGCGACGACATGCGACGACGAGTCGCACACCATCAAGTCGGCGCTGAGGTGGCCGACGCGCTTGAGCCACTCGGCGTACGAGTGCCGGCGCGGCACGTTGAGAAAGCCGGCCAGCGGTACGCCGGCCAGCAGCAGGTGATCGGGCAAGGCACGCGACAAGGCCTGGTAGGCCAGCCGCTCGTGGATGTCCATCACCCGCATCGGCTCGGGCGGCCAGGTGGCCAGGGTGTCCATGCCGTCGAGGGCCCGGGCCGCCGACGTACTGCGGCGCGCGCGCAACCACCACGGCATCAATACTGCTAGCGTCCCGGCAATGCCGATCGCGATCCAGCTCCAAGGGTCCATGCCTGAGGCGTATGCGGAGATATACAGCCTGCGACCCTATCGCTGCACGGGGCAGCGGGCAACCCATCAAGGGTGACCAAGCGTTTCAGCGCGGACCGCCCAGCCCGCCGAAGCCGCCGCCGCCCAGGCCGCCCATGCCCTTCATGCCGCCCATGCGCTTCATCATCTTCATGAGGCCGCCGCCCTTCATCTTCTTCATCATCCCCTGCATCTGCTCGAACTGGTTGAGCAGGCGGTTGACCTCCTGGACGTGCACGCCGGCGCCCGCGGCCACGCGCCGCTTGCGGCTGGCCTTCAGCAACTCCGGCTTACGTCGTTCTAGGGGGGTCATCGAGTTGATGATGCCTTCCATGCGCCGCACGTCGCGTTCGGCGCGGTCCATGTCGGCCTGGCCGGCCTTCGCGGCCATCTGCGTGGGCAGCTTGTCCATCAGGCCCGACAGGCCGCCCATCTTCTTCATCTGGCTGATCTGGGCCAGGAAGTCGTTCAGGTCGAAGCCGTCGCCGCTCTTGAGCTTGGCGGCCAGCTTCTGCGCGGACTCGATGTCCACGCCCTTCTGCACTTCCTCGACCAGCGCGACGATGTCGCCCATGCCCAGCACACGGCCGGCATGGCGTTCGGCATCGAACACTTCGAGGCCGTCGATCTTCTCGGAGACGCCCGCGAACTTGATGGGCGCGCCGGTGATCTGCCGCACCGACAGCGCCGCGCCGCCGCGCGAATCGCCGTCGAGCTTGGTCAGCACGATGCCGGTGAGCGGCAGCGCTTCCTTGAAGGCCTTGGCGGTGTTGACCGCGTCCTGCCCCTGCATCGCGTCGACGACGAAGAGCGTTTCGACCGGCTTCAGCGTGGCGTGCAGGTCGCGGATCTCGGCCATCAACGCCTCGTCGATCGCGAGGCGGCCGGCCGTATCGACCAGCAGCACGTCGATGTAGTGCTTGCGGGCGTAATCGAGCGCGGCCAGCGCGATGTCGTGTGGCTTCTGGTCGGGCGTGCTCGCGAACCATTCGGCACCGGCCTGCTTCGTCACCGTCTTCAACTGCTCGATGGCGGCGGGGCGGTACACGTCGGCCGATACCGTCAGCACCTTCTTCTTGCGCTTCTCGATCAGGTGCTTGGCCAGCTTGGCGACGGTGGTGGTCTTGCCCGCGCCCTGCAGGCCGGCCATCAGGATGATGGCGGGCGGCTGCGTCGCGAGGTCGAGGTCGCTGATGCCCTCGCCCATCGTCGCGGCCAGCTCCTTGTGCACGATGCCGACCAGCGCCTGGCCCGGGTTCAGCGAGCCGGCCACCTCCTGCCCCAGGGCCTTGACCTTCACCCGTTCGATGAAGTCGCGCACCACGGGCAGCGCCACGTCGGCTTCCAGCAGGGCCATGCGCACTTCGCGCAGCATGTCCTTGACGTTGTCTTCGGTGATGCGGGCCTGGCCGCGCATCGTCTTGACGAGTTGCGACAGGCGGTCGGCGAGGGTGGAGGCCATGGGGGTTCCGGCAGGGGGCGGGCCGCGGGCGCGGCAGGAGGGCGCAAATGCTAGCAGGCGGTCGGTACACTTTCCGGATGAACTTTCTGTCCGGTTCCGCGGACGCGGCGGCCCTGGCCTGGGGCCTCGGGCTGCTGGCGCTGCTGGGTTATGCCGCCGCCGCCTGGCCCCTCGAAGTCCGCTCGCGCTGGCCGGCGGTGGCGCTGGCCGTGGCGTGGGTGGCCCACGGCCTGGTGCTGCTGGTCGACATCGGGGGGCTGGGGCTGGCCCACCGCGGCGCCCGCTTCGGCTTCGCGCCGGCGCTCTCCGTCACGGTATGGCTGGTGCTGGCCGTGCATGCGGTCGAAAGCCGCTTTGTGCCGTTGCCCGGCGTGCGCCGGCTGCTGGCGGTCGCCGGCAGCGCGGTGGTGCTGCTGACGATGCTGTTCCCCGGCGATATGTGGGTGCAGGTCGCATCGCCCTGGGTGCCGCTGCATTGGCTGCTGGGCGTCGCGTCGTACGGCCTGTTCGGTGCGGCCGTGCTGCACGCGACGCTGCTCGATGCCGCCGAGCGCCAGATGCGCCCGAAGGCCGGGCGCCCGCCGATGCCAGCGTCCGGCGCACGGCCTGCGGCACTGGGCCTGCCGCTGATGCGGCTCGAACGGCTGACCTTCCGCTTCGTCGATGCCGGCTTCGTGGTGCTCAGCGCGGCGCTGCTGCTGGGCGTCGGCAGTGCGCTGCAGACGCCTTCGCTGTGGAAGTGGGACCACAAGACCGTCTTCTCGCTGCTGGGCTGGGGCACCGTGGCGGTGCTGATGGTCGGCCGCCATGTGCGCGGCTGGCGCGGTCGGCACGCCACACGCTGGCTGTATGCGGGCGCGGCCCTGCTGCTGCTGGCGTACATCGGCTCCCGTTTTGTGCTCGAGGTGTTGCTGGGGCGCATGGCATGAAGTACCTGGTGCTCGTGCTGGTGGTCGTCCTGGTGCTGTGGCTGATGTCGGGCCGCCGGCAGCGCCCGCCGATGCCCCGCCCGCCGGCGCCGCCGCCGCGGCTGGAGGGCATGGTCTCCTGCCGCCACTGCGGTCTGCACCTGCCGCGCAGCGAAGCCGTCGCCGATGCGGCGGGCGACACCTACTGCAGCGGTACGCACCGGGACGCGGGGCCGCGCGGGTGAGCCGCGCGGCGGAGCACGGCACCGAGCGGCGTGCCGGCGGCGAGGCGGAGCGGCGCCGCAGCGGCCGCCGCAGCACCGATGGCGGGGCTGCCACCGAGGCCTGGCTGGACCCGTTCGGCCAGCCGGCGATGCGGACAAGGCCGGCCGCGGCCGGCATGCCGGCCTTCCAGCGCTTCTACCGGTTGTTCCTGGGCGCACGCGCCGTGGTGGGCCTGGCGCTGGTGGTGGCCCAGGTGACGGGCAGCGTGCTGGGCGTGCGCTCGGTGTCGCTGGCGATGGGGCTCAGCCTGGGCTATGCGGTGCAGGCCCTCGTGGTCTGGCTGCTGCCGCGATTCCGGGCGGCGCCGGCAGGCATCGCGCTGTCGCCGCCGGCCACCGCCGCGACGATCGGCGTCGACGTGGCCGTGTTCTCGGTGCTGCACCTCATCGACCCGGCGTCTGGCTTCAACTACGTCGCGCTGCTGGTGCTGCCGGTGCTGATGGCGGCGGTGCTGACGCCGCGCATCACCTCGCTCGGGACGGCGGCGGTGGCCGCGCTGGTGCTGCTGGCCGGCGCCTGGCGTGGTGGGCTGCGCGAGGGCGATGCCACGCTGCTGATGACGCAGGCCGGCCTCGCGGGCATCGGCCTCTTCCTCATCGCGCTGCTGGCCGGCGAGCTGGCCGGCCGGCTGGCCCGCGAGGAGGCCTCGGCGCGCGGCAGCCTGGAACTGGCGCGCCAGCAGGCGCAGCTCAACCGCCTGGTGATCGAGCAGATGGCCGACGGCGTGCTGGTGGTCGATCGCCGCATGCGCGTGCGTGCCGCCAACCCCGCGGCGCGGCGCCTGCTGTGCGATGAGGGCATGGCGCGGCCGGCGCCCTTCGACCTCGGCGCCCTGCCGCAGTGGGCGGCGCTGGCCCAGGCCGTCGCCGAAGCCTTCGGAGCCAACGGCCGGGGTGAGCGGCTGCGCGACGTGGTGCTGCCGTTCGAGGGCGGCACCGAGCGCACGCTGCGGCTGCGCGCAGGTTTCACCGGACGGCGTGCCGGGGACGGCCTGGGGGGCTCGGGCCCCGGCATGAGCGAGGAGCTGTGCGTGCTGTTCCTCGAGGACCTGCGCACGCTGCAGGCCCGCACGCGCCAGGAGAAGCTGGCGGCGATGGGGCGCGTGTCGGCGGGCATCGCCCACGAGATCCGCAATCCGCTCGCCGCCATCGCGCAGGCCAATGCGCTGATGGAGGAGGACGCCGTCGCGCCCGACCAGCGGCGCCTGACGCGCATCGTCGCGGACAACGTCGACCGCCTGAAGCGCATCGTCGACGACGTGCTCGACGTGGCGCCGGGCGGCGCGCCGAACGCCCGCGTGATCGACCTGGCCACCGAAGTGGCCGCGGTGGTGGCCGAGTGGGCCCGGTCGGTGCAGCTCGGGCTGGGCGCCAGCAGCCGGCTGGAGGTGCGGTTCGATACGCAGCCGGACGCACCGCCGCTGCTGGCCGCACCGGCGCCGTTGCTGGTGCGGTTCGACCCCGACCACCTGCGCCGCGTCCTCGTGAACCTGCTCGACAACGCGCACCGCCATGCCGTCGAGCGGCCGGGTGCGATCACGCTCGCGCTGGCGCGGCTGGGCGAGGCGCAGGTGCAGCTGTCGGTGGCCAGCGACGGCACGCCGATCGCCGCGGACGTCGAGCGCCATCTCTTCGAGCCGTTCTTCTCGACGCGCAGCCGGGGCACGGGGCTGGGCTTGTATATTTGCCGCGAACTGTGCGAGCGCTACGGCGCGAGCATCGAGTACCGGTTGCGCGCTGCCGACGAGCCCAACCGCAACGAGTTCTCGGTCACGATGCCGCTGGTCGTCGCCGATCCTTCGAATGGGCCCCCGCCATGACGACCGCTACGCCCTTCAGCCTGCTCGTGGTGGACGACGAGCCCGACCTCCGGACCCTCTACGAGCTGACCCTGCTGCGCGAGGGCTATGACGTCGAGACGGCGGGCTCGGTCGAAGACGCGCTCGCCCGCCTGGCAGGGCGCCGCTACAGCGCGGTGATCACCGACATGCGCCTGCCCGACGGCTGCGGCCTCGACCTGCTGCGCCACATCGAGCAGCACGGCCGGCCCGAGAAGGCGATCGTGATCACCGCGTACGGTTCGGCCGAGAACGCGGTGGAGGCATTGAAGTCCGGCGCCTACGACTACCTCACCAAGCCGGTGGACCTGCGGCAGTTCCGCGCCGTGGTGGGCTCGGCGCTGGGCCGCAGCGCGCAGCCGCTGCCCACCGTGGTGCCGGCCCAGCTGCCGCCGGCGGCCGTGGAGGCGCCTGCGCCGGCGGGCGGCCGCAGCCGCACCGTCCCGGTCGCCGCGGCCGTGTCCGCCGCGGCCGCGGGCGAGGGCGCGCTGCCGCCGGCGCTGGCCCGCCTGGTCGGTGATTCCGCCGCGATGCGCCAGGTCCGCGCGCTGATCGAGAAGGTGTCCCGCAGCATGGCGCCGGTGCTGGTGCAGGGCGAGTCCGGCACCGGCAAGGAGCTGGTGGCCGGGGCGATCCACAAGGTGAGCGCGCGCGGCACGGGCCCCTTCATCGCCGTCAACTGCGGCGCGATCCCGGAGCAGTTGCTGGAGGCCGAGTTCTTCGGCTATCGCAAGGGCGCGTTCACCGGCGCGACCGAGGACCGCGAGGGGTTTTTCCAGGCTGCGCACGGCGGGACGTTGTTCCTCGACGAGATCGGCGACCTGCCGCTGTCGATGCAAAGCAAGCTGCTGCGGGCGATCCAGGAGCGCGCCGTGCGGCCGGTGGGCGCGGTCAACGAGGCGCAGGTCAACGTGCGCCTGGTCAGCGCGACGCACAAGGACCTGGCGGCGGAGGTGCAGGCCGGACGCTTCCGGCAGGATCTGTTCTACCGGCTCAACGTGATCCAGATCCGCGTGCCCCCGCTGCGCGAACGGCTCGACGACCTGGCGCCGATCAGCGCCGCCGTGCTCGAGCGCATCGCGCGCGATGCCGGGGTCTCGTCGCCGCCGCGGCTGAGCCGCGATGCCTTCGAGCACCTAACCCGCTACGTCTTCCCGGGCAACGTGCGCGAGTTGGAGAACCTGCTGCAGCGTGCCGTCGCGATGGCCGGCACCGACGTGATCGAGCGCGCCGACCTCGGGCTGCCCGACGCGGCGTTCGGCGACACGGAGCTGTCGGACCCGGATCGCCACGACGTCCTCGCGCCCATGCCCGAGCTGCCGCCCGCCCGCACGGAGGCGCCGCTGCCTGCCGACCTCGTCGCCTACCTGGACGACGTGGAGCGCGACATCCTCGCCCGCGCACTGGAGCGCCACCGCTACAACCGCACGGCGGCCGGGGCGAGCCTGGGCCTGTCGCTGCGCCAGATGCGCTACCGCATGGCGCGCCTGGGCGTGCAGGTCGGCGATGGCCCCGACCGCCACGAGGAAGCGTGAGCGCGGCCTGGCAGTCGGGCTGGTGGACGCCGGCGCGGCGCATCGACTCGCCCAATTTCGGCCCCCGTCCGGCAGGCACCGCGATCACGCTGGCGGTGGTCCACTCGATCAGCCTGCCGCCCGGCCAGTACGGCGGCGACGAGATCGAGCGGCTCTTCACCAACCGGCTCGACTGGGCGGCCCATCCGTACTTCGGCCTGATCCGCGGCGCGACCGTCTCGGCGCATTTTGTGATCCGGCGCGATGGGGAATTGCTGCAGTTCGTGTCGTGCGACGACCGCGCCTGGCACGCCGGCCAGTCGTGCTGGCAGGGCCGCGACAATTGCAACGATTGGTCGATCGGCATCGAGCTCGAAGGGCTGGAGGGCGGGCCCTTCGAGACGCCGCAGTACGAGATGCTCGGCGGGCTGCTGGGTGGGCTGTGCAAGGCCTATCCGCTGGCCGACGTGGCCGGCCACGAGCACGTGGCCCCGGGCCGCAAGCACGATCCCGGCGCCGGCTTCGACTGGCAGCGCGGGGCGCGCCTGGCACGCCGGGCAGGGGCTGTGCTGCGGTGGCCGGCGGGCCCGGGAGATCCGCAGCCATAGCTCTACGGATAGTGTGCAAAGGGGCTGGCAAGCGCTAGATCTAGTGCTATGCTTCAGGCACCGCACGGTTGAACACGGCTCCTGCAGCCGCATATTTTCTCCGTTACCCGTATCGGTTTCCGAATGCACGTAGTCTCGGCAAGGAATGCGACCGCACCTTGCCAGGGCTTCCTTTTTGCCGCGTTTTCCACGAACACCACAAGACAGGAGAAGGTTGTTATGCACGCCACTGCCAGTACCCCGGCGTCGTCCCCGGTGTTGCCGACGTCCCGCCCCCCCGTTGCCGGCGCTGCCGCCTCGGCCTACCAGGGTTACCAGATCCTGCGCCGCAACGGCGCGGTGGTCGCCTTCGAGCCCAACAAGATCGCCGTGGCGCTGATGAAGGCCTTCCTGGCCGTGCATGGCACGCAAGGCGCGGCCTCGGCCAGCGTGCGCGAGACCGTCGACGGCCTCACCGAGAACGTCGTGCGCGGGCTGCTGCGCTCACGCCCGGGCGGCGGCACGTTCCACATCGAGGACGTGCAGGACCAGGTCGAGCTGGGCCTCATGCGCGGCGGCCACCATGAAGTGGCGCGCGCCTACGTGCTGTACCGCGAGCGCCGTTCGCAGGAGCGTGCGCGCCAGGGCGTGGCGGCCGAATCGGCCGCGCAGCATCAGTTCTTCGTCACCGAGGGCGGCGTGCGCGTGCCGCTGGACGATGCCAAGCTGCAGGCGCTGGCCGTGTCGGCCTGTGCCGGCCTGGGCGCCGACATCCGCCCCGAACCCATCCTGGCCGAGACCCGCCGCAACCTGTACGACGGCGTGCCGCTCGAAGAAGTGCACAAGGCCGCCATCCTGGCCGCGCGCACGCTGATCGAGAAGGACCCGGGCTACACCCGCGCCACCGCACGCCTGCTGCTGCACACCATCCGCAAGGAAGTGCTGGGCTTCGAGGCGATGCAGGAAGACATGGCCACGCAGTACGCCGACTACTTCCCGGCCTTCATCAAGAAGGGCGTGCAGGCCGAGCTGCTCGACGAGAAGCTGCAGCAGTTCGACCTGGCCAAGCTGGGCGCCGCGCTGAACGCCGACCGCGACCTGCAGTTCGACTACCTCGGCCTGCAGACGCTGTACGACCGCTACTTCCTGCACATCGACGAACAGCGCATCGAGCTGCCGCAGGCGTTCTTCATGCGCGTGGCGATGGGCCTGTCGCTGAACGAGATCGACCGCGAGGCGCGTGCGATCGAGTTCTACAACGTGCTGTCGACCTTCGACTTCATGTCGAGCACGCCCACCCTGTTCAACGCCGGCACGCGCCGCTCGCAGCTGTCGAGCTGCTACCTCACGACCGTGGCCGACGACCTCGACGGCATCTACGAGGCGCTGAAGGAAAACGCGCTGCTGTCCAAGTTCGCCGGCGGCCTGGGCAACGACTGGACCAACGTCCGCGCGTTGGGCTCCTACATCAAGGGCACCAACGGCAAGAGCCAGGGCGTGGTGCCGTTCCTGAAGGTCGTCAACGACACGGCCGTGGCCGTCAACCAGGGCGGCAAGCGCAAGGGCGCGGTGTGCGCGTACCTCGAGACGTGGCACCTGGACATCGAGGAGTTCCTCGAACTGCGCAAGAACACCGGCGACGACCGCCGCCGCACGCACGACATGAACACGGCGAACTGGATTCCCGACCTGTTCATGAAGCGCGTGATGGAGGACGGCCAGTGGACGCTGTTCTCGCCCAGCACCTGCCCCGACCTTCACGACAAGATCGGCAAGGCGTTCGAGGAAGCCTATTCGGCGTATGAAGCCAAGGTCGACCGCGGCGAGATCAAGCTCTTCAAGCGCATGCCGGCCAAGGACCTGTGGCGCAAGATGCTCTCGATGCTGTTCGAGACCGGCCATCCCTGGATCACGTTCAAGGACGCCTGCAACGTGCGCTCGCCGCAGCAGCACGTGGGCGTGGTGCACTCGTCGAACCTTTGCACCGAGATCACGCTGAACACCAACGACAGCGAGATCGCGGTCTGCAACCTCGGCTCGGTCAACCTGGCACAGCACCTGAAGGACGGTGCCGTCGACCATGACAAGCTGAAGAAGACCGTGTCGACCGCGATGCGCATGCTCGACAACGTGATCGACATCAACTACTACGCGGTCAAGAAGGCGCGTGACTCCAACCTGCGCCACCGTCCGGTGGGCCTGGGCCTGATGGGCTTCCAGGATGCGCTGTACCAGCTGCGCGTGCCCTACGCCAGCGAAGCGGCCGTCGAGTTCGCCGATCGTTCGATGGAAGCCATCTGCTACCACGCGTACTGGGCGTCGACCGAGCTGGCGGCCGAGCGCGGCCGCTACTCGAGCTACCGCGGCTCGCTGTGGGACCGCGGCGTGCTGCCGCTCGACTCGCTGAAGCTGCTGGCCGAAGAGCGCGGCGGCTACGTCGAGGCCGACACCACCGCCACGCTCGACTGGGACGCGCTGCGCGCCCGCATCGCCCAGCACGGCATGCGCAACAGCAACTGCGTGGCCATCGCCCCGACCGCGACGATCTCCAACATCGTCGGTGTCGATGCATCGATCGAGCCCTGCTTCGGCAACCTGTCGGTCAAGTCGAACCTGTCGGGCGAGTTCACGGTCATCAACGAGTACCTCGTGCGTGACCTGAAGCAGCTCGGCCTGTGGGACGACGTGATGGTGATGGACCTCAAGCACTTCGACGGTTCGCTGCGCCGCATCGACCGCGTGCCCGAGGACCTGAAGCAGCTCTACGCCACGGCCTTCGAGGTCGAGACGCAATGGCTGGT
The DNA here is from genome assembly GCF_036621135.1 of Aquincola agrisoli. NCBI lineage: Bacteria > Pseudomonadati > Pseudomonadota > Betaproteobacteria > Burkholderiales > Sphaerotilaceae > Aquincola > Aquincola agrisoli. The sequence goes on from NZ_JAZIBG010000024.1 coordinate 24,329, forward strand.
CGAGGCCGCGGCACGCCGCCAGAAGTGGATCGACCAGGCGCAGTCGCTCAACATCTACATGGCCGGTGCGTCGGGCAAGAAGCTCGACGAGACCTACAAGCTCGCCTGGGTGCGCGGCCTCAAGACCACGTACTACCTGCGCACGATGGGGGCCACGCATGCCGAGAAGTCGACGGTGAAGGCCGGCTCGATGAACGCGGTGAGCTCGGGCAGCCAGGGCGGCATGTCGGCCCTCGATGCGGCCGCTGCACAAGCCCGCGCGCAGGCTGCCAGCGAGCCCGCCACCGACATCAAGTTCTGCGCAATCGACGACCCGACCTGCGAAGCCTGCCAATAAGACGCTTCGGTATCGAACGCGATGCGATGAAGTCGATGCAAGTCGGCAACATCGTCATCGCTTCGGTGTCAATAAGTGCTTGGTGTTTGAACACAACACTCGGATAATTTCAACTCCTGAGGATGTACCTACATGCTGGTCTGGGAAGACGACAAACCGGTTGAAGCCAAGGCTCCCGCAAGAGCCCTGAACACTGCTGACGCGATGGCTCCATCAAGCCGCGCAGCAATGGCATCGCCGGCCCTGCAAACCGTGCAAGCCTCCACCACCGCAACCACCACCCCACGCACCGCAGCAGCCTCTGCCGCGGGCACGGAGGTTGCCGCCAAGCGCCGTGTCAATGTTGCAGACAAGCGCATCATCAACGGCCAGACCGACGTCAACCAGCTCGTCCCCTTCAAGTACAAGTGGGCATGGGAGAAGTACCTCGCCACGTGCGCCAACCACTGGATGCCGCAAGAGGTGAACATGTCGCGCGACATCGCGACATGGAAGGATCCCAACGGCCTGACCGAAGACGAGCGCCGCATCATCAAGCGCAACCTCGGCTTCTTCGTCACCGCCGATTCGCTGGCCGCCAACAACATCGTGCTGGGCACGTACCGCCACATCACGGCGCCCGAGTGCCGGCAGTTCCTGCTGCGCCAGGCGTTCGAGGAAGCGATCCACACGCACGCGTACCAATACATCGTCGAGTCGCTGGGCCTCGACGAGAGCGAGATCTTCAACGCCTACAACGAGGTGAAGTCGATCCGCGACAAGGACGAGTTCCTGATCCCGTTCATCGACGCGATCATGGACCCCAACTTCGTCACCGGCACGCCCGAGGCCGACCAGACCCTGCTGAAGAGCCTGATCGTCTTCGCCTGCCTGATGGAAGGCCTCTTCTTCTACGTCGGCTTCACGCAGATCCTCGCGCTGGGCCGCCAGAACAAGATGACCGGCGCCGCCGAGCAGTACCAGTACATCCTGCGCGACGAGTCGATGCACTGCAATTTCGGCATCGACCTGATCAACCAGCTCAAGCTCGAGAACCCGCACCTCTGGACACCGGAGTTCAAGGCCGAGATCACCGCCCTGTTCAACAAGGCCGTCGACCTCGAATACCGCTATGCCGAAGACACCATGCCGCGCGGCGTGCTGGGTCTGAACGCGTCCATGTTCAAGGGCTACCTGCGCTACATCGCCAACCGGCGTGCGGTGCAGATCGGCCTCGATGCGCTCTTCCCGAACGAGGAGAACCCGTTCCCGTGGATGAGCGAAATGATCGACCTGAAGAAGGAGCGAAACTTTTTCGAAACCCGCGTCATCGAGTACCAATCCGGTGGCGCATTGAGCTGGGACTGAACGTCGCCTCGATCGGCAGACAGTTCCATGGTGTGAAGAGATCAAGATCCGCGACACGGGAAGCCAGGCCACAGAAGCCGGGCTCACGGGTCGCCACCCCGTTCACCGAACCGGGGCGGCCAGCCTGAGGCTGGAAGACTCCGGACGGTGGGCCACCGTGCTGTAACTCGAGCGGCATGGTGCTGTTTGCAACTTGATCAAGGAGATTGAAATGGCAACTGCGAAGAAGGCTGCGGCCAAGAAGGCCCCGGCGAAGAAGGCTGCACCCGCGAAGAAGGCGGCACCGGCCAAGAAGGCGGCGCCCGCGAAGAAGGCGGCACCGGCCAAGAAGGCCGCGCCTGCGAAGAAGGCGGCACCGGCCAAGAAGGCCGCGCCTGCGAAGAAGGCGGCACCGGCCAAGAAGGCAGCGCCCGCGAAGAAGGCGGCACCGGCCAAGAAGGCGGCGCCTGCGAAGAAGGCGGCACCGGCCAAGAAGGCCGCTCCGGCGAAGAAGGCCGCTGCCGCCAAGAAGGCGCCCGCCAAGAAGGCCGCCGCTGCGCCTGCGAAGAAGGCCGCCGCGAAGAAGGCTGCGAAGAAGCCCGCCGCGCCCACTGCCCCTGCTGCCCCTGCGGCCAAGACGGCACTGAGCCCTGCGGCCGCCTGGCCGTTCCCGACCGGCAACAAGCCCTGAGGTCGGCGGCCTTCGGGCCGCTGCCCCGACACCATGAAGCCCGGCCCCGTGCCGGGCTTTTCTTCGTCCGCCCGACTCAGAGGTCCAGCGTCGACCGGTCGATGGTGTGGTTCTGGCCGCCCTGGCTGCCGATCTTCAGCGCGCCCACGCGATTGCCCAGCGCCGCGCAGCGGTCGAGCGCCCAGCCGCGCTCCAGCCCGTACAGCAGGCCGCCGCGGAACGCGTCGCCGCAGCCGGTGGGATCGAGCACCGCCGCTGCCGCGACGCCCGGCACATGGGTGCGTTCGCCCTGCTGCCAGACTTCGCAGCCCTGGTCCGCCAGCGTGACGACGATGCCCTTCAGGTGCGAGCGCGACAGCGCCGCCACGTCGGTGCCCATGCGCTCGCACAGCATGCGGGCTTCGTAGTCGTTCACGGTCACCCACGATGCCTGGTCGACGAAGCGGCGCAACTCGGCGCCGTCGAACATCGGCAGGCCCTGGCCGGGATCGAACACGAAGGGGATGCCGGCCGCATGCATCTGCTCGGCATGCTGCAGCATCGCGTCGCGGCCGTCGGGCGCGATGATGCCGATCTTCAGGTCGGCACGGGCCGGCACCGCCGTGCGGTGCGCAAAGCTCATCGCGCCCGGGTGGAAGGCCCAGATCTGGTTGTTGTCCTGGTCGGTGATGCAGATGCCCTGCGCGGTGTAGGTCTCGGCCTCGGTGCGGATGCAGGAGGTGTCGATGCCCAGGCGCTGCAGGCGCTCCACGTAGTCCTGGCCGTCCGTGCCGACGGCCGCCATCACGACCGCGTCGCCGCCCAGTGCACGCAGCGTGTAGCCGATGTTGCCGGCGCAGCCGCCGAACTCGCGCCGCAGCGTGGGCACGAGGAACGAGACGTTGAGGATGTGCACCTGTTCCGGCAGGATCTGCTGTGCGAAGCGGCCGGGGAAGTTGGTGATGGTGTCGAACGCGAGCGATCCGCAGATGAGGGCGGCCATGGGGTTCCTGACGGTTAGGGGTAGAAGATCTCGACGGTGTAGCCCGACAGCTTGCGATCGCCGGCCGCCAGCACGCCCCGCAGGTTCATCGCAGCGCCGGCCGGCAGCGTCGACCGCGTGCTGCCCATCTCGGCCGCCTGCATCACCTTGCGCGACACGACCTGCCCCTGGGCATCGGTGAGCGTCAGCTCCAGGGCCGGCACCATCACCGGCACGCGGTCATGGTTGCGCAGGGCGACGCTGAATTGGTAGTGGTTGCCGGTGCCTTCGAGCTTCACCAGGCCGCTGCTGTCGACCGCCAGGCTGTCGACGCGGCGCAGCGGCTCGACCGCGCAGCCGGCCATGCCGCACAGCGCCCGCAGCATCGGCGCCGATTCGGGCCAGCGCACCGCCAGCGTGTCGCGCCAGCGCACGGCCATCTGGCCTGCCAGCAGCAGCGCCAGCAGCGCTGCGGCGACGGCCAGGGCGGTGCGCACCCCGGGGCGCCGCCAGCGCGCGGCCTGATCGGCCTGGCGGACGAAGTGCGGCGACGAGGCCGCAGCGGCTGCCGGCGCCGCGGCGGGCGCACGCATGGCGGGTGCGGGGTCCGGCACGGAGGCGGGCGGGCGCGGCGGCGCGGGCGGCACATCCGGGCGCGACTCGCGCAGCGGCAGCGCAGCCGAGCGCGGCGGCAGCGGCGGCTCGTCCAGTTCGCCGTAGGCGTCGTCCTGCGGCACATGCGTCGGCTCGAAGCGCGGATCGCCGTGCAAGGCGTCGTCGTCAGGCTCGTGCAGCAGCGGGCGGTGGTCGAGGCGGGCCGACGCCGGCAGTCCGTCGTCCGGCATGTCGGAGGGCGCGAAGGGCGGTGGCTCGAGCGGCGACACCGCCGCGCTGCGCGGCGGCTCGCCGGCCCACGCCGGCACGGCCGGTGGCGCCGCAGTCGGCACCTGCGGCGCCTGCTCTTCCGCGGCGCCCGGCCACGGCGGCGGCGCCTCCTGGTCCAGATCGAACAGGGACTCGAGTGCGTTGAACACCGCCTCGCAGCGTCCGCAACGCACCCAGCCCTCGGAGACCTTGAGCTGGTCCTCGACGACACGGAAGACCGTGCCGCACTGGCCGCAGCGCGTTGCGAGGCTCATCGGCTAGCTCCGGTGGCTCATCTAACGGTCGAACCGGGCGGTCATCAGCACCCAGCCGTCTTCGTGGTCTTGCACCGCCAGCGTGCACCAGGGGCGGTAGGCCTCGGTCAGCTCGTCGGCCTGGCGTTCGAGGATGCCGGCGAGCACCAGGTCGCCGCCCGGCGCGACATGGCCGCACAGCAGCGGCGCCAGCAGCTTCAGCGGCGTGGCGAGGATGTTGGCCAGCACCAGCGGATAACTGCCCCGGGCCACGTCGGGCAGGCCGGCTTGGAGCGCCACGCCGTTGGCCTGCGCGTTGGCCTCGGTGGACACCACGGCCGCCGGGTCGATGTCGCACGCGTCGATCCCGCGGGCGCCATGGAGGGCGGCGCCGATGGCGAGGATGCCCGAGCCGCAGCCGTAGTCGAGCACGCGCGTCCAGCCGGCGCTGCGCCCGTGCGCCTGCCGTGCGATCCACCGCAGGCACATGCGCGTGGTGGGATGGGTGCCGGTGCCGAAGGCGAGGCCCGGGTCGAGCCGGATGACCTGCTGCGCTCCGGCCGGCGGCTCGTGCCAGCTGGGGACGATCCAGAACGCCGGCGTGATCTCGACGGGCGTGAACTGCGACTGTGTCAGCCGCACCCAGTCTTCGTCGGGCACGGGCTGCAGGCCCTGCACATGGACCCCGGCGGCCCAGTCCTGCGCCAGCAGCAGCGTCGCGGCTTCGGTGGCCTGCGCCTCGTCGGGGAACAGCACGCGCAGCGTCGAGCGCTGCCAGCCGGGCCGGGGCGCGGGCATGCCGGGCTCGCCGAAGAGGGCCTGTTCGGCATCGCTGTCGGCGTCCGCGTCCTCCACCGAGACCGACAGCGCCTCCAGCTCCAGCATCAGGGCGTCGGAGACGGTTTCCACCAACGCTTCCGGCGCACGCAGGACGAGTTCATGCATCGCAGGATTCCCGCGGCGCTCAGCGCTTGTGCGCCTCGAGCCAGCCTTCGAGGTAGTGGATGCTGGTGCCGCCCTCGACGAACTTTGCGTCGACCATCAGCTCGCGGTGCAGCGGGATGTTGGTCTGGATGCCTTCGACCACGGTCTCGTCGAGCGCGGTGCGCATGCGGGCCAGGGCCTGCTCGCGCGTATCGCCGTGCACGATGATCTTGCCGACCATCGAGTCGTAGTTCGGCGGCACGAAGTAGTTCGTGTAGATGTGCGTGTCGACCCGCACGCCGGGGCCGCCGGGGGCGTGCCAGGCGGTGATGCGGCCCGGCGAGGGCACGAAGTTGTAGGGGTTCTCGGCGTTCAGGCGCACTTCGATCGCATGGCCGCGCATCTGGATCTGGCGCTGCGCGAACGGCAGCTTCTCGCCAGCGGCCACGCGGATCTGCATCTGCACGATGTCGACGCCGGACACCATCTCGGTCACCGGGTGCTCGACCTGCACCCGTGTGTTCATCTCGATGAAGTAGAACTCGCCGTTCTCGTACAGGAACTCGAACGTGCCGGCGCCGCGGTAGCCGATCTTCTTGCAGGCCGCGGCGCAGCGCTCGCCGATGCGCTCGATCGTGCGGCGCGGGATGCCCGGCGCCGGCGCCTCCTCGATGATCTTCTGGTGGCGGCGCTGCATGGAGCAGTCGCGCTCGCCCAGCCACACTGCGTTGCGGTGCGAGTCGGCGAGCACCTGGATCTCGATGTGGCGGGGGTTCTGGAGGAACTTCTCCATGTACACCGCCGGGTTGCCGAAGGCCGCGCCCGCCTCGCTGCGCGTCGTCTGCACCGCATGGATCAGCGCCGCCTCGGTGTGCACCACCCGCATGCCGCGGCCGCCGCCGCCGCCGGCGGCCTTGATGATCACCGGGTAGCCGACCGCACGGGCGATCTTGATGATCTCCTTCGGGTCGTCGGGCAGGGCGCCCTCCGAGCCCGGCACGCAGGGCACGCCCGACTTGATCATGGCCTGCTTGGCCGAGACCTTGTCACCCATGATGCGGATCGATTCCGGCGTCGGGCCGATGAACACGAAGCCGCTCTTCTCGACGCGCTCGGCGAAATCGGCGTTCTCCGACAGGAAGCCGTAGCCGGGATGGATCGCTTCCGCGTCGGTGACTTCGGCGGTCGAGATGATCGCCGGCATGTTGAGGTAGCTCTGCGCCGAGGGCGCCGGGCCGATGCACACCGCCTCGTCGGCCAGCTTCACGTACTTGGCGTCGCGGTCGGCCTCGGAGTAGACGACGACCGACTTCACGCCCATCTCGCGGCAGGCGCGCTGGATGCGCAGGGCGATCTCCCCGCGATTGGCTATGAGCAGTTTCTTGAACATCGAGCGAGCCTTACTCGATGATGAACAGCGGCTGGCCGAACTCGACGGCCTGGCCGTTCTCGACCAGGATCTTGGTGATCGTGCCGCTCTTGTCGGCCTCGATCTCGTTCATGATCTTCATCGCCTCGATGATGCAGAGGGCCTCGCCCTCCTTGATCTGCTGGCCGACCTCGGCCATCGGCTTGGCGCCCGGGCTCGACGCGGAATAAAAGGTGCCCACCATCGGCGACTTCACGACGTGGCCCGCCGGCTCGGCCGGTGCTTCGGCCGGGGCCGGCGCGGCCGCGGTGGCCGCAGCAGGGGCGGCGGCCGGTGCGGGTGCCGGTGCCGCGGCGAGCGGCACGGCGGCTGCCGCGGCGGCGCGCGGGTCGGCCTTGACGATGCGCACCTTGCCATCGGCTTCGGTGATCTCCAGCTCCGAGATGTTCGACTCGGACACGAGGTCGATGAGCGTCTTCAGCTTGCGCAGATCCATGTGTTTGTTCTCCTGCAGCGACATCCAGCACGTTTGCCGGCTTCACGCGCGATCAAGTCGGGTTGTGAGGCGATCTGGCCGGCATCACCGGCGTTCGGCCCTTCCGCGTGGCATCGGCACAACAGGGCCGGGAACAGGACGCGGGGAGCGAACTTTACGCGCTTTATCCACTGTTGCCTGGTGTTGACGAAAAATAAAAGGATGTTAGGCGTTGGCCCAGGCTGCAAGCTCTTCGTAGCTGGTTTCGCCGAGCTTGCGGCGCGTCGGGCGGCCCTGGCGGTCGAAGACGACCGTGAAGGGCAGGGCGCCGGTGCTGTTGCCGAGCTGCCGGGAGAGGTCGGTGCCTTCGAGCCCGGCCAGCCCCACCGGGAAGCCCAGCGGCTGGCGGCGCAGGAACTCCCGGACCGGTGTGGGGCCGTCCACCGCCAGCCCCACCACCCGCCAGCCCTGGCCGGAGAAGTCGCGATGGAAGCGGTCGATCTGCGGCAGCTCCTTCACGCAGGGCGGGCACCAGGTGGCCCAGAAGTTGAGCACCAGCGGCTGGCCGCGCAGCGAGGCCATCACCAGCTCGCCGCCGTCGGGCTGGGCGAAGCGCAGGTTCCACAGGGCGCCGGCCTCGGCCGAGACCGGCCCCGGCTGCAGCCGCCACCAGGCGAAGCCGGCGCCGGCCGCCGCGGCGGCGGCCGCCACGCCGGCGAACAAGGTAGTGCGTCGGTTCATCCGGTGATTGTCCCCCCGGCCGCAGGCTCCCCGGCGTCCTCGGCCATGCGCCGGCGCAGCGCGCCCAGGTCGCCCCGCAGCGTGCGGCCGGTGGCGTCGGGCTTCAGGGCGCCGCGCACGTCGTCCAGGTCGCGCACCGCGAGGAAGAGCGTCACCTGCTCGCGCAGCACGGGGCAGAAGCTGGCGACGGACAGCACGTCGATCTGCCCGCCGCGCGGCGAGGGCAGGCTGCCCACGTCGTAGTCCACGCCCTGGTTGACCAGAGCGATCTCCGCGGCCTTCGGGTCGTCGCAGTAGAGGTCGATGTGCAGCGCCGACAGCCGCGTCGCCGTGCCGCGCCAGGCGGCGCCCGAGAGGTGTGGGCGGAACTCGGCCAGCCGCTCCATCCAGCGCAGCGCCAGGCCGCGCAGCGCCGCGAGTTCCGCGGGCTGGGTGTCGGCGCAGAACACCGAGATGTATTCGCGCACCGCGTCTTCCACCGCGTCGTTGCTCGGCAGGTCGGACGGGCGGCTGCGCCCGAGCGTGCGGGCTGCCTTGCGCTTGGCCGGGCCGTACTCCATGCCCTCCTCGACGACGAGGCGGGCGGCGGTGGCCGCGATGTCGGCGGACAGGGATTCGTTCATCGCGTGCGTTTCCTCGTGCCGGGTCGGCGACCGCGCATCATAGGGACGGTGCCGCGGCTGCGCCCGTCAGGGCAGATCCACCGCGCCCATGCGTGCGGCGACCGTCCCCGCCCGGCCGACGATGTACGGCGAGCCGGGCCGCTTCTCGAAGCGCTTGGGCGCCGGCAGCATCACCGCCAGGCGCGCCGCCGGCAGGGTGCCCAGCTGGGAGGCGTCGACGCGGAAGTAGTGCCGCGCCGCGGCCTGCGCCCCGAAGACGCCCTCGCCCCACTCGACGTTGTTGAGGTAGATCTCCAGGATGCGCTGCTTGCCGAGCAAGGTCTCCAGCATGTAGGTGATGGCCAGTTCCTGGCCCTTGCGCAGCGTGGTGCGCTCGGGCGAGAGGAACAGGTTCTTCGCGAGCTGCTGGGTGATGGTCGAGCCGCCGACGATGCGCGGCTGCGGGGCGGGCGCCGCCGTGCGCGCGGCGGCCTTGCCCTGGCGCTGCAACTGCTGGTTGAGCTTCTCGGCACGGGCCTCGGCGCGCAGGTTGCGGTCCCAGGCCTTCTCGATCGCGTCCCAGTCGACGCCGCCGTGGTCGACGAAGCTGGCGTCCTCGCTCGCGATCACCGCGCGCTTGAGCGACGGCGCGATGCGGTCGTACGGCACCCACTGCTGGCTCCACTCGATGCGGCCCGTCTCGCCCAGCAGCCGCCGCGCCTCGCTGCGCTGGAAGCTGGTGGACTGCGGGTCGACCACGGCCATCAGCGCGATGCGCAGCACGAAGTAGAGCTGCAGCGCGATCAGGCAGACCACTGCCAGCCCCAGCAGCCGGCCCAGGTGCTTCATGGCTTGGCGGCGGCGTTCAGCGCGTCGCGCAGCGCGGCGAGCACCGGCGCCGTCTGCGGTCGCACGCCGCGCCAGAAGTGGAAGGCCTCGGCAGCCTGTTCCACCAGCATGCCCAGCCCGTCGCGCGCCTGCGCCCCGTGGGCCCGGGCCCAGTCGAGGAAGGGCTGCGCCGCCGCGCCGTACATCAGGTCGATGGCCAGCGCGCCCGGTGCCAGCACGCCGGCGCTCACCGGGACCGGGGCGCCCTGCAGGCTGCTGGCGCTGCTGTTGAGCACGATGTCGAACCGGCCCTGCGGATCGGACAGGCCGCCCGCCTGCAGCGCCACGCCGTGGCGGGTGGCCCAGCCTGCATGCCGGCCGGCCAGCGACACCGCGTTCGCAGGCGTGCGGTTGGCCACCACGATCTCGTGCGGGCGGGCCTCGATCAGCGGACCCAGCACCCCGGCCGCGGCGCCGCCGGCGCCGATCAGCAGCACGCGACGGCCGGCGATCGGCATGCCGGCGGTGTCAATGTCGCGCACCAGCCCGACGCCGTCGGTGTTGTCCGCGAGCCAGCCGTCGGCGCGCAGGTCCAGCACGTTGGCGGCGCCTGCCAGGGCCGCGCGGTCGCTCACGCGGGCGGCCAGCCCCGGCGCTTCGAGCTTGAAGGGCACCGTCACGTTGCAGCCGCGCCCGCCTTGGGCGGCGAAGGCCTCCACGGTCGCGCGGAAGCCGTCGAACGGGCTCAGCACGCGGGTGTACTCAAGGCGTTCGCCGGTCTGCCGGGCGAAGGCGGCGTGGATGAAGGGCGACTGGCTGTGCTGGATCGGGTTGCCGATCACGGCGTAGAGGTCGAAGGCGGGTGCGGTCATGGTCGGGTGGCGGGCGCGCGGTTCGACGGCTCCTTGGCGGAGAGTGTCGTTTCCAGCCCGTCGTCGCGGGTGAATCGGAAGCGGGAGGTGACGACGATCTCGTCGGCCTCGCGCTGCATGGCGGGGTTGAAGCGGCCGAAGGGCGCGGCGGCGTGCACGATCGCCACGGCGCGCTGGTCGAGCTGCCGGTTGCCCGAGGAGCGCAGCACCTCGGCGTCGACCACGCGGCCGAGCGCGTCGACGGTCACGTTCATCGTCAGCTCGCCGTACAGCTTGCGGCCCTGGTAGCGGGGGAAGTTGCGCGTGCCGCGTTCCTCGATGCGGCGGCGCAGCCGGTCGTAGTAGGTGGCGTAGGTCACCTCGCGCGTGGCGGGGCTGATGTAGCGGCGGCGCGGTTCCGCGTTCTGCTGGTTGATGCGGGTTTCGATCTCGGCCAGCAGCCGCAGCATCTGGCGCCGCCGTTCGTCCTGCGCGTCGCCGTCCTGCGTCCCGGCATCGCGGCGCGGGTCGGGCGGCGGCAGCAGCGCGAGTTCACGCCGCACCTCGGCGAGCAGTTGCTGCTGCTGCGTCTGCATCTGCTGGATGCGGCGCTGGCGGGTGTCCGAGGCGTCGCCCGGCTCCACCTGCAGCGTCGGCGGCAGCGGCGACGTGGCGCGGCCCCGGGCCGCGTCGCCGCCGCCGGCCAGCGAGGCCTGCGCGAGGGCCTGGACCTGCGCCGGCGGCTCGGGCGCGCGGGCGTTCACGAGGATCACTTCCAGCGGCGAATCGCCCATGCGCTGCAGCCACGCCGAGGGCTGCGCCACCTGCACGCCGAGCAGCCCGGCGTGCACGCCGACCGAGGCCAGCAGGGCCCAGTGGAGGGCGCCCCACCGGGCACGCCAGCGGCGGCCGCCGCGATCGCGCTGCGCCGCCACGGTGCACTCATGCCGCCGGCGAGGCGGCGTCCTCCGAACGGCCCGACGCTGCGTCGCCGGCCTCGCCGTCGGCCATGTCGATCGCGAGCGACAGCGGCGCGGCCTCGGCCAGTTCCTCGTCGACCTCGGCTTCCGATTCGGCGGCCACGCCAGGCACGGTGTCGTCGAGGCGGGCCACCAGCGTGGCGTGCAGGTCGAGGGTGAGCAGGTCGGTGCCGGTGAGCCGTACGCGCACGTGCGCGCCGCGGGGCAGGTTCTCGCAGCCCAGCGCGCGGAAGACCAGCGGCAGCGTGTCGGCGCGCACCAGGCCGTCCTTCATCACCGCAGCGTCGAGCTCGGTGATGCCGTTCTGTTCCAGCCAGCGCAGCGTCCAGTAGCGCTCGATGCCGTGCTGGAAGTCGTTGTAGGCGGCGTAGGCCGCGTCGAACGACGAGATGACCGAGAAGAGCTGCGAGTCCTTCGGCTTGAACGGCGCGGCCAGCGCGGCGGTGCGGCCGTGGCGGGCGCACGCGATGATCTGCCACTGGTTCACCAGGTCGACGTAGCGCCGCAGCGGCGAGGTGGCCCAGGTGTACTGCGCGACGCCCATGCCCGCGTGCGGTGCCGGCTTGGTGCCCATGCGCACCTTGATGCCGGGCGCCAGGCTGGCCTGGCTGCGGTAGATGCCCGGCACGCCGCACGACGACAGCCAGCCGCCCCAGGTGCTGTTGGCGAGGATCATTGCCTCGGCCACGATCAGGTCGAGCGGCGCGCCGCGGCGGCGGGTGCTGATCTTCACCGTCTCGCTGCCCTCGGGCTCGGCGGTGTTGCCCTCCAGCCTGAAGTTGTAGTCGGGACGGTTGAAGGTTTCCGGCTTGCCGCGCACCACCTCGCGCTGCGCCTTCAGGTGCCGGGCGAGCCGGAAGCCGAAGGCCAGCTCGGGCGCGAACGCATAGCCCGCGGGAGCCTCGCCGGTGAGGGAGGCCTCGGTGACGACGTCGTCGAGCTGGTCGTGGCGCAGGTTGGCGGCGATGGGCACGCGCTCCAGCTTCGTCTCGCTGCCGCGCACTTCCAGCGTGGCCTCGTCCATCGTCACGTACAGGCTCACGGCCGGGCAGTCCTGGCCTTCGGTGAGCGTGTAGCGCTGCACCACCTCGTCCGGCAGCATCGTCAGCTTCCAGCCCGGCATGTAGACGGTGGACAGGCGCTCGGCGGCCACCTTGTCGATCGCGCCGCCCGGCGCGATGGCCAGGCCCGGCGCGGCGATGTGGATGCCGAACACCACGGTGCCCGTGCCCAGGCCCTGCACCGACAGCGCGTCGTCGATCTCGGTCGTGGCCGAATCGTCGATCGAGAACGCCTGCACCGGCGCCAGCGGCAGCGGCTCGGCGATGGCCGGCGCCTCCAGCGCGGGGAAGCCGGTGCCCTTGGGGAACTGCTCGAACAGGAAGCGCCGCCAGTGGAACTGGTAGGGGCTGCGGATCGCGCCGGCCGCCTTCAGCAGGTCGAGCGGCGCGCGCTGCGAGCGGCGCGAGGCCTCGACCACGGCCTTGTACTCGGGGCCGTTCTTGTCGGGCTTGAAGAGGATCTTGTAGAGCTGCTCCTGGATCGGCTGCGGGCAGCCGCCTTCGGCCAGCTCGGCGGCCCAGGCCTCGATCTGCGCGGCCTGCTGCTTCTTGCGCTCGATGCCGAGCAGGGCGGCCTTCACCGTCTCCTCGGGCGCCTTCTTGAACAGGCCCTTGCCGAGGCGGCGGAAGTAGTGCGGCGCTTCGAACAGCCGGAACAGCGCCGCGGCCTGCTGCTCGACGCCGGCCTTGGCATCGAAGTAGTCGCGTGCCAGGTCCGCGAAGCCGAACTCGCCTTCGGGCGCGAACTCCCAGGCGAGGTCGAGATCGATGTCGGGCGCCAGGCGCTGGGCCGCGGCCATCAGCTCGGCCGGTGCGGGCTTGTCGAACTTCAGCAGCACGTTGGCGGCCTTGGCCTTGACACGCTTGCCCGAGTCGAGCTCGATCTGCATCGAGCTTTCGGCTTCGGACATCACACGGCCGGCCAGGAACTTGCCGGATTCTTCAAACAGGGCGTACATCCGCGGGATTGTCGCTGCTGTGCGAGGGTGGGTTGGTTAGGGTGCTTCTGGTTGTGCTCGGCGGGTGCTGCGGGGTGTGCGGGCTGGGCGGGGCGTGCGACCGAGGCGGTCGGCGCAAAGCGCCGACTGCCCTGCGTTGCTCGGTCGCCTGGGCGGCTGGCGAACTCGCTGCGCCTCGTATACCCCAGAGCGCACGAAGGGGGTTCTCCGCCATCAGAACCGCCGGTGCCGGCGCGGCAGGCGGTGCCCGGTGGGGCGATTTCTGGGGTGGCGAGAAGCGCAGGGCCGAGGTCGGCGCGCGCAGCGCGCTTCAACCTCTGACTGGCCGCAGCCTGTTTGAGCGCAGTGAACGTCAGTGAACGAAGCGAGTTCTGCGGCACGACCTCGGCTCGAGCATCGCAGCGGAGTCGGCCCAGCGGGCCGACCACCCCAGCATGAGCCCCCACCGGGCTCCGCCTGCCGCGCCCTGCCCGACCAACCCAAACGCAAACCCAAACCCAACCTCACACCACGCCCGACGACACAGCCCCGGCCCCCAACAGCCCGTCCACCGACCCCACCGCCCCATCTGCCTCGCCCAGCAGGTGCGCCACCAGATCGGTCACCTCGAACAGCGCCCGGTTCTCCACCTGCTGCACCGCGGCGCGCAGCGCCGGCAGCCGGGCTGTCAGTGCCTCGACGGCGCCGGCCACCTGCCCGAAGCGCTCGATCACCAGCCCCAGCCCCTGCGCCCGCACCCAGTCGGTGTTGAAGCGCTCCTGCGGCATCGTGAAGGCATTGCGCACCGTGATCACCGGCAGGCCGCGCTGCACCGCTTCGCTCAGGCTGCCCGGGCCCGGCTTGCCGATGAAGAAGTCGGCCAGGTCCAGCCAGTGCGGCACGTCGCGCGTGAACCCGACCACCACCCGGGGTGCCCGCGCCGGCTGGTCGCGCAGCCGCTGCGCCAGCGCCGCGTTGTGGCCGCACATCAGGATCAGCGGCGTGTCGGGCAGCCGCCGCGCGATCGACAGCATCGCCTTCGAGCCGTGGCCGCCGAACATCACCACGCCCACGGGTCGATCGGCATCGAGCCCGGCCGCGGCCCGCGCCGCCACGCGGTCGGCGGGCGGCGCTGCGTAGAAGCCCGGGCGCAGCAGCATGCCCGACACCGCGTGCAGCCGCGCCGCCGGTACGCCCTGCGCACGGGCCTGCGCCAGCGCGTGCGCGGTGCCGCAGGCCAGGTGCTGCGGCACCGTGGGCTCCACCCAGAAGTGCGGCGGATGGTCGGCCAGGTCGGTCATCACGGTGAGGTAGGGCACGCCGGGCAGCGCCCGCGCGACGCTCTCGCACAGCACGCGGTTGAAGTTCGGCACCAGCGAGACGACGAGGTCCGGCTCGGTGCGGGCCCAGTGCGGCTGCAGCAGCCGCAGCATCGGCCCGTGGCCCATGCGGATCAGGCCCTGCAGCAGCTTCAGCTCCTGCGCGAGGCCGATCGTCCAGCCGCGCGCCAGCCGCTGGTTGTAGAAGTCCTCCGGGTCGAAGCCCATGACCTTGCGGAAGTGGCCTTGCGGATCGAGCACCTCGCGCAGGTGCACCAGGCGCACATTCCACGGCCGCTGCTGCTCGCGCATCACGGCTTCCAGCGCATGGGCCGCGGCGCGGTGGCCGCCGCCGGCGTCGAAGTAGACGAGGTCGACCGTCTTCACCACGCCGCCTCCGGCAGCCGCATCAGCGGCTCGCCCATGCGGATCGTGCGTCCGTTCTCGATGCCCTCGGCCAGCCTGAAGCCCCGGGGCGCGAACACGAGGATCGTCGAGCCATGCTGGAACCAGCCCATCTCCTGCCCCTTGGCCTGCGGCGCATGGCAGCGCCAGTGGTGCGGGCCGGGCGCCTTCATGCGCAGCAGCACATCGAGCACATGCAGCCGGATGCTGGCGACCAGGATGGCCGCCACCGGCACCAGCGTGACGAGGTGCTGCCCGGCATCCAGCCGCAGCCGGATCAGCGCGCGCTCGTTGCGGCAAAAGAGCCTTTCCACGCGCTTCAGCGCGATCGGGTTCACGTTCCAGGTGTCGCCCGACAGGTAGGTGACGTGCTCCACCGTGCCGTCGTGCGGCGCATGGAAGCGGTGGTACATGCTCGACGTGAGCCGCAGCGTGACGTAGCACCCGTCGCGGTAGCGCTCGGCCAGTTCGCGGGCCTGCACGTTGCCGCCGCCGGGGCCGCCGCCGAACAGCTCCTCCAGCTCATACGGGAAGCCCTTGGCCTGGAACACGCGCGTGCCCTCCACCGGGCCGCAGGCGCCGACGATGCCGTCGCTCGGGCTCGTCATCACCGCCGGGTCGGCGTCGACGCGGCGCGCGCCGGGCCGCAGCTCGCGGATGAAGCAGTCGTGCAGGCTCTCGAAGCGCTGCTTCTTCGCATCGCTCAGGTCGAGGTCGGCGAAGAGCTTCCATATGGCGATGGAGGTGTCGCGCACCAGCGGGCTGCGCAGCTGGCTGAACCAGCCCATGAAGCGGGTGAGCGCGATGCGCGGCACGCGGTTGGTGAGCAGGAAATTGAGGTCCTCCTGCATCAGCACGCGGTCTCTCAGGGTCTTCATGTTCATGAGGTTGTCAAAGCAGACGGTTAGACAGCGGGCTTCACTCTTCGGCGAGCCCATGAACGAAACATTTGTGATGACCACCCTGGCGGCCGCCGCCCTCGCGGCGCTGGCTGTGCTGCCGCGCGCCAAGCAGCGGCTGGCGTTGTCGAAGGCCAAGCACCGCTCGCTGGCGGGGCACTCGCGCATGGCCAAGCGCATCGCGTCGTGGGTGCCGGGCTACGCGTACGACGAGGTGCGCTTCTTTGGCTCCGACGACGCGCCGCCCGAGGTGGTGGCCCGCCGGCGTGCGGGCTTCGCGGCGCTGTCGGCGCTGTACCGCCAGCGCCACCCCCGCACCGCGGCGCTCACCGCGCAGGCCAAGCCCGGCATCTCGGACATGCAGTTCACCTCGGCGTACCGCGTGCCGTTCCAGTACGGCGCGTTCCTGCGCGAGCACCTGGAGATCGGCAGCTTCGTGCAGCGTGCCGACGGCGTGACCGTGACCGACCTCGACGGCAACACCTTCTTCGACCTGACCGGCTCCTACGGCGTCAACGTGTTCGGCGTCGACTTCTACAAGCACTGCATCGCCGAAGGCAGCGCGCGCGTGCAGGCGCTCGGCCCGGTGCTGGGCGCCTACCACCCCTGCGTGGCCGCCAACGTGCAGCGGCTGCGCGAGATCTCCGGGCTCGACGAGGTGTCGTTCCACATGTCGGGCACCGAGGCCGTGATGCAGGCCGTGCGCCTGGCGCGCTACCACACGGGCCGCTCGCACCTGGTGCGTTTCTGCGGCGCGTACCACGGCTGGTGGGAAGACGTGCAGCCCGGCCCCGGCAACCCGCTGCCGCCGCGACAGACCTACACGCTGAAGGACATGGACGAGCGCACGCTGCAGGTGCTGCGCACGCGCCGCGACATCGCCTGCGTGCTGGTCAACCCGCTGCAGGGCCTGCACCCGAACAGCGGTGCGCCGGGCGATTCGTCGCTGGTCGACAGCGGCCGGCGCGCGCACTTTGATCGCATCGCCTATACGAGCTGGCTGAAACGGCTGCGCGAGGTGTGCACCGAGCGCGGCATCGTGCTGATCTTCGACGAGGTGTTCGTCGGCTTCCGCCTGGCGCCCGGCGGCGCGCAGGAATACTTCGGCGTGAAGGCCGACATGGTCACCTACGGCAAGACGCTGGGCGGCGGCCTGCCGGTGGGCGTGGTCTGCGGCCGCGCGGCGCTGATGCGCCGCTACCGCGACGACCGCCCGGCCGACATCTGCTTCGCCCGCGGTACCTTCAACACGCACCCCTACGTGATGGGCGCGATGCAGGTGTTCCTGGAACAGATCGAGACGCCCGAGGTGCAGGCGATCTACGAAGGCCTGGACGAGCGCTGGCACCGGCGCGCCGCGACAATGAACACGCAGCTCGAGGCGGCCGGCGTGCCGGTGCGCGTGGCCCACCTGTCGTCGATCTGGACGGTGACCTACACCGAGCCCTCGCGCTACAACTGGATGCTGCAGTTCTACCTGCGGGCGCACGGCCTGGCGCTGAGCTGGGTGGGCAGCGGGCGTCTGATCTTCAGCCTCAACTACGGCGACGCCGACTTCGATGCGGTGGTGCAGCGCTTCGTGGCTGCCGCGACGGCGATGCAGGCCGATGGATGGTGGTGGCATGACGAGAAGCTGACCAACCGCGCGATCCGCCGTGGGCTGCTGCGCGAGATGCTCGCGCGGCGTTTCGGCGGGGCCTGAACCGGCGGCGCCCGCCCCGCGGCGGCGCGCCGCGCCGGCCTCAGACGTGGTGCATCGGGTCGATGCGCTCGCCGCGCAGCAGCGCCAGCGGGGCCTTGTGGTAGAGCCAGATGTCGTGGAAGGGATCGGTGAGGATCTTGGTCATCCACACCAGCCCGGTGCGCATGTCGGCGATGACGAAGAGGTGCAGCGTGCGGAACACGAGGCCGCCGGCACCGAGCGCGAGCCACGCCAGGCCGAGGTCGTGCAGGTAGCCGCCGAAGTCGGTGGCCGGCGCGATCAGGCCGAACACCGAGGGCTGCACCCACAGCAGCAACGGCAGCACCACCCACAGCGCCATCAGCACGACCTTGCGGCGCAGGTTGTAGCCGACCTTGATGTCTTCCTTGTGCGCGTGGGTCGCCCGGTTGACGTGGTCGTAGCCCCTGGGCTCGAAGAAGAAGTGGCCGGCCTGGCGCGTCGTCATCGACACCGTCCAGCCCAGCAGCGCGGCCATCGCCGGATCGACGAACAGCAACGCGTAGGCGCACACGAAGCTGATGGCGCTGACGAGGTGCAGCGTCTGGTTGATGCGGCTGTGGTGGTAGTAGCGGTGGTCGTCCCAGCGCTGCTTGGCCAGCTCTTGCAGGAAACCGTTCAGGCCGTTCATGCGAGGTCCTCCTCAGGATCACAAGGTGGCCGCATGGTGGACAGCGCCCATGAACGCACCGTGACGGCTTCGCGTCGGAATCGCGTCACCGCAGGGCACTGCCACGGGGCTGCCGCACAACCGTCATCGAACTGTTGCGCTGCGCCGTCAGCATGCCGGGCATGGCCGCCGCCCCCGAAGGCTTCGAGCAAGCCGCATCCGCCCTCGCCGTCGACGAGTTCCTGCCTGCGCGGCGCCTGCTGCGCATCGCGGTCGTCACCGAGACCTACCCGCCAGAGGTCAACGGCGTGGCGAGCACGATCGCGCAGGTGGTCGAGGGGCTGCGGGCGCGCCAGCACGCCGTGCAGCTCGTGCGGCCCCGGCAGGCTGCCGATGCGCCGGGCGAGGCGCAGGCCGAGCCGCGCTGCGAGCAGGTGCTGATGCGCGGCCTGCCCATCCCGCGCTACCCGCACCTGAAGATGGGCGTGCCGTCGAGGAAGGCGCTGGCCGCGCTGTGGGCGCTGAAGCGGCCCGACATCGTGCACATCGCCACCGAGGGGCCGCTCGGCTGGTCGGCCCTGCAGGCGGCGCGGCGACTCGGGCTGCCGGTGTGCTCGGACTTCCGCACCAACTTCCACGCCTACAGCAGGCACTACGGCGTGGGCTGGCTGCACCGGCCCATCATGGCCTACCTGCGCCGGTTCCATAACCGCACCCGGTGCACGATGGTGCCGACCGAGGCGCTGCGCGGCGCGCTCGAGGCCGCCGGCTTCCGCGGCCTGCGCGTGGTGCCGCGGGGCGTCGATACGCAGCGCTTCGATCCGGCCTGCCGCAGCGAGGCCCTGCGCGCCACCTGGGGCGTGCGGCCCGGCCAGCCGGTCGCGCTGTACGTGGGCCGGCTGGCGCCGGAGAAGAACCTCGACCTGCTGGCGCGTGCCTTCG
This sequence comes from Aquincola agrisoli, assembly GCF_036621135.1. Taxonomy (NCBI): domain Bacteria; kingdom Pseudomonadati; phylum Pseudomonadota; class Betaproteobacteria; order Burkholderiales; family Sphaerotilaceae; genus Aquincola; species Aquincola agrisoli. The sequence continues at coordinate 43,426 of NZ_JAZIBG010000024.1, forward strand.
AGGCGATGCGCCGCGACGCCCCCGCGCTGCGGCTGGTGCTGGTGGGCGACGGCCCGATGCGCCGCGAGCTGCAGCATCGCCTGCCCGGGGCCGTCTTCGTTGGCGAGCGCCGCGGCGACGACCTCGCGGCGCACTATGCGTCGGGCGACCTGTTCCTGTTTCCGAGCCTCACAGAGACCTACGGCAACGTGACGCCGGAGGCGATGGCCAGCGCCCTGCCGGTGCTGGCCTTCGACGAGGCGGCCGCGGGCCGGCTGATCCGCCACGGCGACAACGGCCTGCTGGCGCCGCCGGGCGATGCCGACAGCTTCGTGCGCCAGGCCCTGCGGCTGGTGAACGACCTGCCGGCCGCGCGGGGCCTCGGGCGGCGGGCGCGCGAGGCGGTCTGCGAACACGGCTGGGACCGCATCGTCGCGCAGGTCGAGCAGATCTTCCTGGCCGAGCTGCGCAGCGGGCCGCCGTTGCCCTCGGGCCTGTGGCGGACGACGGAAGCGGCCGGGCGCTGAGCACCCGGGGCGCCGCGGCCGTCAGAAGCCGTAGGCCAGGCCGAGGCTGAACAGCGTCGTGCCGCCGCTGCGGCCCACGCTGCCGTCGATCTGCAGGCCTTCGGCGATCTCGCGGCGCAGGCCGAGGTTGGCGGTGGGCTTGGCATGGCGCTGGACCAGCCACTCGGCGTGCGCGGTGGTGGCGCCCAATGCGTGTTCCCACGCCACGCCGGCGCCGGGCAGCGTCGGCCCCGAACGGCCGCGGCTCGCGCCCAGGTTGAGGTGCAGTGTTCCCGGCCCGGCATCGCAGCTCGCGGCGCCGTTGACGAGGTACGTCGCGCCCCGCTCGCCGCCGGTGTGCGAGGCGCCGATCACCACCGCGTGGCGGCAGGCGCCGTCCGGGCGTCTGCCGGGGAGGCCGAACTTGGCCTGCAGCTCGGTGGTGTCGGTGCGGTCCGTCGTGTCGCGGCTGCGGGCCAGGCCCAGTTCCACCCCGCGCCACGGCGTGAAGGAGGGCGCCACGGTCCAGCTGCGGCTGCCGCCGGCCTCTCTTGCATGCCAGGCCTCCACCTGCGCGCTGCCGGCGTCGTCGACATCCGCGTCCTCCAGCAGCATCGGCCGGCCTGCGCCGGCCTCTGTCGCGCAGGCCAGCAGCAGGACCAGCAGGGTCGGGGCGGGGTGTCGGTTCACGTCGGAAGGGGGTGATGGCTACGGCTTCGAGGGTTGTCGGCCGCTGGCGGCCGCACTGAAGCGCGGCGCGGCGCGGCGCGGCGGCGCGGACGGCCTGGCGGACCGTCAGTACAACGTCGTGCGCTGGCGCGCCGGCAGCTCGCGATCGTAGGCGGCGCCGTCGATGGCCGACTCGGTGAGGGCGGCCAGCATCGCGCCCGCGCTCGGCACGTCGGCCCGGCGCCCGGCGGCGGCCGGGGCCCACAGCGATGAACGCTGCATCGCCCGCGCGCACTGGAAGAACACCGTGTCGATGGCGATCTCGATCACGCATTGCGGCGGCTTGCCGGCCATCGCCAGGCGCTGCATCAGCACCGGCTCCACGGTGATGCGTGCGCGGCCGTTGACGCGCAGCGTCTCGCCCACGCCGGGGATCAGGAACAGCAGCGCCACGCGCGGATCGGCCAGGATGTTGCGCAGGCTGTCGATCCGGTGGTTGCCGCGGCGCTCGGGCAGCAGCAAGGTGCGCTCGTCCTGCACCGCCACCAGCGGCGCCGGATCGCCGCGCGGCGAGGCATCCAGCCCACCGGGGCCGATCGTGGCCAGCACGGCGAAGGGCGAGGCCTCGATCCACTGCCGGTAGACCGGGTGGAGGTGGCTGGCTTCCTTGCGCAGCGCGGCCTCGCTGGGGGTGCCGAACAGCGCCTCGAGGGCGGCCAGGTCCCGGATGGCGTGCGGGTCGTCAGGGGGCGTCATGCCGGCATTCTGCGGGCGAACCGGTACACCCCGTCGGCCCCGCGCCCGCGCTCCAGCCGGCCGCCGTGCCACAGCATGTGCAGGTGCGCCAGCGCTTCCGCCATTGCGAAGGTGGTCTGGTGCGCGTCGAGCGGCCGCCGGAACAGCACCGGCAGCATCTCGGCCGCGGTGGCGGGCGCTGCCTGCAGCGCCGCCAGCACGTCGGCCAGGCGCTCGTCATGGTGCTGGCGCAGCTGGGCCACGCGGGTGTGCAGGCCCCGGAAGGGCCGGCCGTGGGACGGCAGCACCAGCGTGCCGGCCGGCAGCTCGGCCGCCACCCGGGCGATCGAGTCCAGGTAGAGGGGCAGCGGGTCGCCCTCCGGCTCGCTGCTGCTGACGCCCACGTTGGTGCTGATGCGGGGCAGCACCATGTCGCCGGCCACCAGCACGCCGGCGGCGGCGTCGTGCAGCGAGATGTGCTCCGGCGCGTGGCCGTAGCCGGCGATGCAGCGCCAGCGGGCGTCGCCAATCGCCAGAAGCTGGCCGTCGAGCAGGCGGCGGTAGCTGTCGGGCAGGGCGGGCACGAGCTGCGCGAAGTGGTTGCCCCGGCGCGCGAGGATGTCCAGCGTCTCGGCGTCGCGCAGGCCGTGTGCGGCGAAGAACTCGGCGCTCTCGTCGCCGCCCTGGCCGCGCGTGTCGCGCGCCAGCCGGGCGACGCCGTAGTCGGTCGCGCTGATCCACAGCCGGCACTGCCAGCGCGCCGTGAGCCAGTGCGCCAGGCCGATGTGGTCCGGGTGCATGTGGGTGACGATCACGCGCAGCACCGGCCGGCCCTGCAGCTGTGTGGCGAACACCTGTTCCCACAGGCCGCGGATGTCGGCGTTGTCGACGCCGCAGTCGACGATGGCCCAGCCCTCCCGGCCGTCGAGCCGGTCACGCAGCAGCCACAGGTTGATGTGGTCCAGCGCGAAGGGCAGCGGCATGCGCAGCCAGCGCACGCCGGGCGCCACCTCGAGGGTCTCGCCGGGCTCGGGTAACGTGTCGCCGAGGGGATAGACAAGTTGCTGTTCGAGGTGGTTGGCCATGGCTTGGAGGAAGCGTGCGGGGCAGCTACATTTACGTTTACGTCAACGTCAGTGTAGACATGCCTGCCGCCCAGCGTCCTACCCCTGAAGGCAAGACCTTCAGCATCACCGAGCTTTCCCAGGAGTTCGATGTCACCCCGCGTGCCATCCGCTTCTACGAGGACAAGGGCCTGCTGGAGCCGGCGCGGCGGGGACAGGCGCGTGTGTACACGCACCGCGACCGCACGCGGCTCAAGCTCACGCTGCGCGGCAAGCGGCTGGGGCTGAGCCTGTCGGAGGTGAAGCAGCTCGTCGACATGTACGAGTCGCCGTCCGACACCACGCAGCAGCTCGAGACCTTCCTCGGCATGCTGGCGTCGCACCGCCGGCAGCTCGAACGCCAGCTCGAGGACCTGCAGGTCACGCTGGCCGAGATCGAGCAGCACGAGGCACGTTGCCGGCACCTGCTCGCGGCGCCGCCGCCCCCGCGCCGCCGCCGGGCGGCCGGGCCCAAGGCGGCCGCGAAGGACATTGCATGACCAACGCCTTACCAGCCGGGCCGCTCGGAAGCGCCCGGCCTGCGGGAGACCCCATGATCGACCGACAGCCCCTGCCCACGCTGACCGGCGAGCGGTGTTCGCTGCGCGAGCTGACCGTGGCCGATGCGCCCAGCCTGCAGCGCAACGCCAACGACGTCGACGTGTGGCGCAACATGTTCGAGGGGTTCCCGCATCCGTACACGATGGTCGACGCCATCACCTGGTGCGACGGCGGCGCGCGCGAGTCCCGCTACGGGCTGGTGTGGGGGATCGACGTGGGCGGCCAGGTGATCGGCTGCGCGAACGTCACCCCGCAGGAGGGGCCGCTGCGCTGCAACGCCGAAGTGGGCTACTGGATCGGCCAGCCCCACTGGCGGCACGGCATCGCCACCGAGGCGCTCGGCCTCGTCACCGCCTGGACCTGGCGTGCGCTGCCCGACATCACCCGGCTGTACGCCCCGATCTTCGCGTGGAACACCGGCTCGCAGGCCGTGGCGCGCAAATGCGGCTACCTCAAGGAGGCCGACATGCCGCGCAGCGCCATCAAGGACGGCCGCGTGATCGACCGCGTGCAGTACGCCATCTACCGGCCTTAGGCCCGTTACCGCTTTTCTCTTCGCATCCACAGCCACAGCCCATTCCCATGAGCACCGAACCCCTCGACGACCTCCTCGACAAGAACCGCAACTGGGCCCACGACGTCGAGCAGCGGCAGCCCGGTTTCTTCTCCAGCCTGCTGAAGCAGCAGGAGCCGCAGTACCTGTGGATCGGCTGCGCCGACAGCCGCGTGCCCGCCAACGAGCTGGTGGGCCTCGCGCCCGGCGAGCTGTTCGTGCACCGCAACGTGGCCAACGTGGTCTCGCACGCCGACCTCAACTGCCTGTCGGTCGTGCAGTTCGCGGTCGACCAGCTCAAGGTCAAGCACATCATGATCGTCGGCCACTCCAACTGCGGTGGCGTGAAGGCGGCGCTGTACAACCTGCGTGTCGGGCTGGTCGACAACTGGCTGCGCCACGTGCACGACGTCAAGAGCCGCCACCAGGCCTGGCTCGACACCGTGCCCGAGGAGCACCGCGTCAATGCGCTGTGCGAGTTGAACGTGCTCGAGCAGGCACGCAACGTCTGCGAGACCACCGTCGTCAAGGATGCCTGGTACCGCGGCCAGCAGGTGGTGATCCACGGCTGGTTCTACGGCCTGCACAACGGCATCCTGCAGGACCTGCGCATCAGCGTGGGGGGCCCGGACGAGGTGGTGGCCGCCTACGAAGCAGCGCTCGAGGCCCTCCACCGGCGCTACACCCCCGCGCCATGAACTGAGCGCCCGGCGCCATGTTCCCGCACCAGCTCACCGACGGCCGCGCGTTCCACATCGCGCAGGCGTTGCGGGACGGCTTCGACCGCCACTACACGCTGTTCCGCCGGACCAGCGCCGAGGCGAAGCAGCGCTTCGAGGCCGCCGACTGGCACGGCCAGCAGCGGGCGCAGCGCGAGCGCATCGAGTTCTACGACATGCGCGTGGACGAGGCCGTCGAGCGGCTGCGCACCGAGTTCGACGCCAACACGCTGCCGATGGACGTGTGGCAGCAGGTCAAGCTGCACTTCATCGGCCTGCTGACCGACCACCACCAGCCCGAGCTGGCGGAAACCTTCTTCAATTCGGTCACCACGAAGGTGCTGCACCGCAGCTACTTCCGCAACGACTTCATCTTCGTGCGGCCGGCGCTCAGCACCGAGTACATCGAGAACGACGAGCCCGCCGCCGCGCCCACCTACCGCGCCTACTACCCCACGCGCGAGACGCTGCACGAGACGCTCACGCGCATCGTCGACAACTTCCAGCTCCAGCGCCCGTTCGAGGACCTGCCGCGCGACGTCGGCTGCGTGGTGCATGCGCTGGAAGGCGAGATGAGCACCGCGCGGCTGCGCGCCAACTTCCAGATCCAGGTGCTGGCGTCGCTCTTCTACCGCAACAAGGGCGCGTACCTGGTCGGCAAGGTGATCAACGGCTTCAGCGAGCTGGGCTTCGCGCTGCCCATCCTGCACACCGCCGAAGGGCGCCTGGTGATCGACACCGCGCTCTTCGGCGACGACGACCTGCAGATGCTGTTCAGCTTCGCACGCGCCTATTTCATGGTCGACATGGAGATCCCGAGCGCCTACGTGCAGTTCCTGCGCTCGCTGATGCCGCGCAAGCCCCGCTCCGAGCTCTACAGCGCGCTCGGCCTGCAGAAGCAGGGCAAGAACATGTTCTACCGCGACCTGCTCTACCACCAGCGCCACAGCTCCGACCGCTACCGCATCGCGCCCGGCATCAAGGGCATGGTGATGCTGGTGTTCGACCTGCCCTCGTTCCCCTACGTGTTCAAGGTCATCAAGGACTTCTACCCGCTGCAGAAGGACACCACGCGCGAGCTGATCAAGAGCAAGTACCTGCTGGTGAAGACGCACGACCGTGTGGGCCGCATGGCCGACACGCTGGAGTACAGCAACGTCGCCTTCCCGCGCGCGCGCTTCGAGGACGAACTCGTCGCCGAGCTGAAGCACTTCTGCCCGAGCCTGATCGAGGAGGACGGCGACTGGCTGGTGATCCGCCACGTGTACATCGAGCGGCGCATGATCCCGCTGAACATCTTCCTGCAGGAAGCCACGCCGCAGCAGCTGCAGCACGCGGTCGTCGAGTACGGCAACGCCATCAAGGACCTGGTGGCCGCCAACATCTTCCCCGGCGACATGCTGTGGAAGAACTTCGGCGTCACCCGCCACGGCAAGGTGGTGTTCTACGACTACGACGAGATCGAGTACCTGACCGACTGCAACTTCCGCCGCGTGCCCGCGCCGCGAAACGAGGAGGACGAGATGTCCGGCGAGGTCTGGTACGCCGTCGGCCCGAAGGACGTGTTCCCCGAGACGTTCGAGCCCTTCCTGCTCGGCAACCCGGCGGTGCGCGAGGTGTTCATGCAGCACCACGCCGACCTGCTCGACGCCGCGTTCTGGCAGTCGCACAAGGAGCGCATCGCCGCCGGGCATGTGCACGACGTCTTCCCTTATGAACCCGAGCGGCGCTTCCATCGCCGGGCCGCTGCCGCGCTCTCCCCCGCCTGAAGAAAGGACCCCGACCATGAGCCACGATCCCATCGTCATCGTCTCCGCCGCCCGCACGCCGATCGGCGGCCTGCTGGGCGACTTCGCCGCGCTGTCTGCCTGGGAACTGGGCGCCGTCGCGATCCAGGCCGCGGTCGAGCGCGCCGGCGTGCCGGGCGACGCCGTCGACGAGGTGCTGTTCGGCAACTGCCTGATGGCCGGCCAGGGCCAGGCGCCCGCGCGCCAGGCCGCTCGCAAGGCGGGCCTGCCCGATGCCGCCGGTGCCGTCACGCTCAGCAAGATGTGCGGCTCCGGCATGCGCGCGCTGATGTTCGGCCACGACATGCTGGCCGCGGGCAGCGCCGAGGTGGTGGTGGCCGGCGGGATGGAGAGCATGACCAACGCGCCGCACCTGCTGTTCGCGCGCAAGGGCATCAAGTACGGCGCCTCCGCCGTGTACGACCACATGGCGATGGACGGCCTGGAAGACGCCTACGAGCGCGGCAAGGCGATGGGCGTGTTCGCCGAATCGTGCGCGGCCAAGTACCAGTTCACGCGCGAGGCGATGGACGCCTTCGCGATCGCCTCCACCGAACGCGCCAAGCGCGCCAACGAAGACGGCAGCTTCGACTGGGAGATCGCCCCGGTCACGCTGGCCGGCAAGGGCGGCGACGTGAAGGTGGCGCGCGACGAGCAGCCCTTCAAGGCCAAGCTCGACAAGATCCCGGGCCTGAAGCCCGCGTTCAAGAAGGACGGCACCATCACCGCCGCCACTTCGTCCAGCATTTCCGATGGCGCCGCGGCGCTGGTGCTGATGCGTGAGAGCGACGCCGTCCGCCGCGGCGCCAAGCCGCTGGCGCGCATCGTCGCGCACAGCGTGCACGCACAGGCGCCCGAGTGGTTCTCCACCGCGCCCGCCGGCGCGATCGAGAAGGTGCTGAAGAAGGCCGGCTGGCAGGCCGGCCAGGTCGACCTGTGGGAGGTGAACGAGGCCTTCGCCGCGGTGACGATGGCAGCCATGGCCGAGTTCAAGCTGCCGCACGAGATCGTCAACGTGCACGGCGGCGCGGTGGCGCTGGGCCATCCCATCGGCGCGTCGGGCGCGCGCATTGTCGTCACGCTGCTGGGCGCGCTGCGCAAGCAGGGCAAGCGGCGCGGCGTCGCATCGCTGTGCATCGGCGGCGGCGAAGCCACGGCGCTGGCGCTGGAGTTGCTGTGATCGCTGCGCTGGGCATCCACGACCTGTGGCTCTTCATGGCCACGGTGTTCGTGCTCAACGCGACGCCCGGCGTCGACATGGTGCTCACCGTCAGCCGCACGCTGCAGCACGGCGCGCGCGGCGGGCTGCTCGCGGCGGCAGGCATCGTCGCCGGTTGCGCGGTGCACGCGGTGGCCGCGGCGTTCGGGTTGGCGGCGGTGCTCGGCGGGTCGGCGGCGGCGTTCTCGGTCGTCAAGTGGATCGGCGCGGCGTACCTGGCCTGGCTGGCGGTCGGCATGCTGCGGGCATCGCTGCAGCGCGTCGACGCCGATGGGGCCCACACGGCCGTGGCGCCCGTTGCCGCGGCCTCGGCGACCGGCGCGCACCTGTTCCGCCAGGGCTTGCTGAGCAACGTGCTGAACCCGAAGGTGGCGCTCTTCTTCCTGGCGCTGCTGCCGCAGTTCATCGCCGCCGGCTCGGCGCACAAGACGCTGGCCTTCCTGTGCCTCGGCGGCGTGGTGCTGCTGCAGTCGGCGCTCTTCCTGCTGGCGCTGGTCGCGCTGGCGTCGCGGCTGCGCAGCGCCCGGCCCCGGCCGGTCGTGCGGCGCGGCCTGCAGGGCGTGGGCGGCGTGCTGTTCCTGGGCCTGGCGGCCCGATTGGCCTTGACGGAGAAACCATGAAGATCCTGATCATCGGCGCCTCGCGCGGCGTGGGCCGCGAGCTGGTGCGGCAATGCCTGGCCGCGGGCGACCAGGTCACCGCCACCGCGCGGCGCCCGCAAGACGTGGCCGCGCTGCAGCAGGCCGGCGCGCAGGCGTTTGCGCTCGACGTGGCCGATGCCACCAGCGCCGCGGGCCTGGCCTGGCGCATCGACGGCGCGGGCTTCGACCAGGTGTGGCTGGTGGCCGGCGTCTACGGCCCGCGCACGCAGGGGCTCGAGTCGCCGAGCGAAGCCGATTTCGACGCCGTGATGCACACCAACGTGCTGGGCGCGATGCGCGTGCTGCCGCAGCTGGCCGACGCGCTGGCGCCCGGCGCGCGCGTGGCGGTGCTGTCGTCGCGCATGGGCTCCATCGGCTCGCGCACCGCCACCGCAGGCTGGCTGTACCGTGCCTCCAAGGCGGCGCTCAATTCGGTGCTGAAGGACGTGTCGCTGGCCTGGGCCGGCCATGCCACCTGCGTGGCGCTGCACCCGGGCTGGGTGCAGACCGAGATGGGCGGCGCGCAGGCCGACCTGACGCCCGAGCGCAGCGCCGCCGACCTGCGCCGCACCGTCGGTGCGCTGAAGCCCGAACAGAGCGGCGGCTTCTTCGACCACGACGGCACACCGATCGCGTGGTGAGCTGACCCTAACGATCCGGAGACGAGACCCATGCTGCTGTCGGAAGACCACCGCGCCGTGCAGGACGCCGTGCGCGCCTACGTGCAGGACCGCATCGCGCCGCAGGCCGCGCAGTGGGACAAGGCGCACCACTTTCCCGCGGCCGAACTGCGCGGCCTGGCCGAGCTGGGCTGTTACGGCGTGGCGGTGCCGCCGGAGTACGGCGGCGCGGGGCTCGACTACCTGGCGCTGGCCATCATCCTCGAAGAGATCGGCGCGGGCGACGGCGGCACGTCCACCGTGGTCAGCGTCAACAACTGCCCGGTCTGTTCGCTGCTGCTGGCGTGGGCGAGCGAGGCGCAGAAGCAGCAGTGGCTGAAGCCGCTGGCCAGCGGCGAGATGCTGGGTGCCTTCTGCCTGACCGAGCCGCACGTCGGCTCGCAGGCCGACGGGCTGCGCACCACCGCCGTGCGCGACGGCGACCATTACGTGATCAACGGGGTCAAGCAGTTCATCACCAGCGGCCAGCACGGCGACGTGGCCATCGTGATGGCCGTGACCGACAAGGCTGCCGGGAAGAAGGGCATCAGCGCCTTCATCGTGCCGACAAACACGCCCGGCTACACCGTCGCGCGGCTGGAGGACAAGCTCGGCCAGCACAGCAGCGACACCGCGCAGATCCTGTTCGAGCACTGCCGCGTGCCGGCGGCGAACCGCATCGGCGACGAAGGCCAGGGCCTGAAGATCGCGCTGTCGGGCCTGGAGGGCGGGCGCATCGGCATCGCCTCGCAGAGCGTCGGCATGGCGCGCGCGGCGTTCGAGGTGGCGCTGGCCTACAGCAAGGAGCGCGTGGCCTTCGGCCAGCCGATCTTCGAGCACCAGGCGGTGCAGTTCCGGCTGGCCGACATGGCCACGCAGATCGAGGCCGCGCGCCAGCTGATCTGGCATGCCGCGAGCCTGAAGGACGCCGGCCAGCCCTGCCTGAAGGAAGCCGCGATGGCCAAGCTCTTCGCCAGCGAGATGGCCGAGCGCGTGTGCAGCGCGGCCCTCCAGACGCTGGGCGGCTACGGCTACGTGAGCGACTTCCCGCTGGAGCGCATCTACCGCGACGTGCGTGTCACGCAGATCTACGAAGGCACGTCGGACGTGCAGAAGATCCTGATCGGGCGTGCGTTGGGCTGAGCAAGGCGCGGCCCGCGGCCGCGGGCCGGATCGCCAGGGATTTTGCGGGGGCGCATCGCCAGCCCTGCGTGATACGGTGAATCCACCATGCAGTCACCGGTCTCCTTCTATTTCGACTTCTCGTCGCCGTATTCGTACATCGCCTCCGAGTGGATCGAGGCGCTGGCCGCGCGCCATGGGCGCACGGTGCGCTGGCAGGCCATCCTGCTCGGTGCCACCTTCCAGGCGACGGGGCTGCGGCCGCCGGTCGACTTTCCGCTGAAGCGCGAGTACGCCCTGCGTGATTTCGCGCGTTCGGCGCGGCTGGAAGGCATCCCGTACCAGCAGCCGGTGCCGTTCCCGATCGCGACGCAGAACGCGGCGCGCATCTTCTGGTGGCTGCATGCGCAGGATGCCGATCGCGCCACCGCGTGGGCGCATGCCGCGCTGCGGGCCTACTTCACCGGCGGCGTGCGGCTCGACGACGCCGCGGCGTTGCGCAAGCTGGCCGAACGTGCCGGCATCGATGCCAACGACGCGGAGGCGGCCTGGGCCGATCCGCAGTGGAAGCTGCGGCTCAAGCAGGCGAACGAGGAGGCGCTGGCCGCCGGCGTGTTCGGCGCGCCCTGGTTCGTGGTGGACGGCGAGCCGTTCTGGGGCAACGACCGCAAGCCGCAGGTCGAGCGCTGGCTGGCCGGTGACCGCTTTTGATGACCCACCCCCGCAGCGCCTTCGGCGCACCCCCTCAAGGGGGCGCAACCAGCGGCCCGGCGGAGCCGGTTCCGCGGTTGCTGCCTGATCTCGTTCGCGCATCCGACGTCCCGCAGAGCATGAGGAGGCGCTGACATGACATTGGTTGGGTACTTGTCTATCCAGGCGCACGCCAACCGGTTGGCGAACCTGCGGCTGCACGAGGCGATGAAGGTGCTTGACCGCTCGGCCTTCCACGCGCCGCGCGTCGGCTTCTTCCCCAGCCTGGCCGCCACGCTGAACCACCTGCTGGCCGTGGACCTGTACTACCTCGGTGCGCTGCATGGCGAGCCGGAGGGCGCGGCGGTCTTCCATCGCTTCGTGCCCGCCGATACGGTGGCCGAACTGCAGCAGCGCCAGGCGGCCAGCGACGCGCGGCTCGTCGCCTTCTGCGACCGGCTCGACGAAGCGGGCTGCGATGCCGAGGTGGTGATGGACCGCGGCGACCGCGTGCAGCGCGACCGCACGGGGCACGTGCTGGCGCACCTCTTCATGCACCAGACCCACCACCGCGGCCAGGCGCACGCGATGCTTTCGGGCACCGCCGTCGCGCCACCGCAGCTCGATGAATTCCTCCTGCCCAGCGAAGCCCACCTGCGGGTGCCCGAGATGCGGGCGATGGGTTGGCGCGAGGAGGCCGTCTACGCACCGGCACCCTGGGCCGGATCGTCGCCGAAACACGCACCGTAGACCGCCTCCCGCGCAGGCGTGCCGCGCGACTCGTTAAGCTGCATGCACCCGATCGCCGAGGAACGATTCCGATGCTGCTCCGACCCGCTGCCGCCGTGCTGGCCGCCGCCTGCCTGTTTTCCAGCGCCACCGTGCACGCCGAGCCGGTGGGCGAGGTGGACACGGTCTTCAAATGGATCGGCCCCGACCACAAGATCGTGGTCGACGCCTACGACGATCCCGGCGTCGTCGGGGTCACCTGCTATGTGTCGCGCGCCAAGACAGGCGGCGTGAAGGGTGCGCTGGGCCTGGCGGAAGACAAGGCCGAGGCCTCGATCGCCTGCCGCCAGACGGGGCCCATCAGCTTCCCGAAGCCGATCCCGCAGCAACAGGAAATGTTCAGCGAGCGCATCTCCCTCGTCTTCAAGAAGCTGCGCGTGGTGCGCATGGTCGACAAGGCGCGCAACACGCTGGTCTACCTGACCTACTCCGACCGCGTGATCGAAGGCTCGCCGCAGAACAGCGTGACCGCCGTGCCGGTGGATCGCGGCACGGTGATCCCCGTCAAGTAGCCAGCAGCAGGCCGGTGGTGGCGGTGAACGAGCCGTCGCCCTCGATGCGTAACGCGGCCTTCACCTCCGCCGGCGCCTCGCGCTGCAGCGTGCGGATCACCTCGGCCTTCGCGGCCGGCGTGCGCATGCGTTCGATCCACGTCGTGAACTGCAGGCGCAGCGGCCAGCGGGCTTCGTGCGCGAGCGTGAAGCCTTCGGCGGCGAGCAGGGCGCGCCATTGCGCCAGGTCGCGGTTGCGCACGTGCGAGGCGTCGCGCAGCAGCTCGATCGCCTGCAGGTGCGTATCCACCAGCGGTTCGTCGGCCCCCATGACGTCGATCACCAGCAGCCAGCCCCCGGGCTTCAGCACGCGCCGCATCTCCTGCAGCGCGGCCGGCAGGTCGGGCCAGTGGTGGGCGCTGTAGCGGGTGGCGACCGCGTCGAAGTGCCGGTCGTCGAAAGGCAGCCGCGTGGCGCTGCCGGCCTGCGTCCGCACCTGGTGCAGGCCGCGCTGCGCGGCCGCGCCGGCGACGGTCTCCAGCATGCCCGGCGCGGGGTCGAGCGCCACGACGCTGCCGGCCAGCGGTGCCAGCGCGAAGCTCAGGTGGCCGGCGCCGCAGCCCACGTCGAGCACGCGGGCGCCCGGCGGCAGGCGGGCCTGCAGCAGGCGACGGGCGGCGTCCAGGTCGGGCCCCTGGGCATGGACGGCGGAATGCAGGTAGGCGCTGGCCTGCGGATCGAACTGCTGGCGCACCTGTTCGGCGTGATCGGTCATCGGCGACTCCGGGTTTGACATCGGGACCGCAACTTACCGGGCCGCGCAAGGTGGTACAAGAGGGCTGCTGATCCTGGTATATCGACCACCATGAAGACACCGTCCGAAGCATCGCTGAAGCTGGCCGCCTTCCTGCGGGCCGGCCGCGAGCGGCTGAAGCCCGACGAGGTCGGCCTGCCGGCCGGCGGGCGCCGCCGCGCGGCCGGGCTGCGGCGCGAGGAGGTGGCGCAGCTCGCCGGCATCAGCACCACCTGGTACACCTGGATCGAGCAGGGCCGCACCGTCGCCGTGTCGGCGCGGGCGCTGGGCGCGCTGGCGGGTGCGCTGAAGCTGTCGCGCGCCGAACGGGCCTACCTCTTCGAGCTGGCCGCGCTGGCCGACCCCGGCCGCCCGGCCGCCGACGGGGACGGCGGCGCACTGCAGCAGCCCGCGCTGCAGCCGCTGGTGCAGGCCGTCCGCACGCCAGCCTACGTGCTCGATCGCCACTGGGACGCGCTGGCCTGGAACCGGCCCGCGGCGCGGCTCTTCGGCGGCTGGCTCGGGGCACGGCCGATGACGGAGCGCAACCTGCTGCGCTACGTGTTCCTCGCACCGCAGGCCCGCACGTTCATCGCCGACTGGGCGGAGCGCGCGCAGCGCCTGGTGGCCGAGTACCGCGCCGACACCGCAGGCGAGCGCGACGACCCCGCCGGCCGGGCGCTGGTGGGCGGGTTGTGCAGCGAATCGCCCGCGTTCGATGCGGCGTGGCGCTCGCAGCGCGTGCTGGCGCGCGAGGGCGGTGCGCGCCGCTTCCACCACCCGCGCGACGGCCTGCTCGCCTATGAGCAGTTCACGCTGCGGCTGGCGCAGCACGCGGCGCTGAAGCTCATCGTGCTGGTGCCGGCGTAGGGCACGCCGCCAAGCTGGCAAGATCACGCGATGGATCTCGACACCACGCAACTCATCGCCCTGGCGGCCGCGCTCGGCTGGGCCAGCGGGCTGCGCCTCTATGCGGTGGTCTTCCTCACCGGCCTGGCCGGCTGGCTGGGCTGGGTGCAGCTGCCCAGCGGCCTGCACGTGCTGCAGGCGCCGGCGATGCTCTGGGCGAGCGGCGGGCTGCTGGTCGTGGAGTTCCTGGCCGACAAGGTGCCCTGGGTCGATTCGGCCTGGGACATGGTCCACACGGTGATCCGCATCCCCGCCGGCGCGGCACTGGCCTACGGCGTGTTCGGCGGCGACGAGGCCACCTGGGCCGCCGTCGCGGCGCTGCTGGGCGGCTCGCTGGCCGCCACCGCGCATGCGGCCAAGGCCGCGACGCGCGCCGCGGTCAACACGGTGCCGGAGCCGTTCTCCAACATCGGGCTGTCGCTGCTGGGCGACGCCTTCGTGCCGGCGATGCTGTGGCTGTCGCTGAACCAGCCGGTGCTGTTCTTCGCCGGGCTCGCGCTGTCGCTGGTGGTGATGGTGGTGCTGATCGTGCTGCTGTGGCGCTTCCTGCGCGGGCTCGGGCAGCGGCTGCGCCGGCACTGGCAGCCCGCGTGACCGCCGGCCCGGCCGGCTCCTTCTCCTCCCCTGATGCTTCCCGCATGAATGCACCCGATCCTTCTCCTGCACTGGCCGACGGCGCCGTTTTGTCCGAGGGCTTCGCCCGCGTGGGCGCGCTGCTGACGCAGCTCGGCCATCCGCACCCGCCGCGCTGGCTGGCCGTGGCGGCGCGCACGTCGCAGGAGGCCGCCGAGGCGCTGGGCATCGAGGTCGGCCAGGTGGCCAAGAGCGTGGTCTTCCGGCGCAAGGCCGACGGCGCCGCGGTGCTGGTGGTGGCCTCGGGCGACCGGCGCGTCGACGAGAAGAAGGTGGCCGCGCTGGTCGGGGCCATCGGCCGCGCCGATGCGGCCTTCGTCAAGGAGCGCACCGGCTTCTCGATCGGCGGCGTGTCGCCGGTCGGCCACGTCGACAAGCCCGTCACGCTGATCGACCGCGAGCTGTTCCGCTTCGGCGAGGTGTGGGCCGCGGCCGGCCACCCGAACGGCGTGTTCATGTTGAGCCCGCAGCAGCTGGAGGCGCTGACGGGCGCGCCGGTGGCCGACGTGGTGCAGCCGCCGCCCGCCGCATGACCGCGTCGCCCTGCACCGGCGTGTGCCGCCTGCACGAGGCCACCGGCTGGTGCCTGGGCTGCGGGCGCACGATCGCGGAGATCGCGGCCTGGTCGACGCTCGACGACGACGGCAAGCGTGGGGTGTGGGCGCTGCTGCCCGGCCGGCTCGCGCAGCTGCCGCCGCCTTCCCTGCCGCCTTCCCTGCCGCCTGCACGGTAGACCTGCGAGGAGCCCTGGCCCATGAAGCAGATCCGTTTCTGGTTCGACGTGGTGTCGCCCTATACCTACCTGGCATTCGAGCGGCTGCCGCAGGCGCTGGAAGGCCAGTCCTACGTGGTCGAGTACCGCCCGGTGCTGCTGGGTGCGCTGCTGCGGCACTGGGGCCAGCTCGGCCCGGCCGAGATCGGCCCCAAGCGCGACTGGACCTACCGCCAGGTGCACTGGCTCGCACACCAGCTCGGCGTGCCGCTGCAGATGCCGGCCCAGCATCCGTTCAACCCGCTGGCGCTGCAGCGCCTGGCGCTGGCCTGCGCGGCCCCGGGGGGCGCGCCGAACCGCCGGGTCGTCGAAGCGCTGTTGGGGCACGTGTGGATCGGCGGCGCCGATGCCAACGATCCACAGCGGCTGGCCGAACTGGCGGCGTCTTTGGCGCCTGCGCGCGACCCGTCCGGCGCCGACGTCAAGGACGAGCTGCGCCTGGCCACCCAGGCCGCCATCGAACATGGCGTGTTCGGCGTGCCGGCCTTCGAGCTGGAAGGCCGCCTCTTCTGGGGCCTGGATGCCTTGCCGATGCTGGCGGCCGCGCTGCGCGGCGATCCATGGTTCGAGGGGACTTGGGACGCCGCGGCCGCGCCCAGGCCAGGCGTGCGGCGGCCGGCCTGAGCCCGCGGGCCGGTGCCGGCCAAGGCACCCGGTTGCCGAGCCGCCGCCCCGGCACGCAATCTGCGACGGCGGAAAACGGACGCCGGCGCGCAGGCGCGCTCAGCCCAGCAGCAGCGAGCGCAGCTCCTCCGCGCCGATCGGCCGGCCCTGGTCCTGGCCTTCGAGCAGGCCGTCGGCCAGCCCGCGCTTGTCGCGGTGCAGCGCGACGATACGCTCCTCGACCGAGCCGGCCGTCACCAGCCGGTAGACGGTGACGGGCCGCTGCTGGCCGATGCGGTGCGCGCGGCCCATCGCCTGGTCCTCGGCGGCCGGGTTCCACCACGGGTCGACGATCAGCACGTAGTCGGCCATCGTCAGGTTGAGGCCGAAGCCGCCGGCCTTCAGGCTGATGAGGAACAGCTCGCCCTCGCCGCGCTGGAAGGCTGCCACGCGCCGGGCGCGCTCGGGTGCCGGGGTGCTGCCGTCGAGGTACTGGTAGGCGATGCCGGCCTCGTCGAGCCGCTCGGCCAGCAGCTTCAGGAAGTCGGTGAACTGGCTGAAGACGAGTGCCTTGTGCTGGCCGGCCACCAGTTCCCGCACGAGCTGCTCGAACGCCTGCGCCTTGCTGCCGACCAGGCCCAGCTCGGGCGACACCAGCCGCGGGTCGCAGGCCGCGCGACGCAGGCGCGTCAGCTCGGCCAGCACGTGGAACGAGGCCTCGGGGTGGCCTTCGGCCGCCAGCGCACCCACGCGCTGCACCGCGTTGCGGCGCAGCGCTTCGAGGAAGGCGCGCTCCTCCTCGGTGGGCTCGACGTGGTGGACGATCTCGGTGCGCGGCGGCAGGTCGGTCAGCACCTGGGCCTTGGTGCGGCGCAGCAGGAAGGGCGACACCAGCCGCTTCAGGCGCACGCGCGCGGCGTGGTCCTGCTGGCGCTCGATCGGGCCGCCGAAGCGCTCGCCGAACTGCGTGGCGGTGCCGAGCAGCCCGGGGTTCAGCACGTTCATGATCGACCACAGGTCGGCCAGGCGGTTCTCCACCGGGGTGCCGGTGAGCGCGAGGCGGAAGCCCGCGCGCAGCTCGCCGACGGACTTCGCGCGCTTGGTGGCGGCGTTCTTCACCGCCTGCGCCTCGTCGAGCACCAGCGTGGCCCACTGGCGGCGTGCGAAGCGCTCGTTGTCGATCTGCGCCAGCGCATAGGACGCGACCACCACGTCGCCGGGGCCGGCCCGGTCGATCGCCTCGTCACGCGTGGCCTCGTTGCCGGGGTCGCCGTACAGCAGCACCCGCAGGCCCGGCGCGAAGGCCTGCGCCTCGGCGAGCCAGTTGGCGCCGAGCGAGGTGGGGGCGATCACCAGCGCCGGGCCGTCGGCCGCGCGCGCCAGCAGCAGGGCCAGCGTCTGCACCGTCTTGCCCAGGCCCATGTCGTCGGCCAGGCAGGCGCCCAGCCCGGCGTGCGCCAGCCGCGCCATCCAGGCGTAGCCCTCGGTCTGGTAGCCGCGCAGCTCGGCCTGCAGCCCACGGGGCAGCGCGGGCACGAGCGCGGCCGCGGCTTCCAGCGCATCGAGCCGTTCGCGCCAGGGGTTGTCGCCTTCGACCTGCATGCCGTCGAGCGTCGCCTCCAGCCAGGCCGCGCCCGCGGCGGGCAGGGTGAGGGCGCCCCCGCCGCCCTTGCGGCCCTTGGCCGACACGTCCGCCACCGCTGCCAGGTCGGCGAGCTGCTGCCGCAGCCGCTCGGTGAGGGCCAGGTAGTCGCCCTCGCCCAGCGCGACGAAGCGGCCCGTGCGCGCCTGCTGCGCCATCTGCAGCAGCTGCTGCAGGCCGACCACGCGGCCGTCGTCGAGCTGCAGCTCGCCTTCGATCGAGAACCAGTCGCGCCCGCTGGTCACGCGCACCTGCATCGCCGGGCTGGCGACGGAGGCCACGCGCAGCGGCCGGCCGCGGGGCCAGTCGAGCCCGGCGATGGCCGGCAGCGTGGGCAGCAGCTCCACGGCCTGCAGCGCGAGCTCCGGCGTGTCCAGCAGCCAGCCGGCATCGCCGGCCTCGCTGCCGTCGAGGAAGGGCAGGGCGTCGAGGACGCTGCGCAGGTGCTCGCGCTCGACGGCCAGGTGGCGGCGCGTGGCGAGGCTCAGGCCCTCGTGCATCGTCATCAGCCGCTCGCGGCCGACGCCGGGCGTCACCGCGGGGCCGAAGCTGCCGAAGGGCATGGCCACCAGCCGCAGCTGCAGCGCATCGCCCACCGGCACGAACTGCGCGCGCAGCCGGCTCTCGCCGGCCACCTCCTGGCCGCCGGCGGCATCGCTGTGCAGCTGGAAGTGGCCCGACAGCACCTTCAGCGCCGCGTCGAGCTCGGCCTGGGCATCGACCGGCACGGCCCAGTCCTGCGACACCAGCTCGGCGACGCGCCGCTGGGCCGCGGTGATGCGGATCAGGCGTGCGCGGTCGGGCGCGTCGCGCACGATGCGCAGGCTGTTGCGGCGCTCGATCTCGGCGCTGCGCTCCTCGGCATACAGGTAGCCGTTGGGCAGCGAGGGCGGCGTGGCGGCTTGCAGCGGCGGATCGATGCGGAACACAAAATGCGCCCCGCCCGGCCCCTCCCGCCGCGCGACCTCGATCTGCGGCAGCGCCTCGGTCAGCTCGACCCGCTGGCCCGGCGCGTCGTCGAACTCGACGTCCGGATGGCGCACCAGCGCCTGCACCGCGGCGGTCACGTCGATCGTGAGCTGCCGCGCCGACCAGCGTGCGCGCTCGATGCTGCGCGCCACGGCAGCGTCGCGGGCATCGAGGCGGGCGCTGGCCTTCAGCTTCGCCAGCGTGACCGCCTTGGGCTTGCCCCGCGCGCTGGCCGGGCGCTCGAAGGGCTGCACGTCCGACACCCGGCCCTCGCCGTCGAGCGTGACTCGCCACAGCAGCGAGGCCTGCGTGGGCGGGGCCGATGCCCCCGCCTTGCCCTCGCCGCCGAGCGCGGCGATCGCGGCCAGCGCGTCGCGCCAGGCTTCGCGCGGGGTGGACAGGAACGGGGCCGGCGCCGCGCCTTCGCCGGCGCCCGGCGGCGGCACGCTGAAGCCGTGGCGCTCGCAGGCCTCGCGCGCCAGCGCGGCCATCCAGTGCTGCTGCATCGACTCGAGGCCGGCGATGAGGTGGGCGGCGCGCAGGTCGGTCCAGGTGTCCGGGCGCACGCCCAGCCAGGCCGACAGCAGCAGCTGGCTGCCCTGGTAGAGGAAGGCCGCGGGCTGCAGCGCCATGTGGCCCTGGAATGCGAAGGCGCCGGGATCGAGCGGCTGGTCGCCCAGGCGCACCGCCGCCGCATGGGCCCACAGGCCCCAGAACTGGTGCACCGGCGGGGTGCGCGAGCCCGATTCGCCGATCGCGAACTTGCGGGCCGCCGTCCACCCGGCGGCGTCCGGCTGGGCCAGCAGCGCGAGCGCGAGCGGCCACGCCAGGCCGGTGGACAGGATGGACTGGCGACGGCCGCTGGCTTTCTGGATCGCCTTGAGGGCGGCCGATGCGGCGGCCGAGCCTTCGCTCCACCGCCCTGCGTGCACGAGCGGCAGCGCCTGGAACAGATCGATCAGCGGACCCTTCAGTCCGTCGAGCGCGCTGCGCAGGCCGTCGGGATCGCCGCGGTGCAGCCGCCGCTCGGCGAGGGCGCAGCGCACGGCCGGCGGCAGCGCTTGCGGCGCCTCGCGCAGCCAGCGGTCCAGTGCGTCGAGCAGTGCCGGCGGGGCGGTGAGGGCGCCCAGCGCCGACAGCGCCTTCGCACTGACCGCAGCCCGCAGCTCCTTCGGCAGGCGGTCGAACAGCGCCGGCATGAACGGCTCGGTCAGCGCCTGCACCAGGGTGTCGGCGCTGCCGGCTTCGGCGAGCGGGCCTTCTAACAGGCGCTGGTACTCGGCCAGGTCGATGCCGCTGAACAGCACCAGCCGGTGCACGCCGACACGGTCGCCGTGCGTGGGCAGGTAGACCCAGGCCGGCTCGTGGCCCCGCACGCCGCTGGCCGAGCCGGCCGAGGCCACCCATCGCCAGTAGCCGGGCGCCTCGGGCCGCTGCATCAGCGCGACGAACCGCGCCTGCGCCGCGGGATCCGGCACCACCTCGAAGCCGATGCCCTCGACGCGCCGCACCCGCTGGGCCTGCAAGAGGCGGTCGAGCGCGAGCCCCACCTCGGGGGCCGTGAGTCGCTCGCCACGTTCGGTGGCATGCCCCATTTCGCGCAGCATCTGCACCACCCACGGCCGGCTGCGGCTGGAGCCGCCCAGGCAGAGCGCGTCGAAGACCGCCTCGAGGTCGCGTTCGCCAGGCTCGGCGGGGCCGGTGGCGATGGGCTCGCCGCGCAGGTTCACGAAGGCGGGCGGCCGGTTCGGTGGGGACTTGGAAGACGGCATGGCAGGGGCAGGAGGGGTGAAGTCCCGATCGGGCAAACCCGCGGGGATTGCATATCGAGAAACGAGACGTCAGGGTTGCCCCCGAGTTTGTCAGCTTGCGTTCAGCCAGGCGTCAGCCCGGGGTCAGCCAGCGATTTGACAGTGCTTTGCAAGCTCGGGCCGTCGACCCGGGCTCAACGCAGTAGGAGACAAACATCATGGCAGTGGCGGGAACATACGGCGGCAAGCCGGCAACCAACGCGCCGATGACGGCCGAGGAGAAGAAGGTCATCTTCGCCTCCTCGCTCGGCACGGTGTTCGAGTGGTACGACTTCTATCTCTACGGAGCGCTGGCGGCGATCATCGCCAGGCAGTTCTTCAGCGGCCTGGACCCGACCTCCGCGTTCATCTTCGCGCTGCTGGCCTTCGCGGCCGGCTTCCTGGTGCGGCCCTTCGGCGCGCTGGTGTTCGGCCGGCTGGGCGACATGATCGGGCGCAAGTACACCTTCCTGGTGACGATCCTGATCATGGGCCTGTCGACCTTCATCGTCGGCGTGCTGCCCACCTACGCGTCGATCGGCGTCGCCGCGCCGATCCTGCTGATCGCGCTGCGCATGCTGCAGGGCCTGGCGCTCGGCGGGGAGTACGGCGGTGCCGCCACCTACGTGGCCGAGCACGCGCCGCACGGCAAGCGCGGGGCGTACACCTCGTGGATCCAGACCACCGCGACGCTGGGCCTGTTCCTGTCGCTGATGGTGATCCTGGGCACCCGCACCATCCTCGGCGAGGAGGCCTTCGGCGCCTGGGGCTGGCGCATCCCGTTCCTGCTGTCGATCTTCCTGCTGGCCATCAGCGTGTGGATCCGGCTGTCGATGAACGAGTCGCCCGCCTTCAAGAAGATGAAGGAGGAGGGCAAGACCTCCAAGGCGCCGCTGTCCGAGTCGTTCGGCCAGTGGAAGAACCTGAAGATCGTGATCCTGGCGCTGATCGGCCTGACCGCCGGGCAGGCCGTGGTCTGGTACTCGGGGCAGTTCTACTCGCTGTTCTTCCTGACCGCGGTGCTCAAGGTCGACGGCGCCACCGCCAACATCCTGGTGGGTGTGGCGCTGCTGTTGGGCACGCCGTTCTTCGTGATCTTCGGCACCCTGTCGGACAAGATCGGCCGCAAGCCGATCATCATGGCGGGCCTGCTGCTCGCGGCGTTGACGTACTTCCCGCTGTTCAAGGCGCTGACGCAGGCCGCGAACCCGAAGCTGGCGGCCGCGCAGGCCTCGGCGCAGATCAACGTCACGGTCGACCCGTCGCAGTGCTCGTTCCAGGGCAGCCCCATCGCGCGCGAGATCGACTTCCGCAGCGGGTGCGACATCGCCAAGCGCACGCTGGCGCAGGCCTCGGCGAGCTACGAGACGGTCGAGCAGGCCGGCGCGCCGGCGCAGGTGACGATCGGCGACAAGGTGCTCGCGGTGCCCACCGGCACGCTGGCCCCGGGTGGCCACAAGTTCGACGAGGAGAGCACGAAGAACATCGCCGCCTTCAAGAAGGACGTCGCCGCGGCCATGACCGCCGCGGGCTACCCTGCCAAGGCCGATCCGATCCCGTTCGGTTCGACGCAATGGCTCACGGTGGTGGGCATCCTGTTCATCCTGGTGCTGTACGTGACCATGGTCTACGGCCCGATCGCGGCGATGCTGGTGGAGATGTTCCCCACGCGCATCCGCTACACCTCGATGAGCCTGCCGTACCACATCGGCAACGGCTGGTTCGGCGGGCTGCTGCCGTCGATCAGCTTCGCGATGGTGGCCCAGAACGGCAACATCTACCACGGCCTCTGGTACCCCATCGTCATCGCCGTGATCACGCTGGTGATCGGCTTGCTCTTCGTGCGCGAGACGAAGGACGTCGACATCTACGCCAACGACTGAAACGGCAAGGACAGGCCCGACATGTGGAAGATCCTGGTGGCTTTTGCCGTGTTCGCCGCGGTCGCGATCTGGGTGCTGAGCAAAGCCGGCGGCAGCATCGACATGGGCGGCGAGAAGCACGGCATCGAGGCGCACCCGCCCGCCTCCGCGGCGTCTTCATGACGCCGATGTGACAGGCGCGCCGCGCGCCCCGACGGCACGGCCCGGGTTTGTCCCGGGCCGTTTTCGTTGTGGCGTGAATATTCTCTTTCTGACACCAAGCTGACGGAGTGGACATTGACTCAGGGGGTTGCATCGCTCAACATCAACGCTCCAGGGCGCGTGCCCTCTCCTAACGGTCTGTCAACGCGAGGAGGCCCCGTGGCTGCATCCCCAGAGCTGTCGAGCGATGCCCAGGCGGCCGCCTCCGGTCTGTGCGGCAAGGTGCTGTACATCGAGGACGCCGAGACCAGCATGGCCGTGGTCGAAGGGATGATGCGCCATTTCCCCGGCGTCGAACTGCTGCAGGCCACCACGGGCCGCCAGGGCGTGGAGATGGTGCGCCGCGAGCGGCCCGACCTGGTGCTGCTCGACATGCACCTGCCCGACATTCCGGGCCTCGAAGTCGTGCGCATCCTGAACCAGGACATCGCCGACCACGGCCTGCGCGTGACCATCCTCACCGGCGACAAGCTGTCGATGGACATCATCAAGGCGATGAGCCTGGGCGCGTTCGAGTACTGGGTGAAGCCGGTGGAACTGCGGGTGCTTGCGTCGGGCCTGCGCCGTGCGCTCGGCGGCCGCGGCGCGGACCCGTCCCGCCGGCTGCAGACGCGCGGCCTGCACGCGCGCTGAAACCCCGCGGCCCTGGCAGACTCGCGGCTCGGCGCGCCGCCGCCGTCCAGCCACGAGGATTTGCCCATGCCCGACCACGCTTTTGCTTCCGCTCCCCACAACCGCATCGCGATCGTCACAGGCGCCGGCAGCGGCATCGGCCAGGCCTCGGCGGTGGCGCTGCTGCATGCCGGCTGGCGGGTGGCCTTCGCCGGCCGCCGCGCCGAGACGCTGCAGGCGGCCATCGCCTCGGCGGGCGATCCCTTCGGTGACATCGCCGAGCGGGCGCTGGCCGTGCCCACCGACGTCGCCGACCCCGCGTCCGTCGAAGCGTTGTTCGGCACCGTCGTCGCGCGCTTCGGCCGCCTCGACCTGCTGTTCAACAACGCTGGCATCTCGGCGACGATGCCGCTGGAGGACCTGCCGATCGAGCGCTGGAAGGAGGTGGTCGACACCAACCTGAACGGCGTGTTCTATTGCATGCAGCAGGCCTTCCGCGTGATGAAGGCGCAGGCGCCCCAGGGCGGCCGCATCATCAACAACGGCTCGATCTCGGCCTACGCGCCGCGGCCGATGTCGATCGCGTACACCGCGACCAAGCATGCGGTCTCGGGCCTCACGAAGACGGCCTCGCTCGACGGCCGCGCGCACGACATCGCCGTCGGCCAGATCGACATCGGCAACGCCGCGACCGACATGACCGAGCGCATGGCCCAAGGCGTGCCGCAGGCCGACGGCAGCCTGCGCGTCGAGGCGCGCATGGACGTGCGCCATGTGGCCGATGCGGTGGTGCACATGGCCGGCCTGCCGCTCGAGGCGAACGTGCTCTTCATGACGGTGATGGCCACCAAGATGCCCTTCGTCGGGCGCGGCTGATGGCGGCGCCGCCGCCCGCCGCGAACATCCTCGGGCGCATCCGCCTGCGCCACCTGCAGTGCCTGCTGGCCGTCGCCGAGACCGGCAGCCTGCGCCGCGCCGCCGAGCGGCTGGCGATCACCCAGCCGGCCGTCACCAAGACGCTGGCCGACCTGGAGTCGATCGTCGGGCTGCGCCTGCTGGACCGCGGCCGCCGCGGCGCGGTGCCCACCCCGGACGCACGGGCCTTCCTGCGCCACGCGCAGGCGAGCGTCGACGCGCTGGGCGAAGCGGTGCGCAGCGTGTCGCCGGGCGCCGACCACCGGCCGGTGCGGCTGGGCGTGCTGCCCACGCTGGCGCCGTCGGTCGCCGCGCGGGCCACGCTCGCGTGGCGAACGGTCTGCCCCGATGTCCCGCTCAGCGTGGTCACCGGGCTCAACACCGCGCTGCTGCGCGGCCTGCGCGAGCGCGAGCTGGACATGGTCATCGGCCGCCTCGCCGATCCGGACGACATGGCCGGGCTCAGCTTCGAGCTGCTCTACGCCGAGCCGCTGGTGCTGGCGGCGCGGCCCGGCCATCCGCTGCTGCACGCCGGCCGGCCGCCCGCGCCGGCCGACCTGGCGGCGTGCCCGCTGGTGCTGCCGATGGCGGGCACGCTGATCCGCCATGCCGCGGACAGCTTCCTCGGTGCACGCGGCATCGTGCCGCGCGGCGGCATCACCGAGACGGTGTCGGCCTCGCTGGGGCGTGCGCTGGTGCTGGCGAGCGACGCGCTGTGGTTCACGCCGCTGAGCGCGGCGGAGGCCGATCTGGAGGGCGGCCTGCTGGCGCGGCTGCCGCTGGAGGCCGCGGGCACCGAGGAACCCGTCGGGCTGCTGATGCCCGCCCCGCAGCAGCCGCTGGCCGCCGTGGCGGCGCTGGCCGAAGCGGTGCGGGCCGAGGGCGCGCGCCGCCGCGCCCGCTAGGCCTCAGCGGGCGGCCAGGCCCTGCAGCGCGCCGGGGTGGCGCGGCGGGCCGGCCAGCGCGGCCGTGCCGCAGGGGTGGCGGTATTCGCGCGACGGGACCAGGCGGCCGGCCGTGTCGTCCTGCGGCTCCAGCCGGGCCTGGTTCACGGCCGCGGCGCCGGGCCGCAGGCGGTAGTCGCCCGTGGCGGCCGAGGCGAGGTCGGCGATCGCCGCACGGGCGTTGCGGCGCAGGTCGGCCCCCGCGGGCGCCCCCAGCGCGCCGTCGCCCACGAGCAGGTTGTTCTGCAGCCGCACCAGGCCGTGGCCGGGCGCGATCCGCAGGAAGACGCCGCCGCTCCCGCGCCCGTCGACCAGCGTGTTGTGCGCCATGCGCAGCGCGTTGGCCGGCCACCGGTAGCCTTCGGCGCCGTAGGCCACGAGGTGCTCGTTCTCGGTCTGCTCGCCCTGCTGGACGAGGTTGCCGACGACCCAGGCCTCGCCGCCGTTGGGGAACTCCAGCTCGTAGCTGGCCGTGCCGTCCTCGTCGGTGAGCCGGTTGTACGCGATCACGCTCACGGCCGCCCGCGACTTCAGCAGGTGCCCCGTGCGGGCATGGTGCAGGTAGCTGCCGGTGACCGACACCCGGCCGATGGCGCCGACGTACAGGTTGTGGTTGTGGCCGTCGGGCCGCTGGTTGAAGGCGAACTCGCTGTCCTCGACGTCCAGCGTGGAGGCGGGGTCGTTGCCCGTCAGCAGGCCCATCTCGTTGTGCAGGAAGCGGCAGTCGCGGACGTGCAGCGTACCGCGCTCGAAGCGGATGCCCGCGCCGTTGCGGCTCGGCACCCGGGCTCCTTCGAAGTCGAAGCCCTGCACCTGCACGCGTTCGCCGCGCACGACCCAGATGCCCTTGCCCTCCGCCGAGGCGCCCTGCGACAGCAGCCGCACGCGGCCGCCCACGGCCCGCAGCGTCAGGTCGTTCTGCGTCCAGACCGCCACATCGTCGACGTACACGCCGGCGTCGACCTCCACCAGGGCGCCGTCGCGTGCCAGCCGGGCGGCCAGCGCCAGCGTGGCCACGGGCCGGGCGGGCCCGACCTGCAGGCGCTGGAGGGGTTCGGCGGCAGCGCCGGCCACGGGCCAGGCGGCGGCGGCCACCAAGGCCGTACGGCGGGTCATGCTGCGGTAGAAAAGGTGATCGAAGCGCATCGAAGGCAGCTTACCGCGGCAGGGTGGCCGGCCTGGTGCATAACCGGTGGTTATCACTGATCGCCGCGCATTTCAATTGCGCACCCGGGCTGTGCCTTCCTACAGTTCGGGCATCGCCACCCGCCACTCCAGGAGACAAGCCATGGCCTACGGCCCCTTTGCGATGCGCGACAGCGCGCAGCATGCGCCGGCGCTCACGCCCACCTACAAGACCAGCGTGCTGCGCTCGCCGAGGAACGCGCTGATCTCGATCCCGCACTCGCTCACCGAGATGACGGCGCCCGTCTTTTCGCCAGCCGAACTGGGCCCGAAGGACGACGACCTGATCCTCAACTTCGCGAAGGACGGCCTGCCCGTCGGCGAGCGCATCATCGTGCACGGCTACGTGCGCGACGAGTTCGGCCGCCCGGTGCCCAACGCGCTGGTCGAGGTGTGGCAGGCCAACGCCAGCGGCCGTTACCGCCACAAGAAGGACACCTACGTCGGCGCGCTCGACCCGAACTTCGGCGGCTGCGGCCGGGTACTGACCAACAAGGACGGCTACTACCGCTACCGCACCATCCGCCCCGGCCCCTACCCGTGGCGCAACCGCATCAACGAGTGGCGCCCGGCGCACATCCACTACGCGATCAACGGCGACGGCTGGGCGCAGCGCCTGATCACGCAGATGTACTTCGAGGGCGACACGCTGATCCCGAGCTGCCCGATCCTGGCCACCGTGCCCAGCGACGAGCAGCGCCGCGGCCTGATCGCGCTGGAGGACAAGCCCAACTTCATCGAGCTCGACAGCCGCTGCTACCGCTTCGACGTGTACCTGCGCGGCCGCCGCGTGACCTGGTTCGAGAACAAGTGAGCGCCGAGGAGACATCGATGCACCCGCAACAACAGCTCACCCACTACAACGAAACCGCCTCGCAGACCGGCGGCCCGTACGTGCACATCGGCCTGGCGCCCCAGCAGGCCGGCTTCGACATCTTCGAGAACAACTTCGGCAACGTGCTGGCGCAGCCCGGCACGCCCGGCGAGCGCATCGTGGTCGAGGGCACCGTCTACGACGGCCTCGGCCTGCCGATGCGCGACGTGCTGCTGGAGATCTGGCAGGCCGATGCCGAGGGCCACTATGCGCACCCGGCCGACCCGAAACCCTCGGCCTTCCGCGGCTGGGGCCGCACGGGGGCCGACTTCGAGACGGGCGTGTACCGCTTCGAGACGATCAAGCCGGGCGCCGTCGCCCTGCCCGACGGCCGCCTGCAGGCGCCGCACATCGCGTTCTGGATCGTGGCCCGCGGCATCAACCTCGGCCTGCACACCCGCCTGTACTTCGGCGACGAGGCCGAGGCCAACGCCAAGGACCCGGTGCTGACGGGCATCGAATGGGCGACGCGCCGCAAGACGCTGGTTGCGGCGCGTGAGCAGCGCGGCGGCGCGACGGTCTACCGCTTCGACATCCGCATCCAGGGCCAGGGCGGGGCGGAAGACCAGGAGACGGTGTTCTTCGACGTCTGACGGCTCAACGCTTGCGGCGCGGCGCCGGGGCCTTTGCCGCGTAGGCGGTCGCTGGCTCGTGCGCCGCGAGCTCGAACGGGTTGACGACTTCCAGCGCCCCGAAGCGCATGCCGAGCTGCAGGTCTTCGGTCAGCAGCGTGCTGCAGCGCGCATCGAGCGCCGCCTGCACGATGAGGGCGTCCCACACCGAGAGCTGGTGGCGGCTGCACAGGGCCAGGGCGCGCAGGACGCTGGCAACGTCGGCCGGCACGACCTTCTCGCGGCGGAACACGTCCAGCGTGTCCAGGACCTGGTCTGCCGGCAGCCGCTTCTTGCGCGTGAGCACCGAGAACGTTTCCTGCAGCACCTGCGTGCTGATGACGAGCGAACGATCGCTGATGTGCTGGGCGATGAGAGCGTCGGCGATGGTGTGCTTGGCACCTTCCGATGCATCCAGCGCGCAGACCAGCACGTTGGAGTCGAAGAACGTGCTCACGGCTTGAGCAGCCCCCGCTCACGAAGTACTTCCTCGTACAAGGCCTCGCGGCCAGGCCACGCGGGCTTTCCGTCGGGGGAAGGGCGCGCCTGTGCCGCCAGCGCACGCAGCTTGGCAATACGCGCCTCGGGCGTGTCGCTCGATTCGAGCGCATACCGCTCCAGCGCCTGCCGGCAGACTTCATTCACGCTGGTGCCGTCATGCACGGCCTTGATGCGGGCCTGCTTCAACAGCTCGTCGTCGATCGCGATGGTGAGGTTGGCCATGCTGCCCCCAAAAAGCTGTCACACAGGATCGATGTAACGCTGATCCCGTGTCGCTGGCTGGGGCTCCGCGGTGGAGAGTGCCCGCAGGCAGCCGACGCACAGGCAGCGGTCGTACTGCGCACGCAATGCAGCGAAGTCGCCCGGCCCGAGCGTCACGCCGGCGCAGGCGCACGGGCCGGGGTCGTTCACGCCGCAGTGGAAGGGGCCGCCGCAGCGGGGGCAGGTCGACTCGGCGGCCGGTGGGGTGTCAGGGGGCATGGGTGCCATGCGGCCGAGGGTGCGGCGCTCAGCCGCCGAACAGCCCCTTGTGCTGCTCCCGAAGCAGGTTCTTCTGCACCTTGCCCATCGTGTTGCGCGGCAGTTCGCCGACCACGAAGACCTGCTTGGGCACCTTGAAGTTGGCGATGCGGCCCTTGAGCCCGGCGATCACCGCGGCCGCGTCCACCTCGGCGCCCGCCTTGGGCACGACGACGGCGATCACGCCTTCGCCGAAGTCGGGGTGGGGGATGCCGATCACGGCGCTCTCGGCCACGCCGGGCATCTCGTTGATGAAGCCCTCGACCTCGGCCGGGTAGACGTTGTAGCCGCCGGAGATGATCAGGTCCTTGCTGCGGCCGACGATGGTGACGTAGCCGCGCCCGTCGACCTTGCCGACGTCGCCCGTCTTGAACCAGCCGTCGTCGGTGAATTCCTCCTTCGTCTTCTCCGGCATGCGCCAGTAGCCGACGAAGACGTTGGGGCCCTTGACCTCGATGCCGCCGATCTCGCCGGTGGGGCACGCCTGCCCCGCGTCGTCGCGCACCCGCAGGCCCACGCCCGGCAGCGGGAAGCCGACGGTGCCGCCGCGCCGGTCGCCGTCCTTCGCGTGGTAGGGGTTGGAGGTGAGCATGGCGGTCTCGCTCATGCCGTAGCGCTCGACGATGGTGTGCCCCGTGCGGGCGCGCCATTCGTTGAAGGTCTCGATCAGCAGCGGCGCCGATCCGGCCAGGAAGAGCCGCATGTTCCGGCACGCCTGCTTGGTGAGGCCGGGCTCGGCCAGCAGCCGCACGTAGAGCGTGGGCACGCCCATGAAGACGGTGGCCTCGGGCAGCCGCGCGACCACGGCCCGCGGGTCGAAGCGCGAGAACCAGATCATCCTGGCGCCCGCCAGCAGCGCCCCGTGCGACGCGACGAAGAGCCCGTGCACGTGGAAGATCGGCAGCGCGTGGATCAGCACGTCGCCGCCGCCGTCCCGGCCCGCGCCCGGCCGTCGCCAGCCCCAGTAGTCGAACAGCGTCTTCGCGTTCGACAGCAGGTTGCCGTGCGTGAGCATCGCGCCCTTGCTGCGCCCGGTGGTGCCGCTGGTGTAGAGGATGGCGGCGAGCTCGTCGGCCCGGCGCACCGCGGGCGCATGCTCGGGCGGGTGGTGCGCGGCGCGTTCCAGCAGCGTGCCGCTGCGGTCCTCGTTGAGGGTGAAGACGTGCTGCGTGCCGGCCTTGAACGCGATCTTGCTGACCCAGCCGAAGTTCTTGCCCGAGCACACCACCACGCCGGGCTCGGCGTTGCCGAGGAAGTACTCGATCTCGCTGGACTGGTAGGCCGTGTTCAGCGGCAGGTACACGAAGCCCGCGCGCAGCACCGCCAGGTACAGCATCAGCGCCTCGACGCTCTTTTCCGTCTGCACCGCCACGCGGCTGCCGGCCGGCAGGTCGAGCGAGGCCAGCAGGTTGGCGATCATGCCGGTGGCGCGATCGAGGTCCCGCCAGGTGTAGACGAGCGGCTGCGGCGTGTCGGCCGTCTCGATCGCGGTGGCGTCGAGGTCGGCCGGGAACGCCGCGCGCAGCGCGGTGAAGAGGTTCTGGTTGTCCATCGTCGGAATGTCGGAAAAGGGCGGTCGGCGACTTTCGCGCGCACGCGGGGCGGCGTCAATCCATCTTCGCCCCGGAGGCCTTCACCACCTCGCCCCAGCGCTTGACCTCGCTGCCGACGAACTTGCCGAAGGCGTCGCCCCACAGGTTGGGCGTCTCGGTGCCCAGACCGGTCCACATGGTCTTCAGCTCGTCGGAGTTGAGGGCCTTGCGCATCTCCGCCTGCATGCGCTCGACCACGTCCTTCGGCGTGCCCTTGGGCGCCCACAGGCCGTACCACGTCGACACCTGGTAGGTCGGCACGCCGCCTTCGGCGGAGGTGGGTACGTCGGGGAAGCCGGGGGCGCGCTTGTCGGAGGCGACGGCGATGGCCTTGATGCGCCCGCCCTTGATGTGCCCCGCCGACGAGCCCAGCCCGTCGAACGCGAGGTCGACCTGGCCGGCGATGAGGTCCTGCAGCAGCGGGCCGGCGCCGCGGTAGGGGATGTGGGTGATGAAGGTCTTGGTCTGCAGCTTGAACAGCTCGCCGGCCATGTGGTGCGAGGTGCCGTTGCCGGCCGAGCCGTAGTTGAGCTTGGCCGGGTTCTTGCGCAGGTAGTCGAGCAGCTCGGGCAGGGTGCGCGCCTGCACCCGCTGCGGGTTGACGACGATGACCTGCGGCACGCTGGAGATCAGCCCGACGGGCACGAAGTCCGTCTCGATGTTGTAGTCCAGCTTGGGGTACATGGCCGGTGCGATCGAATGGTGCACCGCGCCCATGAAGAAGGTGTAGCCGTCGGGGGCGGCACGCGCCGCGATGCCGGCGCCCAGCGTGCCGCCGGCACCGCCCTTGTTGTCGATGATGAACTGGTGGCCGGTGTTCTTGGTCATCAGCGCGAAGAGCGGCCGCGCGAAGGCGTCGGTGCCGCCGCCGGGCGGGAAGGGCACGACGATCGTCACCGGCTTGGCGGGCCAGGCTGCCTGGGCATGCGCGGCCGGCGAGGCGAGCGCGGCAGCGGCCATCGAGCAGGCCGCGACGAGGCGGCCGAAGGTACGCAGGGGTGTCGTCATGGTGTCTCCAACGAGGGTGGGGCCCGGTGGGGCCGGGTCTGCGGGTGGACGCCCGGGGGCGGGATGAGGGAAGTGGATCGGTGGCGGCTTCAGAGCAGCGAGGTCACGGCGCGTGCAGTGGCGATCTCGCCCTGGGTGAAGCCTTCGTGGTGGGCCTCCACGCGCGAGAGGTCGTAGAGGTAATTGACCATCAGCCCGAACGACTGCTTCAACCCGGGCCGCGACAGGTTGCCCATCGGGTTGAGCCGCTCCAGCCGGGCGCCGTTGTCGAGGTGGAAGCGCGCGACGGGGTCGCCGCCGGGGTGGGGAGTCTGGTGCACGAGGTAGAAGGCGCACAGCCGCTCCAGCGCCTGCTGCGCATCCGCCGGCAGCGCCTGCAGTGCGGCGGCGCTGGCCAGGCGGCTCCATTCGCCGCCGCAGGCGGCCTTCAGCACCGCGCGCGCCTGCAGCGCCCGCTCGGCCACGGCCTTCTTCGTGCCGGGCAGCGCTGTCCAGTCGCCGTCCTTCGCGAGCCATCCGGCAAAGCCGGGGATGGGCGAGAGCGTGCAGAAGGTCTTGAGCTGCGGCACCTCCCGCTTCAGCTCCTCGGCCACCCGCTTGATCAGGAAGTTGCCGAGCGACACACCCTTCAGGCCCGGCTGGCAGTTGCTGATCGAATAGAAGGTCGCCACCTTGTACGTGTCGGGGCCGGCGGCGCTGCTGGTCTTGTCGATCAAGGGCGCCACGGCGGCGGGCATCTCGGGAACCAGCGCCACCTCCACGAAGATCAGCGGCTCGTCGGGCAGCTGCGGGTGGAAGAAGGCGAAGCAGCGGCGGTCGGGCAGCAGGCGGCGGCGCAGGTCGTCCCAGCCGTCGATCTCGTGCACCGCCTCGTGGCGGATGAGCTTCTCGAGCAGCTGCGCGGGCGAGTTCCAGTCGACCTTGCGCATCTCCAGGAAGCCGGGGTTGAACCAGCTCGACAGCAAGTGCAGCAGGTCGGCCTCCAGCGCGCGCAGCGCCGGCTGCTTGGGCAGGCGCTCGAGCAGCGTGCGGCGCATGCGCACGATGGACGAGGTGCCGCCGGGCGTGCGGTTGATGCGGCGCAGCAGTTCCTGGCGCGGCGGCTCGGCCTCGCGCGTGAGGCGGATCAGGTTGTCGGCGCTCGGCTGCTCGGCGTAGGCCAGCGCGCTGTCGAGCACGGCCTTGGGGTCGGGGCTGAACTCGGTGGCCAGGCGCTCGAAGAAGGTGGCCTGCTGCTCGGCGGGCAGGCTGTCGAAGCGGGCCACGAGGCTGCGGGCGATCACGACGCTGTTGGCCTCGCCGCGCTCGGACAGCAGGCGGCGGCAGTCCGTCATCAGGCTGCGCAGCGCGTAGTCGCTGCCCATGCGCCGCGCGGCGGATTTCAGTTCGTCGAGCATGGTGGGCATGTCCTTCGGTGGCAGGCGGGCTATTCGGCCGGCACGGCAGCCGGTGCCGTGGCCGCCGCGCGCCGCAGCGCCTTGAGCGCCTGCAGCTGGGCGATGAGGTGGTCGTGCATCAGCCGCTCCGCACGCGGCGCGTCATGGTCGGCCAGCGCCTGCATCAGCGCGCGGTGCTCGGCGATCGATGCCTCGATGCGGCCCGGCCAGTGCAGCTGCCGGCCGCGCAGCATGCGGATGAAGCGGCGCAGGTCGCCGGTGGTGCGGTCCAGCCAGCGGTTGGCGGCCAGCGCCTGCACGCGGCTGTGGAAGACATGGTTGGTGCGGTAGTAGCCGTCGACGTCGTGCGTGGCCGCGAACTGCTCCAGCTGCCCATGCAGCGCACGCAGCTCGGCGATGTCGGCGTCCGTCGCCTTGCGCGCCGCCTCGAACGCGCACCGCCCCTCGAGCAAGGCCATCACCGGAAAGAGATCGTCCGCATCGCCCTCCACCAGTTCGGCCACCTGGCAGCCGCGGCGCGGCACCAGGGTGACCAGGCCCTCGGCGGCCAGCACCTTCAGTGCCTCGCGCAGCGGCGTGCGGCTGATGTGCCACTGCTCCACCAGCGCCATCTCGTCGATCCAGCTGCCGGGCTGCAGCTGGCCGTCGAACACCATGCTGCGCAGCCGCGCCGCCACTTCCTCGTGCAGCGAGGTCGGGCGAAGGGGCTGGGACAGCGTCATGCATCCAATTTAAAACTCATAACTCATAATTACCAACAAGGGTTTGCGCGAGCAAGCGTTTGCCCGCCCCCGCGTGCTGCCGTCCTCGGCTGCGCAGCGCCGGCCCTACTGGGGGACCGTGCCCGGCGGGAGCGGCAGCCACTGCTGCAGTTCGCTGCGCAGCGCTTCCAGCATCAGGGGCTTGGTGAGGTAGCCGTCCATGCCGGCGGCAGCGGCCAGGTCACGGTCACTCTGCAGCGCATGCGCCGTCAGCGCGATGATGGGGAAGTAGGGCAGTCGCCCCGCCCGCTGCAGCGCCCGCAGGCGCCGGGTCGCCTCCAGCCCGTCCATCACCGGCATCTGCAGGTCCATCAGCACCAGCGCGGGCGTGTCGGCGGCGCAGGCGGCCAGCGCCTGCACGCCGTCGTCCGCGGTGCGCGGGTCCAGGCCCAGCGCGCGCAGGAAGCCCTCGCCGATCATCCGGTTGACCGGGTTGTCCTCGACCAGCAGCACATAGCCCACGGGCTGCCCAGCCGCAAGGGGGGCCGCGGGCGCCGGGGCCTCGGCTTCGGGCGGCGGGGGGGCGTGTGCAGGCGGCAGCGGCCCGGCCTGCCCGCTCATCAGCGCGCGCAGGGCCCGCGGCGTCAGCGGCATCAGCGCGCAGTGGATGTTCAGCGCCTCGGCCGCCTGTTCGAGCGCCGGCTGGTGCCAGTCGGGCCGCTGCATCAGCGCGATTTGCGCCCGCGGCAACTCGGCCCGCAGCGCCAGCAGGCCTGCGGGGTCGGTCAGGCACCATTGCGAGACGAGCACGCCCACCGGATGCTCGCCGGGCGGCAGCGTTCCGGCCAGGCGGACCGCCGCATCGATGCTCTCCAGCGACCGGACCTCACCGCCCATGCGCTGCAGCCGCTCGTGGGTCCAATGCACGCGGTTGGCGTTGGGCGACACGACCCACAGGGGCTCCGGCGGCGGAAGTTCCGGGTCCGGCGGGCCGTCGGTGTCCAGCGGCAGCGTCAGCAGGAACTCCGAACCCTGGCCGACCTCGCTGCGCAGCGCGATCGAGCCGCCCAGTGCCTGCGCCAGCGCCCGGGCCGTCGCGAGGCCGAGGCCCGCACCCCCGTGGCGGCGCGATAGGCTGGCATCCGCCTGCACGAAGGCCTCGAACACCCGCGCCTGCTGGTCCGCGGCGATGCCCGGGCCGGTGTCCTCGATGCGGATGCGTGCGGTGCAGCGGCCGTCGCCGCCGTCCTCCACGTCGGTGCGCATGCCCACATGCCCGCGCTCGGTGAACTTGAGTGCATTGCCCAGCAGGTTGATGACGATCTGCCGCAGACGGGCGGGGTCACCGCGCACGCGGGTGCGGCGGCCCTCCCAGTCGAAGCGCATCGCCACGTGGCTGCCGCGTGCCATCGGCATCACGCTGCGCATCGTGGCCGCCAGCAGCTCGCTGAGGTCGAAGGGCTCGTTCGCCACCGGGCCGGCATCGCGCTGGGTGCGCGAGAAGTCGAGCACCTCGTCCACCACCTGCAGCAGCGACTGGCCGGACTGCAGCGCCACCTCCAGGTGCCGGCGCTGCGTGGGCGACACCGCCATCTGCAGCGCCAGTTCGGTGAGCCCCAGCACGCCGTTGAGCGGCGTGCGGATCTCGTGGCTCATGTGGGCGACGAAGAGCGACTTGGCCGCCGTCGCACGCTCGGCCTCGCTGCGCGCCTGCTCGGCCAGCGCCAGCGCGGCTTCCAGCCGCATGGTGCGCTCGGCCACCAGGCGCTCGAGCTCCGCATGGCCGCGCTCGAGGGCGGCGCGGGTGCTCACCTGCTCGTCGATGTCGACCAGCACGCCGGCCGCGCAGAGCCGGCCGTCGGGCTGGCGGTGCAGCCGGGCGAGCTGCTGGAACCAGCGGTACGCCCCCGATTTGGAGCGCAGCCGCATCCGCACGTCGAGCGGCGCCTGCGCGCGCGTCGCCTCGTCGACGCGGGCCTGGTAGGGGGCCAGGTCGTCGGGGTGCATCAACCGGACGAAGGTCGAACGTGTGGACGGCAGTTCGCCCGGCGCATAGCCGAGCGCATGCCAGAACGGGTCCGACATGTACATGGTGTCCTCGTCGAGCATCCGCTCGAAGAGCCCGTGCGGCGTGGCCAGCACCGCGCGCTCGTAGCGCTCGCTCATGCGCGCCAGCGCGGCGCGGGCCTCGCAGGCCTCGTGCACGTCGGTGAGGGAACCCGCCAGCAGCTCGGGCCGGCCGTCGGCCCCGGGCCACACGCGGCCGCGTGCGCGGAACCAGCGCCAGCGGCCTTCGCCGTCGCGCAGGCGGGCCTCGCGTTCGAAGGCCGTGCCTCGTGCCGCGGCGCGGTCGACCGCTTCGATGAAGCCGGCGGCGTCGTCGGGGTGCAGGCGGCTGCTGAGGCGGCCCGCCATGTCGGGCGCTGCCTGTGCCGTGTCGCCGAGCATGCGCCGCAGGCTGTGGGAGTACCAGGCGTCGCCGGTGCGCAGGTTGTATTCCCAGAAGCCGTCGAGCGAGCTGTCGAGCGCGCGCTCCAGGCGCGCCGTATGGCCTGCGGTGGTGCGGGGGAGGTCTCCTGCAGGCTGTCGGTCGGGATCGCTGCTGGCCATCGGTACTTCTGCCCATGCCCCGGAACGGAGCACTGCGACGGCCTGATGGTAGTGCGCCGGCGCAGCCGGGGCCAGCGGGCCGACGTGCACGGATCCGTGCGCGCGGGCTGCACCGTTTCCAACACCGCTGGCGGTTTCTGCACCTCGATCGTTCCGCTTGCCACCGTCGCGCCAGGGCGCGGGGCGGTTTCCGGCTGGCACGCCGCGTGCATGTACTGACTCGTCATAACAAGTTGACGACCATGAGCCGATTGAAAGCCTCCTCCGGTGCCCGCGTCGTGTCGCTGCGTGAACCCGCCTCGCAGGCCGACGTGCAACCGGGCCTGCCGGTGCCGCTGTACGAGCAGATCAAGGACGTGCTGCGCTCACGCATCCTGGATGGCAGCTACCAGCCGCACCAGCAGATGCCCTCGGAGAGCGAGATGATGTCGGCCTTCGCCGTCAGCCGCATCACGGTGCGGCAGGCGCTGAACGACCTGCAGAACGAGGGGCTGATCTTCCGCATCCACGGCAAGGGCACCTTCGTCTCCAAGCCCAAGGCCTTCCAGGACCTGGGCCAGCTCCAGGGCTTCAACGAATCGATGCGCAGCAAGGGCTACGAGGCCTTCGCCCGCGTGATCTCGATCCGCACCGTGCAGCCCAGCGCGCAGGTGCAGGAGAAGCTGCAGCTGCCCAAGCGCGCGATGGTCACCGAGCTGAAGCGCGTGCGGCTCCTGAACCGCGAGCCGGTGTCGCTCGATACCACCTACGTGCCCACCGCCATCGGCAACCGCCTCGCGAAGGAAGACCTCGCCACGCGCGACATCTTCGTGATCCTGGAGAGCGACTACCGCATGCCGCTCGGCCACGCCGACCTGCGCATCGGATCGACCTGCGCCGACGAGCTGCTGGCCGGCCACCTGAAGGTGGAGGAGGGCTCGCCGGTGCTCTTCATCGAGCGCACCACGCACGACGCGGCCGGCGCGCCGATCGACTACGAACACCTCTATTACCGCGGCGACGCGTTCCAGTACACCGTCCGCGTCAACCGCGGACCCGGGCCTCAGGGCTGAGCGTTGAAACCCACCACGAAAGGGCAGGCATGAACACGATCGAACTC
The DNA here is from genome assembly GCF_036621135.1 of Aquincola agrisoli. Taxonomy (NCBI): domain Bacteria; kingdom Pseudomonadati; phylum Pseudomonadota; class Betaproteobacteria; order Burkholderiales; family Sphaerotilaceae; genus Aquincola; species Aquincola agrisoli. The sequence goes on from NZ_JAZIBG010000024.1 coordinate 80,412, forward strand.
GAGTACGACATCGTCGTCGTCGGCGGCGGCACGGGCGGCCCGATGGCCGCGGTGAAGGCCAAGGAGAAGAACCCCAAGCTGCGCGTGCTGGTGCTCGACAAGGCCAACGTCAAGCGCAGCGGCGCCATCTCGATGGGCATGGACGGCTTGAACAACGCCGTGATCCCCGGCCACGCGACGCCCGAGCAGTACACCAAGGAGATCACCGTCGCCAACGACGGCATCGTCGACCAGAAGGGCGTGTACGCCTATGCCAACGGCAGCTTCGACATGATCCAGGAGCTGGACCGCTGGGGCATCAAGTTCGAGAAGGACGAGACCGGCGACTACGCCGTGCGCAAGGTGCACCACATCGGCAGCTACGTGCTGCCGATGCCCGAGGGCCACCATATGAAGCGCGTGCTGTACCGGCAGATGAAGCGTGCGCGCGTTGAGATCACGAACCGCGTGGTGGCCACGCGGCTGCTCACCGGCCCGGCGGGCGAGATCGCCGGGGTGATGGGCTTCGACTGCCGCACGGCCGACTTCTACGTCATCAAGGCCAAGGCCGTGATCCTGTGCACCGGCGCCGCCGGCCGCCTGGGCCTGCCCACCTCGGGCTACATGTTCGGCACCTACGAGAACCCCACCAACTGCGGTGAAGGCCATGTGATGGCTTACCACGCGGGGGCCGAGCTCACCAACCTCGAGTGCTTCCAGATCAACCCGCTGATCAAGGACTACAACGGCCCGGCCTGCGCCTACGTCACCGGCCCCTTCGGCGGCTACACCTCGAACAACGCCGGGGAGCGCTTCATCGAGTGCGACTACTGGAGCGGCCAGATGATCCTGGAGTTCTACAACGAACTGCAGAGCGGCAAGGGCCCGGTGTTCCTGAAGCTCGACCACCTCGCCGAGGAGACGATCAGCGAGATCGAGCACATCCTGCACACCAACGAGCGGCCGAGCCGCGGCCGCTTCCACGCCGGCCGGGGCACCGACTACCGCCAGTCGATGATCGAGATGCACATCTCGGAAGTGGGCTTCTGCAGCGGCCACAGCGCCTCGGGCATCTGGACGAACGAGCGCGGCGAATGCTCCATCCCCGGCCTGTACGCGGCCGGCGACTGCGCGAGCATCCCGCACAGCTACATGCTGGGCGCCTTCGTGTTCGGCAAGTTCTGCGGCGAGAACGCCGCCGACTACGTGGGCCGCACGGCGCAGTCGACCCTCGACGCCGACCGCATCGCCGACGAGAAGGCGCGCATCGCCGCGCCGCTGCAGCGCAGCGAGGGACTGACGCCGTTCCAGGTCGAGTTCAAGACGCGGCGCATGGTCAACGACTACCTGCAGCCGCCCAAGGTCACGCGCAAGATGGAGATCGGCCTGCAGCGCTTCGAGGAGATCCGCGAAGACCTGCAGCACATGAGCGCGACCGACCCGCACGAGCTGATGCGCGCGATGGAGGCCCACACCATCCGCGACTGCGCCGAGCTGGCCGCGCGCTCGTCGCTCTACCGCACCGAAAGCCGCTGGGGCCTGTACCACTACTGCGTCGACCATCCGCAGCGCGACGACGACAACTGGTTCTGCCACACCAACGTGACCAGCGACGGCGACGGCAACGCCGTGTTCCGCAAGCGCGCGGTGGAGCCCTACGTCGTCGAGCTGAACGAGGAAGAGCGCACCGCCTACCAGCGGCTGCGCGTGGCCGAGACCGCCAAGGCCGCCTGACGACCCGACCGCGCGGCAGGCGAGGCCTGCCGCACCCCTGCCTTTCCCGACACCCGTTGTGCCGCGGGGGGCCCCGTGCCGCCCGCATCCGACCCAAGGAGCTGCCATGACCATCACCCTGACCCGCACGCAGGCCCCCGTCGTCGTCGACGAGGAGAAGTGCATCGCCGACAAGGGCTGCACCGTCTGCGTCGACGTGTGCCCGCTCGACCTGCTCGCCATCGACATGGTGAAGAACAAGGCCTTCATGAAGTTCGACGAGTGCTGGTACTGCATGCCCTGCGAGCAGGACTGCCCGACCGGCGCCGTCCACGTGAACATCCCCTACCTCGTGCGCTGAGGAGCCGGCCATGCACATCCATCAACGCCTGCAGCACGAGGACGCCGCGGTGCGCCGCGTCGCGGTGCTCGACCTGCCGTACAGCGACGAGGAGGACGAGGTCGCGCCCTGGCTCGTCAAGGCCCTGGCCGACCCCGACGCGCTGGTGCGCACCGAGGCGGCCAAGGCGCTCGAGGGCTTCGAGGACGACGAGGTGCTGGCCGCGCTGGTGCCGTTGCTGAAGGACGCCGATGCCGGCGTGCGCGAGGTGGTGGCCACCACGCTGGCGGAGCTGAAGCAGCCCGCGTCGGCGGGCCACCTGCTGCCTTACCTGGAAGACGCCGATCCGCAGGTGAAGGCCGCCGCGCTGGCGGCGGTGAAGCCGCTGCGTGTGGCCGAGGCGATGGCGCCCGCGCTGGCGGCGCTGCACGACGCCGATGCCGCGGTGCGCCGCGCCGCGGTGGGCGTGCTGGGCTACCTCAAGCAGCCGCAGGCACTGGGCGAACTGGCCCGGCTGATGGCGCACGACCCCGATGCCGACGTGCGCCGCGCCGCGGTGGGCGCGATCGGCTTCGCCTCCGAGACCTCCGACATCAGCGTGCACCCCGCGCTGGCCCGTGCGCTGCGCGACGAGGTGTGGCAGGTGCGCGAGGAAGCCGCCACCACCTTCGGCAAGCTGCGTTCGGCGCTCGGCGTGCCCGACCTCGTCGCCGCGATGGACGACGCGTACTGGCAGGTGCGCGTGAAGGCCGCGCGCAGCCTGGGCCGGCTGAAGGCGAGGGCGGCCGTGCCGGCGCTCGGCGCCGCGCTGCAGCACCCGATGAGCAACCTGCGCAAGGAGGTGGTGATTGCCCTCGGCGAGATCGGCGATCCGCGGGGCATCACGCTGCTGGAGCAGGCGCTGCAGGACAGCGACCCCGACGTGCGCAAGCTCGCCAAGCTCGCGCTCACCGCGATCCAGCTCAACGGCGGCACCGTGGCCGCCTGAACGCAAGGAGCCTGCCATGACCCATGTGGTGACCGAAGCCTGCATCCGCTGCAAATACACCGACTGCGTCGCGGTGTGCCCGGTGGACTGTTTCCATGAGGGCCCGAACTTCCTCGTGATCGACCCCGAGGCCTGCATCGACTGCGGCGTCTGCATCCCCGAATGCCCGGTGGAAGCCATCGTCGAGGCCGCCGAGCTGCCGCCGGTGCAGGCCGAGTACCTGGAGATCAACAGCCGGCTCGCGAAGGCGTGGCCGGTGATCGCCGCATCGCAGGAACCGCTGGCCGATGCCGACGAGTGGGCCGAGCGCACCGGCAAGCGGCCCTTGCTCGACGAATCGGTGCCCCAGGCGGCCTGACGAGACCGCCGCGGCGCGCACGCGCCTTGCATGAAGAACGACGACGGAGACAGACCCCCTTTTGGCGAATCAACCGGAGCAGTGAGATGTCCCAGGCCCTTCTCGACCGATTCCTTCCGTCCCGCCCTGCGATCGCCCGCCTGCTGCACCGCGTTGCGCGGCGCGGCCTGGCCCTGGCGGTGCTGGGCACCGTGCCCACTCTCGTGCTGGCGCAGGCCAAACAGGTGGTGACCATCGGCATCGGCACCCAGAACACCACCACCAACACCATCACCGGCGGCGTGGCGATCAAGGAGCTGAAGCTGCTGGAGAAGTACCTGCCGAAGACCGGCAAGTACCAGAACGTCGAGTGGAAGCTCGACTGGCAGAACTTCACCTCCGGCCCGCCGGTGACCAACGGCATGGTCGCCAACAAGCTGCAGATCGGCATGATGGGCGACTACCCGCTGCTGGTGAACGGCTCGGTGGGCCAGCAGAACAAGGGCAACGAGACCGAACTCGTGGCCGTCATCGCCTACAACGCCTTCGGCGCCGGCAACGGCGTGGTGGTGCACAAGGACAGCCCCTACTACGAGCTCTCGGAGCTGAAGGGCAAGACCCTCTCGGTGCCCTTCGGCTCGGCCGCGCACGGCATGGTGCTGCAGGCGATGCAGGAGCGCGGCTGGCCCGCCGACTACTGGAACCTGGTAAGCCAGAGCCCCGAGGTGGGCACCACCAACCTGCAGGAAAAGAAGATCGACGCGCACGCGGACTTCGTGCCCTTCGCCGAACTGCTGCCTTACCGCGGCTTCGCCCGCAAGATCTTCGACGGCGCGCAGACCAAGGTGCCGACCTTCCACGGCGTGGTGGTGCGCAAGGACTTCGCCGACAGGTACCCCGAGGCCGTCGTCGCCTACATCCAGGCGCTGCTGGAGGCCAACGACTGGGTGCGCAAGAACCCGAAGCTCGCGGCCCAGAAGGTGGAGGAGTGGACCAAGATCGAGAAGGAGGTGGCCTACCTCTACCTCGGCCCCGGCGGCATCCACACGCTCGACCCGAGCATCAAGCCGCGCTGGATCGAATCGCTGAAGACCGGCCACGGCGTGCTCGCCAGGATGGGCCGCATCAAGGAACTGGACATGGACGCGTGGGTCAACGAGACCTACGTGCGCCAGGCCTTCAAGGCGCGCGGCATGGACTACGACGCGCAGAAGCAGACGCTGTCGAACTACGACATCACCGGCAACGACCCGGTGTGCAAGGTGCCGGTGACGCGGCCGAAGGAGGCCGGCGAGATCTGGCTGGCCAGCGGCGAGATCGTGACGGTGAGTTCGCCCAACTGCCTGCTGGCCGGCGTGCGCCAGTACGAGGCCGAGGGCAAGAAGGTGGCCGTGGGCTACCTCTACGACAAGGCGCTGGGCATCAAGGTGTTCGCCGACAAGGCCTTCTACGCGCTCGACGCCAGCGACGCGAAGCAGCCGCAGATCGTGCCCTTCCTCCTCAAGGGCGATGCCGAGGCCCACGCGGCCAAGGTGAAGGGGCGGGTCGCCACCTATGCCGAGGCGCTGGACCAGGCCAAGCCCACGCTGGCGCTCGCCGCATCCGCCAAGTAAGCCTTCCAACCCACACCACACAGCCATCGCCATGCAAGCCGCCCAACTGATCGACGGCGGCTTCGTGCGCCACGCGCCGCACGAAGCCGCCGACCCCGACGAGTCCTCGAACGCCGGCGCCACGCTGTCGGCACTGCCCATCGTGCATGCCGCGCCGCGTCCGGGCGCCACCCCGCCGGCGCCCGGACGCGGCGGCGCCGGCCGCTGGCTCGCGACGCGCCTGCCGGGCCTGCTGCTCGGCCTGGTGTCGATCGGCGCGGTGCTGCTCGCCTGGCACCTCGCCACCACCTTCAAGCTCGACTTCTACGTGCGCTTCGGCAACATCCCCACGCCGGCCGACGTGCTGGCGAAGGCGATCGAGGTGGGCCAGTCGGGCCGCTTCGGCATGAACGTGCTGATCAGCCTGCGGCGCATCCTGATCGGCTTCGCGCTGGCCACGGTGGCGGGCGTGGCGCTGGGCCTGCTCATCGGCCGCTACCGCCTCGTGCGCCGGCTCAGCCTGCCGGCGCTGGAGGTGCTGCGGCCGATCCCGGCCATCGCCTGGGTGCCGATCTCGGTGATGCTGTGGCCCGACAACGAGTCGAGCATCGTGTTCATCACCTTCCTCGGCGCGTTCTTCCCGATCCTGCTGAACACCGTGCACGGCGTCCAGTCGCTCGACCCGGTGCTGCTGCGCGCGGCGCGCTCGCTGGGCGCCCGCGAAGGCGCGGTGCTCGCCCACGTGGTGCTTCCCGGCGCGCTGCCGCACGTGTTCACCGGCCTGGCGGTGGGCATGGGCGTGGCCTGGGTGTCGCTGATCGCGGCCGAGATGATCTCGGGCCAGTTCGGCATCGGCTACGCCACGTGGGAGGCCTATTCGCTGATCGCCTACCCGGAGATCGTGCTGGGCATGGTGGTCATCGGCCTGCTCGGGCTGCTGTGCAGCGCGCTCATCAACCTGGCAGGCCGGGCGCTGATGCCGTGGCATGTGCGCAGCGCGCAGGGAGGCCGGGCATGACCGCGCGGCACGGCCACATCGAGGTCCAGGGCCTCGACATCCGGTTCGACGTGAAGGGCGCCTCGGTGCGGGCGGTCGACGGCGTGGGCTTCGATGTGAAGCCCGGCGAATTCGTGTCGCTGATCGGGCCTTCGGGCTGCGGCAAGTCGACCGTGCTGAATGCGGTGGCGGGCTTCATCGAGCCCAGCGGCGGCCGCGTGGCGCTCGATGGGCGCACCATCGACGGCCCGGGGCCCGACCGCGGCGTCGTCTTCCAGCAGTACTCGCTGTTCCCGTGGATGACGGTGCGCAAGAACGTGGAGTTCGGCCTGAAGATGAAGGGCGTGGGCCGCAGCGAGCGCGAGACGCAGGCGCGCACGCTGCTCGGCCTGGCCGGGTTGCTGGCCTTCGAGAACCACTACCCCGACCAGCTCTCGGGCGGCATGCGCCAGCGCGTGGGCATCGTGCGCGCGCTGGCCACCAGCCCGCAGGTGCTGCTGATGGACGAGCCCTTCGGCGCGCTCGACGCGCAGACGCGCGTGGTGATGCAGGAGATCCTCACCAACATGTGGCAGCGGCTGCGGTTGTCGGTGCTGTTCGTCACGCACGACATCGACGAAGCGGTGTTCCTGTCCGACCGCATCCTGGTGATGACGGCGCGGCCCGGCCGCATCAAGGCCGAGGTCACCGTGCCGCTGCCGCGGCCGCGCACCGCGGAGATGACCTCGAGCGCGTCGTTCCAGTCGATGGTGCGGACCATCAAGGGGCTGATCCGGGAAGAAAGCCTGGCGGCGATGGGCGGCGAGCTGAAGGACGGCGGGCTGGCCGGGCTCAGTGTCGAGGTTGGGCCGCAAGGCGTGACGGGGGTGGTATGAGCACCGCATCGACCTGGCCCGTGAACCTGGTGCTGCACGAGGCCTCCGGCGACCTGGAACTGGCCTGGTCCGACGGCACCAGCGGCCGCCTGCCCTCCACCGTGCTGCGACAGGCCTGCCGCTGCGCCGGCTGCCAGAACGCGCGCATCAAGGGCACGTTCGCGCCGCCCGACAGCCGCCTCGCCGGCCTCGAGCTGGTCAGCGACGTCGGCCTGCAGCTGCGGTTCGACGACGGCCATGACCGCGGCATCTTCCCGTGGGCCTACCTGCACGGCCTGCACGCCATCCACTCGCAACGAGCATCGATGACATGAGCAATCTCTTCGAAGCCAAGGTCCTGTCCGTCCACCACTGGACCGACCGCCTGTTCTCCTTCACCACCACCCGCGACCCCGGCTTCCGCTACCAGAGCGGCCAGTTCACGATGATCGGCCTCACGGTCGACGGCCGGCCGCTGCTGCGCGCGTACAGCATGGTGAGCCCGCACTACGAGGAGACGCTGGAGTTCCTCAGCATCAAGGTGCCCGACGGCCCGCTCACCTCGCGGCTGCAGCACGTGCAGGTGGGCGATACCGTGCTGGTCGGCCGCAAGCCCTCCGGCACCCTGCTCACGCAGAACCTGCTGCCGGGGCGGCACCTGTACCTGCTGTCGACCGGCACCGGCCTCGCGCCCTTCATGAGCGTGATCCGTGATCCCGAGGTCTATGCGCTCTACGACAAGGTGGTGCTGGTGCACGGTTGCCGGCAGGTGGCCGAGTTGGCCTACGCCGACATGATCGAACGCGAACTGCCGCGCAACGAGTGGTTCGGCGACGACGTCGCGAAGAAGCTGCTGTACTACCCGACGGTGACACGCGAGGCCTTCCGCCACCAGGGCCGCATCCCGGCGCTGATGGAATCGGGCAAGCTCACGCGCGACCTGCACCTGCCCGAGCTGTCGGCCGAGCACGACCGCTTCATGCTCTGCGGCAGCCCCGAGCTGCTGAAGGACCTGCGCGGCGTGTTCGACAAGCTCCGGCTGTCGGAGGGCAACATGAGCCACCCGGGCCACTACGTCATCGAGCGCGCGTTCGTCGAGAAGTGAGCGGGCGGCGATGCGTGCGCTGAGGCTGCAGTTCCCACGGTGGGGCCGGCTCTCGGCCGGCGCGCAGCAGGCCCGGGGCTGGCTGCCCGGCCTGGCGCTGTGTGCGGTGATCGTGCTGGCCGCGGCCTTCGTCACCGGCCTGCACGCCGGCCCGCCCGTGCTGTACGCGCTGCTCTTCGGCACGCTGCTGCACCACCACAGCCAGGATCCGCGCACCGCGCCCGGGGTGGAGTTCTGCGTGCAGGTGGTGCTGCGCTGGGGCATCGGCTTGATCGGCGCGCGCATCACGGTGGACCAGGTGGCGGCGCTGGGCTGGAGCACCGCGCTGACCGTCGTGGTGGCCTCCGCCAGCACGCTGGTGTGCGGCTGGCTCGCGGCACGTTGGCTGCGGCTGCCCGCGCCGCTGGGCGCGTTGGCGGGCGGCGCCACGGCCATCTGCGGCGCCTCGGCCGCGCTGGCCATCGCCGCCGTGCTGCCGCGGACGCAAGAGCTGGACCGCCAGACGCTCGCCGTCGTCGTGATGGCCACGCTGCTGTCCACCCTGGCGATGTTCGTCTACCCGCTGGCGGCCCGGCTGCTGCAGCTGCCGCCCGGGCTGGCGGGGCTGTTCCTCGGCGCCACCATCCACGACGTGGCGCAGGTGGTCGTGGCCGGCTATTCGATGGGCAACGAGGTCGGCGACGTGGCGTCCATCGTCAAGCTCTTCCGCGTCTCGCTGCTGGTGCTGGTGGTGGCCGGCGTGGGCTGGGCCTTCCGTGCCCGCGGACGCGACGCGGCCGGCCCGCCGGTGGCGCACCGGCGGGCGCTGCTGCCGTGGTTCCTGCTGATGTTCCTCGGCATGGTCGCGCTCAACTCGGCCGGCGGCTTGCCGCAGGCGCTGCAGGCCGGGGTGGGCCAGGTGTCGCAGGCCTGCCTGACGATGGGCGCGGCCGCCCTGGGCATGAAGGCCTCGTTCCGGCAGGTGCTGCAGGCCGGCTGGCGCCCCGCGCTGCTGATGGGCATCACCACCCTGTGGATCGCCGGCTTCGTGCTGGCGGCGGTGCTGGCCTGAACGCCACGGCGCGGCGGCGCATCAGCTGCCGGGGCCGAAGCGCGCCTCCGCCTGCCGGCGGAACTCCTTCGGCGTCATGCCCTTGATCTGCAGGAAGCGGCGGTTGAAGTTGGCCACGTTGTTGAAGCCGACGTCGTAGCAGACGTTGGTGATGTAGCGGTCCGTCTCCATCAGCAGCTGGCAGGCGCGGGTGATGCGCAGGCGGTTGACGAAGTCGGTGAAGGTGTTGCCGGTGGCGCGGCGGAAGTAGCGCGAGAAGGCGCTCTCCGTCATGCCGACCTTGGCGCACAGCTGCGACATCGAGAAGGGCTCCGCGCTGTGCTCGGTGATGTATTCGACGATGCCGCCGATCTTGGCCAGCGAGGCGTCGTCGTCGAAGCCCTGCAGCTGCACGCTCGACAGCAGCCGGTAGTCGGTGCAGCGCGCGAGGTCGCCCAGCAGCGCCGTGAACTCGGCGAAGCGCTGCAGCCCGTGCAGCTGCTTGATGCGCGCGTAGCGCTCGCGCGCGCGGTCCGACAGGCCGAAGAACTCGATCCCGTAGCGCGCCCGCTCCAGCAGCGGCAGCACCTCGGCCAGCTCCGGGATCAGCGCGGCTGCCTGGCGGATCGGGCCGTCGTTGAACTGCAGGCACAGGTCGCGCAGCGGCAGGCCCTCCTCGGGCAGGTCGGTGGAGATCCAGTTGTGGGGCAGCCGGGGGCCGGTGAGCACGAAGTGCCCGGGCTCGAACGGCCCGATGTAGTCGCCGACGAAGGCCTTGCCGTGCGAGCCGATGATCAGGTGCAGCTCGTACTCGTCGTGGTAGTGCCAGCGCACCAGCGGGTTGGGCACGCCGTGCTCGAGGTAGCGCACGAAGCCGTAGGTGCCCACCGGCTCGTAGCCCAGGTTGGGCGTGCGGCCCACGTCGTGTTCCAGCTCCGGGGTCTTGCTGCGGGGGGTGGCCATGGGCGTTCCTGCGGTCGGATCGGTTCTCTCGCGGATTGTGCGGCTCAGCTCATCACGCTGCCGCCGTCGACGTTGAGCGTCTGCGCGGTGATGTAGGCCGCCTCGCCGCTCGCGAGGAACACCGCCGCGCCCGCGACGTCCTGCGGGCGGCCCATCGCCCCGAGCGGCACGGCCTTGCCCACCGCCGCCTTCTTCTCGCCCGGCCGCAGGCCCTCGTATCGCGCAAAGAGGCTGTCGACGTGCGCCCACATCGGCGTGTCGATGACGCCCGGCGCGATCGCGTTGACGCGGATGCCGTGCGGCGCCATCGCCAGCGCGGCGCTCTGGGTGTAGCTGATCACCGCGGCCTTGGTGGCGCAGTAGTGCGACACCAGCGCCTCGCCGCGGCGCCCGGCCTGCGAGGCCAGGTTGATCACGCTGCCGCGGCGCCCGTGCTGCACCATCTGCGCCAGCACCGCCTGCATCGTGAAGAACATGCCCTTCACGTTCACGTCGAAGAGCCGGTGGTAGCTCTCGACGCTCGATTCGAGCAGCGGCGCCAGGTCGAATACCGCGGCGTTGTTGAACAGCACGTCGACCGGGCCGAAGCGCTCGGCCGCGGCCGCCACCCACTGCGGCGTCGCATGCACCTCGGCCACGTCGGCGGCGCGGTAGGCCACCCGGCCGTCGTGCCGCGCCATCAACGCCAGCACGTCGGCGTTCGGCTGGCCTGCCAGCTCCACGACCGTGCAGCGCGCGCCTTCGGCCAGGAAGGCCTGCGCCACGGCCAGGCCGATGCCACCGCCCGCGCCGGTGAGCAGCGCATGTTGGCCCACGAGCCGGGCGCCGCTCACGGGGCTACCGTCCGCACTGCGTGCGCCGCGACGAAGGCGTCCACCCGTGCCGTGGCGGCACGCACCGCGGCCACGAGCTGCGGATGGCCGGCCAGCGGCCCCCACAGCAGCGGATCGGCGCAGAAGGCCGACAGCGGGTCGGGCGACGCGAAGAAGCCGTGCGCGGTGGCCGGCGCCATCACGCCGTCCTGGTAGGCGTAGTGAAGCGCGCCGCGGTGCCAGCGGCCGAGGAAGGCGAAGAAGAGCGCCGGCAGCATCGCGGTCGCGTCGATCGGCTGGCCCGCGGCGAGGCGGTCGCGCAGCGTCGGCAGGATGAAGCCGGGGATCTTCGAGAAACCGTCGGCCGCCACGCGCTGCAGCGTGTCGGCCAGGTACGGGTTGCCGAAGCGGTCGAGCACCACGTCGCGGTAGGCCGCCAGGTCGAGCGGGCAGGGCGCGCCGGGCGGATCGAGCGCGGGGATCACGTCGTCGGTGACGTAGTCGTACGCCATCCGGCGGATGGCGGGCACGGCCACGGCCTCGTGGATGTGCGTCAGGCCGATCAGGCTGCCGGCCCAGGCGATGCAGCTGTGCGACGCGTTGAGGACGCGGATCTTGGCTTCCTCGTAGGGCAGCACCGAGGGCACCATCTCCACGCCCACCGCTTCCCAGTCCGGGCGGCCGTTGGCGAAGTGGTCCTCGATCACCCACTGGATGAAGCGCTCGGCCATCACCGGCGCCTGGTCGGCCCAGCCGGTGGCGGCCTGCACACGCGCGGCCACCTCGGGCAGCGGCCGCGGCGTGATGCGGTCGACCATCGCGTTGGGGCAGGTGGTGTTCGCTTCGACCCACGCGCGCAGCACGCCGTCGCCGCGCCGTTCGAGGAAGTCGAGCAGGCCGGAGCGGAAGCGCTCGCCGTTGCTGCGCAGGTTGTCGCAGTTCTGCAGCGTCACCGGCCCGGCGTCGCGGCGCATGCGCTCGGCCAGCACGGCGGCCAGCGCGCCGTAGATCGTCTGGCGGGTGGTGCCCGCCAGGTCGCTCGCCACGTCGGCAAAGCCCGTGTCGAGCCTGTGGTGCTCGTCGAGGTAATAGCCGCCCTCGGTGACGGTGAAGCTGATGATGCGCGTGGACGGCTGCGCGCCCACCTCGATGACGTTGGCGAGGCTGGCGTCGAACGGCAGCACCTGCCGGATCGAGCGGATGCGGCGGTACGTGCGCTCGCCGGCCGGCGTCACGGTCTCCAGCGTGTATTCGCCGCCCTGCGCGGCCAGCGCCGCCATCGTCGCGGCCATGTCGTCGCGCAGGTTGGCGCCGACGATGTGCCACGACGTGTCGCCCTTCTCGATCAGGTCGTCGAGGTACACGGCCTGGTGCGCGCGGTGGAACGAGCCGAGCCCCAGGTGGAGGATGACGTTCATGACCGCCCCTCGTCCGACGGGTACGTCGGCCGGTCCCCCGAGGGGACGCGGGCCGGCTTGGGAGCGGCCCGGCGCCCGGCCCGCCCTTGGATGGGTGCAAGGTGGTTCATGGCGTCATGCGGCTTGTTGCAGCGGCCGCAGCGCGCGGCCCTGCTTGTCGAAGAAGTGCAGCATCGCGTCGTCGATCTGGATGCCCACGGCGTCGCCGATCTGCAGCGTGGTGCGTTCCGACTGGCGCGAGACCAGCGGCACGTCGGTGCCGATGCGGGTGTGGATCAGCGTGTCGGAGCCGAGCGACTCGATCAGCTCCACCTTGGCCGGCAGGCCCTGGCCCGCAGCGACGACACGCACGTATTCGGGCCGCACGCCGACGGCGCCGTCGGCCGGCAGGCGCGGGCCGGCGACGCGCGTGAGCTCCGGCAGCGCGGCAGCCTTCAGCACGTTCATCTGCGGCGTGCCGATGAACTGCGCGACGAACTGGTTGGCCGGCCGGTCGTACAGCTCCAGGGGCGTGCCCACCTGCTCGATCAGCCCGTCGCGCAGCACCACCACGCGGTCGGCCAGCGTCATCGCCTCGACCTGGTCGTGCGTCACGTAGATCGTGGTCGCGCCGAGATCGCGGTGCAGGTTCGCGATCTCCACGCGCGTCTGCCCGCGCAGCGCGGCGTCGAGGTTGGACAGCGGCTCGTCGAACAGGAAGACCTTGGGTGCCCGCACGATCGCGCGGCCGATGGCGACGCGCTGGCGCTGGCCGCCCGACAGCTCCTTCGGCGTGCGCTGCAGGTAGGGCGTGAGGTTCAGGATCTTGGCGGCGCGCTCGACCTTCTCCTTGCGCACGGCGACGTCGACCTTCGCGAGCTTCAGCGCGAAGGACATGTTGTCGAACACCGTCATGTGCGGATAGAGCGCGTACGACTGGAACACCATCGCCAGGTCGCGCTTGCTCGACGGCAGGTCGGTGATGTCGCGGCCGTCGAGGTGCAGGCTGCCGCTGGTGATCGATTCGAGGCCCGCGATCAGCCGCAGCAGCGTCGACTTGCCGCAGCCCGACGGGCCGACGAAGACGATGAACTCGCCCTTCTCGATCGCCAGGTCGACGCCCTTGATGGTGCGCACCGGGCCGAACTCCTTGACGATGTTCTTCAGTTCCAGAAATGCCATATCAATCTCCGTGCAGCGTGCGCTGCGGATCAAGCTACGCCCGCGGATCCGGCTCCGCCGGGCCGCTGGGTGGCGCCCCTCGGGGGCAGGAGCGAAGCGACTGGGGGGCTCACTTCACTGCACCGAAGGTCAGGCCCTGGACAAGCTGCTTTTGACTGAACCAGCCGAACACGATGATGGGCGCGATGGCGAGCAGCGAGGCGGCCGACAGCTTGGCCCAGAAGAGGCCTTCGGGGCTGGAGTACTGCGCGATCAGCGCGGCCAGCGTGCCGGCGTGGGCCGAGGTGAGGTTGAGCGACCAGAAGGCCTCGTTCCACGCGAGCACCAGGCACAGCAGGCCGGTGGACGCGATGCCGCCCATGGTCAGCGGCAGGATCACGTGGCGGAACTCGTCGCCGACGGTCGCGCCGTCGAGCCGCACGGCCTCGAGGATGTCGCCCGGCACCTCCTTGAAGGCGCTGTAGAGCATCCACACCATGATCGGCAGATTGGACAGCGTGAACACGATGATGAGCGCCGGCAGCGTGTCGAGCATGCCCGCGGTCTGCGCCATCACGTACACCGGCACCAGCGCGCCGACGGCCGGCATCATCTTGGTCGACAGCATCCACATCAGGATGTCTCGTGTGCTCTTCGTGCGGAAGAAGGCCATCGAGTAGGCAGCGGGCGCGGCGATCAGCAGGCCCAGCAGCGTGGAGACGACGCTGGTGATCAGCGAGTTGCGCGCGTAGAGCAGGTAGTCGCTGCGCTGCTGCACCTCGGCGAAGGTCTCCAGCGTCGGCGTGAAGAAGAGGGTGGGCGCGCCGATGGCCTGGCTCTCGGTCTTGAAGGCCGTGAGCGCGAGCCAGAACAGCGGGAAGAACAGCAGCAGCGCCAGCGCCCAGGCGAAGAAGGTGCGGACGATGGGGACGGTGGGTTGTGTGCTCATGTCATCGGTCCGTGGTGCTGGGCGGATTGGGCGCTTCCGTGCTGCTGCTGGGCGGGCTGCCGAGGGCGCCGGGTATCCGACTCCGCGAATGTCCCCCGGGCCGGCCCGCCGGCCCTCCTCCTCTTATTTCGCTGCGTCGGATACCCGACGCCCTCGGCAGGGGCGGCGGTGTTCTGCTGCGGGAGAACCGGCACGGCGGTGCTGGAGCGGGACGGCGGGGCGCTGTGCGCAGCGAAATAAGAGGAGGGCCGGTCACGGCCCGGGGGACATTCGCGGAGCACAGTGCCCCGTCGTCCCGCTCTGCCGCCAACCGCCAACCGCCACACGTGTTTTTCATGGTGAGGCCGCCTCAATCCAGGTTCTTGCCGACCATGCGGATCAGGAACACCGCCGCGATGTTGGCGAGGATCACCGCGAACAGCGCGCCGGCCGAGGCCACGCCGACGTCGAAGTTCATCAGCGCCTGCTTGAAGATCAGGAACGAGAGGTTGGTGCTCTCGTTGCCCGGCCCGCCGCTGGTGGTGGTGAAGATCTCGGCGAACACGCTCATCAGGAAAATCATCTCGATCATGATCACCACGGCGATCGATCGGCCCAGGTGCGGCAGCGTGAGGTACCAGAACTGGTGCAGCTTGTTGGCGCCATCCATGCGCGCGGCCTCCATCTGCTCGCGATCGAGCGACTGCAGCGCCGTGATGAAGATCAGGCAGGCGAAGGGCAGCCACTGCCAGCTCAGCATGAGGATCACCGCCATCAACGGCCGGTCGGTCATCCAGTCGACCGGCGTCATCCCGAAGAACTGCCACAGGTGGGCCAGCACGCCGTTGATGGGGTTCATCATCATGTGCTTCCACAGCAGCGCGTTGACCGTGGGCATCACGAAGAACGGCGAGATCAGCAGCACCCGCACGATGCCCTGGCCGGGGAAAGGCTCGTTGACCAGCAGCGCGAGGCCGATGCCCGCCCCCACCGTGATGATGATGACCCACCCCAGCAGCAGGATCGTGTTCATCACCGACGGCCAGAAGTCCGGGTCGGTGATGAAGTAGTGGTAGTTCTCCAGGCCGGCCCAGGGATGCTCGCCGGGCTCCTGCAGGTTGTAGTGGATCAGCGAGAAGTAGATCGTCAGCACCAGCGGAACGATCATCCACAGGAACAGCGTGGCGACCGCGGGCGCCATCAGCACGCGGGGGAGGAAGCGGGACATGGCAGGGCCTCCCGGCCTACTTGTAGTAGCCGCCCTTGGCCATCGAGCGCTCCGCCGCGGTCTGCGAGGTCTTCAGCGCCTGCTCCACGGTGGCCTTGCCCGCCAGCGCCGCGCTCATCTGCTGGCCCACCGCGATGCCGATCGCCTGGAACTCCGGGATGGCCGCGTACTGCACGCCGACGTACGGCGACTTGGGCAGCGTGCTGTCGTTCGGGTTGGCGCTGTCGATTGCCTTCTTCTCCTCGGCGGCGAACTTCGCGACCTTCTGGAACTCGGGGTTCGCGTAGGTCGATTTGCGCGTGCCGGTGGGCACCGCGTGCCAGCCGGATTCCTTCGCCACCAGGTTCACGTAGTCCTTCGAGGTGGCCCAGGTGATGAACTTCTGCGCCGCGTCGGCCTTCTTCGAAGACGCGGGAATGGCCAGGTTCCACGACCACAGCCAGTTCGCACCCTTGGGCGTCACCGCGGTCGGCGCCTGCACGAAGGCCGCCTTATCGGCCACCTTGGACTGCTTGGGGTCGCTGATGAACGAGGCGGCGATCGTCGCGTCGATCCACACGCCGCACTTGCCTTCGTTGAAGAGCGCGAGGTTCTCGTTGAAGCTGTTGGCCGAGGCGCCGGGCGGGCCGTACTTCTTCATCAGCTCGACGTACTGGGTGATCGCGTCCTTCCAGGGCTTGGTATCGATCTGCGGCTTCCAGCTCATGTCGAACCACTGGCCGCCGTAGGTGTTGACCATGGTCGTCAGGAAGGCCATGTTGTCGCCCCAGCCCGGCTTGCCGCGCAGGCACAGGCCGTACACGCCGGCCGCGGGGTCGTGGATTTTCGACACGATCTCGGCCATCTGCGTCCACGTGGGGTTCGGCGGCATCGTCAGGCCCTTGGCCTTGACGAGGTCGGCGCGGTACATGGTCATCGAGCTCTCGCCGTAGAACGGTGCGGCGAAGAGCTTGCCGTCCTGCGACAGGCCCGAGCGGATCGCCGGCAGCAGGTCGTCGACGTCGTAGGCGGCGTCGGTCTTGATCTCGGCGAGCCAGCCCTTCTTGCTCCAGATGGGCGCTTCGTACAGGCCGATCGTCATCACGTCGAATTGGCCGCCCTTGGTGGCGATGTCGGTGGTGACGCGCTGGCGCAGCACGCCTTCCTCGAGCGTGACCCACTTCAGCTTGATGTCGGGGTGGGCCGCCTCGAAGTGCTTGGACAACTTCTGCATCTCGATCATGTGGCCGTTGTTGACGGTGGCGATGACGAGGTCGACCGCGCCGGCCGTGCCCGCGGTGGCCAGGCCGAAGATCAGTGCAAGGGAAGCTCTCAGCTTCGTCATGGTGTTGTCTCCTGGAAAGGTGCCCAGGAAATTTAGCGGCGCCGACTTGCCGCCTTCGATACCGGTTGCGCAATGACCTGTACGTTATTGCGTCGAAAGGCTGGTGTTTTCCCGATGCGGCGCAACCAGCGAGCCTGGTGGGAGCCGGCGACCCAAAAAAAGGGCCCTTGCGGGCCCTTGGAGCTGCAGTGCAGCCGGGGGTGTCAGGCGACGTCCGGGCCGATCAAGACTGGAAAGCGCCGGCCGACCGCTGCCGCCGCAGGCCCAGTACGCCCAGCAGTCCGAGCGACAACATGCCCCAGGTGGCGGGCTCGGGCACGACGGACACCGTGGCCATGGCCACCGGTGCCAGGTTGATGGCTTCCAACGCCGAGTTGTAGGCGCTGAGCTCGTTCAGGCCGATGCTGCCGGTCCCCGAGGCGGTGGGCAGCGCGCTGAAGTTGATGGTGCCCAGCACACCCGAGCCGCTGGTCCCGGGGACGGGGCCCACGAGGGATTCCAGGACGAACGACACGGTCCCCGTCGTGTTGTCGATCGTGCCCGGCAAGTAGAACGAGGAGCCGTCGGGGCTCAGGAACGAGCCTAGGCTGAAGCCGGTCACCTGGTACAGGCTGGCGTCGAAGCTCACGTCGAACTGGTATGCGTACAGGTCGGTGAGGTCACCGGCCATCACGCTGACGGAGAACGACTGGTTCTGCTGCACGGTCGTGGCCGAAGGCACCAGCGAGAACGTGGGCACGGCATGGGCGGGCGCGATGCTGCCGCACAGCAGGGCTGCAGCCAGCAGGCCGGCCGCCCCGAAGCGGGGGCCTGCCCGCAGAACAACATTGGACGATTTCATGACTGAACCTTTCTGAACTGAGTGGGGTGTGGTCAGCGGCAGGCCGTGCCGACGGGCAGCAGGCGCGAGACGGCGGCGACGTCGCGGACATCGACCATGCCGTTCTGATCCATGTCGGCGGTGCGCAGGAAGCCGGCCTGGCCGGTGCGCTTGCCGAGGGACGCCGTGGCAGCCGAGAGATCGGCGCAGGTCAGCTGGGCATCGCCGTTCACGTCGCCGGGCACGTACGGCTCGATGTCGTGCGCGTACAGCTTGACGGCCGTGCCTTCCTCCGGGCTGCCCGCCTGCATCGCGACGAACCCGCCCACGGACCCTTGCCGCTGGCTGATGGCGTTGCCGCTGTCCCGGTTCGGCGTAGTGCCATCCGCCACTTCCTTCAACACGTAGTGCTGGTTGGTGCCGCTCTTGCCGGTGTACAGGAACATCTTCATCTCGCCGGTCCGCTGGTCGATCGGCGTGTTGAACCACACCGCCTGATCCAGTGCCTTGTCGGCGATTTGGGAGCCTTCCTGGCCGTTCGTCTGCCTGGTGATCAGCGAATGCTGGCCCGCCACCACCGTGCCGGTGGCGCCATTGCCCCGGAATACCGTATGCGGGTAGACGTTGGTGCCGTGGATGTAGCTGATCATCGTGTGGCCTTCCTGCGTGGCGTAGGGGCCGGCAGCCGGGCTCTTCATCTCCTCGAAGACGAACTTGTGGTTGTCCTGCGCCAGCGCCGGTTCACTCTCGGGCGCATTCGTGTTCCTCAAGGGCAGGAGCGTGTCGCCACGCAGCACCACGGGCGTACGCGAGAGCGATTCAGGCGCGGCAGAGGTCGCGGGCTTGGACCGGTTGGTCAGGGCATAGGCCTTCGTCTCCCCGTTTTCCTGGGAGGCCGATGCCGCAGACACGACCATGTACGTCCTGCCGGGTTCGAATCGCTTGGCGACCCGCCAGGCCTTCTCCGTCGCCGCATCCTTGCCCAGCCGCAACCCGATCGGACCAGCGATGGGATCCTGGGGCGAGAGGACGAGCGTGCCGTGCCCATGCTTCGGGACGGCCTTCAGTTCGGTGACGCCGGACGCCTTCGCGATGCCGTCGCCGCCATAGGCCGTCTTGTACTGCTTGAACTTGGTCACGCCGTCGCTGAAGCGAACTTCGGCATAGTGGAGGGGCGCTTCCAAGCTGTTGGTGGCGTTCATCCACGACACCGCCATCTGCCCGAAGGACAGGACGAAGGTCGCGGTGTTCTCCACGCCGACGTTGCGGTAGGCAGCGGCCGGTTCCGGGCCCCGTGCGGTCACCGTCACATGGCACGGCTTGCCGGGGATCACGGCGCAGTCCGGCGGGTTGAACTTCATGCTTTCAACGGCGAACCCTGCGGGCAGGGAGACGTTGGCGGCGCTGAAGTTGACGTTCTTCGTGCCGACCGGCACGTTGATGTCGAGCATCGCTTGAGCCTGCTTGCCGCCCCAGGTCCTGGCCTTGAACGTCTCTCCGCCGTAGCTGAAGGTCGCGGTCACGCCATTCGGCGGCAAGCCTGCGTCGATGAGGTACTGCTCCGGGTTCGTGACGGCCCAGTAGGCTTCCTTGGGTTGACCGACGCCCGACCAGAGGTAGCCGTTGGTGTGGTAGCCGGGGTCCGTCATCGACCACCAGGTGACGCGGTGCACGCCGCCTTTGTACTCGGGGTGGCGGCCGCCCGGGCCCGCGGCGTACTCCTTGAGCAAGCTGAACAGCTTCGCGTACTGGACGCCCTGCTCCAAAAAGAGGTCGTTCATCTCAGCGCCGTTCTGGATCCGCTGGCCCTTGTCCAGGCCCAGAACCGGGGCCAGGTCCAGCTCGGTCAGGTCGACATTCACGCCGGTTTCGAGATACGTCTTGATGACCCGCTCGAAGGCGTCCATGCTGAGCCGCATGTCCCAGTGGCCCTGGGTGCCGATCACCTCGACCAGCGGCCGGGGGTTGCCCTTGGCGTCCAGCAGGATCCTGCCCTTGCCTGCGGCCGATTCAGCCGCGTACCGCTCATTGAACTCCTTGACCATCGAGGCGATCGCGGTCGCCTTCGAATCCCGTTCGTTGTCGTTGAAGTCGTTGTAGTTCAGTATGGCGGTGGTGTTCTGACGCGCGAAGAAGAACGCGTCGTACATGTAGTCCCAGCTCTTGCCGCCCTTGGAATATGCCTGGGCCCATCGGGCCGGCCGTTCCTCCGGGCTGTAGCCGGTGCGCAGGGCGTTGCGCCAGTCGGCCGGGTTCTCGGGGTTGTCCTTGAAGGCCTCGTTGACCACGTCCCAGGCGTACGTCCTGAACGGCTGCTGGTCGAAGTGCCCGGCGACCGTCTTGATGTAGTACTCGAGGTTCGTCTTGGCCGTCGCGTAGTCCCACGGGGTCTCCCACTTGCCATCCGGCGTGAGGACGTTGGCGGCAGGCCACAAGGCCGACTGGTTGTGCCACAGCAGCGTGTGGCCGATGACCTTGAGCCCGCGGGCGTTGGCGGCCTTGATGTGGTTGTTGAGGCCCGACGTCAGGTTGGTGAGGAAGGTGGGGGCCGGATTCGCGATGCCGCCGTTCCAGAACTCCGGCTTCATGGCGTTGCCGGGCGTCAGGGCATCGAAGTGCTTGACGGTCATGGCAGCGCTCGAGTTCTCGCCCGGCACGATGTCGTCGCCGTAGTTCGCCGCATTCAGCGTGGTGCCGACGCCGATCAGGAAGTAATCCTTGTAGACGTTTTTCACCGCCGGCCAGTCGGCGGGATTGGTCGGCCGTTCGGCGGCCATGGCGCCGGTGGCGACTGCAAATACCGTTGGCAGCGCAATAACGATCGAATTGAGTCTGAATTTCTTAAACATTGTCCCATCCATTTGAATAATTAGGCGATCGGGAAGTCTTTGCCAGACTGTGCCGCCCTGCGGCGGGCGCCGGCGATAGACCCGTCAGCGCCGCTGTCGAGACGACAAATCGACAAACGCGACGTTTGTTCTGTCCAATAGTCACTCCTTCTTGCTTGCCTGCGGCCTCCGGCGCCGCCTCGTGGGCGGCGCAGGGCGGACCGACGTTCCGTGGTCAGAACATCAATAGAACCATCGCAGCGGCGCCAGCACCGTCTGCGGGAAGACGATCATGAGGAACATCACCGCGAACTGGGCCGCCATGAACGGCAGCATCCCGCGGGTGACCTCGTCCAGCTTCATTCGGCCGACGCCGGCCACCACGTTGAGGACGGTGCCCACCGGCGGCGTGATCAGGCCGATGGAGTTGTTGATGATGAACAGCACGCCGAAGTAGATGGGGTCGATGCCGGCCGCCTTGATCAGCGGCATCAGCACCGGCGTCATGATCAGGATGGTCGGCGTCATGTCCATGGCCGTCCCCACCAGCATCACCAGCACCATGATGGCGACCAGCAGCAGCGTCTGGTTGTCCAGCAGCGGGCGCAGCAGGTCCACCACCTGCGCCGGCAGGTTCGCCACCGTGATCAGCCAGGCCGACACCATGGCCGCGGCCACCAGGAACATCACCACCGCCGTGGTGCGGGCCGCCGTGACGAAGATGCGGAACAGGGCCCGCAGCGGCAGTTCGCGGTACACCACGTTGGCGACGAACAGCGCGTAGACGGCGGCGACGACCGCCGCTTCGGTCGGCGTGAACACACCCATGCGCAGGCCCACCAGGATGAACACCGGCAGCATCAACGCCCACAGCGATTCGCGCGCCGCGGCCCAGACTTCGGCGCGCGTCTTGCGCTCGGGCAGTGCCAGCGTCTCCTTGCGGCCCACCCACCACCAGGTCAGCGCGAGGGCCAGGCCGATCATCACGCCGGGCACGATGCCGGCGATGAACAGCTTGCTGATCGACACGTTGGCGGTGACGCCGAAGATGACGAAGCCGATGCTGGGCGGAATGATGGGCCCGATGACGCCCGACGCCGCGATGAGGCCGCCCGACACGTCGCGCTTGTGCCCGGCCTTGATCATCATCGGCAGCAGCAGCGCCGTCAGCGCGGCGGCGTCGGCCACGGCCGAGCCCGACAGCGCCGACAGCAGGCAGGCCGCGAGGATCACGACGTAGCCCAGCCCGCCCTTGACGTGGCCGACGAGCGCCAGCGCGAAGTTGACGATGCGCCGCGACAGGCCGCCGACGTTCATGATCTCGCCGGCCAGCATGAAGAAGGGCACGGCCAGCAGCGGAAAGCTGTCGGCGCCGTCGATGAAGTTCTGCGCCAGGATCTGCGCGTCGAACAGGTTCAGGTGCCACATCAGCGCCACGCCGCTGGCCAGCAGCGCGTAGGCGATGGGAATGCCCAGCGCCATCGAGCCGAGGAGGCTGCCGAGAAAGATGAAGACGGTCATGGACGTGGGCCGATGGAGGTGCCGCTGGAGGAAGTGGCGGGGGGCAGGTCGCGCTGCGCGTCGCTGCGCGCCAGCTCGGCCTGCAGGCTTTCGAGTTCGGCCTGCTCTTCCGATTCCTTGATCATCACGAGCTCGCTCTCACGGGCCTGGCCGGTCAGCACGCGCAGGAGCTGCAGGAGCAGCAGCACGCCGGCGCAGACCGAGAAGACCACGCCCGATGCATAGAAGACGGCCACGGGGGTGCCGGTCACCGGCGCTTCCATGTCGAGGTTGATGCGGGCCTGCTGCCAGCTGCCGTCGAGGAACAGCCAGGTCACGTACAGCATCAGCAGGTGGCCCAGCACCATGCAGAATTTCTTGCCGGCCACCGGCAGGCGCGCGACCAGCATGTCGGTGCCCAGGTGTCCGCCTTCCTTCAGCGCGACCAGCGCGCCCATGAAGCACAGCCAGACGAACAGCCAGCGCGACACTTCCTCGCTGACGGCGATGCCGGAGTTGAAGACGTAGCGCAACACGACGTTGCCGAACACCAGCACCACCATCACGGCGAGCGCTGCGGCGATCAGGACGTCGATGGCGCGGCAGAACCGCTCGATGACGGCGTCGATCAGCCTCACAGCCGCGCCCCTTGCAGCAGGCCGCGGGCGGCCAGGTTGCCGATGAAGGCACGCAGGCCGAAGCGCCAGGGCGGTGCGGCCTCGCAATGCGTCACGCGGTTGCGCAGGCTGCCCAGCCAGTGGCTCTGGATGGTGACCACGTCGCCCAGCTTGTGGGTGAAGCCGCCGCCGGGCTGGTCGCGGTCCTCGGTGGGCGCGAAGAGGGTGCCCAGGAACAGCATGAAGCCGTCCGGGTACTGGTGGCACGCCAGCGTCTGCGCCACCAGGTCGGCCGGGTCGCGGCTGATGCTGGCCATGGTGTTGATGCCGCGCAGCGTGTAGCCGTCGCTGCCGGCCACGTGCAGGTGCACGGTCTCGTGGCGCAACTGGTCCATGCCGAAGCGTCCGTCGAACAGGCGGATGAAGGGGCCGATGGCGCAGGAGGCGTTGTTGTCCTTGGCCTTGCCGAGCAGCAGCGCGCTGCGGCCTTCGATGTCGCGCAGGTTGACGTCGTTGCCCAGCGCCGCGCCGACGATGACGCCGCGGCTGTTGACGGCCAGCACCACCTCGGGCTCCGGGTTGTTCCAGTCCGAATCGGCGCGGATGCCGATGTCCTGGCCATGGCCCACCGAAGCGAGCACCGGCGCCTTGGTGAAGACCTCGGCATCGGGCCCGATGCCCACCTCCAGGTACTGCGACCACAGCTTCTTCTGCTGCAGCAGGCCCTTCAGCGCCTGTGCCTGGGCCGAACCGGGGCGGATGTCGGACAGGCTGCTGCCGATCAACGCCGTGACCTGGCTGCGCAGCTCGTGCGCGCGGCTGGCGTTGCCCCCGGCCTGCTCCTCGATCACACGTTCGATCATGCTGGCGGCAAAGGTCACGCCGGCGGCCTTCACCACCTGCAGGTCGCAGGGCGCCAGCAGCCAGGGCAGGCTGTCGTCGCGGCCTTCGGTCCGGCTGTTGTCCAGCAGCGCCTCGACGCTGCACAGGCGTTCGCCGATCACCGATTGCACGGCCTGCGCCGGCTGGCTGGTTTCCAGCAGCGTGCTCATCGTGGGGAAGTGCGTGCTCAGGTCGAACACGCCGTCGGAGCGCAGCGCCACCACGGCCGGGCCGGCGGGTGCGCCGGCCCGCCAGACACGGCCCACCAGCGTGCCGGCCAGGCCGTCCTGCGGCAGCACGGGGTGCAGGCCTTCGGTGTGCGCCGGCGTGGCCGTCGTTGTTGCAGTCATTGGGGTTCCCTCGGGCGTAGTCAGTGGGTCAGTGGTTGTGGCGCGGTGTCTTTTCGGCGATGCGCCGGTACTTCAGGGCCATGTCCAGCGTGGCGCCGTCCACCAGTTGCCCGGTGTGGTTGCGGTACATCTCTTCCCACGGGGACTGGCTGGCCGGCACCGGCGGCGCGGGCAGCTCGCGCTGGCGGCGGGCGATCTCGTCGGCGGACACCAGCGCGTCGCAGCGGCCGGCGTTGAGGTCGATGCGGATCAAGTCGCCGTTGCGCAGCCAGCACAGGCCCCCGCCGACGGCGCTTTCAGGCGACACGTTCAGGATGGACGGGCTGTCTGCCGTGCCCGACTGGCGGCCGTCGCCGAGCGTGGGCAGCGTCTGGATGCCGCGCTGGATCAGCGCATCGGGCGGCTGCATGTTCACCACCTCGGCCGAACCCGGCCAGCCGATCGGGCCGGCGCCGCGCATCACCAGGATGCAGCCTTCGTCGATGTCCAGCGCCGGGTCGTTGATGCGGGCGTGGTAGTCGTCGGCGCCGTCGAACACCACGGCACGCGCTTCGAACACGCCCTCGTGGCCTGGCCGGTTCAGGTAACGCTCGCGGAAGCGCTGCGAGATCACCGAGGTCTTCAGGATGCCGAAGTCGAACAGGTTGCCCGACAGCACCAGGAAGCCCGCCTTCTCCATCAGCGGCGCGTCGAACGGCCGGATGACTTCGCGGTCGCTGGTCTCGCGGCCCTCGATGTTCTGCGCCACGGTCCGGCCGGTGACGCTGGCGCAGTCGCCATGCAGGCGGCCGGCCTGCTGCAACTCCCACATCAGCGCCGGCACGCCGCCGGCACGGAAGAAGCGCTCGCCCAGGAACTTGCCGGCCGGCTGCATGTTCAGCAGCAGCGGCAGGTCGTAGGCCTCGTCGGTCCAGTCCTGCGGCCGCAGGTCCACGCCGGCGTGGCGGGCCATCGCCATGATGTGGACCTGCGCATTGCTGGAGCCTCCCGCGCAGCTGACGACCGACAGCGCGTTGAGGAAACTCTCGCGGCTGAGGATGCGCGACGGCCGCAGGTCCTCGAACGCCATGCCGACGATGCGGCGGCCCGTTTCGTAGGCCATCTGGCCGCGTTCGCGGTACGGCGCGGGAATGGCGGCGCAGCCGGGCAGCGACAGCCCCAGCGCCTCGGCCACGGCGTTCATCGTCGATGCCGTGCCCATGGTGTTGCAGTGCCCGGCCGAGGGCGCGCTGCTGCAGGCGCGTTGCAGGAATTCGTCTTCGTCGATCTCGCCGGCCGCCAGTTGCCGGCGGCTGCGCCAGATCACCGTGCCCGAGCCGACGAGTTCACCGCCGTGCCAGCCGTCGAGCATGGGGCCGCCGGACAGCACGATGGCCGGGATGTCGACGGTGGAGGCGGCCATGATGCCGGCCGGCGTGGTCTTGTCGCAGCCGGTGGTCAGCACCACCGCGTCGATGGGGTAGCCGTACAGGATCTCGACCAGGCCCATGTAGGCGAGGTTGCGGTCCAGCGCCGCGGTGGGGCGGCGGCAGTTCTCGAAGATGGGGTGCACCGGGAATTCCATCGGAATGCCGCCGGCGTCGCGGATGCCGTCGCGCACACGGCGCGCCAGGTCCAGGTGGATGCGGTTGCACGGCGACAGGTCGCTGCCCGTCTGCGCGATGCCGATGATGGGCCGGCCCGAACGCAATTCTTCGGGCGTCAATCCGTAATTCATGAAACGCTCCAGGTAGAGCGCCGTCATGTCGGAACGTTGTGGGTCGGCAAACCAATCGCGCGAGCGAAAGCGCCGACCGGCCGGATTGTCCATTGCCGTGTCGTGAGAAAAAGGACAGGAATGGGAGGCGGCGGCGCTGCCCCCCTGCGAAGCGAATTACTTCGCCGCTGCGGCGCCGCCGCCGCGTACTTTCGCCAATTCGGTCTGCAATTCGGCGGTGGTGTCCTCGCCAAATTCCTTGCTGAACTTGGCCGTCACCGGCTGCAGCTTGCTGCGCATCTTGGCCTGTTCGGCCGGCGGCAGTTCGGTGATCTTCATGCCAGCCTTCTTCAGGTCGGCCAACGCCGTTTCGGAGAACGCACGGATGGTCTTGCGTTCGTACAAGGTGGCTTCGCGCGCCGCTTCCTGCACGATCTTCTGTTCCTGCGGCGACAGGCCGTCCCAGGTCTTCTTGGACATCAGCAGCACCCAGGCGCTGTACATGTGGCGTGACAACACCAAGTGCTTCTGCACTTCGTAGAACTTGCTGGCCAGGATGGTGGCCGGCGGGTTCTCCTGCCCATCCACCGCTGCTTGCTCCATCGCCGTGTACAGCTCGGTGAAGGGCATGGGCGTCGCATTGGCGCCCAGTGCGTTGAACGTGTCCAGGAACAGCGGGCTCTGGATGACGCGCAGCTTCAGGCCGTTCAGGTCATCGGCGCGCTCCACCGGACGGCGCGAGTTGGTGACGTGGCGGAAGCCGTTCTCCCAGAAGCCCAGGCCGATCAGGCCTTTCTCGGGCAGCTTGGCCAGCAGCTTCTGGCCGAAGGGGCCATCCAGCACGGCGTCGGCTTCCTGCTCGTTGTTGAAGGTCAGCGGCAGGTTCAGCACACCGAAAGGCTTGACCAGCGACACCAGCGTGGAGCTGTCGGGAACGGTCATCTCCAGCGTGCCGCCGCGCAGCGCCGAGGTCATGCTGACGTCGTTGCCCAGCGAGCCGCTGGCATAGACCCGCGCCACCAGCTTGCCGCCGCTCTTGGCCGCCAGCTGTTCGGCGAAATACTTCAGCGCCTGCGCCTGCGGATGGTCTTCGCTGAGGCCGATGCCGACCTTGAACACGTGTTCCTTGATTTGCGCCGACACGGGGGCGGCCAATGCGGCCAGCAGTGCAGCAGCCAAGCCGAGTGATTTGAGTTGCATGATGTCTCCGGAAGGGTGAGGTGCCGTGGCGCGGCCACCCCTGCCACGGCGCTTCGGCCCTCTGCGAGGCCGTTCTTGATGGGGCCGAAGGCTATGGGAGCCCCCCCTGCCGGTCCACTGACTTTTTCGTTAGCATCCATTCCAAATGCTAATGAGTTCAGACAAGATTACTGGTAAACCCTTGGCGCTGGCGCAAGTCTCGCGGCTGCGTTTCCGGCATTTGCAGTTCCTTGACATCCTCGGAAAAACGCGCAATTTGCGATTGACTGCTGAGCAAATGCACATCACTCAGCCGGCTGCGACAAAAATTCTGGTGGATATAGAAGACATGCTGGAATCTCGCTTGTTTGACCGGCTGCCACGCGGCATGCGGCCAAACGAGCTGGGACTCTTTACATTGCGTTATGCCCACTCGGCCCTGGATGGCCATCGCAAATTCGTCGATGAGTTCAGCACGCTCAAACAAGGGGGACATGGCCATGTGACGATTGGCGCCATTTCCGGCTCGGCGGCGCACCTGCTGATCGCTGCGGTGGCCGAGCTGCAGCGCCTGCGGCCCCTGCTGGTGGTGAAGGTGCTGGAGCAGAGCAGCGACCAGCTGATCGTCTGGCTGGCCGAGCGCAGGATCGACGTGATGATCGGCCGCTTCACCGACGAATCGCAGCGCGACCAGTTCCAGTACGAAAGGCTGGCCGGCGAAGGCCTGCAGGTCACCGCCGGCGTGCACCATCCGCTGCGCGGGCCCCATGCGCCCGGGCTGGCTGAGCTGTCGAACTGGCCGTGGATTCTTTATCCGACGTCCACCGCGCTGCGCAAGGTGTCGGACGACATCTTCAGCGGCACCGGGCTCTCGCTCACCGCAGGCATCGTCGAGACGCCGTCGTTCCTGTTCGCGCTGGAGCTGATGCAGAGCACCAACATGCTGTCGCTGCAGCCGGCCGCGCTGGTGGACAAGTACGTGCGGCGCGGGCTGCTCACACGCATCGCGGCCGATTTCCCCGACCGCATGCCCGATTTCGGGCTGATCACGCTCCAGGGCGAGCCGCCCAGCCCGGCCGCGCTGGCCTTCATGGACGTGATCCGTACGATGGCCGACCACGGGGCCGAAACGGCCTGAGCGGCCCCTGCAGCCGGCCTGGCGCCCGGTGCCGCTCGTGGCTGCCCGGGCTACACCACGCTGCCACGGGTCTTCTCGCCGTTGACCAGGCGCTCGATGCCCAGCGGGTTGCCGTTCTTCAGCGCATCGGGCAGCAGCGCGTCCGGGAAGTTCTGGAAACACACCGGCCGCAGGAAGCGGTCGATGGCCAGGGTGCCGACCGACGTGCCGCGCGCGTCCGACGTGGCGGGGTACGGCCCGCCATGCACCATCGCATCGCACACCTCGACGCCGGTGGGGTAGCCGTTCACCAGCAGCCGGCCACCCTGTCCTGCAGCAGCGCGACGATGTCGGTCGCGGCCCCGAGTTCGTCCGGCTCGCCGATCAGCGTCGCCGTCAGCTGGCCGCGCAGCGCGTGCAGGGCGCGCACGAGTTCGGCCCGGTCGGGCACCTCGACGACGACGGTGGCCGGGCCGAAGATCTCCTCCTGCAGCAACGGGTCGCCCTGCAGCAGCAAACGGGCGTCGGACTTGAAGACCTGCGCCCTGGCCTGTGCCCCGGCCTGCTCCGCGCCGGCCACCCGCGTTACGCCGGGGTGCGCCAGCATCGCCTGCACGCCGTGGCCGTAGTGCGCCAGGCCGCCGGCGTTGAGCATCGTCTGCGGCGCGGCCGTGTCCATGGCCTGGCACAGGCGCTGCAGGAAGGTGTCGAATGCGGGCGAGCGCATGCCGATCACCAGCCCGGGGTTGGTGCAGAACTGGCCCGCGCCCAGCAGCACCGACGCGGCCAGCTCCTGAGCCACCTTGTCGCCGCGCGCCTGCAAGGCAACGGGCAACAGCGCGATCGGGTTGATGCTGCTCATCTCGGCAAAGACCGGGATGGGCTGCGGCCGCGCCGCGGCCATGTCGCACAGCGCCCGCCCCCCGCGCAGCGACCCGGTGAAGCCGACCGCCTGGATGGCCGGATGTTTCACCAGCCAGGCGCCGACGCTGCCGCCATAGACCATGTTGAACACGCCGGCCGGCATGCCGGTGTGCGCCGCCGCGCGCAGGATGGCCTCCGCCACCGCTTCCGCAGTCGCCATGTGGCCAGGATGCGCCTTGAACACCACGGGACAACCGGAGGCCAGCGCGGCGGCCGTGTCGCCTCCCGCCGTCGAGAAGGCCAAGGGGAAGTTGCTGGCGTCGCGAACAGGCGCATCTGTCCGCTGGTGCGCGCACGCTCGCCCTGGGGGCCGGCGTGGCCGGGGGCCTGGATCCTATGAAAAGGCCGCGCCTTCCGCCAATTGCGTTTCCGGCAAAGCCCATAACGCCCGGTTATTGCGGATGCAGGCGCCGTGGGGCCAGGCGCGCTTCTGCCAGAGAGCCCGTGCAACCGACTCGGCCGCCCCCGGCTCCTAGAATCTCCCGCCTTCGCCCTCCCCAGAAGGCCTCCATGACCTCCGGTGTCATCCGCATCCGCGGCGCTCGCCAGCACAACCTCAAGAACCTCGATCTCGACCTCCACACCGGCGAAATGACGGTGGTGACCGGGCCCAGCGGCTCCGGCAAGTCGAGCCTCGTCTTCGACACGCTGTATGCGGAAGGGCAGCGGCGCTACGTCGAGACCTTCAGCGCCTACGCGCGCCAGTTCCTCGACCGCATGGACCGCCCGGCGGTCGATCGCGTCGACGGCGTGCCGCCGGCCATCGCGATCGACCAGACCAACCCGGTGCGCACCTCGCGCAGCACGGTCGGCACGATGACCGAGCTGAACGACCACCTGAAGCTGCTGTTCGCGCGGGCGACGAACCTGTTCGACCGCCAGACCGCGCTGCCGGTGCGGCACGACACGGCGCAGAGCATCCAGGCCGACCTGCTGGCCCGTGCCGCCGCGGCCGGCGACGTGCGGCTGGTGCTCACCTTCCCGGTGGAGCTGCCGGCGGACACCTCGGCCGAGCAGCTCGAGCAGTGGCTCGCCGCGAGCGGCTTCACGCGCGTGCACAGCGAGCGGACCGTGGGCGACCGCAAGCTGCTGGACGTCGTGGCCGACCGCTTCCGCGCGAGCAGCGTCGACCCGGTGCGCACCGCGGAGGCCATCGAGCTCTCGCTGCGCCGCGGCAGCGGGCGGCTCAACGTCTACGTGGTGGGCGAGGCGGCGCAGCCGGAGGTCGTCTGGCGCTATTCCACCGGCCTGCACTGTCCCGAGAGCGACCTGCGCTACGCGGACCCGACGCCGGCCCTCTTCTCGTTCAACTCCGCCTTCGGCGCCTGCGAGGCCTGCCGCGGCTTCGGCCGGGTGATCGGGGTCGACATGGGCCTGGTGATCCCCGACGAGCGCCGGACGCTGCGCAACGGCGCCATCAAGCCGATGCAGACCCCGGCCTGGAAGGAGTGCCAGGACGACCTGATGAAGTACGCCGGCGAGGCCGGCATCCCGCGCGACACTGCCTGGAACCAGCTGACGCAGGGCCAGCGCGACTGGGTCGTCAACGGCTCGCCGCACTGGAACGGCAACTGGAACAAGCAGTGGTACGGCGTGCGCCGGTTCTTCGAGTACCTGGAGAGCAAGGCCTACAAGATGCACATCCGCGTGCTCTTGTCGAAGTACCGCAGCTACACCGAATGCCCCGCCTGCGCCGGCGCGCGGCTGAAGCTGGAGGCGCTGCTGTGGCGTGTCGGCACCAAGGCGCAGGCCGATGCGGTGCTGCCGCCGGATCAGCGCTTCATGCCGCGGGGCGTGGGCTGGACGCGCGAGCAGCTGCAGGCGCTGCCGGGCCTGTGCCTGCACGACCTGATGCAGCTGCCGCTGGATCGGTTGAGGCGGTTCTTCGATGGGCTGCTGCCGGGCACGACCCCTCGCGCCGGCCCGCTCCCGCCGGCGGGCGGGGGCGGGGCCGAGCGCGGCAGCGAGGCCTCCGCCGAGGACACCGCGCTGCAGATGATCCACGGCGAGATCGCGACGCGGCTGAAGTACCTTTGCGACGTCGGCATCGGCTACCTCACGCTCGACCGCCAGAGCCGCACGCTGTCGGGCGGCGAGGTGCAGCGCATCAACCTCACCACCGCGCTCGGCACCTCGCTGGTCAACACGATGTTCGTGCTCGACGAGCCCAGCATCGGCCTGCATCCGCGCGACATGAACCGCATCGTGCAGGCCATGCACCGGCTGCGCGACGCGGGCAACACGCTGGTGGTCGTCGAGCACGATCCGGCGGTGATGCTGGCGGCCGACCGGCTGATCGACATGGGCCCGGGGCCCGGCGAGCGCGGCGGGCAGATCGTGTTCGACGG
The DNA here is from genome assembly GCF_036621135.1 of Aquincola agrisoli. NCBI lineage: Bacteria > Pseudomonadati > Pseudomonadota > Betaproteobacteria > Burkholderiales > Sphaerotilaceae > Aquincola > Aquincola agrisoli. The sequence goes on from NZ_JAZIBG010000024.1 coordinate 111,421, forward strand.
CACGCCCGACGACGTGCGCGAGGCCGAAACGCTCACCGGCGCCTACCTGGGCGGGCGCAAGCTCGTCGGCTCGGGCTTCACGCGGCTGGTGGACGAGGGCACGCCCAAGCTGGTGATCGAAGGCGTGCGCGAGCACAACCTGAAGGACGTGTCGGTCAGCTTCCCGCTGCAGCGGCTGGTCTGCGTGACGGGCGTGTCGGGCTCGGGCAAGAGCACGTTGATGCAGGACGTGCTGTATCCCGCGCTGGCCCGCCACTTCGGCAAGCCGACCGAGACCCCCGGCGCCCACGGCCGGCTGCTGGGGGCCGATTGGCTCACCGATGCGGTGTTCGTCGACCAGAGCCCGATCGGCAAGACCGCGCGCTCCAACCCGGCCAGCTACGTCGGCGCCTTCGACGAGATCCGCAAGCTCTTCGCCGACGCACCGCTGGCCCGCGAGCGCGGCTACGGCGCCGGCATGTTCAGCTTCAATGCCGGCGACGGCCGCTGCCCCACCTGCGGCGGCTCCGGCTTCGAGCACGTCGAGATGCAGTTCCTGTCGGACGTGTACCTGCGCTGCCCGGACTGCGACGGCCGCCGCTACCGCGCCGAGATCCTCGACGTGAAGATCGAGCGCCGCCTGCCGGCCGAGCTGCACCGGCAGCTCAGCGTGGCCGACGTGCTGGAGCTGACGGTGAGCGAGGCGGTGCAGCTCTTCCGCGACGACCGCGAGGTGCTGCGCGTGCTGCAGCCCATCGTCGACGTGGGCCTCGACTACGTGCGCCTCGGCCAGCCGGTGCCCACGCTGTCGGGCGGCGAGGCGCAGCGCCTGAAGCTCGCCGGCTTCCTCGCGGAGGCGGCCGGCGCGCCGAAGCAGCCGCTGGCGAAGAAGGGCCAGCTCTTCCTGTTCGACGAGCCGACCACCGGCCTGCACTTCGACGACATCGCCAAGCTGATGCGTGCGTTCCGCAAGCTGCTGGACGCCGGGCATTCGCTGATCGTCATCGAGCACAACCTCGACGTGATCCGGGCGGCCGACTGGATCGTCGATCTCGGCCCGGAGGGCGGCGAAGCCGGCGGCGAACTGGTCTGCGCCGGCACGGTGGCCGACGTGAAGGCGCATGCGGGCTCGCACACCGGGCAGGCGCTGCGCGAATACGAAGAAGCGCTGGGCATCGCCCCGGGCGCGCGGGTGGCTCAAGAGAAGTTGCCCGCGCCGGCGGGCGAGGGCGAAGGCACCAGCCTGCAGGCCCTGATCCAGCAGAACCGCCAGCGTGCTGCCCGCGCGCCCCGCCGCCTGCCGGGGGACGAGGGCGCCATCCAGATCGTCAACGCCCACGAGCACAACCTGAAAGGCCTGAGCGTCGACATCCCGCGCGGCAAGTTCAGCGTGGTGACGGGCGTCTCCGGCTCGGGCAAGAGCACGCTGGCCTTCGACATCCTGTTCAACGAAGGGCAGCGGCGCTACCTCGAATCGCTGAACGCCTATGCGCGCAGCATCGTGCAGCCCGCGGGCCGGCCGGAGGTGGACGCGGTGTACGGCATCCCGCCCACGGTCGCGATCGAGCAGCGCCTGTCGCGCGGCGGCCGCAAGAGCACGGTGGCCACCACCACCGAGGTGTGGCACTTCCTGCGGCTGCTGTGGGTGAAGCTGGGCATCCAGCACTGCATCCACGACGGCACGCCGGTGATGCCGCAGAGCGCCGAGAGCATCGCCGCGCAGCTGCTGCGCGACCACCGCGGCCAGCACGTGGGCCTGCTGGCGCCGCTGGTGGTCAACCGCAAGGGCGTCTATACCGACCTGGCGAAGTGGGCCAAGGCGCGCGGCCACACGCACCTGCGGGTGGACGGCGAGTTCCTGCGCGTCGACCCGTGGCCGCGCATCGACCGCTTCAAGGAGCACACGATCGAGCTGCCGGTGGGCGACCTCGTCGTGCAGCCCCAGAACGAAGCGCTGCTGCGCGAGCTGCTGGCCCGCGCGCTCGAACTGGGCAAGGGCGTGCTGCACCTGCTGCACCCGCTTGACGGGCTGGCCGCCGCGATGGACGAGGGCGGCAGCACCGCCGGCATCGGGCAGGTGAAGGTGTTCTCCACCAAGCGGGCCTGCCCCACCTGCGGCACCAGCTACCCGGAGCTGGACCCGCGCATGTTCTCGTACAACAGCAAGCACGGCTGGTGCAACACCTGCGTCGGCACCGGCCTCGCGCTGACGCGCGAGCAGCGCAAGGTGTACGACGATTCCGTGCGCGACGACGACAACCGCGGGCGAGAACAGAGCTTTCCGGCCGAGGAGGCGGAAGCCGAAGGCGTGGCGGACGCCGAGTGCCCGGATTGCGAAGGCACGCGGCTCAATCCCGCCTCGCGCGCCGTCACCTTTGCCGGCGAGGCGATCAGCACCATCGCGGCGTCGTCGGTGCAGGACTCGCGGCAATGGATCGAGGGGCTGGGCCTCGAGGGCCGCGACGCGGGCATCGCACGCGATGTGGTCAGCGAGATCCGCAACCGCCTGCTGTTCCTGGAGGAGGTGGGCCTGGGCTACCTGACGCTGGACCGTGCGGCGCCGACGCTGTCGGGCGGCGAGGCGCAGCGCATCCGGCTGGCGGCGCAGCTCGGCAGCAACCTGCAGGGCGTGTGCTACGTGCTCGACGAGCCGACCATCGGGCTGCACCCACGAGACAACCAGATCCTGCTGAACGCGCTGCATCAGCTCGGCAGCAAGGGCAACACCCTGGTGGTGGTCGAGCACGACGAGGACACCATCCGCCGCGCCGACCACATCATCGACATCGGCCCCGGCGCCGGCAAGCGTGGCGGCCGCGTCATCGCGCAGGGCACCGCGAGCGAGCTGGCGGCGCAGACCGAGTCGGTCACCGGCCGCTTCCTGCGCGAGCCGCTGAAGCACCCGCTGCACGAGCGGCGCGCCGTCGATGCCACTGCGCCCCGGCTGGAACTGCGTGGTGCCGACCTGCACAACCTGAAGCTCGTCGACGTGGACGTGCCGCTGCACCGGCTGGTGGCCATCACCGGCGTCAGCGGCTCGGGCAAGAGCACGCTCGCGCGCGACGTGCTGCTGGCCAACGTGCAGGCGCTGGTGGCGCAGAAGAACAGCAGGGGCGCCAAGGCACCGGCCCTGTCGGGCTGCAGCGCGCTCGAGGGCTGGCAGGCGGTCGACCGCGTGCTGGAAGTCGACCAGACGCCGATCGGCAAGACGCCGCGCTCGTGCCCGGCCACCTACATCGGCTTCTGGGACGCGGTGCGCAGGCTCTTCGCCGAGACGCTGGAAGCCAAGGCGCGCGGCTACGGCCCGGGCCGCTTCAGCTTCAACACCGGCGAGGGCCGGTGCCCGGCCTGCGAAGGGCAGGGCCTGCGCACGATCGAGATGAGCTTCCTGCCCGACGTGAAGCTGCCCTGCGACGTGTGCCACGGCCAGCGCTTCAACCCGGAGACGCTGGCGGTGAGCTGGCGCGGCAGGAGCATCGGCGACGTGCTGAACATGGAGGTCGACGAGGCGGTGGACTTCTTCGCGTCGATGCCCGCCATCGCGCATCCGCTGCAGCTGCTGAAGGACGTGGGCCTGGGCTACCTGACGCTGGGCCAGCCGTCGCCCACGCTGTCGGGCGGCGAGGCGCAGCGCATCAAGCTCGTCACCGAGTTGAGCAAGGTGCGCGACGAGGTGGGCCGCCGCGGCCAGAAGGCGCCGCACACGCTGTACGTGCTCGACGAGCCGACGGTGGGGCTGCACATGGCCGACGTGGAGCGGCTCATCCACGTGCTGCACCGCCTGGTCAACGGCGGGCACAGCGTGGTGGTGATCGAGCACGACCTGGACGTCGTCGCCGAGGCGGACTGGGTGCTGGACCTGGGGCCCGAGGGCGGCGACGCCGGCGGGCGCGTCGTCGTGGCCGGTGCGCCGGAAACGGTGGTGGCGGCGGGCAGCCACACCGGCAAGGCGCTGGCGCCCGTGCTGGCGCGGCGCTGAACCGGCGGCGGCGCTACTGCGCCGCGCGTGCCCAGGTGGAGGCGTCGTTGGCGGCCTGCAGCGAGCGCAGGTCCTGCGCCTGCAGCGTGGCGGCACGCTGGCGCAGCGCCTCGGCGTCCTCGCGGTCGCCGCAGCGTTCCAGCACCCGGCTGATACGCTGCAGCACCGCGGCCTCCCACTCCCAGTCGCCGACCAGGCCGGCCATCTGCGCTGCCTCGTAGCCGTGGTCGCGGGCCCGCTCGCGCACCGCATGGGCGCCCCGGGGTTCGTCGCGGGTGAGCTCGGTGGCCAGGATGGACACCAGCTCCGCGAGGTCGCACAGCAGCTCGATGCAGGCCTCGGGCGCACACAGCGTGCGGGCCTTGCGCAAGCCTTGCTGCAGATACCACTCGGCGGTGCCGCCGTCGCCCATGCGGCGGTAGCAGCGCCCCACCTGGGCCAAGGCCAGGGCATGGATGGCAGGCTGGTCCTGCTGCTCGGCCTCGTCGAGCTGGCGCAGCGCCTCGGCCAGCGCATCGCGCGCCCGTCCGGGCTGCACATCGAGCGCCCGGTGCCGCGGCACCGGGCAGGGAGGAACGGCATTCACGCTCGGATTCATCGCGGCTCCCCTCATTGGCAAACGACTGACCAGCCCTAAGCACGTGGCGGGCCTGCCCCGGGATGGTGCTGCCGCGGGCGGCAGGTCAATAATCGCCGGCGTCGCCGTCCGACCGTTCGACAGGAAGCTCCGCCGCATGCCCGTCCGCTTGCCATTTGTTGCATCCATGGCCCTTTTCGGTGCGGTGGCCGCCTCGGCCCAGACCGAATTGACCGTCTCGTCGTGGACGCCGCCGGCGCACATGCTGTCGCAGACGCAGCAGGCGTGGTGCGGATTGCTGGAGGAGCGCAGCGAAGGCCGGCTGCGGTGCCGCATCCTGCCGCGCGCCGCAGCCCCCGCGCCGGGCACCTTCGACGCGGTGCGCCAGGGGCTCGCCGACGTCTCGTTCACGGTGCACGGCTACACGCCGGGCCGCTTCGCGCTGTCGGCGCTGGCGGAACTGCCGTTCCTCGGCCAGTCGGCCGAGGCGGTGTCGCTGGCCTACCAGGCGGTGTTCGAGCGCACGCCGGCGATGCAGGCGGAACACGAGGGGGTCAAGGTGCTCGCGGTGTTCGTGCACGGGCCCGGCATGGTGCTCAACACCCGGGGGCCGGTCACACGGCTGGAAGAACTGCAGGCGTTGAAGTTCCGCATCGGCGGCGGCAGGGTCCAGGACATCGGCGCGGCCCTGGGCATGAACGTGTTGCGCAGGCCTTCGGCCGAGAACCTCGCGCTGTTGTCTGCGGGGGCGGTGGACGGCACGCTGATGCCGCCGGAGTCGGTCGAGGCCTATCGGCTCGACGGCGTCGTGCGCTACGCCACCACGTTCCCGGGCGGCCTCTACAACACGAGTTTCGTGTTCATGATGAACCAGGGCCGATACGACCGGTTGCCGGCCGAGGACCGGGCGGTGGTCGACGCGCTCTCGGGCGAATTCGCCGCGCGGCTGTTCGGCCGCGGCTGGGACCGCATCGACCGCCGCGCGATGGCGATGATGCAGGTCTCGGGCGTGCAGTTCACGCCCGCCGACCCGGACTTCGTGCAGGCGGTGAAGGACCGCACCGCGCCGCTGGAGGCGCAGTGGGCCGAGGCGGCGCGTGCCCGGGGCATCGCCGATCCGGGCAAGCTGCTCGCCGATTACCGCGCCGACATCGCGCGCCGCGAGCGGTGAGGGCCTGAGCGGATGGATTCGGTCTACCTGGTGGTGGCGCTGGGCGCCATGGTGGCGGGCTTCGTGCAGGGCCTGTCGGGCTTCGCGTTCTCGATGGTCGCGATGTCCTTCTGGGCCTGGGCGCTGGAGCCGCGCATGGCGGCGACGCTGGCCGTCTTCGGCGGCTTGACGGGGCAGGTCATCGCGGCGCTGTCGGTTCGCCGCGGCTTCGACCTGCGGCGGCTGCTGCCCTTCGTGCTGGGCGGCCTGGCCGGCGTGCCGCTGGGCGTCGCGCTGCTGCCGCGGCTGGACATGGAGGTGTTCAAGGTGCTGATGGGCACGCTGCTGGTGCTGTGGTGCCCCGCGATGCTGATGGCGAGGGACCTGCCCCGGGTGACGGCAGGCGGGCGGATCGCCGACGGCGCGGTGGGCCTGGCCGGAGGCGTGATGGGCGGGCTCGGCGGCTTCACCGGCACCTTGCCGACGCTGTGGTGCACCATGCGCGGCCTCGAGAAGGATGCGCAGCGGGCGGTGATCCAGAACTTCAACCTGTCGATGCTTTTCGTGACGATGGGCAGCTACCTGGCCAGCGGCGTCGTCACGCGCGCCGACCTGCCGCTGTTCGCGATCGTGGCGCCGGCGATGCTGGTGCCCACGCTGCTCGGGGCGCGGCTCTACATCGGCATCAGCGAGGCGCGGTTCCGGCAGGTCGTCCTGGGCCTGCTCACGGCGTCGGGCGTGGCCCTGCTGGCCTCGGGCGTACCGCGCCTGCTGGCGCGGCTGGTATGAACCGGGCTGGATCGGGGCCGGCGCTCAGCGCCGCGCGCGCCACGCGTGCACGATGCGCGCACCCAGCAGCACGCCGATGACCGCCGCGTAGATCGACCATTCCCCGAAGTCGTTCTTGCCGGCGCGCATCCAGAAGAAATGCAGCAGCGCCAGCAGCGCGACCGCATACACCGCGCGGTGCAACGCCTGCCACCGCGCGGCGCCGAGGGCCCGGATCGCCCGGTTGAACGAGGTAGCGGCCAGCGGCAGCATCAGCAGCAGCGCCGCGGTGCCGACGAGGATGAACGGCCGCTTCGGGATGTCGGCGACGATGTCGGCCGGCACGAGCCCCATGTCGAGCCAGGCGTAGCAGAGGAAGTGCAGCAGGCCGTAGAAGAACGTGAAGAGGCCCAGCATGCGCCGCAGCCGCGCCAGTGCCGGCTGCTGCAGCCACTGGCGCAGCGGGGTGATGGCGAGCGTCAGGCACAGGAAGCGCAGCGTCCAGTCGCCGGTCGAGCGGATCAGCGCTTCCGCCGGGTTGGCGCCCAGCGTGTTCATGAAGGCGCCCCAGACCAGCCAGGCCAGCGGCCCGAGGCTGGCGATGAACACGACCGGTTTGACGGCCGGATGCAGCAGCAGCGGACGCCTGCGCGCCGCCGGCGCCGCGCCCCGGGCGGAAGAGGCGATGGCCATGGCGATCAGTAGTGCTTGGCGAGGTCCATGCCCGCATACAGCTGGCCGACCTGGGCTTCGTAGCCGTTGAACATCAGCGTGGGCCGCTTCTTGGCGAACAGCCCTTCGCCGATGCGCCGCTCGGTCGCCTGGCTCCAGCGGGGATGGTCCACCTTCGGGTTGACGTTGGAGTAGAAGCCGTACTCCTGTTGCGCGGCCTTGGTCCAGGAGCTGACCGGCTGCTGCTCGACGAAGCGGATCTTGACGAGCGACTTGGCCGACTTGAAGCCGTACTTCCAGGGCACGGTCAGCCGCACCGGCGCGCCGTTCTGGTTGGGCAGGACCTCGCCGTACAGACCGAAGGTCAGCAGCGTCAGCGGGTGCATGGCCTCGTCCATGCGCAGGCCCTCGACGTAGGGCCAGGAGAGCACGCGCGAGCCGACGTAGGGCATCTGCTTCGGGTCGGCCAGCGTCACGAACTCGACGAACTTGGCGTTGCCGGTGGGCTCGACCCGACGGATCAGCTCGGCCAGCGAATAGCCGACCCAGGGGATCACCATCGACCAGCCTTCGACGCAGCGCAGCCGGTACACGCGCTCTTCCATGGGTGCCAGCTTGAGCAGCTCGGCGAGGTCGTAGACCTTGGGCTTGCGGACTTCGCCCTCGACGGCCACGGCCCAGGGCGTGGTCTTGAACTTGGTGGCGTTGCGGGCCGGGTCGGCCTTGTCGGTACCGAACTCGTAGAAGTTGTTGTAGCTGGTGACGTCGTCGTAGCTGGTGAGCTTTTCCATCGTCGCCGCGCCGGCCACCGCGCTGCGCGCGCCGGGCAGCTTGGCGAGCTTGCCGGGGCCCGCGGCCTGGGCCTGGGCCTGGGCCGCCGGCAGGCCGGCCGCCAGCGCGGCGCCGGCCGCGGCGAACTGGAGCCAGCGGCGCCGGTCTTCGTAGAGGGCGCGCGGCGTGATGTCCGACGGCGTGGGATGCTGGAAGCCGCGGTCGTGGAGGAGGTGCATGGAGGTTCTCCGGTCTGCTTCGATGGGTGCGTTCGCCCCGTTCGTCGGAGTGGACCCGCGCACCTTACGCGCAGTTCAATGACCTTGGCGGGAAGACGCGCCGGCCCCGGGGGCCGGGACGATTCTTTACAGTTCGCCGTACGAGTGCAGGCCGGACAGGAACATGTTCACGCCGAGGAAGGCGAAGGTCGTGACGGCCAGCCCGACCAGCGCCCACCACGCCGACACCGCGCCGCGCAGCCCCTTCATCAGGCGCATGTGCAGCCAGGCGGCGTAGTTGAGCCAGACGATCAGCGCCCAGGTTTCCTTCGGATCCCAGCTCCAGTAGCCGCCCCAGGCCTCGGCGGCCCAGAAGGCACCGAGGATGGTGGCCACCGTGAAGAACGCGAAGCCCACCGCGATCGACTTGTACATCACGTCGTCGAGCAGGTCGAACGAGGGCAGCCGTGCGGCGATGCGCCGGCGCGCCATCAGGATGGCCGCGACGATCAGGGCGCTGAGGCCGAAATAGACCATCCAGTACGCGCTGCCGCCCGTGCCCGCGCCCTGCCTGAACACTACCGGCTCGAAGCAGAGCACCACCCCCAGCAGCCACAGCGGCGCGAGCTTGTACCAGCGGGTCTCGCCGGCCTGCTGCTTGACGAGGTAGGCGAAGGCCACCATCGCCGCGAGCGCGAAGGTGCCGTAGCCGATGAAGTTGGCCGGCACGTGCAGCTTCATCCACCAGCTCTGCAGCGCCGGCACCAGCGGCTGGATCTCGTGCGCCTCGCGCGCCACCGTGTACCAGAGCAGGAAGCCGACGGCCGCGCTGACCACCAGCATCACGAACGCGCCCAGCGCGCGGGTGCGGTAGTGCTGCTCGAAGTACAGGTAGAAGGCTGCCGTCATCCAGCAGAACAGCACGAACACCTCGTACAGGTTGCTGACGGGGATGTGGCCGATGTCCGCGCCGATCTGGTGGCTCTCGAACCAGCGCACCATGGTGCCGACCAGGGCCATGAACACGGCCGCCCAGGCCAGCCGCGAGCCCAGGCGCTGCGCGGTGTTGTCGTCGCTGCGCACGAAGAACCCGATCCAGTAGAAGACCGTGCTCATGAAGAAGAGCACGCTCATCCACAAGATGGCGCTCTGGCTCGACAGGAAATACTTCAGCAGGAAGACGTTGTCGGCCTGGGCCAGGTCGGCGCCGAAACCGTCGGTCTGCCGGTTGTACAGGGCGATGGCCAGCAGCGTCGCGGCCCCCACGGCGAGGCCCAGCACCCGCAGCGCACCCCAGAACCACCCCAGCGCGACCAGGCAGGGCACGGTGCCGACCAGGATGGCCTTCTCGTACACGTCCATCGAGCCGGCGTAGCGGTTGAACGCAAACGCCGCGCCGGCCACCACCAGGGCGGCGAAGAGCCAGTCGAATGCGCTGCGGCGCGTGAAGCGGCGCTGGCCTTGAAGGGTGAGCGTGGTGGTGTTCATGGGGCCTCCTTCAGGATGGCGTGCTTCAGGCGGTCGAATTCGGCGTCCGCGTCGAGGGTTCGGCGGGTGGTCGACAGCGCGGTGCTGATGCGCGTGCGGCCGTCGCCTTCGTCTTGGAGCCAGACCCAGAGCCGGCGTTCCCGGACGTAGAGCATCGCGAAGACGCCGATGATCAGCAGGACGGCGCCGATGTAAACCAGGGTCTTGCCCGGGGCCCGCGCGACCTGGAAGACGCTCGCCTGGATCTGCTCGAACGTCGCGAGCTGCAGGATCACCGGCGCCGGGTACAGGAAGCTGTCCGACAGTGACAGCACGGCCAGCGACATGAAGGCCTGGGCGGTGTCGCCCGGCTCGGCCGCCTTCAGGCCGTCGCGTTCACGCGCGGTGTTGAGCAGCTCGAACAGCGCGCCGTTGAGGATGCGCAGCAGCACTTCGGAGATGCGGGGCCGCTCGGCTTCCGGCACGGTGGTCTCCAGGAAGCGCGACAGAGCCATCAGGCCGCCGGCGGGCTGCGGGGCGTCGTCCTTGCCGGCACCCGGCGACTCCGCGCCCGCGAAGAGCCCCAGCACGCGCTGGGTCGTGACGGCGAGTTGCTCCGCCATCTCGGGCTTGTCCGCCGGCGTCGCCTTGGCCACGTAGCGGCGCGCGGCCTCGCTGCGCAGGGCCGGGTCGACGAGCGCGCGGCGCAGGCGCATCCAGCCTTCGATCGAGTCTTCCTCGTCGACGGGGATGCGCAGGTAGCGGAAGTTCTCGTTCGGGTTCTCGCGCACGCCGGCGAGCAGCACCCGCTGGCCGTCGATGTCGACCGGGCGCATGTAGTTGTTGAACTCGCGCGCCTGGCCGGCGGCATCGCGCAGGCGGTAGGACACCGAGGGCCCCACGTTCTGCAGGGTCTTGGTCGTCTTGACCTTCGCGCCGGAGCCGAGGTGGTCCTGCAGGGTGTTGACGAGGTCGACCTTGCGCACGTCGGTCGCGCCGCCCGCGGTGGCGGCGCCGAGGTTCTCGACGTTAATCACCCTCAGCCCCGCGAATTCCAGCGTGAGTTGCTGGTCGGCGCTGGCGAGCGTGGTGCTGTCGCCGACGCGGCCCTCGACGTCGAAGGCGGTGCCGCCCGGCGTGAGTGGCATGGCGTGCAGCTTCAGCTTGGAGCCGCCGTCGTCGAAGCTGCTCTGGTAGATCGCCACGCCCCGGTGGAAGGCCGGCTCGTTGACCTTCACGGTCGCGGCCCTGGCCTCGCCGGTGTCGCGGTCGTGGATCACGATCTCGCTCGCGAAGAGCTTGGGCATGCCGGTGTCGTAGTAGTCGACGATGAACTTCTTCAGCTCGATGTCGAATGGCAGGTCCTGCAGCACGACGCCGCTGGACATGCTGATCACCGCGGTGCCGGCGCGGGCGTTCTCGGGCACCAGCAGGTTGGCGCGGAAGGTCGGGTTGTTGGCCGAGAGGCGGTGCTCGGGCGGCACGTCGCGCAGCATGCCGCCGCCCATGAAGGGCGTCTTGCCCAGCGCGGCCATCTGGGCGCGCACGACGAGGTCGCCGTCGAACAGGCCGCCGAGGCAGATCAGCACGATCGACGCGTGCGCCGCGAGGTAGCCCAGCTTGTTGGCCATGCCCTTGCGCGCGGCGATCATCGTGCCGTGCGGCCGCAGCTGGACCTTGGCCTTCCAGCCGGCGGAGGTCAGCAGCTGGCCGATGCGGGCGTAGGCCGCGTCACGTCCTTCGTCGAGCGTTCCCTGCGCCTTGTGGTGGAACGCGTTGAGCGACTGTTCGCGCAGGTGCTCCTTGTAGGCCTTCAGGTCGGCGGTGATCTTGGGCAGGTTGCGCGCGATGCACAGGCTGGTGGAGACCACGAGGAACGCCAGGATCAGCAGGAACCACCAGGCGCTGTAGACCGCGTACAGGCCCACGGCGTCGAACACCTCGGCCCAGAAGGGGCCGAACTGGTTGACATAGTTGTTCTGCGGCTGGTGCTGCTGCACGACGGTGCCGATCACCGAGGCGATGCAGATCACCGTGAGCAGCGAGATCGCGAAGCGCATCGACGAGACGAGCTCGACCGCGTCGCGCCATGCCCGCGAACGGCTGCTGACTTCGAGGCCGGTGGTGGGCAGGGTCATCGTGGGCTTACCTTCGTGCGAGCGCATGCCGGGTCCGGCGGCGGGACCGGCGGGCTCGAGGATGCGATTATCGGCGGGCGGAAAAAAGGCCGGTCGTCGACCGGCCTCGGGCAGCGGAGCCGACGGGGGTCAGCGCAGCCCGGCGATGTAGTCGGAGACGGCCTTGATCTCGAGGTCGTTCATCTTCGCGGCGATCGCCGTCATCTGCGCGCTGTTGCCGCGCACGCCGGTGCGGAATGCGACGAGCTGCGCTTCGGTGTAGGCGCCGTGCTGTGCGCCGATGCGCGGGTACTGGGCCGGGATGCCGGCGCCCGACGGGCTGTGGCAGCCGGCGCACGCCGGAACCTGCTTCTCGAGGATGCCGCCGCGGTAGATGCGCTCACCGAGGGACACCGTGTCCTTGTTGGTCGCGAAGCCGGTCTTGGCCTGCTTGGACGCGTAGAACGCGCTGACGTTGCGGATATCGTCTTCCGACAGCGTCGCCGCGAAGCCCTGCATGACGGGGTTCTTGCGCTTGCCGGACTTGAACTCGTGCAGTTGCTTCGCCAGGTATTCCGGATGCTGGCCTTGCAGGATCGGGTAGGCCGGGCTGCCGCGGCCGCCATCGGCGCTGTGGCATGCCACGCAGACCTGCGTGGCAACCGCCTGGCCCTTGTTGAGATCGGGCTTCGCAGGCGCTTTGGCGTCAGCGGCCAGCGCGGGCGCCAGAGCGGCGGCAAGGGTCAAGGCGATGATCGACTTCATGTCGTTGCGGCGGCGTTGGGTGTTCAAACCGTCGGATTTTACAATGCCGAATGACCGAATCACCTGACGCCCGCACAGCGCTTGCCTGGACCCACACCGCGCGCTTCCTGACCACGGCCAGCCGGCTCGACCAGCTGCCCGTGACCGAGCTGCCGGAAATCGCCTTCGTGGGTCGAAGCAACGCCGGCAAATCGACCGCCATCAACACGCTGGCACAGCAGAAGCGGCTGGCCTTCGCGTCGAAGACACCGGGGCGCACGCAGCACATCAACCTGTTCGAGCTGGGCCCCAAGGACGCGCCCGATGCGCTCTTCGCGGACCTGCCCGGCTACGGCTACGCGGCGGTGGCGCGTACCGCCAAGCTGCGTTGGCAGCAGGTGATGGCCGACTACCTGGAGATCCGCCGCAGCCTGTCGGGGGTGGTGCTGATGGTCGATTCGCGGCTGGGTTTCACCGAGCTGGACCAGCAGCTGCTGCAGTTCGTCGCGCCGCGTGTCGGTACGGGCGAGGTCAAGCTGCTGGTGCTGCTGACCAAGGCCGACAAGCTCTCGCGCAAGGAGGCCGATGCGGCCGTGCGCGGTGCCACGGAGGTGCTGGGCCAGCTGAGCACCGACGACGCCGACGTGAGCCTGGCCCTGTTCTCGGCCCTCAAGCGCAGCGGCATCGACGACGCCGCGATCACGTTGCATGGATGGACCCATCCGGCGGCTGCGGCTGCTGCGGCGCTGCCGGGCGCGGGTCAGGAGGGGGATGAAGGGGTGGCCCGCGCACCTCTTTGAGTTACTGCAGCTCCCTGGTGGTATCGATACGCTGGACCGGCGAAAAGTGTAGGAAGGGCTTCCCGGGCCAACATCCCCGCGAGCGCGGGGCCCGCGACGCGCTCAGCTCGGGCGGTTCTGGCTGCCCTGCCGCATCAGCCGGGCCGCGGCGCGGCTGACGAGCGAGCGTTCCCGCAGGGCGCGCAACAGGCCTTCGGCATGCAGGCGCTCCAGCGCCGATTGCCGGAATGCCCAGGTCTGGCGCGTGCTGCCGGCCTCTGCGTAGAGCCACAGGTCGTCCGCGTGCCACAGCAGCTGTGCATGGCGCCAGCGTGCATCGACGAAGACGCGCACCCATTGTTCCGGCAGCTGGCTGTCGAGCCAGGCAGCGGCGTCGCTCGCGGCGGCGGCGTCCGCTTGCGCATCGCCGTTGGCGCTGGCCAGCAGGTCGGCACGCACCGTGTCGAGGCTGTCCGCATCCAGCGGCAGCGGCGTGCCCCCTTCGGCTGCGGTGGGCGAAAACGCCGGGCCCAGGGTGTCGAGCATCGCGATGTGCGCGGAGGCGGACCGCAGCCGCGCTTCGTGCTGTTGCCGTGCCCAGTGGGCCAGGCGCTGGTGCGCCCATCGGAACGAGGCAGCGTCGGGCGTGGCTTCGTGTGCGATCGCCTCGATGAGCGCAGCAGCCTGCGCAAGGACCTCGGTGCGTGCGGGGTCATCCGCCTGCGGATGCAGTGCGGCGAGGAAGGCAACCCGGTCGATGAAGACCCACAGGGGGTGGGTGTAGGCGTCGAGCGTGGTGGCGTCCTGCCGGGCAACACACAGGGCGATGGGCTGCAGACGGCCCAGCAGCGCCTGCAGGTCGGTGCCGACCGACGCGTCCTGCCGCAGCGCCGCGAAGATGCTGGGAAGCACCGTGTCGGGATCCGCATCGCCTGCTCCGGCCGCCGCAGGCGCAGCCGGTGGCAGCAGCTGGCGCAGGCGATCGAGATCGGGAGGCAGCGTGTGGCTGCGGTGCCAGCTGCGCGAGCCGGTGCTGGTGACGATGGTGCGGTAGCTGCTCGGCACGACGCCGGCATCTTCCAGGCGCGTGCATGCAGCGGCGTAGGCCAGCCGCAGTGCCTGCGCCAGCGGCGCGGCGGCCGCCCGCAGCAACGCGATGCGAAGGTTGTGCGACGACGGCAGCCCGGTGATCGCGGCCCACAGGGCGCGCACGTAGTGGTCCGGCCGCAGCGGGTTGGTGTCGCGCGCCACGTGGAGGTCGCCGACCAGCGCGGAGGTGAAGGCCCGCAGCTCCCGCAGCTCGAATTCGGCGGTGCTGCGGATGAGTTCGGTCGCCCGCGAGAGTTCGACATCGCTCGCGACGGCATCGTCTTCCACCAGGGACAGCGTCATGGCCGCGGGCCGGCGTGGCGCCTGCGCGGGGGTGCTGAGCAGGCCGGCCAGCGTGCGGCAGAAGGTGGCGACGAGTTCCGCCCGGTAGTGCCGGGCCAGCCTCTGCACTTCCGGATGCGGCGGGCTGGCGGCCGATGCCGTGCTGGCGGGCGCCAGCGCGTGCAGCACGGCCTCCATGAGCAGCGGGGCACGGGCGACTTCATCGTCGATGAACTGCGGCAGTGACGGGCGGTGCGTCATGTCGGGCTGCGGCGGGCGGGTGGCGGGGGTGGGCGGTGGCGATTTCAACAGCGCGCCGCCGACATCGATCGCCCAAAAAGCGCCCAAAAAAAAGCCCGCGGCGCGGGCCGCGGGCTTCCTGCAGTACAGGCTGGAGGGCCGGACTTACATGTCCATGCCCATGCCGCCCATGCCGCCCATGCCGCCGCCGGGCATCGCGGGGGCGTCTTCCTTCGGCGCTTCGGCGACCATGGCTTCGGTCGTCAGCATCAGCGAGGCCACGGAGGCCGCGTTCTGCAGCGCCGTGCGGGTCACCTTGGTCGGATCCAGGATGCCCATCTCGATCATGTCGCCGTAGGTGTCGTTGGCGGCATTGAAGCCGTAGTTGCCCTTGCCGGCCAGCACCGCGTTCACCACCACCGAGGCTTCGCCGCCGGCGTTGTAGACGATCTCGCGCAGCGGGGCTTCGATGGCCTTCAGCACCAGCTTGATGCCGGCTTCCTGGTCGGCGTTGTCGCCCTTGATCTCGCCAGCCGCTTGCTTGGCGCGCAGCAGGGCCACGCCACCACCGGCCACGATGCCTTCTTCGACGGCTGCACGCGTGGCGTGCAGGGCGTCTTCGACGCGCGCCTTCTTTTCCTTCATCTCGACTTCGGTGGCCGCGCCAACCTTGATCACGGCAACACCGCCGGCCAGCTTGGCCACGCGCTCTTGCAGCTTCTCACGGTCGTAGTCGCTGGTGGCTTCCTCGATCTGGATGCGGATCTGCTTGACGCGGGCTTCGATGTCGGCAGCGGCACCGGCGCCATCGATGATGGTGGTGTTTTCCTTGCCCACTTCGACGCGCTTGGCCTGGCCCAGGTCGGCCAGCGTGACCTTCTCGAGCGTCAGGCCCACTTCTTCGGCGATGACCTTGCCGCCCGTCAGGATGGCGATGTCTTCCAGCATGGCCTTGCGGCGGTCGCCGAAGCCAGGCGCCTTGACGGCCACGACCTTCAGGATGCCGCGGATGGTGTTGACCACCAGGGTCGCCAGCGCTTCGCCTTCGACTTCTTCAGCGATGATCAGCAGCGGACGGCCAGCCTTAGCCACTTGCTCCAGCGTGGGCAGCAGGTCGCGGATGTTGCTGATCTTCTTGTCGAAGAGCAGAACGAACGGGTTGTCCAGCAGCGCCGATTGCTTTTCCGGGCTGTTGATGAAGTAGGGCGACAGGTAGCCGCGGTCGAACTGCATGCCTTCGACGACGTCGAGCTCGTTGTCCAGCGACTTGCCGTCTTCGACGGTGATGACGCCTTCCTTGCCGACCTTGTCCATCGCGTCGGCGATGATCTTGCCGATCGATTCGTCGCTGTTGGCCGAGATCGAGCCGACCTGTGCGATTTCCTTCGAGGTCGTGGTGGCCTTCGAGGCCTTCTTCAGCTGCTCCGTCAGGGCCACGACGGCCTTGTCGATGCCGCGCTTCAGGTCCATCGGGTTCATGCCGGCGGCCACGTACTTCATGCCTTCGCGCACGATGGCCTGGGCCAGCACGGTGGCGGTGGTGGTGCCGTCACCGGCGTTGTCCGAGGTCTTGGAAGCGACTTCCTTGACCATCTGGGCGCCCATGTTCTGGAGCTTGTCCTTCAGCTCGATTTCCTTGGCGACCGAGACACCGTCCTTCGTGACGGTGGGGGCGCCGAACGAGCGCTCGAGCACCACGTTGCGGCCCTTGGGGCCCAGGGTGACCTTGACCGCGTTGGCCAGGATGTTCACGCCTTCGACCATGCGGGCGCGGGCCTCGCCGCCGAAGATGACGTCTTTTGCTGCCATGAGTAGTTACTCCGAATAGAGGTGAAGAGGGTGTGCGGGAGAAGCGGCTTACTTCTCGACCACGGCGAAGAGGTCTTCCTCGCGCATCACCAGCAGTTCGTCGCCGTCGACCTTGACGGTCTGGCCGCTGTACTTGCCGAACAGCACGCGGTCGCCGACCTTGATGTTCAGGGTCACGAAGTCGCCCTTGTCGTTGCGCTTGCCAGGACCGACGGCCAGCACTTCGCCTTGGTCAGGCTTTTCGGCGGCGTTGTCGGGGATCACGATGCCCGAGGCGGTCTTGGTTTCTTGTTCCAGGCGCTTGACGATCACGCGATCGTGCAACGGACGAAGTTTCATGGGATCTCCTAGTGCAATGACACTTTGGTGGCGTTCGGGGCCGGCCTGCGCCGTGCCCGATGTCGGTGACCGACCGGAGACCGGCATCCCGGAAAGGGATGCGGCCCTGGTGGTCGTTAGCACTCGATCGTGGTGAGTGCTAGCAGCACGGATTATAGGGACGGCCACTGTCGATTCAAGGGGGTGAATCGTTTCCTGTCATGCCGCAGCGGTGCTGGAGGTGCGACAGCAAGGATTTCGCCTGCACGCTGTCGGTCCATTTGCCCGTGACGAGCACCGACGCCGGCGCCTCGGCGTCCCCGCTCGCCGGCAGCAGCCGGATGTCGTAGTGGCGGCCCTCCTCGTCGAAGGGCGATTCCACCACCGCGCCCGCCAGCGACACGGTGGTGCGAGTGGCGGTGCCGTTGTCCTGGGTGATCGAGAGCCGGCAGCCGGGCTCCAGGCCGAAGCGCCACTCGCGCTCCAGGTGGGCGCCGCGGCCCAGGTGGTTGAGGGCGCCGATCAACTGTGCCTCGGTCATCTCGGAAGGCAGCACCTGCGGCACGTCCTCGGTGGGGTAGCCGTCCGCGCAGGCTGCCGCGGCAAGGGCGACGGCGGCGGCCAGCATCGCGCGGCCGGCCGCCACGCGCGGGCCCTGCCGCCGGTCAGGGCCTGCCATCGGGCGGCAACGGTGGGGCATCGGCGGGGCCGGCTTCCCGGCTGGCCAGGACCTTGTCGATCGTCTTGCCATCCATGTCGACGATCTCGAAGCGCCAGCCTTCCCAGCTCACCGTGTCGGCGACCTTCGGCAACCGGCCGGTCAGCAGCATCATCATCCCGCTCAGCGTGTGGTAGCGGCCGCGCGCCTCCTCCGGCACGCCCTCGAGGGCCAGGCGGTCCTTCAGTTCCGGCACCGGGATGTGGCCGTCGAGCAGCCAGCTGCCGTCTTCGCGCTGCACGGCCCACGAGGTCTGCGGATCGCGCGGGCGGAATTCGCCGGTGATCGCCTCGATCAGGTCCTGCAGCGTGACGATGCCCTGCACTTCGCCGTACTCGTCGATCACGAAGGCCATGTGCACGTCGGACGACCGGAAGCTGTCGAGCAGTTCCATCCCGGTCAGGGTCTCGGGCACGTACAGCGGCTCCTGCAGCGGCTGGTCGGCGAGCACCCGGTCGCCGTCGCGCAGGGTGCGCGAGAGCCATTGCCGGGCATTGACGACGCCCAGCACGTTGTCGAGCCGGCCCTTGATCACCGGGAAGCGGGCGTGGTCGCTCTGCTCGATGCGGGCCAGGTTCTCCTCGAACGCCGCATCCACGTCGAGCACGACCACGTCGGCACGCGGCACCATCAGCGAGCCGATCTGGCGGTCGTCGAGGCGGAACACGTTGCGCACCATCGTGTGCTCGTGCGATTCGATGACGCCAGCCGTGGTGCCTTCGGCCAGCATTGCGTGGATCTCCTCCTCCGTCACCGCGGAGGACCTGCCTTCCTTCACGCCCAGCAGCCGCAGCAGCGCCTGCGTGGAGATCGTCAGCAGCCGCACGAACGGCTTCGTCGCCGTGGCCAGCCAGTCGATGGGCCGGGCGACGAGGCGCGCCAGCGTCTCGGGGTGCGTCTGGCCGAGGCGCTTGGGCACCAGTTCGCCGACGACGATCGAGAAGTAGGTGATCAGCACCACCACCAGCCCCGTCGCGCCATAGGAGGCATAGGGCGCCGGCACGCCCAGCGAGGCCAGCGATTCGGACAGCGGTGCCGCCAGCGCCGCCTCGCCGACGATGCCGTTGAGCACGCCGATGGAGGTGATGCCGATCTGGATGGTGGACAGGAACCGCGTGGGGTCCTCGCCCAGCTTCACGGCGGCGGCAGCGCTGCCGTCGCCCTCGTCGATGAGTTTTTGCAGCCGGGCCCTGCGCGCCGTGACGAGCGCGATCTCCGACATGGCGAAGACACCGTTGAGGAGGATCAGGGCGAAAAGTAAGGCGATTTCCATGGGGTTTCCAAGATGGCCGGAAGGCCGGGAAGCGTCAGAGCGGACTCAGGACGCCAAGGCAGAGCAGGGCCAGCACGCCGATGCCCAGAACAATGCGGTACACCACGAAGGGCAGGTAGCCGCGGCTGGAGACGAGCTTGAGAAAGATGACGATCACGCCGTAGCCGACACCGAAGGCCACCAGCGTGGCCAGCGCCGTGGGCCCCCGCGGCACGGGGCTTCCGAGCTCGGCGCTGCGGTAGAGCTGGTACAGCCCCGAAGCCAGCACCGCCGGTATCGCCAGCAGGAACGAATAGCGCGCCGCGGCCTCGCGGCTGTAGCCCATGAGCAACCCGGCGGTGATGGTGCCGCCGGAGCGCGACACGCCGGGCACCAGCGCCATGGCCTGGGCCAGCCCGAACAGCAACCCGTCGCGCCACGAGAGTTGGCGCAGCGTGCGTTCGCGGCGCCCGAAGCGGTCGGCCGCCCACAGCAGCAGCCGAAGACGATCAGCATCGCCGCGGTGAGGTAGAGGTTGCGCAGCGAGGTCTCGATCGCGTCCTTGAACAGCAGGCCCAGCACCGCGATCGGCAGGGTGCCGACCAGGATCAGCCAGCCCATGCGCGAATCGGCGTCCGCATGGCCGCCGCCGCTGGCGATCGAGCGCCACCATGATCGCGAGATGCCGGCCAGCTCGCGGCGGAAGTACAGCAGCACGGCCGCCTCGGTGCCGATCTGGGTGATCGCGGTGAAGGCGGCGCCCGGGTCGCCGCCCGAGGGCAGCAGCGGCCCGAAGATGCGCAGGTGGGCGCTCGACGAGACGGGCAGGAACTCGGTGAGTCCCTGCAGCAGGCCCAGCACGGCGGCCTCGAGCCAGCCGACGGTGGCGCCCGTCATGGTTCCTGTCATGGGGATGGTTTCAGCGGAGGGTTGCAGCCGCCCCCCGCCGGCGCGCCCTTGCGGCGCGGCCGGTGGAGGGCGCGGTGCGGATCGCGCGGCGCGGGGCCGTGCGGCGTGCGGTCAGGTGCGCGCGGCGGGGCAGGGCGGGCGCAGCAGGCCTTCGAGGCACGGCGCGCCATGCGGCGCCGGCGGCAGGCGCGAGAACCCCGGCATCGGCAGCAC
This sequence comes from Aquincola agrisoli, assembly GCF_036621135.1. Lineage (NCBI taxonomy): Bacteria > Pseudomonadati > Pseudomonadota > Betaproteobacteria > Burkholderiales > Sphaerotilaceae > Aquincola > Aquincola agrisoli. The sequence goes on from NZ_JAZIBG010000024.1 coordinate 131,472, forward strand.
GGAGCGTCCGTGCGCCGCCACGGCCAGGAGCTGGTCGGGCAGTTCACCGGGCAGGTCGCCCTGGGCCTGGGACGGCTGGTCGTCGAGGTGGTGGTCTTCCACCGATCCCTTGCGGACATCGCCCGGCAGGCCCGCGGGTGCCATCGCCTGCACGCCGGAAGCAGGCGGCGAGAGGGTGGGGAGTTCCTGCGTGCCGATGCCGGACCACAGGAGCACGAGCGAGAGGAGGAAGGCGATGACCCGGGAGGGCATGGCCCGGATTGTAGGTGCGGGCTCAGCCGCCTTGCGGCAGGCCGGGTGCGTGCAGGCGGCGCAGCAACGCGGCGCTGGCTTCGTCGGCGGGATAGAAGGCCTCGAGCGCCAGTTCGGCCAGCGTGATGTCGCGCGGCGTGCCGAACACGGTCGTGGTGGACAACAGCGACAGCCGGCCCGCCGCCGTGTCGAGCTGCAGCGGCACCGCGATGCCGCCGAACGCCTGCGCCGCGGCCAGCGCCGCTGCCGGCGCCGCCGGCCCGGGCAGTGCTTCCAGCTCGTCGCGCAGGGCAGCGAGCACCGGATCGCCGGTGGCCGCGATCTGCTGCCGCAGGCGCTCCAGCAGGTGGGCCCGCCACGGGCCGAGGTTGGCGATGCGCGGCGCCAGGCCCTGCGGATGCAGGCTCAGCCGCAGCACGTTGACGGGCGGCGCCAGCAGCGCCGGGCTGGCACCGGCGATCAGCGTCGCCACGGCCGCGTTGGCTGCCACGAGCTGCCAGTGGCGGTCGATGGCCAGCGCCGGGTAGGGCTCGTGGCCCTTCAGCACGAGTTCGATGGCCTCGCGTGCCGGCCGCAGCGCCGGGTCGTCGAGCGGTCGCTCCGCATAGACCGGGGCATAGCCGGCGGCCGCCAGCATCACGTTGCGCTCGCGCAGCGGCACCTCCAGGCGTTCGGCCAGCCGCAGCACCATCTCGCGGCTGGGCGTGGCGCGGCCGCTTTCGATGCAGCTGAGATGGCGCTGCGAGACGTCGGCCTGCAGGGCGAATTCGAGCTGGCTCACGCGGCGGCGCTTGCGCCACTCGCGCAGGCAGTCCCCCAGCGCATGCGAGGCAGCCATCGGCCGATGCGGTGCGCTCAGCGGCCGGCCACGGCCTGGTCGGCCTCGAGCGGATAGCGCACGCACCCCAGGCGGCGCGACACGTCCTTGCACGCCTCGTGCAGCATGCTGATCACCCCCGGCGCCTGCGCCTCGTCGTAGCGGAAGGTCGGGAAGGACACGCTCATCCCGGCCACCGGCTCGCCCAGGCGGTCGAAGATGGGCATGCCCAGGCAGCGGATGTGGTCGTCGAACTCCTCGCGGTCCTCGCCGAAGCCCTGGGCGCGCGTGCGCTCGAGCTCGGCGAGGAAGGCCGCGGGCTCGACGATGGTCTTGTCGCGGAAACGCTTGAACTCGGCGCCGGCCAGGATGGCGTCTCGCTTGGCGGGCCCCTGCCAGGCCAGCAGCACCTTGCCGATCGCGGTGCAGTGCAGCGGCGCGCGGCGGCCCACGCGCGAGTACATGCCCAGCGTGTGGCGCGAATCGATCTTGTGGACGTAGATGATCTCGCTGTCGAGCAGCGTGCCGAGATGGATTGTCTCGCCGGTGCGCTCGGACAGCGCCTCCATGTGCGGCTTTGCGAGCTCGACCAGGTCGGGGTACTGCAGCGCCTTCGTGCCCAGCTCGAACATCTTCATCGTCAGGCCGTAGCGCTCGGTGTCGGCCTCCTGGCGCACGTAGCCCAGGCTCTTCATGGTCTGCAGGAAGCGGTAGACCGTGGCCTTGGGCATCGCCAGCCGCATCGATAGTTCGGAGATGCCGGTCTCGCTGCGGTCGGCGAGCGATTGCAGGATCGCGAAGACCTTCAGTACGGCGGCGACGGATTCGGGTTGCCGCAGGTCGCTGGGATCGTCATCCATCACGTTTTAACTGCCTCGGTATGGTGTTTCATTGAACATTGTCACCTGTTCCCGAGAACCCGATCCGGCGTGCGTCGCCGAGGCACGAGGCATCGCCCGGCGCGCGCCTGCACGCCGGGGTGGATGGCCGCCGCGCACTGCCGCGGCCGGTCAGAGCCGGCCTGCCCCGGCGGAGGCGCGCACGTTGCGCTCCACGTCCCGGGCGGGCTCGACCCGTCCCGCCAGCGCGGGCTGCCAGCCGACGTCCGCGCTCAGCGCCGCAGCGGGGTTGGCCTGGCGCAGCTGGGCCAGCAGGTCCACCGGCTGGCCATTGAGCAGGCTGCCGCGGTCGAAGAACGTCTGGCCCTTCCAGAGCTTGACGATCGCGGTGGCGGGCACGTCGCCCGTCAGGCGCCACACGTTGTGCTCGCTGAACACCCGCGAGTTGACGCCGACGCCAATCGAATAGCCGAAAGCGTAGGGCGGCTCGCTGCTGCCGGTGTAGAGGTTGTTGTAGACGTGCACCTGGCCGTAGCGGACCCGCGGTGCACGCTCCTTGATGCGGTCCCACCAGTTGTGGTGGAAGGTGACCTTCAGCCGCCCGTCGTCTTCCACCGCCTTGTCGCTCGACCCGACGAGGTGCGTCTTGTCGTGGTCGTGGAAGCGGTTGTACGAGACCGTCACGTAGTTCGAGCCCTGCGTGATGTCGAGCAGGCCGTCGTGGTGCTGCATCGGGCGGCCGAGCGCGGTGCGCGCCGTGTGGTCCGGCCGTTCGCCGTCGCTGAAGCTGCAGTGGTCCACCCACACGTGCGTGGCGCCGACCAGAGAGATGTTGTCGTACTCGGAATTCCACTCGCCGTTGGCGTTGTCCTTCGGATCCCACGCCGGGAAGTGGTCGAACGCGTCGGCGAAATGCAGGTTGCGGATGATGACGTTGCGCACGCCCTTGAGCAGCAGCGTGCCGTGCACGATGCCAGCGTCCCGGCCGGCGCCCAGCAGCGTGGTGTTCGACGGCACGGCCACCACGGTGGTGGCCTGCTGGCGTTCGGCCGAGCGCTGCCGGGCGTCCTCCAGCGGGCCCGCGGGCGGGCGCTTGCCCCACACGGCCGGGTCGTAGGCGCGCAGGTAGGCCTCGAAATCGAAGGCCGGGTCGCGGAAGGCCTCGGCGCCGACGGGGCGGTTCTGCCCGTCGACGCTGAGGTCGATGCGGCCATGCACCCGCACGATGCGCGGCGCGCCCGCCGGGCCGGCGGCCAGCGCGGCGACCAGCTCGGCCCGGTTGCGCACATCGAACACGTGGCTCGGCTGCGCATCCGCCCCGCCCCGTGTGCCGCCTTCAGCCGACGCCCAGCCGTCCCCGGCCGGCAGCCCCTCGCGCTCCCAGGCGGCGGTGGAGGAGGAGGCTGGCGGCGCCGAGCCGCAGCCGGCGGTGGCAGCCAGCGCCGCGGCGGCGGCCACGGCGCCCAGGGTGTGCAGCAGGCGGCGGCGCGACGGCGCGGCGGCTCGGAGAGGCATGTTCATCGGAGGTCCACGAGGTAGAGGCCCGGCTCGCCGCGGCCGTCGGCGCTGAACAGCACCTGCGTCTCGTCGGGCGTGAAGGAGGGGTGGGGATGGGTCACCTGCCGGTTGCCTTTGTAGACGCCCCACGAGCTGTCGTGGTGTGCGATCCGCCGGCCGGTGCCGGTCTTCAGGTCGAACAGGTGCAGGAACGGGTCGTTGTCGATCGCGTAGCCGCCGGTGTCGTCGACGTCGATCGGTGTGCCGCAGCCGTCGCCCACGATCAGGCTGCCGTCGAAGTTGCTCATCAGGTGCGAGCACGGCGGCATCTCGAAGAGCCGCTTGTTCTCCAGCGTCACCGGGTCGAGCGAGCAGATCCAGCGCTCGGTGCGGCCCTTGAGGTAGGCGACGTAGATCATCAACGAGCCATCGGGCACCCAGAACTCGTGCGTGCAGCTCTCGCCCTCGGCGTGGGCCTTGCCGCAGCGCAGGTTGCTGCCGTCCTCGTCGATGAACCACATGCGCGCGTCGACGAGGTCGTGGTTGCCTTCGTGGCAGAAGGCGACCGTGCGGTCGTCGAAGGGCCGGTACTGCGGGTGGCCGAGCCAGAGGTCCTGCTCGTGGATCACGTCGCGCCGGCCGGTGGCGAGGTCGATGCGGATCAGCCGGCAGCGCGGCTTGCGCAGGAACATGTCGCGGAACTGCTGCCAGTCGGTCAGCGGCATCCAGTCGCTCGCGAGGATCTCGATGCCGACCATCTTGGTGCAGGCGGAGTTCGCCACCCAGGTGCCGTAGCCGACCCACTCGGGCGGCACCACGTACACCACCTGCTCGCGCAGCGTCGCCAGCTCGAGGCGGATGAGCCGGCGGTCGCCCCGCACGAAGTAGAGGTGCCGGTCGTCGGGGCTCAGGAAGCCGCCGAAGGTGTTCTCGCCGGGCTGGTCGGTGAGCTGCGTCGCCGTCTGCGTGTCGAGGTCGAGCAGGTGGTAGTTCCAGTCGGCGCCCGGGCCGAACTCGCCCCCGAACAGCAGCTTCCTGCCGTCGTTGGTGAAGCACTTCTGATAGAAGTACGGCCGATGGCAGGTGACGTCGTGCGGGGTCAGCCGCGTGACGCCGGCTCCGGTGTCGGGATCGCAGAAGGATTCGAAGGCGAGTTGTCGGACGGTCGATTTGCTCATGGGTGCGTGTGGCGCTGCGCCAGCGCCTTGCTTACTTGATGCGGTTGAGCAGCGCGTTGCCTTCCTCGAGGAGGCGCTTGGCGGCGTCCTGCTCGGTGGCCTTGCCGTAGGCCACGGTCTCGAACACCTCGCGCATGAACTTGGAGAAGCGCTGGTTCTCGAAGAGCGGCGAGGGCAGGTCGATCCTGCCGGCCTCGTTCTGTTGCTTGATCTGGGTGTAGGCCGCGAGCTCCAGCGGCCCGATCCGGCTGTCCTTGACCAGGGCCTGGAACTGGCTGTCGGCCGCGGGCACGCCGCGCGACAGGCCCAGGATGCGGCCGGCTTCCGGGTCGGTCAGCAGGAAACTCAGGAACCTGGCCGCAACCTCGGGGTGCTTGCTGCGCTTGCTCACCGAGAACATCAGCGACGGCCGGCCGAACATGCCGGAGTTCTTGGCACCGGGCAGCGTCGGGAACTCGCCGATGACGAGCTTCTGCTGCTTGTCGAGCGAACTGGTGCGCAGCGGCAGCACCGAGTCCCAGGTGTAGTTGCCGGCCCAGTTGCCGTTGGTCCAGTCCTGCTGCTGCTCGGTGGGCTTCTCGGCCCCGCCCAGGCTCGCGCGGTAGGGCAGCGGCGTGGCGACCTTGGCGTCGGTGAACCGCTTGTAGGTCTGGACCCATTCGAGGAGCGCCTGCGGGCTCATCGCCACCTTGGGCTCGGTCGGGCTCACGTAGGGCGTGCCGTGCTTCTGCTGCACGTAGGCCAGCGACGCGAGGATGACGTCGTAGGGCTCGCCGTCCATCGCGAACACCTTGTCGCCGAGCTTGCCCTGGAGCGCCTTGCCGGCGGCGAAGACGTCGTCCCAGGTCTTCGGCAGCGGCACGCCCGCCCGGTCGAAGGTCGACTTGTTCCAGACGAACACACGGGCGCTGTACGACACCGGCAGCGCATTGAGCTTGCCGCGCACCTCGCCCATCTTCAGTTCCTCTGGCGAGAACTGGTCCAGGCCCAGCAGCGCCCGGTGCTTGTGCAGGTCGAGGAAGCCTTCGCCCGACTTGGAGTAGCTGGCCAGCCACGCCCAGTTGATCTGCATGATGTCCGGCTCGGAGCCGCCGGCGATCTGGGTCGACAGCCGCTCCTGGTAGCCGTTGAAGCCCATGTACTCGCCCTTGATCTTCACGCCCGGGTTCTTGGCCTCGAACGCGGCGATCGCCTTGAGCGTGCTTTCATGGCGTTCGCCGCCGCCCCACCACGAGAAGCGCAGCGTGGCGTCCTGGGCATGGGCGAGCGGGGCCAAGGCGGCGAGCGCGCAGGCGGCGGCTGTCGTGGCGATCAAGGAACGTCGTTGCATCGGAAGTCTCCCTTTGTTTCTTCGAGGTCAGAGGAACAGGTTGCGGCCATCGCCGCCGTGCTCGAACACATGGGCGTGCGCGAGCTGGAAGCCGAAGCGGTGGCGCTCGCCGCGCTGCTTGGCGTCGACGCCGAACATCTGGTCGGCCGGCACGCGGGCGGTGAAGGGCACGTCGCCGAGGTCGAAGTGCACGAACAGCTCGCTGCCCATGTGCTCGGTGAAGCGCAGCGTGCCTTCGACGCTGAACTGGCCGTCCTTCTCGACGCCGGCGGTGATGTGCTCGGGGCGGATGCCGAAGCGGATCTTCTGGCCGGCAAACGGCTTCAGCCGGGCCTCGCGGTGCGTGGGCACCGGCAGGGCCACGCCGCCCACGGCGATCGCCAGTCCCGAGCCGAGCGCCTGGACGGTGGCCTCGCGGATGTTCATCTCCGGCGAGCCGATGAAGCCCGCGACGAAGGCGTTGGCCGGATGGTTGTAGAGCGCGGTCGGCACGTCCACCTGCTGGATCGTGCCTTCCTTCAGCACGCAGATGCGCTCGCCCATCGTCATCGCCTCGACCTGGTCGTGCGTGACGTAGACGACGGTGGACGGCCGTCCCGCCTCGCGCAGCGTGCGGTGCAGTTCGGTCAGGCGCACGCGCATCGACGCGCGCAGCTTGGCGTCGAGGTTCGACAGCGGCTCGTCGAACAGGAACACCTCGGGCTTCTTGACGATGGCGCGGCCCACCGCCACGCGCTGTGCCTGGCCGCCGGAGAGCTGCTTCGGGTAGCGCTCCAGCAGGTGGTCCATCTCCAGCAGCTTGGCGGCGTCGCGCACGCGGCTGTCGACCTCGGCCTTCGGCGTGCCGGCCAGCTTGAGGCCGAAGGCCAGGTTGTCGTAGACCTTCATGTGCGGATAGAGCGCGTAGTTCTGGAAGACCATCGCGATGCCGCGCTGCTTGGGCGCGAGGTTGTTCACCACCTGGCCGCCGATGTGCAACTCGCCGCCGGAGATGGTCTCCAGCCCCGCGATCATGCGCAGCAGCGTGCTCTTGGCGCAGCCCGAGGGGCCGACGAACACCATGAACTCGCCGTCGCGGATGTCGAGGTCGACGCCGTGCACGGCGGTGAAGCCGTTGGCGTAGGTCTTCTGGATCTTCTTGAGGTTGACTTGGGCCATGTCTTTGTCTCCGTAGGGGGCGTCAGCCCTTGATGCCGCTGCTGGATGCGCCTTCGATGAAGTGGCGCTGGGCGGCGAAGAACACCGCGATGGAGGGCAGCAGCGCGACCACGGAGATCGCCAGCACGCTGGCCCATTCGACCTCCTCGGTGGCGCCGATGCTCATCTTCAGCGCCAGCGACACGGGGTACTTCTCGACGGTCGAGAGGTAGATCAGCGGGCCCATGAAGTCGTTCATCGTCCAGATGAACTGGAAGACGATCACGCTGATGATGGCCGGCTTGAGCAGCGGCACGATGATGTGCCAGAGCAGCTGCAGCGCATTGCAGCCGTCGATCTGCGCGGCCTCTTCCATGTCGCGCGGAATGCCGCGCAGGAACTGCACGAGCATGAACACGAAGAAGGTGTCGGTCGCGAAGGCCGAGGGCACGATCAGCGGCAGGTAGCTGTCGAGCCAGCCGAACTCCTTGAACATCAGGTACTGCGGCAGCCGCAGGATGATGAGCGGCAGCATCATCGTGCCGACCATGATGCCGAACAGCACCTTCTTGCCCCAGAACTCGAAGCGCGCGAAGGCGTAGGCCACCAGCGTGCACGAGACCACCGTCACCACGATGCGCGGCAGCGTGATCAGGAAGGAGTTGAGGAAATAGGTCGCGAAGGTGTACTCGGTGCTCGTCTTCCAGCCCTTGGCGTAGGCCGTGAGGTCGAAGCGCGAAGGCCAGAAGCCGATCTCGGTGAAGATTTCGGTGTTGGTCTTGAACGAGGCGCCGACGAGCCAGATCATCGGGTACAGCATCAGCAGCCCGACGAGGCCCAGCACGACGTAGCGCATCAAGGCGCTGAAGCGCTCGCGGCGGCGTGAGCGGGCGGCCTCCGCATCGGAGACCAGGCTCTGGTCGGCATGCAGCACGGAGAGGTTGGCGCTCATTTCTTGGTGTCCTTTTCGCCGGAGTAGAAGACCCAGTACTTCGAGGTGATGAAGGAGACCGCGCTGAGCGTGCCGACCAGCGCGAACAGCACCCACGACAGCGCGCTGCCGTAGCCTAGGTTGAAGTACTTGAAGCTCTGGTCGTAGATGTAGAGCGACAGCACGTAGGTGGAGTGCAGCGGGCCGCCCTCGGTGATCATGTAGGGGCCGTTGAACTCCTGGAACGCGTGCACCATCTGCATGATCAGGTTGAAGAAGATCACCGGCGTGATCAGCGGCACCGTGATGCGGAAGAACTGCTGCGTCTTGCTGGCGCCGTCGATCTCCGCCGCCTCGTACAACGAGGTGGGCACGTTCTGCAGCGCGGCCAGGAAGATCACCATCGCCGAGCCGAACTGCCAGGTGAACAGCAGGATCACCGTCCAGATCGAGTAGTGCTCGTCGGCCAGCCAGGCGATGGGCTCGATGCCCAGCTTGGCCAGCGCGATGTTGACCAGGCCGTTCTGCGAGAAGATGAAGCGCCACATCACCGCCGCGGCGATGGAGCCGCCGAGGATGGAGGGCAGGTAGAACGCCGAGCGGAAGAAGTTGATGCCGCGCAGCTTGAAATTCAGCACGTGCGCGATGAAGAGCGCGAAGCCCACGCGCAGTGGCACCGAGATCGCCACGAACAGCAGCGTGACCCCCATCGACTTGTGGAACAGCGGGTCGGCCCCGAAGAGTTCCCTGTAGTTGTCGAGCCCGATGTATTCGGGCGGGTTGATCACGTCGTATTGCGTGAAGCTGAGCGCGAAGCTCATCACGAACGGGAACAGCTTGAAGCCGAGCACGCCCAAGACGAAGGGCAGCACGAACATGAAGCCGAGCCTCTTGTTCTCGTACATGCAGTCTCACTCCTGCCGGCGGACCACCGTGGCGGCGCGCCTTGTTCGGCCGGGCAGGATCGAGCCCGCCCGGCGTGGGTCAGCCGGCGGCTGACTGCTCCGCGGCGAGGAAAGGGGCGCGGCCGTACGGCCGCCGCACCCCGGCGATCAGGACAGCGTGCTCAGCGTGCGAGCCAGCCGCCGTCGACGGCAACGGTATAGCCGTTGACGTAGTCGGACGCCTTCGAGGCGAGGAACACGACGGGCCCGGCCAGGTCGTCGGGCGTGCCCCAGCGGCCGGCCGGGATGCGCTCGAGGATGGCGGCGCTGCGGCCCTCGTCGGCCCGCAGCGGCGCGGTGTTGTTGGTGGCCATGTAGCCAGGCGCGATGGCGTTGACGTTGATCCCGTGCGCCGCCCACTCGTTGGCCATCAGGCGGGTGATGCCCATCACGCCGCTCTTCGAGGCGGTGTACGAGGGCACGCGCACCCCGCCCTGGAACGACAGCATCGACGCGACGTTGATGATCTTGCCGCCCGTGCCCTGGGCGACGTACTGCCGCGCCACCGCCTGCGAGAAGAAGAACACCGTCTTCAGGTTCAGGTCGACGACGTCGTCCCAGTCTTTCTCGCTGAACTTCAGCGCATCGTCGCGGCGGATGATGCCGGCGTTGTTGACGAGGATGTCGATCTTGCCGGCCACGCCCAGAGCCTGCTGCACCAGGCCTTCGAGGCCCGAGATGTCGGCGAGGTTGGCGCGAAGGTCGAGGAAGCGGCGGCCCATGGCTTCGATGCGGCGCGCCGTGTCCTTCGGCTCGACCACGTTGATGCCGACGACGTCGGCGCCGGCTTCGGCCAGCGCGCAGGCCATGCCCTGGCCGAGGCCGGTGTCGCAGCCGGTGACGATGGCGACCTTGCCGGCGAGTTGGAACTGTTCGAGGATCATGTCGTGAGGCTCCCGGGTGCTCAACGCAGCGTGGTCATGGGCACGTGGTCCATGTCCTTGAAGACCTGGTTCTCGCCGACCATGCCCCAGATGAAGGTGTAGGCCTGCGTGCCGACGCCGGAGTGGATCGACCAGCTCGGGCTGATCACGGCCTGCTCGTTGCGCACGACGATGTGGCGGGTCTCGGTGGGCTCGCCGAGCATGTGGAACACGGCGCCGTTGTCGGCCATGTCGAAGTAGAAGTACACCTCCATGCGCCGGTCGTGCGTGTGGCAGGGCATGGTGTTCCAGAGGCTGCCTTCTTGCAGCTGCGTCATGCCCATGAGCAGCTGGCAGGTGGGCAGCACGTCGGGCACCAGGAACTTGTAGATCGTGCGGCGGTTGCTGGTCTTCGGGTCGCCCAGCGTCTCGGGCGATGCCTCGGCGAGCGTGACCTTCTTGTGCGGATAGGTGGTGTGGGCCGGCGCGCTGTTGAAGTAGAGCTTGGCGGGGTTGGCCGGATCGGTGCTGCGGAACTCGAGCACCTTGGCGCCCTGGCCCACGTACAGCGCCTCGCGCGCGCCGACCTCGAAGTTGCGGTTGTCGACCTGCACGGTGGCCGGGCCGCCGACGTTGATCAGGCCCAGCTCGCGGCGCTGCAGGAAGAAGTCGGTGCCGGTGTGCTTGCCCAGCTCGGGCGAGAACGTCACCGGCTTCGTCACCGGCATCACGCCGCCCACGATGATCCGGTCGATCTGGCTGTAGGTCATCACCGCCTCGTCGGCGCGGAAGAGCGACTCGACCAGGAACTGCTCGCGCAGGCCGGTGGTGTCCAACGTCTTCGCGTGGGCGCTGTGGATGGGTTGGCGGATCTCCATGGAACGGGCTTTCTGTTGGCTTGGCGGTGGCGGATCTGGGCGTGTGGGGCAGCCTTGGGACTTACCCGAAAGATGGGTTCTTTGAAGTTGAACCATCGTTTCAAATTAATCAGTCCAACGTATAGTATCAACAAATCACCGTTCCACAAGAAGTTCATCCCCGGGAAATCCCGGGGCGGTGAGGCTGGAGGAGGAGCCTTGAGTTACTTCATCGATGACGACCATCCCTGGACGGAACTGGGCGATGGCATCCGCCGCAAGGTGGTGGGCCACACGCCCGAACTGATGTCGGTGCTGGTGCAGTTCGACGAGGGTGCCGTCGGTGCCGTGCATGCGCACGACGCGCACGACCAGATCGCCTACGTGCTTGCCGGGGCGTTCGAAGCCGACGTGGGCGGCGTCAAGCGCCGACTCGGGCCGGGTGATGCCTTTGTCGCGCCGCGGGAGGTGCCGCACGGCGTCGTCTCGCTGGCGCCCGGCAGCCTGCTGCTCGACCAGTTCTCACCGCGGCGCGACGACTACCTCTGACCCCGCCGGCCTGCGGCACTGCCGCCGCGAGGCCTTGTTGTGCCGGTGCCCTGCGTCGCACCGATGGTTGGCTGCACCCGCTGGTTGTGTCCCTGCGTCCGCAGGGCGGGGTGCGCACGTCCCTAAAAAACGCAAACACCAGGAGACCTCTCCCATGCAAACGATCCCCCGGCGCGGCGCGCCCTTGCTGGCCTGCGCGGCCCTCACCTTGGCGGCCGGCGCCGCCGCCGCGCAATCGAGCGTCACCATCTACGGCCGCATCGACCTCGGCGTGCGCTATGGCCCGGCCGACCTGCTGAAGTCGGACGACCGGATGTGGGCCGTGGAGGACAGCTCCACCGGCCGCATCGGCTTTCGCGGCGTGGAAGACCTCGGCGGCGGCGTGTCGGCGTTCTTCCAGCTGGAGCACCGGCTGAAGGCCGACACCGGCATGGTCGACGGCGGCGTGTTCTGGAAGGACAAGGCCTGGGTCGGGCTGGCCAGCAAGACGCTGGGCTCGGTGCAGCTCGGCCGCATGAGCTCGCCGCAGGACAACCTCGGCGTGAACGGCCGCTTCGAGGCCTTCGGCGGCGATTCCTATGCCTCCAACGGCAGCCGCGGCGCGAAGTCGGCCGCCAAGTGGGACAACACCGTCTACTACACGACGCCCTTCCTGTCGGGCTTCACGGCCGGCGTGGCGGTGGCGGCCGGCGAAGGCACGCGCAAACGCGCGCAGGGCTTCCACCTCGACTACGCCAACGGCCCGCTGGTGCTGGCCACCACCTTCCAGACCGAGCAGGACCCGGTGTCGGGCGCGCCGTCCGGCAACGGCATCCGCACGGTGACGCTGGGCGGCTCATACCAGTTCGGCTTCGCGAAGCCGAGCTTCACCTACGCCCGGTCGACCGACCTCGGCGCGAGCGACGAGGGCAAGGAAACGGTGTGGACCGTCGGCGCTCGCATACCGGCCGGCCCGGGCGAGCTGCGGGTGTCGTTCCGCCGCATCGACGGCGACAGGGTCAACGGCAGCACCCACGCCGCCGACCGCAAGAGCCATCGGCTGGGCGTCGGCTACCAGTACTTCCTGAGCAAGCGCTCGACGCTGAACCTCTCGCTGGTGAACGACCAGGTGAAGACCTTCAACGCCAACGGCAGCACGAAGACGGACTTCTCCGGCAACGGCTTCGAGCTGGCACTGCGCCACAACTTCTGACCGGCCCGGCGAGGGCCGGCCGCGTCACATCAGGTCGGCCATCGCCTCGCGGGGAATCAGCGCGCCGCGGTGTTGGATGACACGGGCCGCCAGCTGGTTGCCGCGGGCCGCGGCTTCCTGCGGCGAGCGGCCCGCCAGGCGCGCCGCCAGGTACGCGCCGGCGAAGGAATCGCCCGCGGCCGTCGTGTCCACCGGCTTCACGTCCAGCGTCGGCACCTCGGCGACCGGGGCCTGCCCGGCGCGCACCAGGGTGGCGAGGCGGCCGCGCTTGACCACCACCTCCGGCGTTGGCAGCGCCAGCGCCCGGGTGACGGCGTCTTCCAGCGCCGGCAGGGCATGCAGCGCCTGCTCGTCGTCGGCGGTGATCAGGGCCAGGCTGCTGGCGGCGTAGGCCTGCGCATACCAGTGCCGCGCTTCCTCGGGCTCGGCCCACAGGCGCGGACGGTAGTTGTTGTCGAAGGCGACGAGTGCGCCGCGCGCCTGCATCGCCCGCATCAGCGCGAGCAGCCGCTCGCGGCCCGCGGGCGGGAGGATCGCCAGGCTGATGCCACTCAGGTACAGCGCATCGAGCCGGCCCGCGGCCTCCTCGAGCGGCGTCTGCGGCGCATCGAAGTAGGCCTTGGCGGCGCTCTGGTCGCGCCAGTAGCTGAAGGTGCGTTCGCCGCTGGCATCCACCTCGATCAGGTACAGCCCCGGCGTGCGCCCGTGCACTCGCCGCACGAGGCCGACGTCCAGGCCTTCAGCTTGCCAGCGCTGCACCAGACCGTCGCTCAGACGGTCTTCGCCCAGGCCGGTGGCGTAGGTGGCCCGCACCGCGGGGCCGGCGCATCGCGCCAGGTACACGGCGGTGTTCAGCGTGTCGCCGCCGAAGGCCTGGCGCATCGTGCCGAACGCCTCGCCCTGCAGTTCCAGCATGCATTCACCGAACAGCGCCACCCGCGGAGCATTTGCCACGTTGTTCCCTCGATATCAAAACGTTGTTTCAATATTGTATGAACGGGAAGCGGTGGCGGATAGCCTCCGTCCGGAGCCAGCGACCTCGTCAGGCCGCGGGTGTTGCCATCCCGCTATTCCAGGGCGGAGGCCGGGCCGAAGAACTCGTAGCGCACCTGCGTGTCCGGCACCCCGAGCGCACGCAGCGTGCGGCGGACCTGCTGCATGAAGGGCCTGGGTCCAAGGAAATAGGCGTCCACGTCGGCAGGCGCGGCGGGCAGCCAGCCGGCGAGCCGGCCTTCGTCCAGCCGGCCCACGGCATGCGGCACATCGGCCGCCGCAGGTTCGTCGTAACAGTAGAAGCGCCGCAGCTGCGGGTGGCGGGCGGCCAGTGCGTCCACCGCCGAGCGGAAGGCGTGCACCGCATGGTTGCGCGCGCAGTGGATGAAGTGCACCGGCCGTGTGCCGGCCAGCGCCGCCTCCAGCATCGCCAGCGTCGGGGTGATGCCGACGCCTCCGCTGATCAGCACCACCGGCCGGTCGCCTTCCGCCAGCGTGAAGTGGCCGGCGGGCGGGAAGAGTTCGATGCAGTCGCCGGCGTGCACGGTGTCGTGCAGGAAGTTCGATGCCTTGCCGCCCGGCTCGCGCTTGACGCTGATGCGGTAGCTGCGCCCGTTGGGCGCGGCGGACAACGAGTAGTTGCGCCGGATCTCCTCGCCGTCGACCCAGAGCCGCAGGCCGATGTACTGCCCAGGCATGAAGCCGACCACCGCACCGCCGTCGGCCGGCACCAGGTGGAAGGACGTGATCTCCTCGCTCTCCTTCACCTTGTCGGCCACGGTGAAGGCGCGTGCGCCGCGCCATCCGCCTGGCGCGGCGGCCAGGGCGTCGTAGCGCTGGGCCTCGGCGCCGATCAGCAGGTCGGCGAGCTGCTGGTAGGCCGCGGCCCAGGCCGCGATCACTTCGTCGGTCGCCACCTCGGCGCCCAGCACCTCGCGGATCGCGCGCAGCAGGCAGGCGCCGACGATCGGGTAGTGCGCAGGCAGCACCTGCAGGGCGACGTGCTTGTTGACGATCTGCGCCGCCAGGTCGCCCAGCGCTTCCAGCCGGTCGATGTGCTTGGCGTACATCAGCACGCCGTTGGCGAGTGCACGCGGCTGGGCGCCGCTGGCCTGGTGGGCGCTGTTGAAGAGCGGCCGCACCTCGGGGTGCTCGGCCAGCATGATCCGGTAGAAGTGCGTGGTGAGTGCCTCGCCGCCCGTCTCCAGCAGAGGGACGGTGGCACGGACGATGGCGCGTTGGGCTTCGGTCAGCATGTCGATGGCTCCTTGGGGATGCGTGGTGCATTGCAACGCGCAGGCCAACCCCGAAGGCTCGGCAAATCAATGACTTGGCCGTGGTGATGTGCTTATGACATCACTATGATGAAGTCATATTCACGCACATGAAGTCGATATGACATCGAACGCCTTGCTCGACGCCGTCGTGCCGCTGGTCGCCGACCTCTCGCGCGACCTGCCGGAGGCCGAGCGCTTCCGGCGCCTGCTCGAAGGCCTGCGCACGCTGCTGCCGTGCGACGCGGTCGCGCTGCTGCGGCTGGAGGGAGACACCCTGCGGCCGCTGGCGATCGACGGGCTCAGCCCCGACACGCTGGGCCGGCGCTTCCGCGTGGCCCAGCATCCGCGCCTGCAGGCGCTGCTGGCGGCACGGGGGCCGCTGCGCTTCGCGGCGGACTGCGGGCTGCCCGATCCGTACGACGGGCTCGTGGAAGGGATCACCGGGCACCTGGAAGTGCACGACTGCGTGGGCTGCGCGCTGCAGGTCGACGAGCGCCCCTGGGGCTTGTTGACCCTGGATGCGCTGCAGCCGCAGCGCTTCTCGCAGATCGACCTGGGCGTGCTCGAGACCTTCGCCAGCCTGGCGGCCGCTACCGTCAGCGCGGCACAGCGCATGGCGCAGCTGGCCTCGCGCGCCGATGCCGAGCGCCGGCGGGCGGAGGGCTACCGGCTGGCTGCGGCGCCGGGCGCGCGCCAGCTGCTGGGCCAGAGCCCCGTGCACCGGCAGATGGTGAAGGAGATCGGCATCGTCGGCGCGAGCGAGCTGTGCGTGCTGATCCAGGGCGAGACCGGCGTCGGCAAGGAGCTGGTGGCGCAGGCGCTGCATGCCGCGTCGCCGCGCGCCGGGCAGCCGATGGTCAGCCTCAATTGCGCGGCGCTGCCCGACACGCTGGTCGAGAGCGAGCTGTTCGGCCACGTCAAAGGCGCCTTCACCGGTGCCGTGGCCGACCGCGCCGGCAAGTTCGAGCTCGCCCACGGCGGCACGCTGTTCCTCGACGAGGTGGGCGAGCTGCCCGAGCCCGTGCAGGCCAAGCTCTTGCGCGTGCTGCAGAGCGGGCAACTGCAGCGCCTGGGCTCCGACCGCGAGCGCCATGTGGATGTGCGCGTGATCGCCGCCAGCAACCGCGACCTGGCGCAGGAAGTGCGCGCCGGCCGCATGCGTGCCGACTTCTACCACCGGCTCAGCGTCTACCCGCTGCACGTGCCGCCGCTGCGCGAGCGCGGACGCGACGTGCTGTTGATCTGCGGCCATTTCCTGGAAGAGAACCGCGCGCGCCTGCACCTGGGCGGCCTGCGGCTCGACGCGTCCGCGCAGGCGGCGCTGCTGGCGCACGACTGGCCGGGCAACGTGCGCGAGCTGGAACACTTGGTGGGCCGCAGCGTGCTGCGGGCGCTGGCCGGCGCCACCTCGCGCCAGGGCGTGCCGCCGCGCATCCTCAGCCTCACGGCGGATGACCTGGACCTGCGGGCGCGGCCGCCCGGCGCGGCTGCCGCGCCCGCGGCGGGCCCCGGGGCCGATGCGGCCGAAGGCGGCGGCGACCTGGCCACGATGCCGCTGCGCGAAGCGGTCGATGCCTTCCAGCGCCAGCTGATCACCGGCACGCTGCAGCGCCACGGCCATCGCTGGGCGCCTGCCGCGCGCGCGCTGGGGGTGGACCGCGGCAACCTGGCGCGGCTGGCGGCGCGGCTGGGCGTGCCGCGCCGTCCGCAGGGCGGGCCGGGCTGACGGCGCGGGCCGGCGGCTGCTAGAGCACGTCGGCGTCCAGGTGGGTTTCGATGTGGATGTCGCCGACGAGGGTCTTGTGCACCGGGCAGGCCTCGGCCACGCGCAGCAGCGAGGCGCGCTGTTCGTCGGTGAGCGCGCCGAAGACCTGGATGGTGCGTGTCATGCGGTACACGCCTTCCGACTGCGCATGCTTGACCTGCACCCGGATCTGCCGCAGCGCATAGCCCTTGCGCTGGCTGTAGAGCTCCAGCGTCAACGTGGTGCAGGCGGCCAGCGCCGCGTCGAGCAGGTCGTGGGGGGAGGGCCGCAGCGCGGCTTCGCCGGGGCGCGGATCGACGTCCGCGATCAGCGCGCCCCCCGGCAGGAGGATCTCGCAGGCGGTTGCGCTGGCGCCCTCGGCGGCAGCGTCCTTCGGTTCCCAGGTGGCCTGGATGCTCATGGCAGGAGTTCTCCGGTGGTGAAGGTTCGGCAGCCGCAGCGTGCCATGCCGGCCTGACGGCCTGCGCGGCGAAGGGTCATCGGCGGGCAGGCCGTCAGGCCGCATCCTCCTCGGGCACTGCCTGCGTCGGCAAGTTGCCGATGCGCTTCATGTGTTTGGTGCCCCACTCGCAGAGCGGCCCGAGCGCCTGCATCAGCGATTCGCCGAACGGCGTGATCGTGTACTCCACGCGCGGCGGCACTTCCTGGTAGTTCTTGCGGTTCACCACGCCGTCGAGCTCCAGCTCCTTCAGCTCCTGGATCAGCATCTTCTCGCTGATGCCCGCGGTGAGCCGGCGCAACTCGCCGAACCGCCTCGGCTCGCCTTCTGCCAGGTTGTAGAGGATGAGCAGCTTCCACTTGCCGCCGATCAGCGACAGCGCCGCTTCCAGGCCGCAGCCATAAGTCTTCCTCGCCATACGGGACTCCGAAAAATTTAGGTACTTACCAAAAGGTGGGTACTTGTCGATTCGAAATCAAGATCGCATTGTAGAGCCCAAGTTCCCGTTCACCGTACTTCACATGCCGCTTGCAGCCGGCAGGGGGCGGTGTTGCCTGCGGCACCCCGATCCATCTTCACCAGGAGTTTTTCACATGAACAGCAAGCTCATCCGCCACCCGCGCACCTGGTGGCTCGGCGGCGTGGCCCTGTCGGCGCTGGCCGCCGCGGCCACGCTCACGTTGTCGCCCAGCAGCGACGCGGCCAATCCGCCGGCGGCCGAGGTGCCCGCGGCCGTCCCCGTCTCCGTGGCCGCGGTCGAGCGCCGCGGCGTCGTCGCCTGGGACGAATTCTCCGGCCGCCTCGAAGCGGTCGACCGCGTCGAGGTGCGGTCGCGCGTGGCCGGCGCGGTGCAGGCCGTGCACTTCCGCGAAGGCTCGCTCGTGCGGCAGGGCGACCTGCTGGTGACGATCGACCCGGCGCCTTACGCCGCCGAAGTCGACCGCGCCGAAGCCCAGGTGGCCGCGGCGCAGGCGCGCGTGGCCTTCACCCAGAGCGAATACGAACGCGCACAGCGGCTGTGGCAGGAACAGGCCATCGCGCAGCGCGAGCTCGACGAACGCGGCAACGCCCAGCGCGAGGCGGCGGCCAACCTGCGCGCCGCGCAGGCTGCGCTGCAGTCAGCGCGCCTCAACCTCGGCTACACGCAGGTGAAGGCGCCGGTCTCGGGCCGCGTCGGCCGCATCGAGGTGACGGTGGGCAACCTCATCTCCGCCGGCGCCGGCGCGCCGGTGCTGACCTCGCTGGTGTCGGTGAACCCGATCTACGCGAGCTTCGACGCCGACGAGCAGATCGTCACCCGGGCGCTGGCGGCGCTGCCCCAGGGTGGGCGCGAGCAGCTCCAGCGCATTCCGGTGCGCATGGAAACCGCCGACGGCGTGGGCGTCGACGGCAAGCTGCAGCTCATCGACAACCAGGTCGACGCCAGGAGCGGCACCGTGCGCGTGCGCGCGGTGTTCGACAACCCGCAGGGCCAGCTCACGCCCGGCCAGTTCGCCCGGCTGCGCATGGGCCAGGCCCGCACCAGCGAGGCATTGCTGCTCAACGAACGCGCCGTCGGCACCGACCAGAGCAAGCGCTTCGTGATGGTGGTGGGCGAGGGCGACAAGCTGGTCTGGCGCGAAGTGACGCTCGGCGCCACGGTCGACGGCCTGCGCATCGTCACCAGCGGCCTGCAGGCCGGCGAGCGCGTGGTCGTCAACGGCCTGCAGCGCGTGCGCCCGGGCGTGCAGGTGGCGCCCAAGCTGGTGCCGATGAACGCCAAGCCCGAAGTGACGGCCAAGGCGGGCGCCGGCAGCGCCTCCTGAAACCCCGCGCCACCCGGAACGAGCCGAAGAACAAGCGTTGTCCCCTCACGAGGGAGGAACCCATGAACCTGTCCAAATTCTTCATCGACCGCCCCATCTTCGCGGGCGTGCTGTCGGTGCTGATGCTGATCGGCGGCCTGCTCGCGTTGCGCGTGCTGCCGATCTCCGAGTACCCCGAAGTCGTGCCGCCCTCGGTGGTGGTGCGCGCGCAATACCCCGGCGCCAACCCCAAGGTCATCGCCGAGACCGTGGCCACCCCGCTGGAAGAATCCATCAACGGCGTCGAAGGCATGCTCTACATGAGCAGCCAGGCCACCACCGACGGCGTGATGCAGCTCACCGTCACCTTCGCGCTCGGCGTCGACCCCGACAAGGCCCAGCAGCTGGTGCAGAACCGCGTCTCGCAGGCCGAGCCGCGGCTGCCCGAGGAAGTGCGGCGCCTGGGCGTCACCACCATCAAGAGCTCGCCCGACCTCACGCTGGTGGTGCACCTGTCATCGCCCACCGGCCGCTACGACAACACCTACCTGCGCAACTACGCCGCCATCAACCTGAAGGACCGCCTCGCGCGCCTGAAGGGCGTGGGCCAGGTGCAGCTGTGGGGCAGCGGCGACTACGCCATGCGCGTGTGGCTCGACCCGGCCAAGGTGGCCGAGCGGGGCCTCTCGGCCGGCGACGTGGCCGACGCCATCCGCCAGCAGAACGTGCAGGCCGCCGCCGGCGTGGTGGGCGCCTCGCCCGGCCTGCCGGGGGTCGACTTCCAGCTTTCCGTCAACGCCCAGGGCCGGCTCGAGGACGTCGAGCAGTTCGGCGACATCATCGTCAAGAGCGGCCAGGGCGGCGAAGTGACCCGCCTGCGCGACGTCGCCCGCCTGGAACTCGGTGCCTCCGACTACGCGCTGCGCTCGCTGCTCGACAACAAGGAAGCCGTGGCCATCGCCATCCTGGCCGCGCCCGGCTCCAACGCCATCGACATCGCCGACCAGGTGCGCGCCACCATGGCCGACGCGCAGAAGGCCATGCCCGAAGGCGTGGAGCACTCCATCGTCTACGACACCACGCAGTTCGTGCGGGCGTCGATCGAATCGGTGGTGCACACGCTGCTCGAAGCCGTGCTGCTGGTGGTGCTGGTCGTCATCGTCTTCCTGCAGACCTGGCGCGCCTCCATCATCCCGCTGCTGGCCGTGCCGGTGTCGGTGGTGGGCACCTTCGCGGTGATGCACGTGTTCGGCTTCTCGATCAACGCGCTCAGCCTGTTCGGCCTGGTGCTGGCCATCGGCATCGTGGTCGACGACGCCATCGTGGTCGTCGAGAACGTCGAGCGCAACATCGAGGCGGGCCTGAGCCCGCGCGAGGCCACCTACCGCGCGATGCGCGAAGTGTCGGGCCCCATCATCGCCATCGCGCTGGTGCTGGTGGCCGTGTTCGTGCCGCTGGCCTTCATCAGCGGGCTCACGGGCCAGTTCTATCGCCAGTTCGCGCTGACGATCGCCATCTCCACCGTCATCTCGGCGATCAACTCGCTGACCCTGTCGCCCGCGCTCGCCGCGCTGCTGCTCAAGGGCCACGATGCGCCCAAGGACGCGCTGACCCGCGGCATGGACCGCGCCTTCGGCTGGTTCTTCCGCGGCTTCAACAAGGCGTTCGGCCGCGGCTCCGAGGCCTACGCCGGCGGCGTGGCCAAGGTCGTCACGCGCAAGGCGCTGATGATGGCCATCTACCTGGCGCTGGTGGCCGTGACCTTCGGCCTCTTCAAGGCCGTGCCCAGCGGCTTCGTGCCGGCGCAGGACAAGCAGTACCTGATCGGCTTCGCGCAGCTGCCCGACGGCGCCACGCTCGACCGCACCGACGACGTGATCCGCCGCATGGGCGAGATCACGCTGAAGCAGCCCGGCGTGGAGCACGCCATCTCGTTCCCGGGCCTGTCGATCAACGGCTTCACCAACAGCTCCAACTCCGGCGTCGTCTTCGTCGGCCTCAAGGCCTTCGACCAGCGCACCGCGAAGGACCAGAGCGCCGGCGCCATCGCGATGGCGCTGAACCAGCAGTTCGCGCAGATCGAGGACGCCTTCATCGTGATGTTCCCGCCGCCGCCGGTGCAGGGGCTGGGCACCACGGGCGGCTTCAAGCTGCAGCTGGAAGACCGCGCGTCGCTCGGCTACGAGGCGCTGGATGCCGCCACCAAGGCCTTCATGGCCAAGGCCTACCAGGCGCCTGAGCTCACCGGCATGTTCTCCAGCTACCAAGTCAACGTGCCGCAGCTCTACGCCAACATCGACCGCACCAAGGCGCGGCAGCTCGGCGTGTCGGTGACCGACGTGTTCGACACCATGCAGATCTACCTCGGCAGCCTGTACGTCAACGACTTCAACAAGTTCGGCCGCACCTACTCCGTGCGCGTGCAGGCCGATGCCGGCCACCGCGCGCGCGCCGAGGACATCGGCCTGCTGAAGGTGCGCTCGGCCTCGGGCGAGATGGTGCCGCTGGCCGCGCTGATGAGCGTTCAGCCCAGCTTCGGCCCCGAGCGCGCGATGCGCTACAACGGCTTCCTGTCAGCCGACATCAACGGCGGCCCGGCGCCCGGCTACTCCAGCGGGCAGGCGCAGGACGCGATCCAGCGCATCGCGGCCGAGACGCTGCCGCCCGGCATCGGCTACGAATGGACGGAGCTGACCTACCAGGAGATCCTGGCCGGCAACTCGGCGGTGATCGTCTTCCCCCTGGCGATCCTGCTCGTCTTCCTGGTGCTGGCGGCGCAGTACGAGAGCCTGACGCTGCCGCTGGCCATCATCCTGATCGTGCCGATGGGCCTGCTCGCCGCGATGACCGGCGTGTGGCTCGACGGCGGCGACAACAACGTCTTCACCCAGATCGGGCTGGTGGTGCTGGTGGGGCTGAGCGCGAAGAACGCGATCCTGATCGTGGAGTTCGCGCGCGAGCTGGAATTCGCCGGGCGCACGCCGATCGAGGCGGCGATCGAGGCCGCGCGGCTGCGCCTGCGCCCGATCCTGATGACCTCGCTGGCCTTCGTGATGGGCGTGCTGCCCCTCGTGCTGGCCACCGGCGCCGGTGCCGAGATGCGCAGCGCGATGGGCGTGGCGGTGTTCGCCGGGATGATCGGCGTGACGGCCTTCGGCCTCTTCCTGACGCCGGTGTTCTACGTGCTGCTGCGCAAGCTCACCGGCAACCGGCCGCTGAAGCTGCACGGCGAGGTGCCGCACATGGAGGCCTTCGCGGGCGCCCACGCGGCCCAGGGCGGCGGCCACGCGCAGCCGATGCCGGCCGCGCCTCGCCACCCGCACGACGCTTGAACGAGGAGAACAACATGAACCACATGAAACGATGGATCCGCTGGACACCGCTGGTCGCGGCCTTGGTGCTGGCCGGTTGCGCGACCGCCTTGCCGCCGGTGGAGGATCGGCAGCTGCCCGCCACGCCGGCCGCCTTCAAGGAAACCGACGGCCGCTGGGCCCGTGCCACGCCGGCCGAGGCGCAGCCGCGCGGCGAATGGTGGAAGAGCTTCGGCGACGCCGAGCTGGACCGCTGGGTCGAGCAGGCCGCCGAGCGCAACACCAGCATCCAGCAGGCCGCGGCGCGGCTGGCGCAGGCCCGGGCGCTGGCGCGTTCGGCCGACGCCAACCGCGCGCCGCAGGTCGGCGTGGGGGCGGGCGTGTCGCGCCAGGCCGGCGCCAACAACAACGGCGATGTCAACACGCTGGCCACCGC
Source organism: Aquincola agrisoli (assembly GCF_036621135.1). NCBI lineage: Bacteria > Pseudomonadati > Pseudomonadota > Betaproteobacteria > Burkholderiales > Sphaerotilaceae > Aquincola > Aquincola agrisoli. The sequence continues at coordinate 153,863 of NZ_JAZIBG010000024.1, forward strand.
GGGGCTGACCCTGTCGTACGAGCTGGACCTGTTCGGCCGCCTGTCGCAGGCCAGCCAGGCCGCCGCGCTCGATGCGCAGGCCCGCGAAGCCTTGCTGCAGAGCGCGCGGCTGCTGGTGCAGGCCGAAACGGCGCAGACCTACCTGGCGCTGCGTGTGCTCGATGCCGAGCGTGAGCTGGTGCGCGACACCGTGCTCGCCTACCGCGACACATTGCGGCTGACGGAGCGCCGCCAGCAGGCCGGCGACATCGCCGAGCTCGACGTGGCGCGCGTGCGCACCGAGGTGGCGGCCACCGAATCGGAGGCGCTGGCGCTCGACCAGCGCCGCGCGGTGCTGGAGCACGCGCTGGCCGTGCTGGTGGGTGAGGCGGCCTCGTCGTTCGAAGTGGCGCCGCAGGCCTGGTCGGCGAGCCTGCCGGTGATCCCGCCGGGCGTGCCCAGCACGGTGCTGCAGCGCCGGCCCGACGTGTCGGCCGCGCAGCGCAGCATGCTGGCCGCGCAGGCCCGCGTGGGCGTCGCGCAGGCGGCGTGGTTCCCGAGCGTGTCGCTCACGGCCCAAGGCGGCTATGCGTCGCCCGAGGTCGGTGACCTCTTCAGGTGGTCGATGCGCAGCTGGGGCATCGGCGCGCTGCTGTCGTTGCCGGTCTTCGACGGCGGCCGGCGCCAGGCGGGCGTCGACAGCGCGCGCGCCGAGCTCGACGGCGCGCTGGCCGGCTACCGCGAGCAGGTGCTGGTGGCCTTCAAGGACGTGGAAGACCAGCTCTCCACGCTGCGCCTGCTGGCCGACCAGGCCGAGGCGCAGTCGCGCGCGGTCGAGTCGGCCACGCGGGCCACCACGCTGTCGAACTCGCGCTACCGCAACGGCTTCGTCAGCCAGCTCGACCTGCTCGATGCCCAGCGCACCGAGCTGCGCAACCGGCGGCAGGCGCTGCAGGTGCGGGCGGCGCAGTACCAGGCGACCGTCGGCCTGGTGCGCGCCTTGGGCGGCGGCTGGAACGCTGGCGCTTGAAGAAGCGCCCGGCGGCCGCCATCTGATCACACGACCTTGCTGGCGTGACAGCCATCCCGCCGAGGGCCTGCCGGGCGCACACTGTGATCGACCTGCCATGCCGATGATCGTCGCCACCGTTCTTGCGCTGCTGCTGGCCCTGTGGTTCCTGGGGCAGCCGTGGCTGGCCGAGCGCCGCCGGCGCCGTTGGCGGGCACAGCCGTTCCCGGCGGCATGGCGGCGCATCCTGCGCCGGCGCGTGCCGCTGGCGGGCCGCCTGCCGGCGCCGCTGCAGCTGCAGCTCAAGCAGCGCATCAACGAGTTCCTGGCGGAAGTGCCCTTCATCGGCTGCAACGGCCTGAAGGTCACCGACGAGATGCGCGTCACCGTCGCCGCGCAGGCGAGCCTGCTGCTGCTCAACCGGCCCGGCGTGCGCTTCGATGCCTTGCGGCAGGTGCTGCTGTACCCCGGCGCTTTCGTGGTCGACCGCGTGCGCACCGGCGATGCCGGCGTGCAGCACGACGACCGGCGCGTGCTGTCGGGCGAATCGTGGTCGCAGGGCCAGGTGCTGCTGTCGTGGGCCGACGTGCTGCAAGGGGCCGGCGATCCCGGTGACGGCCGCAACGTGGTGATCCACGAGTTCGCGCACCAGCTCGACCAGGCCAACGGCGCGGCCAACGGCGCCCCCGCACTGGCGCGCCGCAGCCACTATGCGCGCTGGTCGCAGGTGCTGGGCACCGCGTTCGCCGAACTGCGGCACCGGCATGCGGTGGGCGAGCCCACGCTGTTCGACGCCTACGGCGCCACCGAGCCGGCCGAGTTCTTCGCGGTCGCGTCGGAGGTGTTTTTCGAGCAGCCGGTGCGCATGGCGGCCGAGCACCCGGCGCTGTATGCCGAGTTCAGGTTGTACTACCAGGTCGATCCGGCCGCCTGGTGAGCACGTTCCTCAGAGGTCGAGCGTGACGCCCCCGCGGGCGCGCGACACGCACAGCATCATCCGGTCCTGCCGCGCCGCAGGGCCAAGCACCACGTCGCGGTGGATCACCACGCCGTCGCGGTAGCCGCATTCGCACGCGCCGCACACGCCCAGTTCGCACGACGAAGGCAGCGACAGGCCGTGCTCGCGCAGCACGGCCAGCGCGGAGCGGTCGGCGGGCACACGCAGCGTCTGGCCGGTGGAGGCCACCGTGACGTCGAAGGGCTCGGGTTTGAAGTGCTCGTCCAGCGTCGGCTGGAAGACCTCGAAGTGCCGCTGCGCGTCCGGCCAGTGCGCGGTGGCGTCTCGCACGGCGTCGATCAGGCGCGCGGGGCCGCAGCAGTAGAGGTGCATGCCCGGCTCGGGCGGCGGCAGCGCCGCGGCATCGAAGCGCACGCGCGGCACGGTGTCGCCGAACCAGGTGTGCAGGGCCAGCCCTTCGATGCTGCGCACGGCCCCCAGCAGGGGCGCTGTCGCCTCGCTGCGCGCGCAGTAGTGCAGCGTGACGGACTCGCCGCGCCGCAGCGCGGCCTGCGCCATCGGCACGAAGGGCGTGACGCCGATGCCGCCGGCCACGAACACGTGGCGCGCGGCGCCCGCGGCCAGCGGGAAGTTGTTGCGCGGCGCGCTGACCCCGATCGCCATGCCGGCTTCCACGTGCGCGTGCAGCCACCGCGAGGCGCCGCGGCCGGGCGCCTCGCGCTTGATCGCGATGCGGTACGCGCCGGCGTCGTCGGGGTCGCCGCACAGCGAGTACTGGCGGATGCGGCCGTCCGGCAGGTGCACGTCGACATGCGCGCCGGGCGAAGGCGGGGGCAGCTGCGGGCGCCGGGGGTGGCGCAGCTCCAGGTGCATCACCTCGTCCGTCTCGCGGCGGACCGCTGCGACGGTGAGCTTCATGACAAGTCGGGCGGTCATGGCGTGGCGTGCGCGGGCGGGCTTCAGTCCAGCGGCTCGATCACGTCGCCCTGGCGCACCACGCCGCCCACCTCGATCGAGCAGTTCAGCCCCGAGCGGTTGTACAGCGGCAGGTACAGCGGCAGGCCGAGCAGCTCGTCGAGGTACTTGCAGGGGAAGTTGAGCCGTCCGCCGCGCAGCACCACCTCGCCCACGCGGAAGCGCTTGCCGACGAGGTGGTTGAGCGGCACGCCCTGCACCGTGAAGTTGCGCCGGTGGTCCGCGGGGGTCAGCGCGATCGGGCCGTCCTGCAGCGGGGGATCGTTCTTCGCCAGGGCGGCCAGCGTCTCCGCCTCGAACAGCGTCACCTCGCGGATGTCGGGCTTGGCCGAGTAGGTGCCGGTCTTCAGGTAGTAGCGGTCGCCCACGATGCCCTGGCCCGCCACGCAGGTGGCCTCGGGCACTTCCTCCATCTCGTGCGAGGCGGCGGGGGCGATGTGGATGTGCAGCAGCTTGCCGCCGGTCCAGTCGGTGGTCATCGGGTCTCCTTGTGAAAGCAAGTTCAGCGGTACAGCACCTGCGGCAGCCACAGCCCGATCGGCGGGAAGGCATACAGCACGAACAGCGCGACGATCTGCAGGCCCATGAAGGGCAGCATGCCCGCGAAGATCTGGTTGAGCGTGACGTGCGGCGGCGAGATGCCCTTCAGGTAGAAGGCGGCCATGGCCACCGGCGGCGACAGGTAGGCCGTCTGCAGGTTCAGCGCCACCAGCAGGCCGAAGAACAGCGGATCGACGCCGAAGTGGCCGAGCAGCGGCACGAAGATCGGCATGAAGATCACGATGATCTCCGTCCACTCCAGCGGCCAGCCCAGCAGGAAGATGATGGCCTGCGCCAGCAGCAGGAACTGCAGCTTGGTCAGGCCCAGCGACAGCACCCAGCGCTCGATGATGTCCTGCCCGCCCAGCAGCGCGAAAGCCGCCGAGAAGATCGCCGAGCCGACGAAGAGCCAGCACACCATGCTGCTGGTCTTGCCGGTGAGGTAGACCGACTCGCGCACCACCGGCAGGCTCAGGCGCCGGTACATCGCGGCCAGCAGCGCGCCGCCGAAGGCGCCCACCGCGGCGGCCTCGGTGGGCGTGGCCAGGCCCATCACGATGCTGCCCAGCACGCCCGCCATCAGGAAGGCGAGCGGGAAGAACGATCCGGCCAGCATCTTCAGGATCTCCAGGTGCTCGAAATCGAGCCGGGCATAGAACCACAGCAGCGCGAGCAGCAGCACGCCGCCCGCGATCCAGGGCGCGGTGCCGGAGAGCATCGACGCCGGGGCCTCGGGCGTGCCGGCCTGCGGGGCCGCGGCATCGACCGGGGCGCCGAGGCTGAACATGTCCTGCGGCTCGGCTTCGCTCGCCACCGCTGCCGGCATGGCGGCGCCCAGGCTGGCCAGCGGACCGATCGTGCCGGCGGCGGGCCATTGGGCCAGCGTGAAGGCGCTCAGCAGCATCACCACGGGGAACGCGAACGTGGCGATCTCCAGCGACGCCCGGCGCAGTTGCGGGCGCAGGGCGCGGGTGCGCAGCGCGTGCCAGAGCACCGGCAGCACGCGGCTGCGCCCGTCGGCCCCCATCGCCTGCACGGCGGGCGAGAGCGTGATCACGCGCTCGGATTCGGGCAGCGGCGGCATCAGCGCGGGCTTGAGCTTGGCCAGCACGATCACGTAGCCGACGTACAGCAGCGCCAGCATCAGGCCCGGGAAGACCGCGCCCGCGTACAGCTGCACCACCGACACGCCCGCCGTCGCGCTGTAGACGATCAGCAGCACCGACGGCGGCAGCAGCACGCCCAGGCAGCCGCCTGCCGTGATGGCGCCGGCGACCACCTTCGGGTCGTAGCCGGCGCGCAGCATCGCCGGCATGGCCAGCAGGCCCATCAGCGTGATGACCGCGCCCACGATGCCGGTGGCCGTCGCGAAGATCGCGCAGGTGAAGAGCGTGGCCACGGCCAGCGAGCCCGGCACCCGGAACATCGCCAGGTGCAGGCTGCGGAAGAGCTTGGCGATCAGGTTCGCGCGCTCGACCAGGTAGCCCATGAAGACGAACAGCGGCACCGAGATCAGCACGTCGTTGGTCACCACCGAATACGCGCGCTGCACCATCAGCTCCAGCGTCAGCCGCCAGGCGGTGCCCGGCTCGACCCGCCAGTAGGCGATGAACGTGAAGATCATGCCCATGCCCATCAGCGTGAAGGCGGTGGGAAAGCCCAGCATGATGGCCACCACGATCAGCGCCAGCATCAGCAGCCCGATGTGGCCGTTCTCCAGCGCACCCCACGGCGTGAGCACCATGGCCATCAGCACGACGAGCGACATGATGGACAGGCCGAACCAGAGTTCCTTCTTCATGGCGTGCCCTCCTCGCGGACCAGGGCCTTGAGCTTGTCGACGTCGACCTCCTCCACGTCCTGCTCGCGCGGCGCCCAGTGCCCGCTGCGCAGGCAGGCGATGCAGCGCAGCACCTCGGCCGCACCCTGCATCAGCAGCAGCGCGCCGGCCAGCGGGATGAGCATCTTCACCGGGTAGATCGGCGGGCCGTCGGCGGTGTTGGCCGAGTGCTCGCGCACCGCCCACGATTCGCCGGCGAAGCCCCATCCGGCCCACATCAGCGCGAGCACGCCGGGGCAGAAGAAGAGGCCGTACAGCAGCAGGTCGAGCCCGGCCTGCACCCGCGGCGGCAGGAAGCCGTAGAGGATGTCGCCGCGCACGTGGTTCTCCTTGGCCAGCGTGTACGCGCCGCCCATCAGGAAGACCGCGCCGTAGCACATGATCGACACGTCGAAGACCCAGTCGTGCGGGTTGCCCAGCACGTAGCGGCTGAAGACCTCGTAGACCATGATGGCGACCAGCACCACGATCAGCCAGGCGAAGGCCTGGCCGACGCGGGTGGACAGCCGGTCGGCAAAACGCAGGTAGGCGTTCATGGCGGCATGCCGGCGGCCGTTCAGCCCAGGAACTTGCGGTAGGGCGCCTGGGCGTCCACCGTCATGATCTCGGACCAGTAGACGACCTTCTTGGCCCAGGCCTTCTGCGAGTCGATGATCTTCGCGAAGAGCGGGTTCTCCGCGCTGCGGTGGGCGATCACGCGTGTCCACGCATCGAGCTGCGCGGCCAGGATCGACGCCGGCGTGCGGTGCACCTTCACGCCGTTCTTCGACTGCATGTCGATCAGGTCGGTCGACATGCGGTCCATCGATTTCCATGCGATGTCGCTGTTGGAGGCGAGCACCGCGGTGTGCACCGCCTCCTTCATCTCGGCCGGCAGCGCGTCGAACTTGGCCTTGTTGAACAGCAGCTCGAAGAGCGTGTTGGCCATGTGGTAGCTCTGCAGGTAGTAGTTCTTGGCCACGTCGGGGAAGCCCACCAGGCGGTCGTCGGTCGGGTTGGCGTACTCGGCGGCGTCGATCACGCCGCGCTCCAGCGCCGGCAGGGTGTCGGTGGGGGCCATCTGCACCGGCGCGGCACCCAGCTCCTTCATCATGTCGACGGCCAGGCCGGCGGTGCGGTACTTCAGACCCTTGAGGTCGTCGGGGCCCTTGATCTCCTTGCGGAACCAGCCGAAGGGCTCGGTGATGACCGAGCCGTGCAGGAACGAGACGACCTCCAGCTTGGCCGCGGCAAGCAGCTCGGCATACAGCTGCTTGCCGCCGCCGTGCTCCACCCAGCCCAGCAGCTGGTTGGAGTCCATGCCGAAGTTGGGGCCGGCGCCGAAGAGGCCGAAGGCGGTGTTGCGGCCGAAGCCGAACACCGGCAGCGTGTGGCCGCCGTCGAGCGTGCCCTTCGAGACGGCGTCGGGCACCTGGAAAGGCGGCACCACGGCGCCCGAGGCCAGCATCTGTATCTTCAGCTTGCCGCCGGTGTTCTGCTCGATGCGGCGGCAGGTGTCCACCGCGAACTCCTGGAAGATGACCTTGGCGGGCCAGGCGCTCTGGAAGCGCCAGGTGGTGGTCTGCGCGACCGACACCGCGGGCGCCGCGAGGCCGGCGCTTGCGGCCACCGCCACCTTCAGGGCAGTACGTCGGCTGGCCGCAGCGGGCGCGGCGGGAGACTGGGCTGGGCGGGACGGCAAGGCCATGGCAGAACACTCCAGTGGATAAATCTCCACTGGATGAGCAATGCCCGTGCCACGTTAAGTGGAGGTTTTTCCACCAAAGGAAACACCCGAACGAGGCATGGCCGCACGCCGGCGGTGCCGGCTGGCCCGGCGCCGCACCATCCGCGCGCGGTGGTCAGCGCCGCAGCCGGCTGCTGTCGATCACGAGGAAGTACTGGCAGTCGCCCTGGCCGGGGTTGAAGAACTGGTGGGTGGCGGCGGCCTGGAAGAAGATCGCGTCGCCCGCCTCGAGCCGGTGCGTCGCTTGGCCCACGCTGGCTTCCAGGGTGCCGGTGAGCACGTAGATGTACTCCTCGGTGCCGCGTCGGTGCGCCGACAGCTCGCCGGTGGTGGCGCCGCTCGGCAGCGTGCTGAGCACCCAGTCGATGCCGCGGCCGGGCAGGATGGGCGAGAGGCAGCGGCGGGTGAAGCCGGATTCCCGGTCCTGGATCACCGGCTGCACGCGGGCGGGCAGCAGCACGACCTCCTGCTCCTCCTGCTCGGCCAGCAGGTCGGAGAAGGTGATGTCGAGCGCCACGGCGATCTTGGAGAGCACCGAGGTCGACGGCGTGGCCTCGGCGCGCTCCACCTTCGAGATCATCGAGCGGCTCACGCCCGACAGCTCGGCCAGCCGCTCGATCGACAGGTGGGCGCGGCGACGGCGGTCGCGCAGGGCCTGCGAGAGCCGCGCGAGATGGTCGGAAGGCTCCTCCACCCGAGTGGACGTTTTCTTGGCGGGGGCCTTCTTCATCGGGTGCCGTGCTGGTGGAAATTATTCCAATTTTAGGCGTGCCCCACGGCGGGCGGCTGCGCTATGCGCTATGTTTTGCCGGCTATGGCGCCGTGCAGCGCCACAAACTCCAGCGTCAGCTTGTGCCTCGGGTCCAGGTGCACCATCGGCCTGGCCTGCTCGTGCGATTCCTTGATCTTCACGCTCGCGCTCAGGTAGGGCTGCAGCACCGGCAGGCCCTCGTCGACCAGCTCCTGCACAGTGCGCTGCGGCAGGCTGGCGCGGGGCTGGAACTGGTTGACGACGATGCCTTCGACCTCCAGCGCATCGTTGTGGTCGGCGCGGATCTCCTGCACCGTCTCCATCAGGCCGTAGAGCGCGCGGCGCGAGAAGTCGTCGCAGTCGAACGGGATCAGGCAGCCCTCGGCCGCGATCAGTGCCGAGCGGGTGTAGAAGTTGAGCGCCGGCGGCGTGTCGATGTAGATGGCATCGAACTCGTCGGCCAGCTCCGCCAGCGCATCGCGCAGCTTGTAGATCTTGTAGCGCGATTCGAGCTTGCCGTGCAGCTCGTCGAGCTTGCCGCTGGCCGGCATCAGGCTCAGCCGGTCCCAGGGCGTGGCGACGATGAAGTCGGTGGTGGCCGGCGGCCGCACGCTGAACTTCAGCGTCTGGTCGAAGAACTCGGCGGCGCCCGCGCCGAGGTCGCCGTCGGCGGCCTGGCCCATCAGGTAGCGGGTGGTGTTGCCTTGCGAGTCGAGGTCGACCACCAGCGTGCGCAGGCCCTGCTGGGCGCTGACCGCGGCGAGGTTGCAGGTGATCGTGGACTTGCCCACGCCCCCCTTCTGGTTGAAAACGACTCGGCGCATGCGGCATTCCCCTGGTGGTCCCTCTCCGGCGCAGCATTGTGCAATGCAGCAGCGCCGGCGAGGGCGGCGGCCGGGTCAATCCGTGGCCACCGGGTGCCCTGCGGCGGCCCAGGCATCGAGCCCGCCGGCCAGCGGCCGCACGCGGCTGAAGCCCTGGCGGGCCAGCCGCTGGGCGGCGAGGGCCGCCGATGCTTCGTTCGGGCAGTTGCAATAGAGCACGATGTCACGGTCGCGCGGCAGGCGGGCCGCATGCCGCTCGATCTCCGCGAGGGCCACCGCGCTGGCGCCGGGGATGCGGCGGCCGTCGATCTGCGCAACGCCGTTCGACCGCACGTCGATGATCATCGGCGCGGCGCGCTCGGCCCCGGCTCCCGGGCTGGCCTGCGCGCTGTCGACGAGCGATTTCAGTTCGTCGACGCTGATGCGCTGCATCGCCAGCGATCGCAGGAAGCGCTGGCGCCGCAGCCAGCGCCAGCCGGCGAAGGCGGCCACCACGGCCAGCAGCAGCGCGCCGGCCGCCAGGCCCGCATCGGCCAATGCCGCGATCACCGCCTCGACCTCCCGGCTGAACACCGCGCCCAGCCCCAGGAAGAGCGCGGACCAGATGGCGCCGGCCAGCACGTCGTAGGCCACGAAGCGCGGCACCGACATGCCCAGTGCCCCGGCCATCGGCGCGGCCACGACCGACACGCCCGGCACGAACTTCGCGGCCACCAGCGCGCCGCCGCCCCACCGGGTCATCAGGTCTTCGCTCTGCCGCACGCAGGAATCGGGCGACAGCGAGAGCCTGCACAGCAGGCCCATGATGCGGTGGCCGTGGCGGCGGCCGGCATAGAACCACACGCCGTCGCCGGCCACGTTGGCCGCGATGGCCACCAGCAGCGCCAGCGTCCACGCGACGGCGGCCGGCTGCGGCGAGTGCATCGCGACGCCGCCGGCGGCCACCAGCAGCGGCGCCGCCGGCACCGGCACGCCGGCGCGTGCGGCCATGGTCACGGCGAACACGATCAACACGCCGTGTTCGACGAGCAGGGTCATCAGGGCTTGCATGGCGGCGATTGTTGCCGCGGCGGCGCAGCGGCGTCAGGCGAAGGGGTCGCCTGACGCGCAGGCGCACAGGGTGGTGGGCGGCGTGTCGGCGGCCTGGGCCGGCCGCGTGGCCGGGCGCAGCGGTGCCGCCGGCGCCGCGGGCGCGCTGGCCGGCGTCCGCGGCGCGGCGGTCCGTGCGGCGGGCGTGGAGGCTGCGGCCCGGGGGCTGGGGATCTCCGTGGCCCAGGCCACGTTGGCGGCGAAGCCCAGGGCGGCGATGGTGAAGGCGAGGGCGGTCTTCATGGAGGTGTCCTGTCGGACGGGCGGCCCTCGGGGGCCTGCCCGTCCAAGGCGGTCTTGCGTGCGGGTCTGCGGTCAGCCGCCTAGGAAATCGCCCTGGCTCAGGCGTTGGCCCGAGCGCAGCGCCTGGGCCGCTTCGGCCTGCACCTGCGCACGGGTCTTCGTCGAGACGAAGGGCTTGCTGGCGACGTCGTAGCCGTAGGTGTCGCCGAAGCCGATCTCTCCGTTCGCACGGGCCTGCGCGAGCTCGGCCTTCACTTCGGCGCGCGTGCGGGTCGACACGAAGGGCCGGGCCGTGATGTCGTAGCCGTAGGAATCGCCGAAGCTGCGTTCGCCCCGGGCCTGTGCGGCCTGCAGTTCGGCGATGACTTCGGCGCGCGTCTTCTGCACGACGACCTGTTGCACGCCGGCCTCCTGTGCGAAGGCGGCGGTGCCGATGAAGGCGGCGAGCGCCGCCGCGACGAGGGAGGGGGTGTTCATGATCGTTTCCTTGCGATGACGGTGGGAAAAGCGGCGCCGGCCTGCGGCGCCTTCGGGGCTCAGCCCTGCGTGTCGCCGTAGCTCAGGCGTTCGCCGGCCTGCAGCGCCTTGACGACTTCGGCGCGGACTTCGGCGCGGCTCTTGGTCGACACGAACTTCGTGTTCGGCACGTAGGTCTCACCTTCCGCGCCGATGCGCAGTTCGCCGTTGGCGCGCGCGGCCTGCAGCTCGGCGATGACCTCGGCGCGGGTCTTGGTCGACGGGGCGTGCAGCTCGGGCACGTCGTAGCCGCCCGTATCGCCGTTGACCTGTGCGAACGCGGCGCCGGAGCCCAGCAGGGCGAGCACGGAAGCGGCGATGAGGGACTTGGTGTTCATGGTGTTTCCTTTCGGTATCGGGTGGAGGAGGGAGCGTCGGTGGACTGCAGTGGTGTGTTGTGCGGTCCGTCGATGGGGTGAACTTTAGGCAGCGCCCCCTGCGGGAAAAAGCGTGCCGGCGCCAATGGGCCATTGCGAAAGCGTCAACAGTGGCGCCCGCTCCGGCGGACAATTCGCGCCCTTGCCGGATGGAGCCGCCGACCCGATGAACGCCATGACACCGCCCCCCCCGCCTGCCCCCGGCACCCTTGCGCTGCAGGGGGTGCGCATCGTCGAGATGGGGCAGCTCATCGCCGGCCCCTTCGCGGCGAAAACGCTGGGCGACTTCGGCGCCGACGTCGTCAAGATCGAGCCGCCCGAAGGCGGCGACCCGCTGCGCCGCTGGCGCCTGCTGCAGGACGGCACCTCGGTGTGGTGGCAGGTGCAGTCGCGCAACAAGCGCTCGGTCGCCGTCGACCTGCGCAGCCCCGAGGGCCAGGACATCGCGCGGCGCCTGATCGCCGAGGCCGACGTGCTGATCGAGAACTTCCGGCCCGGCACGCTGGAGGGCTGGGGCCTGGGCTACGACGACCTGAGCGCCTTGAACCCCGGGCTCGTGATGCTGCGCATCTCGGGCTACGGCCAGACGGGCCCCTACCGCGACCTGCCGGGCTTCGGCGTCGTCGGCGAGGCGATGGGGGGCCTGCGCCACCTGACCGGCGAGCCCGGCCGCGTGCCGGTGCGCTGCGGCGTCTCGATCGGCGACACGCTGGCCGCGCTGCATGGCGTCATCGGCGTGATGATGGCCCTGTACCACCGCCAGGCGCACGGCGGCCGGGGCCAGGTCGTCGACGTCGCGCTGCACGAGGCGGTGTTCAACGTGATGGAGAGCCTGCTGCCAGAGTACAGCGCGTTCGGCGCGGTGCGCGAGGCCGCGGGCAGCGCGCTGCCGGGCATCGCGCCGTCGAACGCGTACCGCTGCCGCGACGGCTACGTGCTGGTCGCCGGCAACGGCGACAGCATCTTCAAGCGGCTGATGGCCGTGATCGGACGGCCCGACCTCGGCAGCGCTCCCGACCTGTGCGACAACACCGGCCGCGTGGCACGCGTGGCCGAGATCGACGCGGCGATCGAGGCGTGGACGCTGGAGCGCACGGTGGACGAGGTGCTGCGGCCGCTGGCCGAGGCGCGTGTGCCGGCCGGCAAGGTCTACACCGCGAAGGACATCGCCGAAGACCCGCACTACCGGGCGCGCAACATGATCCTGCGCCAAACCACGCGCGACGGCCACGAGCTCGACGTGCCGGGCATCGTGCCGCGGCTCACCGGCACGCCCGGCGGCATCCGCAGCGCGGCGCCGAGGCTGGGCGAGGACACCGACGCGGTGCTGGCCGGCATGGGGCTGGGGCCTGCGCAGATCGCCGAGCTGCGCAGCAAGGGCATCGTCGCCTGACGATGCCGCGCCGGCGGGCGCCCCGGGCGCTCAGCCGCCGCGGGAGACGCGCACCTGGTTGCGCCCGCGGCGCTTGGCCTCGTACATCGCCCGGTCGGCGCGCTGGTACGCGCTGTGCGCGCTGTCGCCGGGCAGCAGCATCGTGAGCCCGGCCGACAGCGTGTAGCAGACCTCCTGCCGCTCCGCCACCCGGTGGGGCTCGGCGACGTGGGCGGGCAGGCGCTCCAGCACCTCGCGGGCGCCGTCCAGCGTCAGCTCCGGCAGCAGCACCATGAATTCCTCGCCGCCCAGGCGTCCCAGGCAGTCGCTCCTGCGCAGCAGGGCCTGCACGCGGCGCGCGAAATCGACCAGCACCGCATCGCCGAACGGATGGCCATGGCGGTCGTTGATGCCCTTGAAGTGGTCCAGGTCGAGGATCGCGAGGCAGCAGGGCGCTGCTTCGCTGCGCGCCTTGGCCACGGCCGCATCCAGCAGCTGCAGGATGTGCAGGCGGTTGCTCACGTGGGTCAGCGGATCGGTGAGCGCGGCGCGTTGGGCGACGTCGCGGGCCTGCCGCAGCAGCCGCTCCTCGCTGCGCAGCTGGGTGATGTCGCAGGCCACGCAGAGCATCCAGCCCGCCGCGTCGAGGTGCTCCTGCATCCACAGCCAGCGGCCGTCGCAGAGGTCGGCCTCGAACGCACGGTGGGGCACCTTGCCGCGCCGCGACAGCGCGGTGGCGATCCAGCGCTCGATGTCGTCGCTGCGGATCGCCGCGCCCTTGCCGCGCCGGTGGTTGAGCCGCATCAGTTCGGCCCAGGTCGGCGCTTCGCCCTCCGCAAGGTCGTAGGCCTGCCGGAACGCCGGGTTGGCGTAGCGCAGCCGGTCGGCCGGGTCGAAGAGACCGACCACCAGCGGACTCGCGTGGTGCAGCGCCAGCAGCGCGGCATGCGCTTCGGTGTCCGGCGGCGGCGCGGACGGTGTCGGGTCGGGGGCCATCTCGGGGTATTCGTCACCGGCGCGCCGGACATGAGCGCCGCCCGGGCCTTCCGTCGATTGCACACGGCGGTGCGGCGCGCACGCTACGCCGCCGCCTGCAGCGAGTGCCTCACCTCGCACAGCAGCGACTGCAGCTGCTGCTCAACCTCGTCCACCAGCGGGCCCGGCACCTCGGCGTCCCCGGCCTGCCGGCAGGCGATTTCCAGCCGCTGCGCGGTGCGGACCAGCGCCTGCGCGCCCAGCAGCCCCGCGGTGCTGCGCAGGTCGTGCAGCAGCCGCAGGGCCTGCCGGCGGTCGCCTTGCTGCAGCGACTGCCGCACGCGGGCGCCGTGGTCGCGGCAATCGGCCTCGAAGGCCGAGAGCACGCGCCGGCAGAGCTGTGGATCGGCGAGCACCGAGCCCGGGTCCGCGCCGAACGCCGCGGCCGCCGGCACCGGCGCCGGCGGCGAGGGTGGCATCGGCGGCGGGGCGGGGGACGCCTGCGCCGTGGCGGGGGCCAGCCAGCGCGCCAGGGTGGCGAACATCCTGTCGACCTGGATCGGCTTGGCGATGTGGTCGTTCATGCCCGCCGCCAGCGCCTTGTCGCGGTCGCCGGCCATCGCGTCGGCGGTCATCGCCAGCACCGGCAGGTCCGCCCACCGAGGGTCCGCGCGCAGCCGGCGCGTGGCGGCATAGCCGTCGAGCACGGGCATCTGGCAGTCCATCAGCACGCCGTCGAAGCGCTCCTGGGCCAGCCGCTCCAGCGCCTGCTGGCCGTTGGCGACGGCGACCACCTCCAGGCCGATGCCGCGCAGCACCTCGACGGCCACCTCCTGGTTGATTGCGTTGTCCTCGGCCAGCAGCACCCGCAGGCCCCGCAGGTGCGCATGGGCGGCCGCGGCCGCCGGCATCGGCGGGTGGGCCGCGGCGTCGTGCTCGCCGCCCTGGCCGAGCGCGGCGAGCGCCGCGGCGAACAACGCGCCGGGCGTCAGCGGCTTGGCCAGCAGCGTGCAGCCGGCGATGTGCGCGCGGTGCAGCCGCTGCGCCAGGGCCTCCTGGCCGAAGGCGGGGGACTTGAGCAGCAGCCGGCCCAGCCCATGGCGGCGGGCCAGCAGCCGCGCGCACTCGATGCTGTCCATGTCGGGCAGCTGGGCCTCGAGCAGCACGAAGTCAGGGGCCTGGCCGGCCGCCGCCGCCTGGGCTGCAGCCGAAAGCGCCTGCGCTGCGTCGGCGGCCTCCTGCACCTGCAGGCCCAGCGACCGCGCCATGCCGGACAGCAGGCCGCGGGCCACCGCGTTCGGCTCCACCAGCAGCAGCCGGTGGCCCCGCAGCAGCTGCAGCGCCGCGGCGTCGGCGTCGGCGCCGGCCTGAGGCGGGCGGCCCAGCCGCACGCGGAACTCGAACCGGCTGCCCTGCCCCGGCCTGCTGTGCAGCGCGATGTCGCCGCCCATGCGCTGCACGAGGCTGCGGCTGATCGGCAGGCCGAGCCCCGTGCCGCCGAAGCGCCGCGAGGTGGAGCTGTCCGCCTGCTCGAAGGGCAGGAACAGCCGCTGCTGCTGCTCGGTGGCCATGCCAATGCCGGTGTCGGCGACCGAGAACTGCAGCTGCACCGCGTCGGCGCTGCGGTCGACCTCGGCCACGCGCACCACGACCTCGCCCTGCTCGGTGAACTTGATCGCGTTGCTGCCGAGGTTGGCGAGCACCTGGCCGAGCCGCAGCGGGTCGCCCACCAAGGTGGCGGGCAGCCCGGCCGGCAGATCGAACAGCAGCTCCAGGCCCTTCTCCTGCGCGCGCAGCGACAGCAGGTTGCCCAGGCTCTCGAACACTTCGGCGAGGTCGAAGGGGCGCTGCTCGATCGTGAGCTTGCCGGCCTCGATCTTCGAGAAGTCGAGGATGTCGTTGATGATGCCCAGCAGCGCCTGCGCCGAGCGTTCGGCCTTGCGCACGTAGTCGTGCGGCCGCGCGTCCAGCCCGCTGCGCAGCGCGAGGTAGCACATGCCGATGATCGCGTTGATGGGCGTGCGGATCTCGTGGCTCATGGTCGCGAGGAACTCGCTCTTGGCGCGGCTGGCCGCCTCGGCCGCCAGTTCGGCGCGGCGGCGCTCGGCGTTCTCCTGCCGCAGCTCGCGCGTGCGCTGCTGCACCTCGCGCTCCAGGCCGTGGTTCATCAAGGCGTTGTCGTAGGCCACCGCGAACTGCAGGCCGACGAGGTCCAGCGTCTGCAGCTGGCCGGCGTCGAGGACCACCGCGGCGAGCCGGTTCTCGAGGTAGATCAGCCCCACCGTCTCGCCGCGGTGCTGCAGCGGCAGGCCGAAGATCGAGCGGATGCCGTGGCGCCGCACCGCCGGGTCGCGGCCGAAGCGCACGTGGTGCGACACGTCGGGCAGCACCAGCGGTTCCAGGCTGTGGCACAGGTAGTTCAGCACGGTCTGCGGCGTCTCGGCCACCTCGGGCACAGGCTCGGGTGCCGCGCCGCCCGTGTCGATCCAGTGCCGCTCGTGCGTGAAGCCGGCGCGGGCCGTCCACTGCTCGTCCTGCCGCCAGAACAGCACGCCGCGTTCGGCCCCGGCGTACTGGCGCAGCAGGTCGAAGAGCACGCCCGGCAGCGCCGCCGGTTCGCGGGTGTGGGCGAGCAGGCGGCTCACCTGCGCGACGGTCGCCAGGTCGACGCCGCAGCCGGCCAGCGGCGGCTCCTGCCCCGGCCCGGGCGGTGGCAGCGCCGGCGGGCGCAGGCCGGGGTGCACGCGGCGGAGCTGCGCCGCCTTGCCGCAGGCGCCCCATTCGTCGAAGGCCTGGGCCGCGGCGTTGAGGTAGGTGTCCGCCGCGAGCCCGAAGTGCTGCGAGGCGCAGAACTCGCCCGCCAGCTCGCAGGCCATGGCGTGGTGCCAGGCGTAGCCCTGCGCGAGCGAGGCGTCGATGCCGGCCTGGAAAGACGCCATCGCCGCGCCGTGCCGGCCCTCGGCCCAGGCCGCCATCGCGTCCAGCAGGTGCAGCATGTGCGCGAAGTTCTCGGGTACGTGCGCGGCGCGCGAACGCAGCCAGGCGTCGATGTCCGCCAGCTCCCGCCGCAGGGCGTCGGGCGCCTCGCCGGGTGCCGCGCTGCGCAGCGCCTGGCACACCGCCAGGCCGTGGATCCACCGCTGCAGCACCACGGGGTAGAGGCCCAGCACGTCCATCGGCTCGCGGCTTTCCCGGCTGCGAGCCAGCGCCGCGGGCCAGTCGCCGAACAGCGCGCTGGCCACGCCGCGGTACACCAGCCAGTAGCCGCGGCCCAGGCGGTTGCCCTGGGTGTGCGGCCCGTAGTCGCGGGTGTCGAAGCCGGGCCCTTCGAGCAGGCCGGGGCCGCCGGTCTCGCCCCTCAGGCAACGTGCGAACTGCCGGCAGACCTGGATCAGCCCGAGCGCGCTGTAGTGGCCGACGCGGCAGGCCAGCTCGAATTCGCGGTCGATCTCGGCCACGGCCAGGTCGAGGTGGCGTGCCAGCTCCAGGTGCACCGCGAGGGTGGCGGTGCAGCAGCCGCAGGCGTCGACGCGGTTGCCGAGGTCGGTGGCCAGGCGGCGTGCCTGATCGGCATGCGCCAGCGTGAGGGGCAGGGGTTCGAACCAGAAGCCGGAGAGGAAGGCCCGGCGCATGTGCAGCCGGTGCTGCAGTTCGGGCGTGCTCGCCTGCTGCGCCATGCGCAGGCCCGTGTCGGCCAGTTCCCGCGCGAGGGCCTGCGCCTGCTGGTCCATCAGCACGCCGATGATGTCGATCATCACGACCGGCAGCATCGGATAGCGGCCATGCTCCCAGCCGATGCGCAGCGCCCGCAGCACGCACCAGTCGCGCACCAGCGGCTGGCGCGACTGAGCGCGCGACGGGAACGCGTGGAGGATGGCGGCGGCGGCGGCGAGGCGCTCGTCCTGCAGCGGTGCCAGGGTGTCGAAGTGGCCGCAGCCGCGCTCCGCGATCAGCCGGGCGAGGGCGTCGAATTCGGCCTGCACGGCCTGCGCCTGTTCGGCCGGGGCGGGATGCGCGAAGCCGATGGCCTGCGCGCCGTGCCGCGCCACATCGACGGCGGCATCGACCAGGCCGCGGGTGACCAGCGTGCGGATCTGGATCACGATGGCCTCGGCGACGGCGGCAGGGCTGTCGGTGGCCGCAGCGAGCAGCTCGCCAAAGACCGCGTCGGCGGCGTCGAAGCGGCCGAGGCCGATCAGCAGCTTGTAGTGCACCACGCGGTCGGGCAGCGGCAGCGTCCCGCAGGCCGCCAGTGTCGTGGCGAGGCGGCGTGCCGCGTCGATGAAACGCAGCCCGTGCTCCAGCGCGCCGCCGGCCAGCGCGGCGCGTGAGGTCGCCGCCAGCAGCGCCATTGCGCTGCGCCGCTCGGCGTCGCTGGCGAGGTCCGGCAGCGCCGCCAGCAGGTGGCCGGCGGCGATGAAGTCCGCCGCCGGTGCGCCGGCAGGATGGCGTGCCAGCAGGGCCCGGGCCGCGCGCCGGTGCCAGCGCCTCCGGCCCGCCTCGTCCAGCAGCTGCCGCGCTGCCTCGTGCAGGCGATCGTGGGCGAAGCGGTAGTGCGGCGTGCCGGTGTGGCCGCGGGCATGCGCCATCGGGCCGGCGGTCGCCAGCAGTCCGGCCCGCACCAGCTGCTGTGCCAGAGGCTGCGTAGCTTCGGGAGGTTGGCCCAGCATGGCGGCGAGCAGCGGCAGGTCCCACTCGCCGCCCAGGCAGGCGCAGGCCCCCGCCAGCCGCTGCAGCGCGGGCGGCAGGCGGCGCAGCAGCCCGGGCCCGCTGTCGGCCGCGGCGGGCAGTGCCTCGAGCGCCATGCCGTCCCAGGCCCAGGTCGCCTGGTCGCGGTGCAGGTGGCCGGCCTCGAACAGCTGGCGCAGGTACTCGAGCACCAGGAAGGCGTTGCCTTGCGTGCGCCCCGCCAGCGCGCGGGCGAGCGGCGCGGTCTCGCCGGGGGCGGCGTCGAGCACGTCGGCCAGCAGGGCCTCGACGGCCGGCACCGCCAGGCCGGCCAGCGCGAGTTCGCACCAGCCCGGCGTGGCCGCGCGCATGCGCGCCAGCGCGGCGGCGAGCGTGCTGCCTGGCGGCACCTCGTCGTCGCGGTAGGCCAGCACGAGCAGCAGCGTGCCCCAGCTCTCCTCGGCGAGGTGCTCGAGCAGCGCGATCGAATCGCGGTCGGCCCACTGCACGTCGTCGACGAAGAGCAGCAGCCGAGCGCCGCGCTCCCGCAGCACGGTGACTGCTGCGCTGAGGCAGCGCTTCATCCGCTCCAGCACGTTGACGTCGTCGGACGCCTCGGGCAGGCAGGGCGGCAGCAGCGCCGCGAAGCCCGGGGCCATGCGCGCCAGGAAGGCGGCGTTCGGGCCGATCGCCGACGCCAGGCCGCTGCGCAGGGCGGCCAGCTCCTGCGGCGGCAGCGTCAGCGCGAAGGCGGCCAGGTCGGCCAGCGCCTGCGCCAGCCCCTCGAAGGGAATCGGCCGCCGGTACTCGTCGTACTTGCCCAGCGCCACCAGCGTGCCGCGCGCCTGCGCCGCCGGCAGCAGCGCCGCCACCAGCGCCGACTTGCCACAGCCCGACCCGCCGTGCACCGCGACCACGCGCCGCTGCGGCCCGTCGAAGCACAGCGCCTGTTCGAGCCGGGCCAGCGCGTCGTCCCGCCCCACCAGGCGGGACGGCGGCATCGGCCGCACGCGGCGGTCGAGCGCGCCGGCCTGGAAGGCGTCCGCGGCCGGGCCGCCTTCGGCGACCGCCAGGCAGTGCCGCAGGTCGGCCCGCAGGTGGTGGGCGGACTGGTAGCGCTGGTCGGGGTGCTTGGCGAGCAGCTTCGCCACCACCGCCGAGAGCGCCGCCGGCACCGGTGCCCCGGCTTCGGCCAGCGCCGGCGGCGTCACGGCCAGCACCGCGTGCAGCAGCTGCAGCGCATGGCGCTCATCGAAGGGCGGTCGGCCGCTCAGCAGCCAGTACAGCACCGCGCCCAGCGCGTACAGGTCGGCCCGGTAGTCGAGCGGGCCGTCGAGGCGGCCCGTCTGCTCGGGCGCGTGGAAGGCGCTGATCCGCAGCGGCCGGCGCGCCGTCTCGACCTCGGCATGGGCGTGGCGCAGCGGCTGGGCGTCCGCGAGGTCGCCGAGCACGGCCAGTCCGTCGTCGCCGATGAACAGGCTGGCCGGATGCAGGTGCCCGTGCAGCACGCCGGCGCGGTGCAGCGCCTGCAGCGTGTCGAGCAGCGACAGCGCGTAGCGGATGCATGCGGCGGCGTCGCCCTGCAGCCGCGGCTGCTCGGCGGCCAGCGGGCGGCCGGTGGCGCCCGGCGGCCCCGTGCGCGGCACGCCCGCCGCCCGGGCGGGCAGGTCGTTGACCGTGGTCGTGTTCATCGCAGGTGCATCCAGTCGGGACGCACCACGCCGTTGGGCGTCGTCGTGAACGCCAGGCCGTCGCGGGCGGCCCAGAGCAGCGTCTGGCGGTGCAGGGGCAGGTACAGCGCTTCGTCGGCGATGCGCTGCTGGGCGGCGCCGATCAGTGTGGCGCGGCGCGCCGGGTCGGCCTCGGCGCCGGCCGCGTCGATCAGGTCGTCCACCACCGGATCCGACACCCGTGCGAAGTTGCTGCCGCCCTTGCCGGGCACGGTGCCGGCGCTGTGCACCACCGGGTCGAGCAGCGGCTGCGCGTCGGCGAAGGCACCCGCCCAGCCGAACAGGAACGCGCTGCTGCGGCCGGACTGGATGCGCGGCAGCCAGGTGGACTTGGGGCGTGCGTCGATGCGCAGCTGCACGCCGATGCGCGACAGCATCCCCACCAGCGCCAGGCACAGCGCCTGGTCGCGCAGGTAGCGATCGTTCGGGCAGTCCATCGCCAGCGCGAAGCCGTGGGCGTAGCCGGCCTCGGCCATGAGCTGCCGGGCGCGCCCGGGATCGGCGCGGCGGGGCGCTTCGAGGGCGGGCGCCATGCACCCCGGGGCCGCCACCGCCATGCAGCGTGTGGGCGCCGCCATGCCGCGCATCACGGTCGTGCGCAGCACCTCGGTGTCGATGGCGAGCGCGAAGGCCTCGCGCACGCGGCGGTCTCGGAAGGGGTTGGCGGCCGCGGCCGCGCCGGGCTGCGGGCCGACATCGCCCTGGTTGAAGCCGAGGAGGATCAACCGGTTCTCCGGGGCCTCGACGACCTGCAGCCCCGGCGTGCCGCGCACGCGCTCGGCGTCCTGCACCGGCAGGTCGTTCACGAAATCGACGTCGCCGGCGACCAGCGCCGCCGTGCGGGTGGCGTCGTTGGCGACCGGCGTGAACACGATGCGCTGCACGTTGCCGGCGGCCTGGCCCCACCAGTCCGGATGGCGCTCGTACACGGTGCGCAGCCCCGGCTGGCGCTCCTTCAGCACGAAGCGCCCGGTGCCCATCGCGTGGCGGGTGGTGTGCGCCTCCTCGCGGGCCTGGTAGTCGGGCACGCGGCCGGCACGGTGGGCCTCGGTCCAGCTGCGGCTCATGATCGCCACCTGGGCCAGGTGCTGCAGCAGCAGCGGGTTCACCTGCGCCTGCCGCAGCTCGACGGTGTGGTCATCCAGCTTCACGGGGGTGCCGAGCGGCTGCGCGTAGAAGCTGAGCTGCGAGGTCGGCTGCTGCGCCCGCAGCACCGAGAACACCACGTCGTCGGCCGTGAGCGGAGTGCCGTCGTGGAAGCGCACGCCGCGCCGCAGCTCGAAACGCCAGCGCGTGGGCGTCAGCGCCTGCCAGCGCACGGCCAGGGCGGGCACGATGGCGAGTTGGCGGTCGCGCTCGACCAGTGCGTCGTGCACCAGCATCGCCATGCCCATCGTCTGCGTTTCGGCCAAGGTGTGCGGATCCATGCTCTCCGCGTCCGCCCGGGCCGCCCAGCGCAGCGTCTGCGTCTGCACCGGTGCCGGCAGGCACGCAATGGCTGCGGCCAGCAGCGCGGCGGCGCAGCGCGGCGCCAGGGCAGAGACCGTTTGCGGCAGGCACGTATCCATCGGGGCTCCTTGGCATGCGGCGCCCCCAATTTGAGGGGGTTAAGATGATTTATATGACAAAAATGAAACTATTTCCAGTCAAGGTGGCATTTTTCTGCGGGATGGCGGGGCGGAACCGAAGGGCTGGGCCCGCCCTAAACTAGGACGAGAAGGCGGCCGCCCCGCGGCGCCCGTGCACAAGCAGAGGACCCCATGAAGCACCGCACTTTCCACCTGTTGAGCGGCCTCGCCCTGGCGGGCGCGACGGGCCTGGCGTCGGCACAGGCCACCCCCGCGGAGCCGATGCTGCGCAGCGGCGACGTGACCGAATCCGCCCTGGTCGACGCGCTGGCGATCGACGCGCCCGAGCCGCCCGCCGATGCGAAGACACGCGGCTTCCGCCCTGCCGTGCGGCCGGCGGGCAGCAAGCCGGCCGGGCCGGGCAAGGCCTCGCTGCTGATCACCTTCCCGACCAACTCGGCCGAACTGACGGCCGACACCAAGGCCGCGCTGGACACGGTGGCCAAGGCGCTGCAGTCCGACAAGCTCGCCGGTTTCGGCTTCCGCGTCGAGGGCCACGCCGACCCGCGCGGCCAGGCCGATCACAACATGACGCTGTCGCAGGCCCGTGCGCAGGCCGTGGTCGACTACCTTGTCAACCAGCGCGGCGTGCTGCCCGAGCGGCTCGCGCCGCAGGGCAAGGGCTCGACCGAACTGGCCGATCCGCAGCGGCCCGACGCGCCGGAGAACCGGCGCGTCACCATCGTCACCAACCGCTGATCAGCGCGCGATGTCGCGCTTCTCGAACAGGTAGTCGGCCCCGGCCGCGTAGCCGCTGTTCGAGAACGCGCCGTACTGCGGGCGCTGCGGCAGCTCGCGCGCGACCGCGAAGCGCACGCGCTCGAAGACGTTGCCGCCCGGCTGCCAGGTGGGCACCTGCTGCAGCGTGCGCATCAGGTTCCAGGCGAAGGTCGAGTGCCCGTCCTTGCCGGCGTCGAACACCGGCTCGTTGCCGCCCGAGGACATGACCACCGCGGTGCGCCGCGACAGCACCTGCGCCGGGTCCAGCGCGCTGGTGGCCGCGCGGATGCGCGCATCGGACACCAGCGAGCCCGAATAGCAGCTGTCGGAGATCAGCGCCACCTGGGTCGCGCCCAGCCGCTCGACGGCGCGGCCGATGTCGGCGTTGGAGATCCAGGTCTGCGGCTTCGTCGCGTCGGCGTCGCTGGGCTGCCAGTAGCCCTCGCCGGTGCCCTGCACCACCGCGCCGTGGCCGGCGTAGTAGATGACGATGGAGTCGTTCGGTCCGGCTTCCACCGCCAGGCGGTTCAGCGTGCGCAGCACGGTGTCCTTGCGGCCGTCCTCGATCACCAGCGTCTCGTAGCCGAGCGCGGTCTCGAGCATGCGCGCCACGGCGCGTGCGTCGGATACCGCGTTGTCGAGCTGCGGGATGCGGGTGTCCTGGTAGCGGTCGGTGCCGATCAGCACCGCGAGCTTGCGCTGGATCTGCGGCAGCGCCGCCGTGCGCACCGAAGCCCGGGCCGGGAACAGCGGGGCCTGGGGCGCCGCCACCGCGTTCGTGGGAGGCGGCACGGGCGCGGGCGGCGGTGCGACCGCGGGCGCCTGGGCCGGTGCGGGCGCCGCCGGCGGCGCGGGGGACGCGGCCGGGGCCGGGGCGTCGGCCACCGTCAGGCTGCCCGCCCGCGCATTGCGCAGCATGTCGCGCTGCGACTCGGTGATCATGCAGGTGCCGCTGGCAGCCTGTTCCGGGGTCTCGCAGGGCTTCACGTCGGCCGCCTGCGGGTCGGCCGCCAGCTGCGCCAGTGCATCCGCGAAGATCGCCTGCTTGAGCCGGTCGCGCGAGGCCAGCAGCGCGGCCAGTTCGTCCTGCGACATCGAGCCGACCGGCACGCTGCGGAAACGCAGCCCGCCGCCGGTGGCGAGCGCCTGGGTGGCATCGAGCGCCCGGTCCTGCAGCGGCATCGTGAGGTTGCTCAGCGGCGCCAGCAGCGACAGGGTGCGCGCCAGCTCGGCCGGCGTGGCCTGCTGCGCGGGCGTGGCCGCGTCCTGCGGGGGCTGCGACGGGGTCAGCGTCAGCGCGACGGCGTTGCCCTCGGCCTGCTCGAAGCGGTAGTTGGCCGCGACGAGCCCGCCGCCGTCGATCGCGTAGCTGCCTGCCGGCGAGGCCGTGGTGGCCGGGGTCGTGAAGCGCAGCGTGCCGGACGTCGCGTTGCCAAGGTTCTCGCCCTCGATGAAGCCGCTGACGCTGCCGGTGAGCGCCGGCAGCGCGCTGCCGGCGGGCAGGGTGAGCGCGTCGGCGGTGTAGGTCAGCGTGCGCTGGAGGATGTCGCCGGACGCCACCAGCGACGCGGGCACGGCGTAGTTGCTGGCCAGCCCGCCCGCGCCGTTGGCGGCCGTCACGCCGACGAGCACCGACTTGCCGTTGCCGGCGTTGGCGTCGCCGAAGCTGGCACGGGTGGTGAACGTGAGCTGCTCCCCGGCGACCAAGCCGTCCAGCCCGCCAAGCGTGACGCTCGCGCCCGTGCTGCCGTCGTAGAGCTTGCTGGCGACGGCGGCGGTGAGCGACAGCGGGCGCGGCGTGATGTCGGCACGCGCGGTGGCCGTGGGGGTGCTGAGCTGGTAGTCGCTGGCGCGTCCGGCCACGGTGCCCGCGCCGGCCGTGCCGTCGGCCAGCGTGATGCCCACCGTCACCAGCTTGCCGGTGGCGGCGTTGGCGTCGTTGAACCGGCCGTCGAGCACGTAGTTCAGCGTCTCGCCCTCCACCAGGCCGGCGGCGCCGGCCAGCGTCACGGCGGCGAGGTTGTTGCCGTCGTACACCTTGTTGGCCGCCGTGACCGCCGAGGCCGAGATCAGCCGCGGCGTGACGGTGCCCGTGAGCGGCCCCAGCGTGTAGCCGTAGACCGGCCGCTCGTCGCTGCCGGTCACGGTGATCAGCGCGGGGTCGAAGGTGATGGCCTTGCCGGTGCCCGCATGGGCGTCGGCGAAGTTGCCGCTGCCGGTGGCGACCTGCACCACGTCGCCGCTCAGCGCGCCGGTGACGCCGAGGTTGGCCGCCGACAGGCCGATGCCGGTCGAGCCGTCGTAGGTCTTGGTGGGGGTGCCGGTGAAGGAGAGCGACGCCGCCTGCGAGAACAGCAGGCCGTTGCCGCTGCCCAGCACGGTGCCCGCGCCCCGGGTGGCGTTGTACTGCCGGAAGGCATGGTCCAGCGTGCCGCTGTTGAAGACGCTGCTGTCGGGCGTGGTGGCGTAGACCAGCCAGCGGCCACCGTCCGAGACCTCCAGCGCCGGGCCTTCGGAGAGGTGGAGGAAGCCGGTCAGGTTGCCCCCGCCGCTGCCCGCCACCACGATGGCATCCCCGGTGGCCGTGCTCGACACGGTGACGCCGTCGCCCAGGCTCACCACGCTCCCCAGCAGTTGCACGGCACCGCCGGTGCGGATCGACGTGTCGGCCAGCGTGACGGCGCCGTTGAGCGACTCGATGCGCACTGCCGCGCTGCTGTCGTCCAGCGCCAGGCGGGTGTCGCCGGTCATGATGACGGAGCCGCCCGCCTGCAGCACCACGCTGGCCGGCACGCCGCCGAGCGTGGTCGAGCCCGAGAAGCTGCCGAGCGTGTTGTTGGTCAGCAGGAGGTCGCCGTTCGACTCGATGCTGAGCGTGCCGCCTGCCGGCGCGAGCAGCGAGGCCCCGTTCAGTTCGACGCGGTGCGATCCGCCGCCGCTGCCCGTGCCGCGCACGGTGACGGCGCTGCCGGTGTCGGCGTTGACCAGGTCGCCGCCGTAGTCGCTGCCGTTCAGCAGCACGGAGTAGGCGACGTCCGCCGAGGTGACGGTGCCCGCGATGTCCAGCGCGGCGCCGTTGGCCGCCAGCAGCTGGCCGAACGAATCGGTGCTGACGTAGACGCCGGCCACCTCCGGGATCGGGCTGCCGGAGGCCGCGCCGCGCATCGTGGCGGTGCCGGTGATGCGCATCACCGCGCCGGTGTTGGGGCTCGAGGGCTGGACCTCCAGCCGCGAGTTGAGGATGCGCACGCCGGCCACGCGCTCGGTGGGCAGGCTCGGCGAGCCCGCGTTGGTGGTGCCTTGCGCCGTCCCGGTGATCTGCAGCGATTCCGTCGCGACGAGCCGCGTGCTGGCGAGGAAGACCCCGGCCTGGTTGGTGCCGCCCACGGAGGTGCCGTTGAGCTGGATCGCGCGGGCCGCGATCTGGCCGCCCGACGCATAGACGCCGTACGAGCCCTGCGGGTCGGCCAGCGAGGTCGAGCCGGTGGCCGTGATGCTGCCGGCGGTGGACAGCGAAGCGCCAAGGAACTGCACGCTGCCCGAGCCGGCCTGCGCGGCGTTGAAGTTCATGTCCAGCGCCGCGCCGGTGGCGTTGATGCCGCCGCTGATCACGATGTCGCGGTGCGCGCTGAGCGTGAGCGTCACCGGTGCGCTGAGCGAGACATCGATCGACGAGCCGCTCTGCAACGTGATGTCGCCGGCCTGCGCACCGCCGGCGCCGGTGGTGATGGTGACGCTGTTGCCCTGCTGCAGCGCGGTCTCGATGCTGGCGGTCGACAGGGTGGCGCTCGCGCCCGTGCTCTCGAAGACCGGGCCGGTGCCCACGCCGATGTCGCTCGCGCTGTCGCTGATCGTGATGTCGAACGGGTCGATCAGCCAGGTGCCCGCCCGCCCGCCGGCGGCGGCCTGCACCGACACCGCGGCCGGCCGCGCGTCGAGCCAGCCGCCCGAGGTCTCGACCAGGCCGCCATCGCCGCCCAGTGCGCCGCTGCGGGCGCTGAAGCGTCCGTAGGCGCGGGTGGCGAGGTCGGACCAGACGATCACGCGGCCACCGTCGCCGCGGCCGGTGGCATCTGCCGACAGCCGCGCGCCCGGCGCGATGTAGGCCGCTTCGGCGTTGGGCACCGAGGCGTCGCGCCCCTGCGGCCCGCCCCCCACCAGCACCTGGCCGCCGCCCGCGGCGCCCGAGGCGTCGAGCACGCCGCCGTCGAGCACGCCCACGTGGCGCCCCAGCAGCTTGACGCGGCCGCCGGCGCCTTCGGTGCCCGTGGCCTCGGCGGTGCCCGCCACCAGCGCGGTGCCAGTGCGGCCGGCGTCCAGCGTGAGCTGCCCGCCCGTGCCGCCGGAGGCGCTGGTGCGGCTGCCGGCCGCCAGCGTCAGGCCGTCGGCCGCCTGCAGCACGATCTCGCCCGCCGGGCCGGCGGCCAGTGCATCGGCGCGCAGCACACCCTGCTGGTTGACGATGGCGGCCTGCACGTCGATGCGGCCCGAGGGGGCGATGATGCGGCCGAGGTTCAGCGCCTCGCCCTGCGGCGCGGTGACGCGCAGCGCCAGGTTCGGCGCGTGCGTGTCGACGAGTTCGATCTGCCGGCCCGCCGCCAGCATCA
This sequence comes from Aquincola agrisoli, assembly GCF_036621135.1. Lineage (NCBI taxonomy): Bacteria > Pseudomonadati > Pseudomonadota > Betaproteobacteria > Burkholderiales > Sphaerotilaceae > Aquincola > Aquincola agrisoli. Next base: position 180,390 of record NZ_JAZIBG010000024.1, read on the forward strand.
CCTGGCCGCCGTCCGCCTGGATCAGCCCTTCGTTGGCGACGCCGGCCGAGGCCAGCAGCGCCACGCGGCCGCCCGACGCGGTGCGCAGCTCGCCCTGGTTGACGATGCGCCCCTCGCCCGCGAGGCCGCTTTCGAGGCCGAAGCGGTAGCGGCCGGCGAGGAAGTCGGCGTCGTTGAGGTTCAGCGTCGAGACGACCATGCTTGCCACGTCGACCCGCGCGCCGGCACCGAACAGCACGCCGTGCGGGTTCAGCAGCCAGACCTTGCCGTTGCTCGTCAGGCTGCCGAGGATGCTCGACGGGTCGTTGCCCGTCACGCGGTTGAGCACCTGGCTCGTCGTGCCCGGCTGCTGGAAGTGCACCGACGCGTCGGCGCCGATCGAGAACGAGCGCCAGTTGAGGATCGCGTTGGCCGTGTTGGTCACGGTCATCTGCGAGCCGGCGGTGGTCACCGTGGCCTTGCCGTTGACCGTCTGCAGGCCGCTGGGCAGGGTCTGCGCCTGGACGGCGGGCCCGGCCAGGCACATCGCGAGCGCGGCGGCGAGCGGGTGGGGGCGGGTGGGGAATCTGGATCGCATGGCGTGTCTCCGGGGGCGGCAGGCTGCAGCTTCAGAAGCTGTAGCTCACGCCGACGTGGGCGCGGATGTCGTTGCGGTCGGTGCGCAGCGCGGTCTTGAGCGCCTGCGCGACGTAGAGGTGGGCCTGCAGCCGCCCGGCCGAGCCGCGCAGGCCCAGGCCGAGGGAGCCCAGCGTGCATTCGTCCTTCTGGCCGAGGCAGGGCGTGCCGCGGCGGTTGCCGACCCAGCCGGCGTCGGCGAAGACGAGGGCGCGCAGCGTGCGTTCGTTGCCGGCCAGCAGTTGCGGGCCGATCCATTCGACCGAGGCCTGCACGCCGCGGTCACCGGCGAGTTCACGCTCCTGGTAGCCGCGCACCGAGCCCGCGCCGCCGACGCCGAACTGCTCGCCCGGCACCAGCGCGTCGCCGGTGAACTGGCCGTTGGCCTGGAACTGCAGGTCCCAGCCCTCGGCCGGCGAGGCGGCCGCGAAGAGCGAGCCGCGCAGCAGCGTGTAGCGCGGCTTGGCGCCTTCGCGCACCGCCTCGAAGCGGTCGTCGTCCGAGCGCCCGCCGCCGACCTGCAGGTTGTGGTGCAGGCCGATCACGATGCCCACCGGCACCGTGCCGCCGAGGCGGCGCAGCGTGTACTCCAGCGAGATCGGCTGCACCGAGATGCTTTCGCCCGCCGGCCCGCAGGCACCGGGCGGCAGGCCGGCGATCTCGCAGCTGTTGAGGTAGGCACGGTAGTCGAGGCCCAGCGCGACGCGCTGGTCGGCCTCGCCCCAGCGCGGCAGCAGGCGCGTGGCGCGCACGCCGGCCAGCCGGCCGCGGCCGGCGAAGCTCAGGTCGCCGACCACGGTGCTGGTGGTGCCGCCGTCCACATCGGACCACGCCGCGTACGCGTCGAGGAACAGCTGCTGCGCATACAGCGGCAGGCGGTAGCTGCCGCTGAGCACCTTGACCGCGTCGGGCTCGTCGGGCGCCGTCTGCGCCAGCAGCGACAGCACGTCGTCGCGGCCGCCGATGTTGGCGTGCTGCCAGCCCAGGCTCGCGCGCAGGCGGCCGGTGCTGTCGTTGCCGCGGTTGTCGAGCGTGGCCGTCCAGCGCTGCACCGGCTCCTCGGTCACCGCGATGCGGGCGTCCGTCTCGCCCGGGCCCGCGCCGGGCTGCAGCAGCACCTGCACCTGCTTGGCGGGGTTCTCGTTCGACATCTGGATCTGCGTGTCGATCTCGGGCAGGCGGGGCGTGCGACCCGGCACCAGCGCGGGCAGCGCGGCGCGCACGTTGCCCGCGCTGAACTGCCGCGCGCCGTCCACCTGCACCCGCGCCAACTTGCCCTCGACCACCGTGATGGCCACCGTGCCGTCGGTGGACGACTGGGGAGGCAGGAAGGCCACCACCCCGCCGTACCCGGCCTGCGCATACAGCGCCTGCACGGCGGCAGCGGCCTGGTTCAGCTCGGCGGCGGTGCGCTCGCCGGTGAAGGGGGCCAGCGCGGCATCGATGCGCCCCGGCGGCAGCAGCGTGTTGCCATCCACCTTGAAGCCTGCGACGCGCACCCGGGCCGCGGCGGGGGCGGAGGCCGAGGCGTCCGCCGGCGCCGGTGGAGAGGAAGGGGTCTGTGCCCAGGCCGGTGTGGCCAGGCAGGCCAGCAAGGGCATCCAGGGCCAGCGCGAACGTCGGGGGAAAGGCGGGGTCATGCGTTCCTTTCGGCCGGTGGGCGGCACAGGCGGGCGAGGATACCTCCGCGGCTGTGCTTCCCGGCCGCCGCAGCCTCCCCCTTGAGCGGGAGGCACGGGGCCGGCGCCGCAGCGGCGGTGCGGCTCGATCACTTCGATCGCTTCGCTTGATGCAGCTTCGGGCAACTCAAGTCTTTTACCTACACGCCGTAATTTGCTCACCGCTCCGCGAAGGGCGGACCTCGTTGGGCGGCCGCAGCATGGCCTGGAAAAGAAAGTAGTTCGCATGAATCTGAATCGATTCCGCGTCGGCACGCGCCTGGGCGCCGCGTTCGCCCTGATCCTCGCGATCACCGTGCTCATCGCCGTGGTCGGCGTCTGGCGGCTGGGCAGCCTGGCTGCCACCAGCCACGACCTGGCCACCACGAAGCTGGAGCGCGCCACCGTGACGCAGGCGTGGACCAACGACATCCGGCTGAACTGGGTGCGCACCGCGGCCGCCCTGACGACCCAGGACGCCGCACAGATCGCCAAGCTGCGGGCCGACATGGACGCCACCTCGGCGACCACCTCGGCCAAGCTCAAGCGCCTGGAAGAACTGCTCGAAGGCGGCGGCGCCGACCTGCTGGGCAGCGTCGCCGCGCCGCGGGAGGCCTACCGCAGCGCACGCTCCGCGCTGATGAAGCGCAAGGATGCGGGCGAGGACGTCTCCGCTGCCGTGGAGCGCGACCTGCGCCCGCTGGCCGATACCTACACCGCGTCGCTCGATGCGCTGCTCAAGCACATGGACCGCGAACTGGCCGAGAGCCAGGCCCAGGCGGCGCAGGCGGCCAGCACCGGCCAGGCCATCCTGGTGGGCGGCACGGTGCTCGCGATCGTGCTGGGCGTGCTGACGGCGTGGCTCGTCACGCGATCGATCACCGGCCCGGTGCAGCAGGCCGTGGCCTCGGCCACCGCGATGGCCGACGGCGACCTGGCCGCCCGCATTCCCGTGGAGGGCCGCGACGAAACCGCGCGCCTGCTGCAGGCACTCGCCCACATGCAGCAGCGCTTCGGCGGCATCGTCAGCGGCGTGCGCCGCAATGCCGAAGGCGTGGCCACGGCCTCGGCCGAGATCGCCAGCGGCAACGCCGACCTGAGCGCCCGCACCGAGCAGCAGGCCAGCGCGCTGGAGGAAACCGCCGCGTCGATGGAAGAGCTGTCGAGCACCGTCAAGCAGAACGCCGACAACGCCCGCCAGGCCAACCAGCTCGCGCTGGGCGCCTCCACCGTCGCGGTGCGCGGCGGCGAGGTCGTGGGCCAGGTGGTCGAGACGATGAAGGGCATCAACGACTCGTCCAAGCAGATCGCCGACATCATCGGGACGATCGACGGGATCGCGTTCCAGACCAACATCCTGGCGCTGAACGCGGCGGTGGAGGCCGCCCGCGCCGGCGAGCAGGGCCGCGGCTTCGCGGTCGTGGCCGGCGAGGTGCGCAGCCTCGCGCAGCGCAGCGCCGAGGCCGCCAAGCAGATCAAGACGCTGATCTCGACCAGCGTCGAACGCGTGGAGCACGGCACCGCGCTGGTCGACCAGGCGGGCTCGACGATGCAGGAGGTGGTCGCCTCGATCCGCCGCGTGGCGGACATCGTCGGCGAGATCAGCTCGGCAAGCACCGAGCAGTCGGCCGGCGTCAGCCAGGTCGGCGAGGCGGTCACGCAGATGGACCAGGCCACGCAGCAGAATGCCGCGCTGGTCGAGCAGAGCGCCGCGGCGGCCGAGAGCCTGAAGACGCAGGCGAACCAGCTCGTCGAAGCGGTCGCGGTGTTCCGCCTCGAGGCCGGCGCCGCAGCAGCGCCTGCCGCGCCCGTGGCCTGGAACGGCAGCGAACGCCGCGGCCCGGGCCGCGCGACCAACGTCAGCCGCCTCGTGCCGAAGCCCGCGCTCCACGCTGCCCGGCCCGCGGCTGCCCCCGCGCGCAGCGCGACCGGCACCGACGACTGGACCCGCTTCTGAGCCCGGGCGCCCGCGCTCTGCCCTGATCCTTCCTACTTCGCGCCGCGGCCCCGCGATCGGGCCCGGCCCGTCATCCGACTGGAGTTCCCTTTGAACCTCAATGCCCTTCGCATCGGCACCCGCCTGGGTGGCGGCTTCGCCGTCGTGCTCGCCCTGGCTGCGCTCATGGCGCTGATCGGCTGCTGGCGCCTGTCCGCGGTGGCCGACGCCACGCGCGACATGATGGACGTGCCGCTCGCCAAGGAGCGCCTCGCCTCCGAATGGTTCCGCAACCTCAACGTCGGCGTCCGCCGTACGGCCGCGATCGCCAAGAGTGCCGATGCGAGCCTGGAGACCTTCTTCGCCGAGGAGGCCAAGGCTTCCACCGCGCGTGGCAACGAGATCATCAAGGCGATCGAGGCGCTGCCCGCGAGCGAGGAAGAGAAGCAGCTGATGGCGACCATCACCGCCAAGCGCAAGGACTACCTCGCCGCGCGCGACGCGGTGATGAAGGCCAAGCGCGACGGCCAGGCCGAGGAGGCCGAGCGTATCTTCGCGAGCACCTTCGTGCCGCATTCGCAGACCTACATCGAGAGCATGCAGCGCCTGCTCGACTTCCAGCGCCGCGCGATCGACGAGACCGCGCAGCACATCGACGAGAGCGCACTCCACGCCCGCACCGGCCTGGCGGTGCTGGCGGTGCTGTCGCTGGCGCTGGGCAGCGGCTTCGCCTGGGTCATCACCCGGTCCATCACGCGGCCGGTGGCCGGGGCCGCGGGCCTGGCCGATGCGGTCGCGCAGGGCGACCTGTCGCGGCAGGTGGCGGTCGAGGGCAGCGACGAGATCGCCCGCCTGGTCGGTTCGCTCAACACGATGACCGTCAACCTGCGCAGCATGGTGCACCAGGTGCGCCAGTCGGCCGATTCGATCCAGGTCGCGTCGAGCGAGGTGTCGGTGGGCAACGCCGACCTGTCGAGCCGCACCGAACAGGCCGCGAGCAACCTGCAGCAGACCGCCGCGTCGATGGAGCAGCTCACCGGCACGGTGAAGCAGAGCGCCGATTCCGCCTACCAGGCCAACCAGCTGGCCGCCTCGGCCGCGGATGTGGCCGCGCGCGGCGGCAGCGTGGTGTCGCAGGTCGTCTCGACGATGGACGACATCCAGGCCAGCTCCAAGCAGATCGCCGACATCATCGGCACGATCGACGGCATCGCGTTCCAGACCAACATCCTGGCGCTGAACGCCGCGGTGGAAGCCGCGCGGGCCGGTGAACAGGGCCGGGGCTTCGCGGTGGTGGCCGGCGAGGTGCGCACGCTCGCGCAGCGCAGCGCCGAAGCCGCCAAGGAGATCAAGGGCCTGATCGGCGCCAGCGTCGACAAGGTGGCCTCGGGCTCGCGCCTGGTGGCCGATGCCGGCCAGACGATGCAGGAGATCGTCAGCTCGGTGCAGCGAGTCTCCGACATCATCGGCGAGATCACGGCCGCCGCCTCCGAGCAGAGCGACGGCATCGGCCAGGTCAACACCGCGGTGACGCAGCTCGACCAGGTGACGCAGCAGAACGCCGCGCTCGTCGAGGAAAGCGCGGCCGCCGCCGAGAGCCTGAAGGACCAGGCGCAGGCGCTGGTGCATGCCGTCGGCAGCTTCCGGATCTAGCCCCGGCGGACCGCTGCGCCCGCCCAGGCGCGGTACGCTCCCGCGACCCCCACGCCGGAGCCCGCTTGATGCCACCACGAGACCGCTGCCTGCCGGCTGGCCCCCCTGGCCGCGGCCGCCTGTTCGCCGCCGGCCCGCTGCCGGCGCTGCTGCTGGCGGCCGTGCTGTTGTTGAGCGCCTGCGGAACGGCACCGAAGGGCCCCGGCGGCCCGGTCGCCTCGCGCCTCGGCCCCGAGGCCGCGCGCGACGTCGCGATGCACGCGCTGGGCCTGGTCGGCACGCCGTACCGCTACGGCGGCAACACGCCGGAAGGCGGCTTCGACTGCAGCGGGCTGATCGGCTACGTGTACCGCCATGGCAGCACGCCGGTGCTCGCGCCGCGCACGGTCGCGATGCTGGGCGACTGGGGCCAGCAGGTGTCCGGCGAGGCCTTGCGCACTGGCGATCTGGTGATCTTCGGCGCGCGTGCCGCGGCGCCCACCCATGCCGGCATCTACGTCGGCGAGGGCCGCTTCGTGCATGCGCCGTCCACCGGCGGCGTGGTGCGCATGGATCGGCTCGACGGGCCGTACTGGTCGCGCCAGCAGGTGTCGTTCCGCCGGCCCTGAGGCGCCGGCCGCGCGGGCTGCTCAGCCCAGCAGCGCCGGGTTCATGCGCCACAGCGTGTAGTTGAGCGCCGTCGCGAAGCCCACCCAGGCCAGGTAGGGCCACAGCAGCACGGAGGCCGCCCGCTGCAGCGGCCAGAAGGCGACGCTCGTCGCGGCGATCAGCAGCACCAGCAGCACGATGTCGGCCAATGCCGCCCCGCCCAGGCGCCATGCGAAGAACAGCCAGCTCCACAACGCGTTGAGCGCGAGCTGCACCACGAACAGGAGCAGGGCGGGCCCGGCCTGCCGCCAGCCATGGCGGCGCCACACCAGCCAGGCCGCCACGCCCATCAGCGTGTAGAGCAGGGACCAGACCGGTCCGAAGGCCGATGCCGGCGGCGCCCAGCCGGGGCGCGCCAGTTCGGCATAGAAGGCCGGTGCGTCGGACGAGGCGATGGCGCCGACCGCGCCGGCGGCGGCGCACAGCGCCAGCCAGGCGATCAGGCCGAGGATCTGGTGGAGCGGGGAGGCAGGGGGCATGGGGGTGCGGTGGGGGCGCCGCTCGGGCAGCGGCGAACGCGATGCTGCACCGGGCGGCGTGCCGCGCGTGTCGGCGGCCATGCCGGCGGCCTGTCGGCTGAGGCCCTGCCGCGCGCCGCTACGCCGGCCCGCCGGCCGGCACCGGCGCCCGGCGTGCCGCCGCCTGCTGCGTGACCAGCCAGATGCCGGCGCATACCAGCACCAGCGCCAGCGCGTTCTTCCATTCGAGCACCCGCTCGCCGAGGAAGATCGCCGACAGCGCGGTGCCGAACACCGGCACCATGAAGTTGAAGGCCGTCACCAGGCTCACGCGGTTGTGCTTGAGCAGCAGGCTCCACAGCGAGAACGCGGCGGCCGACAGCAGCGCGAGGTAGCCGAGCAGCGTGGTCGAGGCCGGCGTGAAGCCGTGCAGCGAGCCGCCGAAGCCCCAGCCCAGGCCCAGCAGCGCGGCACCGCCGAGCGTGAGCTGCCAGCCCGTCATCACCACCGGGTCCATGCCCTGCGACACGCGCCGGCCGTAGATGCTGGAGGCGGCCAGCACGAAGGCCGCTATGACGATGAAGCCTTCGCCGAGCAGCGTGAACTCGAAGTCCAGCGCACCGCGCCCGACGTTGACCACCATCACGCCGGCGAAGCCCAGCATGCAGCCCAGCACCTTGCGCGGCGTGAGCCGGTCGTTGGCATGCAGCCAGTGCGCCAGCATGACGCTGAAGAACGTGCCCGTGGCGTTGAGGATCGAGCCCTTCACGCCGGTGGTGTAGGCCAGGCCGACGTAGAAGAACACGTACTGCAGGGTGGTCTGCGTCAGCCCCAGCAGCCCGAGGCGGGCCCACTGCGCGCCGCCGGCCACGCCCACCGGCCGGCCCATCGCTTTCGAGAAGGCCAGCAGCATCAGGCCCGCCGCCAGGAAGCGCCAGCCGGCGAACAGCAGCTTGGCGGGCAGGTCGCCCGCGGCGATGCCGAACAGCGCGTAGCCGCTCTTGATGGCCGGATAGGAGCTGCCCCACAGCAGGCAGCACAGCAGCGCGAGCGCGAAGACGTTGCGGGGGCGGGTGAAGAAGGCGGAGGTGTTCAATGGGCGGGGCGCAGGGGCTCAGGTCACGGGGGCGGGGTTGAACAGCACCAGGGCGTTGTGCAGCTTCCAGTGCTCGGCCCAGGTCTTTCTGCCGCTGGCGACGTCGAGCATCAGCCGGAACATCTCCCAGCCGACCTGCTCGATGGTCTTCTCCCCGGTGGCGATGGTGCCGGCGTCGACGTCCATCAGGTCATGCCAGCGTCGGGCCAGGTCGCTGCGCGTGGCGACCTTGATCACCGGTACCTGGGCCAGCCCGTAGGGCGTGCCGCGGCCGGTGGTGAAAACGTGCAGGTTCATGCCGGCGGCGAGCTGCAGCGTGCCGCAGATGAAGTCGCTGGCCGGCGTGGCCGCGTACAGCAGGCCGCGCTGCCGGGCCTTCTCGCCGGGCGGGACGACGCCGGAGATGGGCGCGCTGCCGCTCTTGACGATCGAGCCCATCGCCTTCTCGACGATGTTCGACAGCCCGCCCTTCTTGTTGCCGGGCGTGGTGTTGGCGCTGCGGTCGACGCGGCCCTTGTTCAGGTACGCGTCGTACCAGGCCATCTCGCGGATCATGGCCTCGGCCACCTCGGGCGTGGTGGCGCGCGAGGTGAGCTGGTCGATGCCGTCGCGCACCTCGGTCACCTCCGAGAACATCACCGTGGCGCCGGCGCGCACCAGCAGGTCGGTGCAGAAGCCCACGGCCGGGTTGGCGGTGACGCCGCTGAAGGCGTCGCTGCCGCCGCACTGCACGCCGACCACGAGCTCGCTCGCGGGCACCGTCTCGCGGCGCCGGGCGTTCAGGCGCTCCAGGTGCTCCTCGGCCTGCCGCATCACCGAGTCGATCATCGACATGAAGCCGACGTGCCTGTCGTCCTGCAGGCAGACCACGTCGAGCTTGGCTTCCTCGGTGGTGCCGACGTCGGCCACGTTGCGCTCGTCGGTGCCGGCGCCGGGCCGCCCCAAGCCGGCAGCGCCCCCCTGGGGGGCCGACGCCGCAGGCGTCCCGGGGGCCGCCTGGAGCGGGATGCTGCCGGGCGGCAGCAGGCGCTCGGGCTGCAGCTTCTCGCAGCCCAGGCTCACGACCATCACCTCGCCGCCGAAGTTGGGGTTCAGGCTGATGTTGCGCAGCGTGCGGATGGGGATCACCGCGTCGGGCGCGTCGATGGCCACGCCGCAGCCGTAGGTGTGCTCCAGGGCCACCACGTCGTCGACGTTCGGGTACTTGGGAAGCAGTTCGGACTTGATGCGCTGCACCGCGAACTCGGTGACGCCGGCCACGCACTGCACCGTCTGCGTGATGGCCAGGATGTTGCGCGTGCCGACCGAGCCGTCGGGGTTGCGGTAGCCCTCGAAGGTGTAGCCCTCCAGCGGCGGCAGCGGTGCGGGCTTGACGGTGGCGATCGGCAGGTCGTCGAGCCCTCGCGCCGAAGGCATCTTCAGCAGCCGCTCGTGCACCCAGCTGCCGGCCGGGATGTCCTTCAGCGCGTAGCCGATGGGCACGTTGTAGCGGCGCACTGCGCCGTCGGCCGGCACATCGGCCAGCGCGACCTTGTGGCCCTGGGGCACATGGTCGCGCAGCACCAGGCCGGACGCGAGCGTGGTGCCGGCCGGCAGCCCGCCGTCGTTGGCCACGATCGCGACGTTGTCGCGCTCGTGCATCAGGATCGTGAGCGGGGCTTGCGTGGTGGCGGGCATGGCGGTTCGGTGGGGATGGATCGGCGCGGTCTCCGGGGCGTCTCGTCGACGGCCGGGCTCATTCTGCTTTGACGTTCCCGTCCTTGACGATCTTGGCCCACTTGGCCTGCTCGGCGCGCTGGAATTCGGCGAACTGCTCGGGCGTGTTCGGCGTGTACTCCAGGCCCAGGCCGTCCATCCTGGCCTTGGTCTCGGGCTGGGCGATGATCTTCTGCAGCTCGGCGTTGAGCTTGCCGACGATGGCGGGCGGCGTGCCGGCGGGCATCCACAGCGCCTGCCAGCTCGCGACGTCGAAGCCGGCCACGCCGGCTTCCTGCAGCGTCGGCACGTCGGGCAGCACCTGCGTGCGCTTGGCCGAGGTCACGGCCAGCGCGCGCACCTTGCCGGCCTTGACCTGCGGCAGCGCGACCAGCGCCGTCTCGAAGCTCATCGGCACCTGGCCGCCCATCACGTCCTGGATGGCCGGCGCGCTGCCCTTGTAGGGCACGTGCGAGATGTCGACGCCCGCCAGCAGCTTGAAGGTCTCGCCCGACATGTGCTGCGAGGTGCCCTGGCCGGCCGACGCGAAGCTCAGCGAGCCCGGCTTGGCCTTGGCGGCGGCGATCACGTCCTTGACGCTCTTGAAGGGCTGGTCGGGGCCGACCAGCAGCACGTTGGAGATGCTGCCCAGCAGCATGACCGGCGCGAAGTCCTTCGCGGCGTTGTAGGGCATCTTGGGCAGCAGGGCCGGGTTGATCGCGTGCGTGGCGATCGTGCCCAGCAGGATGGTGTAGCCGTCGGCGGGCGACTTGGCCACGCTGTCCGCGCCGATCACGCCTCCGGCGCCTGCCTTGTTGTCGATGATGACGGTCTGCTTCAGCGCGGTCTGCAGCTGCGCGCCGAGGGTGCGGGCCAGCACGTCGGAGGTGCCACCGGCCGCGAACGGCACGACGATGCGGATCGGCTTGGACGGCCAGCTGTCCTGCGCCAGGACGGGCGCGGCGGCCGCCAGCCCGAGCAGGGCGGCCGTGGCGAGCGCCAGGCGGCGGCGGGTGTCGTGGGAGCGGGTCGGGGAGGTGGACATCGGTTGTCTCCGGGGAAGCGCCGCGGACGGCGCCGGTACGGCAGGTGCGCGGACGGGAAAGGCGGCCAACGCGGGTGCGCAACGACGGCATGAGGTCAGTTGTCGTACAACCATCTTGTGCGAAACGCAGCGGTTGCGTCAAGGGGGTGGACGTGCTTCTTAGTAAGCAGAAATACGGATACCGCGCGGGCTTGTGGCCGTGAAGGCGCATGTTGTACGATGACGGACAACAAAGCGCACTAGCCCGTCCACCCCCCTGCCGCGCGCCGCGGCCCACCGGAGAGCCCATGACCCCCCAGGAACTCAAGCAAGCGATGTCGTCCGGACTGCTGTCCTTTCCGCTGACCGACTTTGGCGCTGACCTGCAGTTCGATCCTCGCGGCTACGCCCAGCGGCTGGAATGGCTGATGCCCTACGGCGCGACCGTGCTGTTCGCCGCTGGCGGCACCGGCGAGTTCTTCTCCCTGGAGCCCACTGAGTTCAGCCAGGTCATCAAGGTGGCCTCCGAGACCTGCCGCGGCCAGGTGCCCATCGTCGCCGGTGCCGGCGGCGGCACCACGCTGGCGATCAAGTACGCTCAGGAGGCCGAGAAGGCCGGGGCGCAGGGCATCCTGCTGCTGCCGCACTACCTGACCGAAGCCACCCAGGAAGGCCTGTTCCAGCACGCCAAGGCGGTGTGCGACAGCGTGAAGATCGGCGTCATCGTCTACAACCGCGGCGCCTCGCGCTACAGCCCCGAGACGCTGCAGCGCCTCGTTGACGCCTGCCCGAACATGATCGGCTACAAGGACGGCGTGGGCGACATCGAGAAGATGGTCGGCGTGCGCCGCGCGCTGGGCGACCGCGTCGCCTACCTGGGCGGCCTGCCCACCGCCGAGGTATATGCCTCGGCCTACGCAGCGCTGGGCGTGCCGGTCTATTCGTCGGCCGTCTTCAACTTCATCCCGCGCACGGCGATGGACTTCTACAACGCGCTGGCCGCCGGCGACACCGCCACGACCAACCGCCTGATCGACGAGTTCTTCCTGCCCTACCTCGCCATCCGCAACCGCGGCGAAGGCTACGCGGTGAGCATCGTGAAGGCCGGTGCCACCCTCGTCGGCCACAGCGCCGGCCCCGTGCGCCCGCCGCTGTCGGACCTGCAGGCCGCCGAAGTCGACGCACTGCAGGCCCTGATCACCAAGCTCGGACCGCAATAACGGACCACCCCCGTAGCGGCTTCGCCGCTCCCCCTCAAGGGGACGCAACCAGCGGACCGGCGGAGCCGGATCCGCGGTTGCTGCGGGGTCGGCGGCGACGGCGTGGCAGCCGGTGTTCCGCTTCAAGGAGAAGCCATGACGATTCACCAGAACTTCATCGGCGGCGAGTGGGTGCAGGGCGCCCGCACGAGCCGCAACATCAACCCGTCGGACACGCGCGACGTGATCGGCGAGTACGCGCAGGCCGACGCGGCGCAGGCCAGGCAAGCCATCGCCGCGGCGCACGCCGCGCAGGCGGCCTGGGGCGTGTCGACGCCCCAGCAGCGCTTCGACGTGCTCGACGCCGCCGGCAGCGAGATCCTGGCCCGCAAGGCGGAACTGGGCGACCTGCTGGCCCGCGAGGAAGGCAAGACGCTGCCCGAGGCCATCGGCGAAGTGGTCCGCGCCGGCAACATCTTCAAGTTCTTCGCCGGCGAGGCGCTGCGCGCGGCCGGCGACCTGCTGGCCTCGGTGCGTCCCGGCGTGGGCGTCGAGGTGACGCGCGAGCCCGTCGGCGTGGTGGGCCTCATCACGCCGTGGAACTTCCCGATCGCCATCCCGGCCTGGAAGATCGCCCCGGCGCTGGCGCACGGCAACACGGTCGTCTTCAAGCCCGCCGACCTGGTGCCCGGCTCGGCCTGGGCGCTGGCCGACATCCTCTCGCGCAGCGGCCTGCCCGCCGGCGTGTTCAACCTCGTGATGGGCCGCGGCTCCGAGGTGGGGGCGGTGCTGCTCGACGATACGCGCGTCAATGCGATCAGCTTCACCGGCTCGGTGCCCACCGGCCAGCGCGTCGCCGCGGCCTGCGTCGCGCGCATGGCCAAGTTCCAGCTCGAGATGGGCGGCAAGAACCCGTTCGTGGTGCTGGACGACGCCGACCTGAACGTCGCCGTCGGCGCCGCCGTCAACAGCGGCTTCTTCTCCACCGGCCAGCGCTGCACCGCGTCGAGCCGCGTGATCGTCACCGAAGGCATCCACGACCGCTTCGTCGCGGCGATGGCCGAGAAGATGAAGACGCTGAAGGTGGACGACGCCCGCAAGGCCGGCACCGACATCGGCCCGGTGGTCGACGAGAAGCAGCTCGCGCAGAACCTCGAATACGTGGGCATCGGCAAGAACGAAGGTGCCCGGCTCGTGGCCGGCGGCGAAGCCATCCCGACCAACGTGGATGGCCAGCCCGGCTTCTTCATGGCGCCGGCGCTCTTCAGCGAAACGACGCCCGGCATGCGCATCAACACCGAGGAGATCTTCGGCCCGGTGGTGAGCGTGCAGCGCGCGAAGAACTACGACGAGGCCCTGCACCTGGCCAACGACACCCCGTTCGGCCTGGCCTCGGGCATCGCCACCACCTCGCTGAAACACGCCACGCACTTCAAGCGCCACGCGCAGGCCGGCATGGTGATGGTGAACCTGCCCACCGCGGGGGTCGATTACCACGTGCCGTTCGGCGGCCGCAAGGGCTCGAGCTACGGCCCGCGCGAACAGGGCCGCTACGCGGCCGAGTTCTTCACCACCGTCAAAACCGCATACACGCAAGCGTGATGTGCCATTCGGGCTCGCCTGGCGGCATGATGCCGGGCGACCTCCGACAGCCCCGGCGCGGTCCACCGCAGCCGGGGCTTTTTGCTTCTTTGCCATCCATGAGGAGTCCTGATGAACAACAAGCAGCGCATCCTGCAGCAAGGTCCGCTGATGCCCGGCCTGGAGGCCCGGCTGGCCGAGGCCTATGACCTGCACCGGCTCGACACCCAGGCCGACCCCGAGACCTTCCTGGCCGAGCACGGCGACGGCTTCGTCGGGCTGGTCACCTCGGCGGCCGTGGGGGCGGACGCGGCGCTGATCGATGCGCTGCCGGCGTTGAAGGTGATCTCCAGCTTCGGCGTCGGCCTCGACAAGCTCGACCTCGACGCCGCTGCGCGCCGCGGGATCGCCGTGGGCAACACGCCGGAGGTGCTGAACGACTGCGTGGCCGACCTCGCGATCGCGCTGATGCTCGACGTCGCGCGCCGCACCGCCGCGGCGGACCGCTTCGTGCGCCGTGGCGAATGGCTGGAGCACCGCTTCCCGCTCGGCCGCCGCGTCAGCGGCGCGAAACTGGGCATCGTCGGGCTGGGCCGCATCGGCCGCACCATCGCGCGCCGTGCCGGCGGCTTCGAGATGGACATCCGCTACCACAGCCGCCGCCCGGTGGCCGACGTGCCCTGGCAGCACGAGCCGTCGCTGCTGGCGCTCGCGGGCTGGGCCGACTACCTGATCGTCATCACCGCCGGCGGCGCGGGCACCCACCACCTCATCGACGCCGAGGTGCTCGACGCGCTGGGCCCCGACGGCTTCATCGTCAACGTCTCCCGCGGCAGCGTGATCGACGAGGCGGCGCTGGTGAAGGCGCTGGTCGACAAGCGCATCGCCGGCGCCGGCCTCGACGTGTTCGACCGCGAGCCGCACGTGCCCGGCGAGCTGATGCACCTCGACAACGTGGTGCTGCTGCCGCACATCGCCAGCGCCACCCGCGAGACGCGCCAAGCCATGGCCGACCTCACCTTCGACAACCTGCAGGCCTTCTTCCGCGACGGCCAGGTGCTGACGTTCGCGGGCTGACCGCGTCCGCGCGCTACCAGCGGGTGGACAAGGGCCGGGGCCGCCTGCGGACCCTGGCGCCCGATGCCGGCCTGACCGTCGCGCTCTGCGCCGCCGCGCCCCCGAGGCCCGCCGCGGCCGGCCGGGCAGGGCGCTCGGCCCGCCGAGCGAGCAGGGCGTCGAAGGCCTGGGCTTCCAGCGGCCGCGACAGCGCGTAGCCCTGGCCGAAGTCGCAGCCCGCGCGGGCCAGCAGGGCCTGCTGGGCCTCGCTCTCCACCCCCTCGGCGATCACCTGGATGCCCAGCTTGTGGGCCATCGCGATGATGGCCTCGCACAGCGTCATGTCCTCGGAGTCCGGCGACAGGTTGCGCACGAACGACTGGTCGATCTTCAGGTAGTCGATCGTGAACTTCTTCAGGTACGACAGCGACGAGTAGCCGGTGCCGAAGTCGTCGATCGCCACCCGCAGGCCCGCGTCGCGGAACTTCAGCAGCTGCTCGGTGACGGCCTGGTTGGCATCGAGCAGCAGGCCTTCGGTGATCTCCAGCGTCAGCGAGCGTTGCGGCAGGCCGATCTCGCGCAGGTGCCGCGCCCACTGCGCCTGCAGGCCGTCCATGCGGTGGAACTGCACCGGCGAGACGTTGAAGCTCACCTCCAGGTCGATGCCGTGGCGCAGCTGCCAGGCCTGCACCTGGCGCGCCGTCTCGCGGAACACCCAGTCGCCGAGCTCGACGATCAGGCCGGTTTCCTCCGCGACGGGGATGAACTCCGAAGGACTCACGGCGCCGCGTGCCGGGTGCTGCCAGCGCAGCAGCGCCTCGGCCTTGCGCAAGGCGCCGGTGCGCAGGTCGACGATCGGCTGGTAGAGCAGCCTGAACTGCGGCCCGCCGATCGCCGCGCGCAGGTCGCCGGCCAACCGCAGCCGCGACTGCGAGGCGGTCTGCATCGAGGGCGTGAAGTGGCTGAAGCGGTTGCGGCCCTGCGCCTTGGCGGCGTACATCGCCTGGTCGGCCTGCTTCAGCAGCGTGTGCGCGTCGGCGGCGTCGCGCGGGTAGAGCGTGATGCCGATGCTGGCGGTGATGTAGACGCGCTCGTCGTCGAGCTCGAAAGGCTCGCTGAGCTTGTCGAGGATGGCCTGCGCGGCGCGGTCCACGCCGTCGAGGTCCTGCAGGCCGGTCAGCACGACGGTGAACTCGTCGCCGCCCAACCGGGCCACCAGGTCCGACTCGCGCACGCACAGGCCGACGCGGCGCGCCGCCTCCAGCAGCAGCACGTCGCCGATGTGGTGGCCGAGCGTGTCGTTGATCTCCTTGAAGCGGTCGAGGTCGAGGAACATCACCGCCATCGGCGTGCCGGTGCGGCGCGATTGGCGGATCTCTTGCTCCAGGCGCGCATGGAACATGCGGCGGTTGGGCAGGCCGGTGAGCCCGTCGAAGTTGGCCTGGCGCCAGATGGTCTCCTCGGACTCCTTGCGTTCCGAGATGTCGCGCATCAGCACCAGCAGGCGGTCCTCGCTCTCGCCGAGGTCGGCACGGCGCATGCTCACGTCGACCCAGAACTCGCGGCCGTCGCGCGCCCGTGCGCGCCACTCGAAGGACTGGGGCGTGCCGCCGGCCGCCTTCGACGCCCATTGCTCGATCTCCGGGGCGCAGGACATCGGCGTCCCCTCCCCGAGGCTCGCGAAGGTCAGCGAATACAGTGCCTCGCGCGTGCAGCCGAACATCTCCAGCACGCGGTCGTTGCCGTCGAGGATGCGGTCGGCCTGGAGGTCGAGGATGAGCAGCGCCTCGCCGATGCCGTTGTAGATGGTGCGCAGGCGCTGCTCGCTGGACAGCAGCGAGGCCTCCACCTGCTTGCGCTCGCCGATGTCGCTGCAGGTGCCCACCATGGTGGCCGGTGCGCCGTTGCGCGTGCGGCGCGCGACGATGCCGCTGTCGTGCACCCAGAGCCACCGGCCTTCGCCGGTGCGCACGCGGTGCTCGCTGTCGTAGGTGTCGCGCGTGCCGCCGAGGTGGCCGCGCAGCTCGGCCAGGGCGCGGTGGCGGTCGTCGGGGTGGATGCGCTCCTCCCATGCGCGCAGCGAGGTGCCCGCCGCGGCTGCCGACAGGCCGAGCATGCGCAGCCAGCCCGGCGAGTAGCGCCAGCGCCCGCGTTCGATCTCCCATTCCCAGACACATTCGCCGCCACCGTCGAGCGCGAACTGCAGGCGCTCGGTGCGGCTGCGCATGCGCTCGTACATCAACGCCGCGAGCAGCAGCAGCAGCGGCACCGCGCAGGCGGCGTACAGCATCGGCCGGGAGGTCAGGTGGTTGTAGACGTCGGCGGCAGCGAGCAGCGACACCACTGTCAGCCCGGCACCGGCCACCGGGGAGTTGATCGCCAGCAGGCCGCCGTCGATCGGTACCGGCGTGTGCGCCGGCATCGCGGCCAGCCTGCGCAGCAGTTCGGCGCCCAGCCCGCTGGCGGCGGCCAGCTTCAGCTCCTCGCCGCGGTCGGTGAGCAGCAGCTCCCGGTAGGTGTCCGACGCGATCAGCGAGCGGGTCAGCGGCGCGAGCTCGGCCACCGTGACGACGGTGCCCGCCGCCGTGTCCTTGTGGATCACCGGCACGGTGGTCACCAGGCGGGCGGCGGCGCGGTCGACCGACTGCTGCGGCGACGCCGGACCCTCCGCCGGCGCGATGCGTGGCGGCGCGCCCGGCACCATCTCGGCCAGCAGCCGGCCTTCTTCGTCGTAGAAGGCGATCTGGGCCGAGACCAGGCCGCCGCGGGTGGTCTGGCGGCTGCGTTCGCCGTGGAAGGCGGCCTCGATCGCGCCCAGGTTGGCGTCGAGCCCGTAGCGCCCCGACATGCCCAGCGACTTGTTGGCCAAGTAGCTGCGGATCTCCGGCAGCTCCGCGAGGCCGGCGGCGTCCTGCATGCGGTCGGCGAGCACGTCGCTCATCAGGATGCCCACGCGCTTGCTGTCGGCCACCACGCGGGCCTCCGCGGCCGAACGCAGCTGCGCCTGGGCCTGGAACGCGTTGAACAGCAGCGCGGCGGCGTAGGCGCCGAACATGAGCGCCACGAGGACCGGCCAGCGTGTCAGCAGGCGCATGGACAAGGATCCGCCGGACCGCTCAGCGCTGGGCGAAGAACGCGGGGAAGTAGCGCCGGATGCCCCGGTAGTACTTGTCGACGAGCTTGCCGTAGCTGCCGTCGGCCTTGATCTTCGCGAGGTAGGCGTTGAATGCGTCGCGCAGCTCGGGCGACCCCTTCGGGAACGCGGCGGCCAGCGCCTGCTCTTCCGAGATCGGGCCCAGCACCTTGATCTTGCCGGCCCACTTCTGCAGGTCGAGGATCGCATCGGGCACGTCGAGCAGCGTCAGTTCGGCGTGGCCGTTCAGCAGCGCGGGCACCATCTCGTTGAGGTTGGTGCTGCGGGTGTAGGCGCGCAGGTCCAGGCCGATGCCCTTCAGCCCGTAGTTGGCCGGGTCCAGGCAGGTGCGCTCCATCACCAGCAGGCTCCTGCGGCCGATCAGGGCCTTGGTCTGCGCGACGTCCTTGGCCAGGTCTTCGCTGCCGGCGATCGGCTTCAGCGGCGAATCGGCCCGGGCAACCAGCAGCACCTGCGACGGGAAGGTAGGCGCTGAGTACAGCACGACCTGCTCGCGCCAGGGCAGTACGGTGAAGCCGGTGGCGATCATGTCGCCCTTGACCGGGAAGCTGCCCGACAGCACCACCTTGCCGCCGTCGCGGCCCACCTCCTGGCCCAGCAGGTCGCGCAGCACGGAGTAGAAGTCGGTGTAGACGAGCTTGTAGTCGACGCCGATGTGCTTCGCGAAGCCCTTTACCAGCTCGACATCGAAACCGTCGCCGTCGCCGGTCACGAAGTTGGCGTAGCGGATGCCCAGATGGCGCAGCTCACCCCGGGCCTGGATCTCCTTCAGGTCGGCCGCGGCCGCGGGGGCTGCCCAGGCCGACACCACCACGAGCCCGAGGCCCAGCCACTGCTTCCAACCGCTGCGTTTCATGGCACCCACTCCCTGCGTCAGGCGACACGCAAACCGACGTGCCGCTGGGGAATATCGGCCGCGCCCGCCGCTGCCGTGAGTGCGGCGCGCGGGCCCGCGGCGGGCGGTTTGGGCAATCGTGCGCAGCTTGCCGCGCGGGCCTGGCGCCATCTCTGCCGGTTGTTATCACCTCCAGGAAAAAGAGCCACGGCGGTCGCCCGCCGTGGCCCCGGTCGCGGCAGCGCCGCCTGTTTACTTGAAGAGCCCCGGCAGCCAGAGCGAGAACGCCGGCACGTAGGTGACGAGCGCCAGGCACACGGTGAGCGCGCCGTAGAAGGGCAGGATCGACTTCATGACCTGCCCGA